>DATGGK010000230.1:0-21678 GCA_035308565.1 Planctomycetota bacterium | reverse complement strand
GCATCCCGCGCCGCGCTGGCATGAACTGGACGATGAGGCGCGCAATTTCAACCGCCAGGCCGCCGATCATGTGCCGGTGAAGATGCGCGCGATTGGGTGCGAAATCGTCGCCACTCAGAAAGCCGCGGCCGATTTCCAATTCACCAAAGACGAGCTCGAATTGCTTGCGCAAATGGAACACCGGCGCTGGCGCGCATCGCGGGTGCTGGCGGGATTTCGTTTGGGAGAAACAGCGGATGGGAAGAAAGACCCGCACCGAAAAATTCATCCGCTGCTGGTGGAATGGGCGAAATTGCCTGACGCGGAAAAGGAGAGAGCGCGCGCGACGGTGGCGCGGATACCGGCGTGGCTGGGGATGATTGAGAAGGGATTAAAGCGCGAAGCGGATTGAGCGCGCTTCACAGCCTGCAATTCGAAATCTGCGTTTCCAGAATCGCCGACGCGCCGAGCGCTTCGAGTTTGTCCATGATCTCGATCGACTGTTTGCGCGGGACCATCACTTTCACCGCGACCCACGCCGGGTCTTCGCAGGGGCTGATCGTGGGCGAGTTGTAGCCGGGGGTGAGCACTTCGGCTTCGGCGAGTTTTGCGCGCGGGATGTTGTATTCGAGCAGCGAATATTGCTGCGCGGTCAGCACGCCTTGCAGGCGGCGCACGATCAGGTCGCAGAGCTTCGCGTCGCGCGGCTTTGGCGTTTGGATCAAGACGGCTTGCGATTGCGCGACGGTTTCGATCACCTCAAGCCCGTTGTCGCGCAGCGTGTCGCCGGACTCGACCAGATCGACGATGGCGTCGGCGAGGCCCAGCGCGACCATGATTTCGACGGAGCCGGTAACTTCAAGCAGATTGACTTCGATGGCTTTGCGGCGGAAGAATTCGCGCGCGGAATGAATCATCGAGGCGGCGATTTTTTGTCCTTTGAGCGCTTCGACCGTTTTCGCGCCGCCGGCGCTGCGCGTGGCGACGGCGAGACGGCAGAATCCATAACCGAGTTCAAGCCGCCGATTGACGCGAGCTTCGCAATTGTGTTCGCTGACAAGGTCCAAGCCGACGAGGCCCAAATCCGCGGCACCTTCGGCGACCAGGAGCGGAATGTCGTCAGGGCGCACGAACAGAATCGCGGCTTTGAGGCCGTCAACGTTTGAAAAGAGCGAGCGGTCGCGCTTGCGGTATTTGATGCCGGCGGCTTTGAGCAGCGCTTCGCTGGGTTCCTGCAAGCGGCCTTTGCTGGGGACCGCGATGCGGGTGAGGGATGAGTCCAGATTCAAACGTCCGACCTCCGAATTTCGACGGCTCGAAGAGCCGTCCTGCGAATTCCGGCACATCTTTTAGCCGAAAAACGCTGCGCGCGCACTTGCAGAATTGATCCGCACGATTGGCACTTCGCTGCGAATGCCTTATAACACTGTCAACCCATGTACTCCGCCGCGCCAAAACGCAAAGAACGCAGCATCGTGATCGACCGCGTGGTCGCAGCGCTCGCGCGGCTGATTGTGCGGGTCCTCAACATTCTTCCGGCGCCCGTCGCGCGCAGCTTAGGCCGTGCAGTAGGCCGAATGGCTTGGCGCTGCAGCGGCTATTACCGGCGACGCGTATTAGCGAACATGGACATTGCATTCCGCAATGAAAAAACGCGCGCCGAGAAGGAAGCATTGTGCACAAAATATTTTGAACACGTCGGATTAACGGTAGTCGAGTTTGCCAGAATGACACGGTTGACGCCGCAGAATGTCACTGAATTATGCGATTTGTCCGAATTGCGGCAGTTTGATGAAATATTGGCGAAAAAAAGGGGTCTGCTGTGCGTGCCCGCGCATCATGGGAATTGGGAACTGTGTGGTTACAGTGTGGCATTAATGGGCTATCCGCTGAAGTCCGTCGCCCGCCCGCTGGACAATCCGCTGCTCAACGATTTTATCATGGAGCATCGCCAAAAATCGGGGAACGTCATTATCGAGAAATGGAAGGTGCTTTGGAAGCTGAAGAAGATGCTGGACAAGGGCGACATCGTCACCATGTCCGTGGACCAGAACGGTGGCGTGGCCGGAATGTTCGTGCCATTTTTCGGCTCGCTGGCATCCACGGTTGCGTCGCCGGCTGATTTACATGTCATTACGGGCACGCCCATTATAGTTGCAACGTTAAACCGAAAGCCAGACGGCATCCATCATGTGCTGCGCGTCTGGGACGTGATCGAACACGCTCAAACTGGCGATCAGAAAGCCGACTCGCGCCGCGTGTTGACGCGCATCAATGCCGCAGTTGAACGCTCGATTCGAGAGTACCCAGAGCAGTGGCTGTGGATTCACAAGCGCTGGAAGACTAGGCCTCTTGGAGAGGCACCTTGTGCGGACGGACTTCCCCCGCTGATTGCTTCGAAATCGTGAGATGCAATTATTTCCGCTGATTTTTGCGCAGTATTCTGGATCTTTGGCCGTCATATTGCTGAATATAAAACGTTACTCATACAGAGGCCGCTGGTTTCGTGTGAGTGACTGACAATCAGACTCAACGGTTAAAGGGACAGTGGTGACGGGTTCCGGGTTGCAGACACGCTAAGGCGGCAACTCCGAACCCTGATCCTTGCCCGCCCCTCGACGAAAACTCTGCAAACGACCTTGACGACTTCGGAACAGCCGGTACAGTGTACTTGCTTAACGCGGCTATCCCCTAAATTCGTCGAGATTGATGAAACGCGGTGACGTTCGCAAGTCCGCTGTTGAGCGTATTATTTTCAGCCCCCTGTTTTGATTTTCATGCGAAATAGGCAGTCGCTCCGCGGATGCGGAACGGCGCGGCATGGTTTGATTACGGCAAGATTTTTTAAGGTTTGCTTCAACTCGATTCGGTCAAATGCCGATGACATTATCGGAACTTCTCCGAAACCAATCGAATTCTGATTAAGCGAAGCGCCTATTGTTCAGCAGGCGGCGGACGCGCGGGCGGCAAAAGTCCGGCATTCCGAGCCGCTGAGAGAAAGTGAGAGAGGCAGGGTCCCATGGCATCTTGTTACAAATGTGGAAAGAGCATCACGCAGGGAGTGGAGGGTCCGCTTCCGTTCGATGCGGTGTGCGAGCAGTGTTCGTCCTGGCTGCACAGTTGCGCCAACTGCGCGTTTTACGATGAATACAGTCAGAAGAAATGCCGCGAACCGAAGGCGGATTTCGTCTTCGACCGGCTGGGCAAGAATGCGTGTCAGTACTTCAAGCTGAAGGTGGCTCGCGGCGAACAGACGACCACGCGAAAAATGTCCCCTCGCTCCGAGCAGCACCGGCGACAGGGCGACGCGCGCGAAAAACTTGCGGCGCTGTTCCGCGTATAAATAGGAGGGGCGGCACTTTTGCCGCCCTAAGACGACGCACGGCGGCAGGAGGGCCGCCGCTCCTACACTCACCCCGCCATCCGATTGAACACCGCCTGATACTGCACGCCCGTCTCATCCACACCCAATGGCACAATAAACAAATCGAAGGCGCCCAGCGCGTCGTGCTGGAACGCGTAGGATTTCTGCGGCAGCAGCGATTCCTTCGGCCCGCAAAACATCAGCGAGAAATTCTCGAACGATTTCTTGCCGCTGCGCAAAACTTTTAATTCGCTCACTGAAATCAACTCGAGCTCAATCGCCTCCGCGCCCTCACGCGTGAGGCGAAATTTTGTATTGAGGCGTTGAGCGAATTGATCGCGCGTGATTGATTCAAGCATAGGGCAGTCCCATAACAAGCACTCTTTCGATCGTTACGCGGGTGTTTTGGACCGACGCGCCGCGCGCCGCTCCAATCCGATCATTACGCACGCTAAAACAAATATTCCGAACAACAGATCCAAGAGGATCGCGTACAAATACGAATAATCTTTTAGACCTCGCGTAAAACGAAATGGAAATCCGTGCCCCCCCGCGCCAACGAGATTTGCCATTATTAATCCGACTGCGGCCAACGCCGACAACAGAAGCGTTCGCAAGCGAGGTCGAAAAAAATGAAATCGAGTTCCACACCCATCGCATTTATAGAACAATGGGGCGAATCTTTGATCCACCGGCTTAAAACCTTCTGGCACAATGTTCCTGCAAACCGGACAAACGGTTATTTGTTTCACCAACAGCCATCGGAGAATCAAAATGGGCGGAAGAAACGTGAAAATAACGTACACAAAGATGATGAACCAGATTTTGGGCCATGCGAATGCGCTGAGCAAAAACACAAATGCACTCAGCGCAACCGTGCTTACGTTCAAATACAATAATAGCGGATTGCGGCTCATATTTTCGATTCTGCGTCGCTGTTGGGCTCTTGAACTGTTTTCGATTAAACCTTAATTGGCGTCCCAATCGTCCGCAAATGAAAAAAGGCGCCCTCGCGGGCGCCCTTTGGACTTTCGATTTTGAGAGGGTGCCTTACTTGTTAATCGGGCGAACCTTCGTGGCCTTCGGACCTTTTGCGTCCTGAATCGGCTCAAACTCCACGGCTTGACCTTCCGACAGCGAGCGGTAGCCATCCGCTTGAATTTCGCTGTGGTGGCAGAACATATCCTTGCCACCTTCATCCGGGGTAATGAATCCAAACCCCTTTTGATCGTTGAACCACTTCACTTTGCCTGTCGCCATCTACTGAACTCCTTCACTTCTCCTAAGCTCGGCCACACATCGTCCACAGTGGCCGATTTTGGGTTTGGAGCTTCCTTGAACACACAGCATAGTCGGTATTTTTTCGCTATCAAACAGAAAATGACAATTAATCTCAGAATTGTGAATGCTTTTGTGCGCCGCCGCTCTCACACGCACACCATTGCCGGACGGTTCGTTAGCACCAGCGACGCAGCCGGTCCGACATCGCGAATCGCCACGAACGCCGTCCCGTCCCAGCGTCGCTCGACAGGAATCTGCGATCCAACTGGGTGCGTGCCGCTGAATTGCGGATCGAGATTTTGCGCGGTGTTGAGGATCACGGTCAACATGCTGCCCGGCGGATTGAGCGTGCTATCGACGACGATATCCGCGCCGCGCGAATATTGGTCGTGCGAATTCACCACGCACAGTGCTTCTTCCTTGTCCAGAATTCGCGCCCACGCGACGATCTCCCCGGCGCGCGAATCGTGAAACGGCCCGTCAAAAAGTGAAATCGGCCGCGCGTACTTTGTTCCGTCGCGCAGCACGGGTAGCTTGTTGCTCAATTCCGAAATCGCGTCGGCGGGCGCGTTCAAACGCGGTTCGCGCGACACGCCCAATTGCACAGCCGTGTTCAAACTCGAATCCAAATGCGCGGCGCTGTTGGCTGACGCAGCGGTTACCGGACAAGTGTTGATCGGCGAATTGCGCCACGATTGGGCCTTGATGGCGATGCGCGTTTTTCGCGTTTTGGGAGCACGTTGGGAACCTGCCGTCTCGTTGCGCGGCATTGCTTGAAGCAATTTCGCGATACTTTTGACGCTGCCTTGGTAGCCAGCTTTCTTCGCGGCTTCAAATGCATCCTTCCAGCTTTTGCCCGCCTCGCGCGCATCCGCAGCGGCCTTGATGATCGCGTCCTTCACCGACGCCTTGTACGAAACTTTCGGCATGATCGTCCCCCTTGTTAAAAGTTCGCCTGATTAATCGGCACGGATTCTCATCCGTCTGAACCCGATTCGCTCCGCCGCCGCAGTTCACGCCGTGCACGTGTGCACGCAATTCTCGAATTCAAAATCCGGCGTAGCGTGTTAGTATGAGAGTGTGGGAGTTGAGAATGGAGAGAAAATGACTCTCAACCCTCCACTCTCGCACTCTCATACTCTCGCACTGCCCCCGGAGCCGCCAAATGCCCTTAGTCACCGAAGACCAAATCCTCAACGCGCTCAAAGTCGTCAAAGACCCGGACCTCAACCGCGACATCGTCTCGCTCGGCTTCGTCAAGAACGTCAAAATCTGCGACGGCAACGTCGCCTTCGACGTGGAACTAACCACGCCGGCGTGCCCGGTCAAAGAAGATTTGAAGCGGCAGGCGCACGATGTCGTCCAAGCGTTGCCAAACGTATCGCACGTTGAAGTTAAAATGACGGCGCAGACGCGCGGACGCCCCGTGGGTTCGGCGGACATGCTCAAAGGCGTCAAGAACGTGATTGCGATTGCGTCGGGAAAAGGCGGCGTTGGAAAATCGACGGCGACGACGAATCTTGCGCTTTCGCTGACTGCGATGGGCGCGCGCGTCGGCATCCTCGACGCCGATGTCTACGGTCCAAGCATTCCCGGCATGCTCGGCATCACCGAACGCCCGCGCGTTTCGCCGGAAGGCAAAGCCATCCCGCCGGAAGCCTACGGCGTGAAAGTGATGTCCGTGGGCATGTTGATGGGCGACAACGACCAGCCCGGCATCTGGCGCGGGCCGATCGTCAGCCGCATTCTCCAGCAGTTCCTCGGCGCCGTCGATTGGGGCGATCTCGATTATCTCTTAATGGACCTACCGCCCGGCACCGGCGACGTGCAACTCACGCTCACGCAATCCGCCCCGCTCAACGGCGCCGTGATCGTCACCACGCCGCAGGACGTCGCGCTGCGCATCGCCCGCAAAGGCCTGCGCATGTTCCAGCAAGTCAACGTGCCGATTTTGGGCATCATCGAAAACATGTCCGGCTTCGTCTGCCCCAACTGCAACACCGTCCACAACATCTTCAAAAAAGGCGGCGGCGAAGCAGCCGCGCGCGAAATGGCCGTCGCGGAACTCGGCACCATCCCGCTGGACCCGCGCATGGTCGAAGCCGGCGATGCCGGCAAGCCGCTCGTCGCGCTCGACCCGAACAGTCCCGGCGCGCGCGCGTTCGAAATCGTCGCCAAGAACCTCGCCGCGCAAATCTCCATCGTGAATTACAACGAAAGCATGGTCAAGAACCGCCCGAAAGAAATGCACCTGCACGACCAGACGCCGCCCAAGATCGTCTGGGACGACGGCGCGATCCTCGCCTACAACGCGCGCGAACTGCGCCTCGCTTGCCCCTGCGCCGGCTGCCGCGACGAAATGACCGGCGTGCGAACGCTGCGCGACTCCGACGTCCCGCAAGACATCAAAGTCGTCGAAACCCGACCCGTGGGCCGCTACGGCCAAAATCTGGTCTTCAGCGACGGCCACGCCAGCGGGATTTACGTCAATGATTTGCTGCGAGCGCTGGGACGCTCGTAGTCCCGCCTTTAGGCGGAAGGATTGACAAATCTCGTTGGCGTGTGATACTGCATTTATGGTCACGACACTGGACCTTCCCGACGATGTATTGCAGCGCGCCACTCTAAAGGCTGCGCGCGAAGGCGTTACGCTCAAAGAGTTCGTTGCCCGCACACTAGAGAAAAATCTGGAGCCGGCAGAGTTGCCGCAAGGTGTCAAGCCTTGGGAAGCCTTGCGCGGTTCCGGCACGGCAGAGATCGTTCCGGAAGAATCGCCATGGGAGTACGATGAGCCGCCGCCGCACGATCCAATTTGGGAGCCGTTTTCCAAATGATATTGTTGGACACGCATTTCTGGATTTGGTGGCTGTTGGGAAATGCCCGCCTGACACTTGGGGAGCGGCAGGCATTGGATTCGCTCGCTTCAAAACGCCTTTTGGCAATCTCCATTATATCCGTTTGGGAAGCCGAACTGCTCGAACGCAGGAAACGCATCACACTTGATCGGCCATTCGAAGATTGGATTTCCGCCGCAACCGATCCACGCGTCGTGTCCGTACTTCCCATCGAGATCGAAACGATCATTTCTCTCCGCAGCCTTCCCGACGCGCTCCCGAACGATCCCGGCGACCGCATCATCACCGGCACGGCAAAAGTCCTCCGATTGCCCTTGGCGACTCGCGACAAGAACATTATCGCATCGCAATCCGTGACAATTTGGAAACCATGACGACACATGCGGAGCCTCCGCGCCACGCGCGCTTTCAGATTCATCTCTCCACAGCCATTGTGCTGATGTTTGTCGCGGGCGGGCTGATGTGGGCGAACATCTCGTGCTATGGATTTTATGAACATTTTCCGCAGGGGCGCGAACTGGAATACATGCATTATCGACGGCGCATCTACGGCTTTCCATTACCAGCCGTCGATGCTTGGCAGGACATGGAAAAGTACCATGGGCGGTCAGACGTCACATTTGTTCCTAATCGGTATAGTTGTATTCCTGTATTTATTGCCGTCGATGTATTGACGTGCGCGACGATTCTCACGGCGACGTGGCTTTTCTGCGAATGGCTGATCCGCTGCCGCGCGGCGCGGAAATGAGCGTGAGAAACGCGCGGTTAAATCCAGCTCGCGGCACTCATTCAACATCCCCGGGCGCGTGACTCCCCACCACCTGCAATTCTCGTACTCTACGCACCGCCTCTTTCTGCCGCTCGTACGTTCCGACCAACTCGCTTTCCTCAATGATCAGCCGCTTCATCGCGGCCAGCAATTTCGCTTTGTCCAAACCGCTCGGCAAATCGAGCGTTCGGTCAAGCGCATACAACCGGAAATGGTAATGGTGCGGCCCATGCCCTCGCGGCGGCATCGGCCCGCTGTAGCCCATACAGTCGAAACTGTTGCGGCCTTGCACCGCGCCGGGCACTTGATGCGCTTTGACATCTTCCGGAAGTTCCGTCACGTCGGCCGGAATGCCGTACATCACCCAATGCACAAACGGCTCACGCACCGGCGCGTCTGGGTCTTCGCAAATCAGCGCCAATTGCTTCGCGCCTTTCGGCACGCCGCTCCATTCGAGCGGCGGCGACATGTTTTCACCTTCGCCGGTGAATTTTTTCGGAATCGGCGCATTCGTTTCAAACGCTGGACTTGTTAAATTAATCGGCATGATCGCATTCCTCGAAACGCGCGCTATTTATGCCGCGCAATGCAGTCAAGTGCGCAACGATCATGCCGCGCCGCGCTTCTTGCTATCGCAGCTAAATCAGTCCGAATTGCACCGAATCTACGGCGGATTCGCCTGCACGTCGGCAGACTTCGCACGCCGAATTTCAGACTTCGCCCATTAGCGAAGCGTCGCACGCTAGTTGCGAGAGATTCGGAGAGGCAAAGGAGCGTTCGGGATAATGACGACGCATACGAAACCAAAACGATGGTCGCAGCGCGTCACCGAAACCAGCCATGCGCTCGTGTTGGAGCGCGGCGTCTTCTCGCACGACGTGCCCAGGCACATTGCACTATCCCTACTGCGCTCCGCTGAACGAAGCACGCGGGGCAAAAGCAGCGCGTTTCGCTCCGCGATGTCCATGCTCAATTTTTACATCAATCGCGCGGGACGAAAACTTTCCAAGCCCACTCGCGCTCGTTTGGAACAGGCCAAGGATGAACTTCGTTCGTTATACAAAAATGATGCGCACGGCCAGCAAAAGGGAGCAAACTCATGACCACCAGACCCGTCCACCAGGTTTTCGTCGATGAAATCAACGGCCATTGGCGCGTCAGCGGTGAAAAGGACGTCACCATCTTCGGTTCGTTCGACAACAAAGAACACGCGCTCGATCTGGGCCGCCGCCTCGCCAAGAAAGAGCACGGCCAATTAATCGTGCGGCATCCGGACGAGACGCTGGAGTTTGCCGAGGATTTCGCCTCGGAAGAACGGTGATCGTTCGTAGTCCCGCCTTCAGGCGGTAAAACGCTCGGTTGCCGAATGCCGCCTAAAGGCGGGACTACGAACTCGTTTTCACCCACTCCGCCGCGATTTTTACATCCGCGACAAAATCGTCCCACATCTTCTCCGAACCATCGAACGCCATTGCGCGCAAAATCGCGGAAGGGTGATACGTCGAAAGACATCGCTCGCCCGTCGGCGCCGTCAGCACGCGACCGCGATCGCGCAGCAATTTGAAATAGGAACCCATCATCGCCTGAGCCGCGGTCGCGCCCAGGCACACCACCAGCGCCGGTTTGATCGCCAGCAGTTCCGCCACAAGCCACGGCTTGCACGCCGTCACTTCGCGCGCACTGGGTTTGGAATGCAAGCGCTTCTTCCCGCGCAGCGTGAATTTGAAATGCTTGACCGCGTTGGTCACATACACATCCTCCCGCGTCACCCCCGCAGCGAGCAGCGCCTTATCCAGCAACCGCCCCGCCGGCCCCACAAACGGCTTCCCCGCCTTGTCTTCCTGATCGCCAGGCTGCTCACCGACAAAGACTATCCGCGCATGTTTCGGCCCCTCGCCAATCACAGTCTGTGTCGCGTGCCGAAAAAGCTCGCAGCCTTCACAGTTCTTCGCCGCTTCGCGCAGTTGCGCCAGCGAGCGTGTCTGCGGCACGAACGGCGCGGCGGTGAGGTGGTTGGGACGCGATACAGTGAGCACAGCCATTGGAGGTGTCTCTCCACCGGACTGTCGTTGCAATTGTTGCGCCGATGGGGTTCAATCTAAAGCGAATCGTTATTTCCTACGGAATGTGTTTTCATGCGCGTGCGCTTTTCCCTCGCGACACTAGTGCTTGTCGTCCTTTTGATCGCCGCCGCCGCGACGTTCTGGTGGAATTGGGAACAATGGCAGCCCTTCGCGAGCGGTAAGATACCGGGAACTAATTTCAAATTTGAATACGCGCTCGATGGCAGTTGTTTTTGTGCTGAGACTGGCGAATCCGCCGGAGACGCGCATCGCGTGGAAAACACCGTGACCTTCTTTGATGCGGATGGCACGCCGTTGCCGGGGCCTTTCAAGTTTTTCTGGAAGGACTATATTACGAACGAGGGCTTCTCGCGCGATGGCAGCCTGTACTTTGTAAACGCGGACCGGTCTTTCTTGTGGGACGTGCGTCGGGGAATTGAACTGCTGCAACGCTCGCGTCCGGCCAACGATCAATTTATTAGCGCGCTCGCGCCGAACGGCTCTGCGGCGCTGGTTTCGAACAGGTCGGGCGAGTCGGCCTTGTTAAGAGTTCCGGATTTGCAATTTCTCGGTCAATGGAAGCGCCGGCCGGTCGAGTTTTCCGAGCAACAAGCGCAATGCCACGATTGTTTTTTCATTCCGGAGTACGATTGGGGTCCGGGAATTATCAATGCGGTGCGCGCGTACGGATTTGACGGCTCGAAGCGGGCGTTGTTCACCACTCAGTTCAGCCTTGGCCCAGTCTCGTTTTCTTCGGACGAGGCGCTGCTGATCATTCCGGAGACTCGTGGGAATTTTCGCCAACAGGGCGTGCACGACGCAAAAACCGGCGAACGCCTCAAGACGATAAAGGTCAACATGGAATTCGAGTCAATCTCATCGGACAACGACAAAGTTCTCTATCGTGATGGGAAATACAAGTACCATCTGTTTAACGCGGATGGTTCAAACGATCGGGTGTTGCAGGCCGTGAACGATTCACACTGCCGTTTCAGTGACGACTTGATTCCATGCAGGGAACCGCTGAGAGTTACCAGTCTTCGCACGGGCGAGACGGTTTATGATTTCGACGCCGAGGGATACAAACGATGCTGGAATCGACCGAGCGATTCGCGATTGGCATTTTCGAAGGATGAAAAGTCAAGCGTGATCCATTTGTTCGATTGTGCGGCGGATCAAAGCCTTGGCGCCATTCCTCGCTTTCGGTGGCGCGAACAATTGGGCGACGGATTGGTCGAAATCCTGTTCCGCCCGGCATCGAACGAGTTTTTGTCCCATATTCGCAACACATCGGGGGACAGCTATACGCTATGGCGTCAAACGATGCCCACCAAATGGCTCGGCGCGTTGACCATGCCCGAATTCTGGATCATGCTCATTCTTTCTGTGGCGCTGATTTGGACAGTTGTTCGTAACCGACGCACAAGAAGCCGTTTGACGCCCCACCCTCTTGTGCTGAAATAGCCGCGAACTCACTCATCAAAGGAGAGCCAGCCTCATGCCCGAACTCGATCCCCCCGCCCGCATCCTCATGGGTCCCGGACCCAGCAACGTGCCGCCGCGCGTGATGCGCGCGCTGATGATGCCCACCGTTGGGCACATGGACCCGACTTATTTCAAAACCATGGACGCCGTGCAGGCCATGCTGCGCGAAGTTTTCGTGACGAAGAACGAGTTGACGCTGGTGATTTCCGGCACCGGCATGTCGGGCATGGAGACGGCGCTGGCGAATTTGCTTGAAAGCGGCGACGACTTGATTGTCTGCAACGGCGGCGTCTTCAGCGGGCGCATGCCGGAGATCGCGCGGCGCTGCGGGGCGAGTGTACGCGAAATCAAAGTGCCGTGGGGGCGCGCCACACAACCCGCGGAGATTGAACATGCGCTCAGCGAAAAGCCGGCGAAAGTCGTGGCGCTGGTGCATGGCGAAACTTCGACGGGCGTGATGCAAACGCATCTTTCCGCCATCGCGAAAATCTGCCACACGCACGGCGCGCTGCTGGTGGTCGATACTGTCGCCAGTCTCGCCGGCACCGATTTCCAGACCGACGCCTGGGACATCGACGTGGTCTATTCCGGCTCGCAGAAATGCCTCGGCGTGCCGCCGGGCCTTGCGCCGATCACCTTCAACAAGCGCGCCGAAGAAGCCATCGCCAAGCGCAAAACCAAAATCCAATCGTGGTACCTCGACATGACGCTCGTGCGCGATTACTGGAACGAAAAGCGTGTCTATCACCACACCGGCCCGATCAACATGACCTACGCCATGCACGAGGGATTACGCGCCATCGTCGAAGAAGGACTCACCGCCCGCGTCGCCCGCCACGCGCACATGGCCAAAGCGCTCTACGCCGGCGTCGAAGCGATGGGCTTGAAACTCTTCGTCCAAAATCCCGCCGAACGGTGCCCGACGGTCACCACGGTTTTGGTCCCCGGCGGCGCCGACGACGCGCTCACGCGCAAGACGCTGCTCGACCAGCACAATCTGGAAATTGGCGGCGGGCTCGGAGAGTTGAAGGGTAAGGCCTGGCGCGTGGGTCTAATGGGTGAAGGCGCGCGCCCCAACCACGTGCTGCTACTCTTAAGCGCGCTTGGAGGCATTTTGAAGAAGCAAGGCTGCCGCATCAGCGCGGGCGCGGGTGTGGAAGCGGCGGCCGCGGTGATTAACGAATGATTTTGCGCCGTTGGAGCGCCGGCTTCCAGCCGGCTGGAAGCCGGCGCTCCGATTGAACTGGAGTATTTCATGGATTTGGATTCTTTGCTCGTCGAACTAAAAGACAATGCCGGCTCCGATCTTCACATCAAGACCGGGCGCCCGCCGTTGTTTCGCATCGCCGGCGATCTGGTGGGGCAGAATCAGCATTCCGTGATCACGCCCGAAGAAATGAAATTCACCATGACCCACCTCATGGGTCCGGAACGCTCGCGCATCTTCATGCAGGAAATGGAAGCCGACTTCTCCTATGAAATTCCGGGCGTGGGCCGCTACCGTGTCAACGCCTTCATTCAGCGCGGCGAAATCGGCGCCGTTCTGCGCTATGTTCCGCTCGAAGTTCCCACCATCGAACAAATGGGCTTGCCCGAAGTTCTGAAAGAACTTTGTAACCATCAAAATGGCCTCGTCGTCATGACCGGCCCGACTGGCTCCGGAAAATCGACCACGCTCGCCGCGATGATCGAGCACATCAACCAGAAGTATCAGCTTCACATCGTCACCATCGAAGACCCGATCGAATTCGTCTATACCGACGCGCGCAGCACCATCAATCAGCGCGAATTGGGCATCGACACACACGAACTTCATCGTGCCCTGCGCGCCGCGCTGCGCCAGGACCCCGACGTGATTCTGATGGGCGAAATGCGCGACGCCGAAACCATCCGTTTCGCCATCACCGCGTCGGAAACGGGGCATCTCGTCTTCTCGACCCTGCACACCAACGACGCCAAGCAATCGCTCGACCGCATCCTCGACAGCTTCGAAGGTCCCGAAGCCAAGCAGGTGCGCTTGCAGCTCGGCCTGCTGCTGCGCGGCGTGATCAGCCAGCGCCTGATCAAACGCGCCGACGGCCAGGGGCGCGTCGCCGCGATCGAAATCATGCTCAACACGTCGTACATTCGGCAGCTCATCGAAGAAGGCGCGACGCGCGACCTGGAAAAAGCGATTCAGGAAGGTTCGCACTACCACATGCAGACCTTCAATCAAGCGCTGTACAACCTTTGGATGAAAGGCCTGATCACGGAAGAGGAAGCCCGCATGAATAGCACCGCGCCAGACGATTTGATGCTGCTCATGCGCGGCATCAAGCGCGGCACGTCCGCGGACGAAACGACCAACCCGACGGGTCAAGCGCTCGCCCCACAGAACCGCAACGTCTTCGCCACGCTAGGCAGTAAAACCGGCGCACCGAATTTGGCGCCGGGGATGATGCCCACGCAAGTTTCAGCGGAACAAAAGAAGAAGGTCAGCCGCGGATTCGAGTTTTGATTATGGAGCGGCGGCACTCTTGCCGCCGAAGGCTTGGGCGGCAAGAGTGCCGCCCCTCCTGTAGTCCAGTCTTGCATTGCATATTTTAGAAATTTCACGCCGGAAAATGACGAAAACTATATTATAGGCCGAATCAGCTAGCGGGCGGCGTGCTCGCGCGTGGGGCAAGGAATCGAGGCGTGAAGCGTGTCGCGCTATCGTCTGACCAAAATCTATACCCGCACCGGCGACGACGGCAGCACCGGATTGGGTGGCGGCCAGCGCGTGCAAAAGGATAGCGCGCGCATCGAAGCCTACGGCACCGTGGACGAACTCAACAGCGCCTTGGGCGTGGCTGTCGCCGCGGGCCTCGATAATGAATTGTCCGCGATGTGCGCGCGCATTCAAAACGATCTCTTCGACGCCGGCAGCGACCTATGCGTGCTGGAAGAAGACAAGAAAAAATATAAAATCCCGCAGATCGGCGAAGCACACGTCAAACGGCTTGAAGAGTGGATCGACAAACTTCAGGAATCGCTGGGTCCGCTGGAGAATTTCATTCTTCCCGGCGGCTCGATGGGTTCGGCGCAGCTTCACGTGGCTCGTTGTGTTTGCCGCCGTGCCGAGCGCTGCGTGCTAAGTTTGAAGCGCGGCGAGCCGGTCGGCGCGCAGGTGCTGGTTTATTTGAATCGCTTGAGCGATCTGCTGTTTGTCATGGCGCGGTTTGAAAATTTGAAAAAGAATTGTCCCGACATTCAATGGGACCAGAAAGCGTAGGTACGACATGAACGCAAAGCGATTGACGCCGGTGCTGGCGCTGCTAAGTCTGGCGGCATTCTGCCGCGCCGGCCAGGCGCCCAAGGAACGTGCCACGCTGCCGAACCTGCCGGGCGACGTGCGTTCGGTGGTCTTCTCGCCAGATGGCAAATGGATTGCCGTATGCACCGGCGTGAAAATCGTTTTGTGGGAATGGGAAAGCTCCAAAGCGCCTGCTGAGCCAATGGACGGCGGCGTGGGCGCCTCATTTTCAAACGACGGCTCGCTGCTCGCATTTCAAGGACAGGACGAAACCTTCAACGATGGGTTGATGATCTGGGATTTGGCGGCCAAGAAAAAGAAGCTTTTCATTCAGGACGACAACATTCAATCGCCGATCTTTTCGCCCGACGGAAAGAAAATATCCGCGGCGGTGGGCAGCATCGTCAAGACGTGGGAACTGGCCACGGGCGCCGAACTGCCCGCGATGAAAGACGGCCACAAATGTTCGATCAACGCCATTCGCTACGTGGCCGACGGAAAGATGCTCGTCTCCGCCGACAGCAAAGGCACCATCTGCGGATGGGACACGGCGGACGCCACGAAGAAGACCGAATACAAGCGTGACAACAACGAAGCGCCGATTCAAGCGCTTGCCGGCACACGCACGGGCAAGATCATCGCGGCCTCCACAGGCGACGGGAAAATTCTTATCCTCGACGCGACCACGCTGACTCTCGCCGGCATGATGGACGGCCACAAAGACGGCCTGCGCGTCAAAAGCGTCGCCTTCGCCGCCGACGATAAACTGCTGGCGTCCGCGTGCTCGGGCCTCGAAGATCTGGACCTCAAACTTTGGGACGCCGTCGCACGCAAGCTGCTGGTTTCGTTCACGCCGCACGCCGGCGCATGCAATTGCGTGGCGTTTTCGCCGGATTCCAAATGGATCGCCACCGGCAGCGACGACAAGAGCGTGAAGGTTTGGGAAGTCGCCTCCATCTTCGCGGCCAACGCGCCGAAGCCGGAGAAGAAGAAAGAGCCGGAAAAGAACTAACGCTCAATCTCAAGCACGTTCATTTAAAATCCATGCCGCTCCATTTGTTTTTTTGATTCAAGCGGATATCGTTTGGCGCCTCAGCGTGGCAGGTTTGCAACCTGTAACTTGTAACCTTTATCTTGTAACGTTTTTTGAGGACCTTTGATGAACGGACGGGACATCGCCATCTTCTCCGCCCGGACTGCGGAAGACAAAAAAGCCCAAGACATCGTGATTTACGACATGCGCGGCCTCACCGACGTGACCGATTATTTCGTCATCGCGACGGCTTTCTCGCGCTCGCAGGTCCGCGCCGTCATCGAATCCATCAAGCGCGACTTGAAACACCTCGGCACACACAAAATCGGCCAGGAAGGCAACGAAGGCGGCAGTTGGGTCCTCCTCGATTACGCCGATTGCGTGGTCCACGTCTTCTCGCCCGAACTGCGCGAATACTATTCGCTCGAAACGATGTGGGGCGACGCGCCGAAAGTGGACTGGACGACTGAGAAGATCAAGGATGCGGATCTGAGTGCTTTGCACTCGCAAAATGCCGGATAGGAACACGCCTCCATTCTCAACAAAAACGAACTTGAACCCGCGCTCATTCCGTTAATCATAAACTATGCGTTCGTCGTTGCGCGTTGGCAACGTTGAACGCTTGAATTTTGAACTTTGAATTTTGAATTTTGAATTTCGGAGTCGTCATGATTCGAGTCTCCATCGTAGGCGCCACCGGCCTGGTCGGCGAATGCCTGATCCGCGCGCTGGTCGGCCACCCGCAGTGCAAGCTCTCCATGCTCGTCTCCGACCATGCCGCAGGAAAGAAAATCGGCGACTTGCTCCCGCCCTTGCGCGGCGAACTCGATCTCGACACCGTCAGCGCCATGCCCGAAGAAATCGCCAAAGCCAGCGACATCGTCTTTACCGCGAAGAAGGGCAGCGAGACCTTTGGCGTCGTGCCGGGCCTGCTGCAAGGCGGCGCGAAAGTCATCGACATCGGCGGCGAATTCCGCTTCAAAGACCCGGCGGTCTACGAGAAGTGGTACAAAGAACCACACGCCTGCAAGGATTTGCTGCCGGAGACCGTCTACGGATTGCCTGAAGTCAACAAGGATCAAATCAAATCCGCGCGCCTCGTCGGCAACCCAGGCTGCTATGTCACGTGCGCACTGCTTGCGTTGATTCCGTTCGTCAAAGCCGGCGTGATCGATCTCGACAGCATCGTCGTGGACGCCTATTCCGGCTTGAGCGGCGCGGGACGGCAGTTCAACCAAAAGCTCAGCAATCTCTTCACCGACATCGACGGCAACATGCGCGCGTACAACATCGGCGCGCATAAACACACGCCCGAAATCGAACAGACACTCTCGATCGTCGCCGGAAAGCCCGTCGTCGTGACGTTCGTCCCGCATCTCGTCCCGCTCGACCGCGGAATCTTAAGCACCATTTTCGCGCGGCCCAAGAAAGGCTTCAACACCGCCAAAGCGCTCGAATGCCTCAAGAGTTTCTACACGGAACAGAACGCACCGTTCGTGCGCGTGCTTAACGCGCCTGAAGATGTGGCCATCGGCAACGTCGTCCGCAGCAACTATTGCGACATTTCCGCAACGGTTCTCGACCGTAGCGGCCAGCTCGTGATCACGTCGGCGCTCGACAATTTGGTGAAAGGCGCGGCCGGCCAAGCGCTGCAGAACATGAACATCATGTGCGGGCTGATCGAAACGGCGGGATTGAAAGGGCGCAGTCTGTAACAGTGGGTCTGCGTCAGGTGATTGCATTTGCCGTCAGCGCCAACGGCGCGAACTTTTAAAGCCCAGTCAAAGCGAGCGGGGTACCGCTCATCCGAAACGGATGTAAATTGCTAGGCAGGAATCGGTGTTTTAGGATGATTTTTAAGTCATTGAGTTTCCAGTCGTTATGTCCCATTTACTGAGCAGGGCGAAGCGTACTCGCGTAGCCCTGGGTATGCGGCATGCGGAATCTCATAAGCCCCAACGGGGCGAACTAATGGGCTTGCAACTATGGATTTCACTCTCTCCGAATCCGAACAAGCCGTCCTCGACACCGCGCGCGATTTCGCGCAATCCCGCGTCCGCCCCATCGCGCGCGAACTCGACCAAACCAGCCGCTTTCCCTCTGAACTCGTGCGCGAAATGGGCGGCTTGGGCTTGATGGGAATTTACGTTCCGGAGAATTACGGCGGCGCCGGCTGCAGCGCTCTCGCCTACATCCTCGCCGTGCAGGAAATCAGCAAAGCGTGCGCGAGCACCGGCGTGATTTTAAGCGCTCACACCAGTCTCTGCGTCGATCCGATTTTGAAGCACGGCACCGACGCACAGAAAGAAAAATACTTGCGTCCGCTGGCAAGCGGCGAAAAGCTCGGCGCCTACGCGCTCACCGAACCCGGTTCGGGCAGCGATGCGTCGAACCTGAACACGACGTTCAAAGATTGCGGCTCGCATTACGAACTCACCGGCACAAAACTTTTCGTCACCAACGGCGGCTACGCCGACGTGGTCATCGTCTACGCCACCAGCGACAAAGCGCTCGGCCACAAAGGCATCAGCGCATTCATCGTCGAGCCTTCCTTCCCCGGTTTCGCGCGCGGCAAAACCGAACAGAAGCTTGGCATCAATGCGTCGAGCACCACTGAAATCGTGCTGAACCAATGTCAGGTGCCCAAAGAAAATCTGCTCGGCCCAATAGGCAAAGGTTTCACCGTCGCGCTGGAAACGCTCGACGGCGGCCGTATCGGCATCGCCGCGCAAGCGCTCGGCATCGGCCGCGCCGCGCTCGAAGCCGCCGTCCGCCACGTGAAAACGCGCGAGCAATTCGGCGCGCCGCTGGCGAATTTGCAGGCGATTCAATGGATGATCGCCGACAGCGCCACCGAACTCGACGCCGCCGAACTGCTGATGCTGCGCGCCGCCAAACTCAAAGACCTCGCCCAGCGCCGTTACACGAAGGAAGCCGCGATGGCCAAACTTTTCGCCAGCGAAGCCGCCTTCCGCGCGTGCGACCGCGCGCTGCAGATGCACGGCGGCTACGGTTTTGTCAAGGAATACGACGTCGAACGCCATTACCGCGACGTGCGCATTTGCCGGCTGTACGAGGGGACGAGCGAGATTCAGCGACTGGTGATTGCGGCGAATGTGTTGAAGGAGATAGGATGAGTTCAGAGAATGAACAAGTAACAATGGAGGCGTCCCATGTCAGACCTCGAACTCCTGGAACGGATTTCGTTCAATCCACATCCGGTAATTAGCGGCACGCGGCTTTCGGTTCAGTTTATTTTGAATCTGCTGGCGCATGAATCCACGCCGGCCGAGATTATGAGCCAATACCCTGAATTGACGCGAGAAGATATTCTTGCGTGTCTGCTATACGCGTCGCAGTCGTTCGAAAGGCACGAACCGTATGTCAATTTTTTCGTCTACGACGATGGCCGCCAGAGCATTTAACTTCGCCTGCGGCCTTAAAACGTTTGCTTCCAGTCAATGGAACCACGATCTGCACATTAATTCTCCGCCATCTTAAACTCTGCCGCGCGACGGATGTGATATAATCTGCACCCGTCACGAGGCCCCACTCAATGGCCCTCCCCGCGCCGTCCGGTTCCACTCCTCAGCACTCAGCACTCAGCACTCAGCACTCGCCCACGCACACCACCATCTCCGGCGCCGAGAACAAACCCCTCTACACACCCGCCGACAGCGCCCATCTCGATTACGCACGCGACCTCGGCGATCCCGGCGCGTTTCCGTGCACGCGCGGAATTCACGAGACGATGTACCGCGGAAAAATTTGGACGATGCGCCAGTTCGCCGGCTTCGGCACCGCGGAAGAAACCAACGCGCGTTTCAAATACTTGCTGTCGCATGGACAGACCGGCTTGAGCGTCGCGTTCGATTTTCCGACGCTGATGGGCCACGATTCGGATCACCCGCGCAGCAAAGGCGAAGTCGGCCGCTGCGGCGTCGCGATCTCCACGACCGACGACATGGAGACGCTCTTCGCCGGCATTCCGCTCGATCAAGTTTCCACGTCGATGACCATCAACGGTCCGGCAGCGATGCTCTTTGCGTTTTACATTGCGGCGGCCGAACGGCGCGGCATCCCACTCGACAAATTGCGCGGCACAATTCAAAACGACATTCTCAAAGAGTATCATGCGCAAAATTCGTGGCTGGTCCCGCCGCGCCCGTCGATGCGCATCATCACCGACATTTTCAAGTACGCCGCGAAGCACACACCGCATTGGAACACGGTGTCGATCAGCGGCTATCACATCCGCGAAGCCGGTTCGACCGCCGGCCAGGAACTCGCCTTCACGCTGGCCGACGGGTTGTGCTACATCGATGAAGGAGTGAAAGCAGGCCTCGACATCGACGACTTCGCGCCGCGGCTTTCGTTTTTCTTCGATGTCCACATCGAGTTCTTCGAGGAGATTGCGAAGTTCCGCGCTGCGCGCCGTATCTGGGCGCGCGAAATGCAAAAGCGCGGCGCGAAAAATCCGCGCTCGCTTCTTCTTCGCACGCACGCGCAGACCGCAGGCGTCTCTCTCACCGCGCAGCAGCCCGAGAACAACATCGTCCGCACCGCCATCGAGGCGCTCGCCGGCGTGCTGGGCGGCACGCAAAGCCTGCACACCAATAGCTTCGACGAAGCGCTCGCGCTGCCGACCGAGAAGGCCGTGCAAATCGCGCTGCGCACGCAGCAGATCATCGCGCACGAATCCGGCGTCACCGCCGTCGCCGATCCGCTGGGCGGAAGCTACTATGTCGAAGCGCTCACCGATCGCCTCGAACGCGAATGCTACGATTATTTCAAGCGCATCGACGAACTCGGCGGCATGTTCGCGGCCATCGACTCCGGTTTTTTTCGCAGAGAAATCGCGCGCTCGAGTTTTGTGTATCAAACCGAAATCCTGCAAAAGCGCCGCCTGATCGTGGGCGTAAACGCCTATGAAACCGGCGAGGAACAATCGCCGCCAATTCTGTTCATCGACCCGAAACTCGAAGAGCAGCAAAACGCGCGCGTCGCCCGCACGCGCGCAACCCGCAACGCGCTGAAAGCCAAAGCGGCATTGCGCGAACTGGAAGCCGCCTGTCGGGACCAGATTGGCGCGCGCAACATTATGGAGGCGCTGGTTAATTGCGCCCGCGCGAACACAACACTCGGTGAAATGGCCGACGTGTGCCGGAAAGTGTTCGGGGAATATCATAAATTGGCGGCGGTGTGAGGTTTCACGATGTCCGAATACGATGATGATGCCGCGCACTCCGCCGACCTCCAATGCAGCTACTGCGGGGCATGGATTTACGCCGATTCTCCGCGCTGTCCCAAATGCGGCAATTACACCGACGGTCTCGGCACTTTCGCGCGCCCGCAATTCGCGCAGGGCAGCAAAGCGGGCCGCACGATTCCGCGGATTTATCTGATTGCCGGGTGGCTCGTGATCATCGCGCTGTTGTTGCCGCTGCTGCTGGCGATTTATTTTCATTTCAAACACTAGCGCGCCTGTGGTAAAGAGAGTCCATGGACAGCGCCATTCCCGATCGACGCCACCGCATTCTCATCGCCAAGCCCGGCCTCGACGGCCACGACCGCG
>DATGGK010000229.1:0-138273 GCA_035308565.1 Planctomycetota bacterium | reverse complement strand
CGACGCGCACGCCCAATCCGCCGCCGGCGACGGAGCCGATTTTGAACGTGTCCAGCCCGCTGCACGGCACGATCCGTTTCGTGGTCCACGATTCGGCCGCGCCCGACAGCCACTCGCACGCCAAGCCCGCGGGGTATCAGGGAATCGAATTGTTCGAGCAGATTGGCGGGACGCCGCCGGTGACGAGCGCGGGCATGACGCCGCTGAATATTCAGACGAAGACGAGTTTCACGTTCACTGAAGACCCGGCGAATTCGGGGAAGACGTTTTATTATCTGGCGCGGTGGGTGAACACGACCGGCGCGCCGGGGCCGTGGAGCGCGGTGGCGAGCGTGGTGCTGTCGTAACGGCGCAATTCAAAATGAAGAATTCAAAATTCAAAATGAAGTGGCTGCAAGTGCATCTGAGCACGGCGGTGGTGCTGATGTTTGCGGCGGGGTGGATTATTTGGGGGAATGTGACGCCGTGGTTTAAAGATTTTATGGTGCCAGGCGACAACCGTTCTAAAGGATGGCTCTCAAGGAACTTTGGCTGGCCACATGCGGCTTATCAGGAGAATCCACGCTTTGGTCCTATTGAAAACTGCCGTTTTGGTCTTGACCTTTCCCAAGGGCCGGTGATCGAATGGTCGTATGCCGGAATCGCTATCGACCTCGCCGTCGCAGCAGCGATTCTTTTCGCGGTGTGGTTCGTGTGCGAGAGGTGGATTGCGTGGCGGGCGGGGCGGAAGAAAAAGTGAGGCGCCAAAGCGATCACGCCGCCGGCTTCTGATCCTCCGGCAACCCCGCCGCCACTGCTTCGTACAAGCGCTTCGTCATCTCATCGCGCACGGCGCGCTCGTCGGCGGCGAGCGCGGCGGAGTCGGGCGTGATGGGGGCGTGGAAAATCACGCGGACGGTGCCGGGGCGGACGAGCAGGCGGCCTTTGGGATTGGCGCGGCAGGCGTCCACGATTGTCACGGGCACCAGCGGGCGGTTGAGTTTCAGGACCATGGCGATGGCGCCGCGCTTGAATTCTTTCGGGCGGCCGTCGTCGCTGCGCGTGCCTTCGGGGAAGATGATGTACGAATAAGCGGCGCTGTTTTTCGCGGTGATTTCCTTGAACGTGTTCGCCGCGTGCCGCGCGCTCTCGCGGCGGATGGGAATGAAACCGTTGCCGGCGATGCCCCAGCCCAGGAAGGGAATTTTGAAGAGCGATTCTTTCGCCATGAAGCGGACATCGTGCGTCTTCAAACACGCGACGCTTAAGATGGGGATGTCGAGCGCGCTTTGGTGATTGGCGACGAAGACGCACGGCTGCCGCTCAAGGCCCGGCGCGCGTGTGACTTCGACGCGCACGCCGCCGACAATGAGAATGCCGCGCGACCATCCGCCCAAACTCAGCCGAAAGAGCGGCCCGCTGCGCAGCCAGCCGGCGAGCGTGGCGGTGATGCCGCAGAGGACCGTCCAGCCGGGGAGGAAGAGCGCGAGCAGCACCGTGCGGAAGTGGCCGCCGGTTTGGGCGGGGCGGTTATTTAGGTCGGGGGTTTCCATTTTTCACGCAAAGGCGCAAAGGTCTCGCAAAGGGCGCAAAGAATTTTTTAGAGAGAATTCAATGGGCCTATAGGACGGATAGGGCCAATGGGACAGATAGGCCGAATAGGGCGAATAGAACTAATGTAAGGCGTCAACAGCTTGTCATTTGGCAATTTGAAATTCGTCCATTGTCTTCTTTGCGGTCTTTGCGTCATTCTTCGCGCCTTTGCGTGAAATGTATTATTCGTATTTCGCCGTCAGCGCCGCCCAATTCGCTTTCGGCCGCACGACTTGCGAGCCGGATTTGCAAAGCGGGCATTCTTCCGGTTTCCAATTTTGAATGTCGAGCGTGATCAGCGCGCGCAGTTCGCGGCCGTTGAGCGTCGGGGAGCCGGAGCGGTTCACCAGGCAGACGATGTAGGGCAGAATGTTCTCCGCAGGCACGCCGGCTTTTTGGATGCCTTCGATTGTTTTCAGCGTCGAGCCGCCGGTGGAGATCGTGTCTTCGACCACGAGCACTTTTTCGGCCGGCTTGATTTCGAACCGCGCGAGTTTCATCGCGTCGCCGTCTTTTTCGGTGAAGCCCGCTTGCGCTTTGAGGTGGACCGCAATGGCGTAGGCGAACGTCACTGCGCCATAAGCGGAACCGACGACCCAGGCGGGGGTATCCGTAAATATTGGCGCAAGACCTGCTTCGTGCGCGACGATCTGCTGCAAGAGCGCGGCGTCCTGCGTGACGAGGCTGCAGTTGACGAAGCCGTTGGAATGCAGGCCGCTGGTGAGCAGCGCGTGCGGGCGCTTGGGATTGTTGTCGTGAATCCAGATCGCGCCGTGCTGTTTGAAAATGGGTTCCCAGAGGACACCGGACATTTTTTGTGCTCCGAATGAATGTGGATGGATTAATTTAGCGCGTGTCTCCGGGAATGCAAAGGGGTCAGGAGTCAGGAGTCAGGAGTCAGAGAGGTCGGAGGGTAGTGGGGCAGCGGCAACGCTTCCCGCTCGCCCTGCGGGACCTCTCCCACGGGGACCGGAGGGGGGAGGGCAACGGCGGGGTCTTGCTTCGCAAGACGAATGTGCATGCGGGACGCCTGCACCACGGGGTAACCACGGGCTGGAAGACCGTATTACTCAATGGTGAAACTCAACGGTTTGAGTTCGGCGCCGCTGGGGAGCGTGAAGGGTTTGTCGCCGAAGTTGACGATGATGCTGACGCCGCTTGCCCATTGGGTTTTTTGGATGGAATGGTCGGGCGTGAGGAATTCGTGCGAGCGCAGTTCGTCGTAGCCGAAACGGCGCGCGACGGCGCAGACGGTTTTCGCGCTTTCGACAATGCGCGTTTTGTCGGCGGACCATTCTTTCGAGTTGAACATGTACATCGGCGCGGTCGCGTAAAGGATGTTGATCAAGTCGCGGCGCGGCCAGACGTCGGGCGATTTGTTGTTGTAGTCGCCCCAATACCACTGCGCGCAGACGCAGTCGTGATAGACCAATTCCCAGAGCGGCACGCGGTAATAATGGCCGGTTTGGAATTTGAGGACGTCGGGCGTGGCGGGTTCTTTGCGCAGCATGTTGCGGCCGGAATCGGGGAGGCGGTACGGTCCAAGGCTCAACATGCCTTCGTAATAGTGAACGAACGGGACGGACGGGTCGATGCCGGTTTCAGTGCCGGTGACGAGGCGGCAATCTTTCGAAACGAAATCGAGCAGCGCCATTTTGTTTTTGCGATCGTCGGAGCGCGTGAGCGGGTGGCGCGGGTTGTAGCATTCGCGCCAGGGCGAGGCGGTGGTGGTGTCGATGAAGCGCGCGGTGTAGGGATGCGCTTTGAGATCTTCGGGAATTTTGATTTTCGCGCGCGGCAGTTGGCAGGCGGAGCAGATTACGCCGCCTTCGAAGACGACTTTGGTGCCGTCAGGTTTGGTTTCGTGATGCGCCCATCCGCGCATCCAATCGCCGTTTGGCAGCAGCACGAGATCGTCGGGCCAGCCGTCGTGGTTGGCCCACTTGGGCTGGTCGGGCGGCCAGACGTCTTGATAAATGTCGTAACGTCCCGCGAGATAGCCGAGCTTTTCGATTTCAGGGATGGCGGTGGCGTCTTCGCTGGCGGAGAAGAGCACCCGTTCGACGCCGGCGGATTTAAGTTCTTTGCAGAGCTCGATTTTTTTCATGTCCCAATTCCAGATGTTGGCGGCGCCGACGAGCAAATCGACGTTGGGGTTCTCGGATTTTTTTTGCGCGAGGGTTTTGAAAAGGCCGGATTTTTGGGCGTAGTCGCGGTAGCGTTTGGCTTGGGCGACGAAGCCGCCGTGGTCGAAGAAGATGCAGGTGAGGGCGCGGGTGTAGGCGAAATTTCCGCGCGAGGGCTGCCAGAGCGGGGCGATGTGAAGAAGACGTGCAGGCGAGACGCCTGCGCTATGGGCCTGGGCGATGTCGATGGAGGCGTCGTCCGGAGTTTCGAGGATAGTCATTTCACCGGCGCCAGTGGCTGGGTCGAAGGCGCCGAACCAGGGCATGGAGATGCCGTGGCCGCCGTAGGCGATCAGGCGCATGGGATGAATGGTGGCGTCGTCGGCGGGATAGAGGATGCCTTCGTTCATGGGGACGACGAGCCAGTTTGATTTTTCGGTGGCGAACGGATGCGGGTAGGCGAGGTCGTGCGCGAGCGGGCCGGTGGAGTCGAGCGTGATGCGCAATTCGGGGGCGATGGCATCGAGCGTAAAATCGGCTTTGAGCGTCAGATCGTTTTGAAGATCGAGCAGTTCGAAGCGCGCGTGGGTTGGGGATTCGGCGGCGGCGGATCGAATAATGATGTCGCGGCCGATGATCAGTTGATTCCATGTGCGGTTGTTGCGTTTGTCTTCGACATTGAACGAACCCGCTTGCGCAAAGGTGATGCGAAGCGAAGCGTTTTCGAGCGTAATGTTTTTACTGGTGTTATTTTTTTCGAGATCGGCGACATTGCCTTCTTTTGTGAGAGAGACATCGTCGAGCCAGGCGGTAGTTTTGCCGTGGCCGGTGAAGCGGAGTTGGATGGTGGTTGTGTTGTCGGGGACGGCGAATTTGCGGTGGACTTGCTGCCAGTCGGGAGCGGCAATTGCGTCGGTGTTGGCGAAAGTCCAATTGCCGACGATACCGTCGGTTTGGCGCGTGACGACGCTCACGCCGCACTGGCCAGCGTCGTCGTGTTTGATCCAGGCGCTGAGAGCGAAGATGTCGCCAGGGTTGACGGTGATGGATTTGTTTTGCGCGAAGCTCCAATCGTTGGCGCCGCTGTAGGTGATTTTGAGCGCGTGCTGGCCGTCGTGTTTGGTTTGGCTGTCGATTTCGGCGCGGCCGGTGTCGGGGTCGCGGGTCCAGAGGGCGGACCAGCCTTCGGTGTTGGATTCGAAATTGCCGTTGAGGACGAGGTTTTCGGAAGAGTGAACTGAGAGTCCGAAAATAAAAAGAAGTGCAAGCAAAACTAATTTGCGAGCCGTCAAATTGCTGCGGCACTGGCGGGGCCAGCGGCACACGAACGGCGAACAAGCTGATTGCGATGACATGAGTGGAGTCCTGTATTTTAATAGCCGCTTATCTTAATATACAGGCTTTCGTCAGAGAATGCGGGTACTATTCGGGCGGAAATTCTCGTTTGTAGTGCCGCCTTTAGGCGGAAGGGCGTTTGGGATGCGAGGGTGATCCGCCTAAAGGCGGGACTACAAACAATGCGCGTTTCGGTGGTGATTCCGACATTCAATGCGGGCGCGGGGATTACGGCGCTTCTCGATGCGCTGCGGGCGCAGAAGCCGTCCGCGCCGGATGAGATTATCGCGATCGATTCAGGATCGACGGACGACACACGCGCTCGCGTGACCGGCAGCGGCGGGCGCTTCGTCGAATTGACGCGGCCGTTCAATCATGGGCTGGCGCGCGACGAGGGTATTGCGGCGGCGACGGGCGAGTTGATTTTTCTCACGGTGCAGGACGCTCTGCCGGCGGCGGAAGATTGCCTGGCGCGATTCGCGCGGCATTTTGAGGATGCGCGGGTGGCCGGCGTGTCGTCGCGTCAGGTGCCTCCGGCGGATGGCCCGGCGGAGTTGAAGATCAAGGCGGAGATTGACGTGCGCGAGATGTACCGCCGGCGTCCCGCCGGCCAGAACCTCGCCGGCGAGACGCCGGCGGTACAGGCGGTGAGTTTGGGGGACCATCCAGAGTATGCTTCGTATTCGCCAGAGGAGCAGGTGGAGTTGTATCGGTTTGACAATGTGGGGGCGATGATTCGGCGCTCGGTTTGGGAGACGATTCATTTTGGCGCGTGCGATTATGCGGAGGATTTGCTTTGGGCCAAGCGGGCGCTGGAGGCGGGGCACACGCTCGTGCGCGATTTTTCGGCGCCGATTGTGCACGCTCATCGGAGGAGTTTTGGGTATGAGTTTCGGCGCGGGCTGTTGGATGCGCGGGTGATGGATGAACTGTTTGGGTTTCGGTATCGCTTTTTCAAAAAGATGAATCGCGTGGCAATGCTGGCGCGGTCCGGTTCGGCGGGGCGCTCGGAGGCGTTCAAGACCTACGCGGCGCACGCGCTGGCGCGGATGGTTTATGGCGGGTATCGGATTTTTTTAAGGCCGATGGGCGTCTGGCGCGGGACGGTGGAGCGGTGGACGAAGGGGATATGAGGAAATGGGTCAATGATTCAAGGGCACCAGCGCCACGCGAAAGCTGACTGTCACGCCGCCTGCCAATGCACTTTTGCCCCGGTACGCCGGCCGCATGTACTCCGCGCTCCCGCAGAAAACGCCGCCGCGCACCACGCGCCCACTGCCCCCTTCATTGCACGGATCGACTGAATCGCCGTCGTTATACCGATCCGAATAAGCATCGCGGCACAACTGCCGGATATTGCCGAGCATGTCGTACAACCCAAACGCGTTCGGCTTTTTGGTTCCGACGGGATGCGTGTGCCCGCCGCTGTTTTTGCCGTACCACGCAATCGCATCCAAATCACGTTCCGCATCGCCGGAATAAAATTGCGTATGCGTTCCCGCGCGGCACGCGAATTCCCATTGCGCTTCGGTCGGCAAAGTGGCTTCCAGCGCCTGACCCCTAAGCAGGTAATTAAGCCGATCGCAGAATTCCAAAGCATCGGTCCACGACACACGTTCAATGGGCAACTCAGCAGCCAGGAACTGCTTGACATTAACACCATTCAATACCAGACGCTTTTTATAATCAGTAAAACCCTCTTTGACTTGAGGCCAATAATCATAGCCACCGACCGCGTAAAACTGCGCGTAAGTGACCGTGTATTTTCCCAAGTAGAATGGCAGCGTGATCGTCACGGAATGGCCAGGCTTTTCATTTTCCGGCAACTTCTCGTAAATCGCCATCGCCTGGACGTAGCGGGTAGCCTGCTCGCGCGCAATATGCAGCCGCACAAACCCGCCCACGATTGCGCCGCTCGAAATCGTGAACAGCAACAGCCAGCGCAGCGAGAAGGAAAGTCGTCGCCTCCGAGCGAATCCGACGACCAATAAAAAGACGGCGACGAAAAATCCGACGTTGCCGGCCACGAGCAAAATCACGGCGGTCTGTTCGGTCGCCGCCGGCTTCTCCGGTTCGGGCGAACCCATAATGAATTTTCCGGCGGGGATGAGCACAAGATCGAGCGTGACATTGTTGCCAAGGTCGATGCTTTTCGTTGGTGGAAGGTTGACGCGTTTGGCATAATCGGCGACGGATTCGACGCCGTTCCACAACGGATAGGCGCGCGCGGATTCAGCGGCAACGGCCGAGGCGAGGGTGAGCAGCGGGAGCAAGAGGAGCGTGCGGAGCATCGCGAAATCTCATAACGGCGGCGTGTTGCTTCGCAACACCCGTGCAGGCGGGACGCCTGCACCACGGGTCATGCACCGACTCTCGCTTGCCGCGCGCTGCGCGCGCTGAGCATATTGGCAAATTCACTGATGAGTTCCTTATCCGGCGCCGCGTATGGCCGGAACTTTTCGATCTGGCCGCTCTGCGCGGAATACAGCAGCGCGTTGTACATTCCCAGCCGATTCGCGGCGGGGCTGTCGATGAGTTCCGACGAATCCGATTGGCTCAATTGGAAAAGCACGCGCATTTCGAATTCGCGCAGCGTTTTGCGGCTCAGCGCGCGATTGAGATTGCTGAGCGTATCGACCCAGAGCAGCGTGTGGATGCCGGCGTTGGGGCCTTCGGTAAGCAGGTCGGTGAAGCCTTTGGACGCGCTTGGGCCGGCGGAATCGTCGCGCGAGGAAAAGGCATATTCGTCTTCCTGGCGCAACACGCGGAATTTTTCGAGGCCCAGCACCATGAAGAAAATGTGCTTTTCCACGGGCGCGCCGGGTTCCTGGCGCTGCTTCATTAACGCGGCCAGATCGTTGATCATCTCCGTGCCGCGGCGGTAGTCGGCGACCTCGATGTCGTAGGGAATCGACTTCGCGAGCATGAGCAAGCGCTCGCGTGCCGGCGAATCGGGCCGCGTGCCGTCGAGGATTTTGATCGCGAAATCCTTCGGCGAGTGCGATGCGGCGAGACTCAAAATCGACGCGCAGCACATCGCGATTTCGGTGTCGCCGCGATGCCCGATCACCATGAGGTTCGCGCCGGCTTGCCGCAAGAATTCGAGTTCAGTCGGCCCCTTGATCGCATTCGGTTCGCCGAGCCAGATGTGCGGAACCGCATTTGCCGGGAGTGGTTCGTTGAGCGCGGCGGTGCGCATGAGCATGTTGTTGCGCACGTCCGCGAGACTGCTGCCCTCGAAAACCACGATGGGTTCTTTCGATTCGACGCCGACTTCGACGGCTTTGCGCTGCAAGATTTCGAGATAGTTGTCCTGCAAATCTTTCGGCAGCCAGACGGCCTGGAACGGATTGTTGCCTTCGACGAGGCCGGCCATGTCGTTGTAAATCGCTTCGCCCGGGCGCGAGAGCAGTGACGCGGCGGAATTATCGTCGCTCAAAATCAGGTACGAATCGGCTTCGTTGCAGGCGAGCGCGATGCGCACGCCGACCTGGCCGAGCGTGCTCTTCGAAAGCGTGTACGTGCCGCCCAAAGTTTGCGAGCCAAGAATAACGTGGATTCCGAAGGCGCGGCCTTGGCGGACGATGCGGTCGAGGAGCAGCGCGGCTTCCTGCGCGACGGAATCGTCATCGACGAAGAATTCCTGGAATTCGTCGATCATCAACAGCGTGCGGGGGATTTGTTGTTCGGGGGCGACTTTGCGGAAGCTGGCGAAATCCTGCACGCGCGCTTTGCGGAAAAGTTCGCCGCGCGCGGTGAGTTCGCCGTCGATTCTGCGCAGGACGCTGATGGCGAATTCACGGTCGGATTCGATGGCGACGACGCGGGCGTGGCGCAGGCGGTGCGTGCCGTAGGTCTTGAATTCAACGCCTTTCTTGAAGTCGATGAGGTAGAACTCGAGTTCGCGCGGGCTGTACCACGACGCGGCGTTGGTGACGATGACGTGGAAGAGGTTGGATTTTCCGGAGCCTGTTTTGCCGGCGATGAGCGCGTGCTGCGCGGTGCCGCGGCCGACTTCGAGGTATTGCAGGCGGTCGGCGCCGGCTTTGCCAAGCGGAATGCGGACGCTGGCTTCGGTGCTGGAGGTCCAATATTCTTCGGGTTTGGGCATGACCACTTCGAAGGGCACTTGGATGCGCGCGGCTTCGCGGCACTGCTTGCCGATGGAGTTGACGAGTTGATCGATCTGCGCGGAGTTGGGGCCTTCGTCGGTGCGGAAGCGGACCATGTTGAGCGTTTCGTCATCGACAACGAAGCCTTCGCCGCGTTCGCGGATGATGAAGCCGTTCTGGCGCAGCAGCGGCATTTCGATCTGCGGCGGAAGCTTGTTCTTTTCGTTGTGGAGGATGAGCGTGTAGACGCCGCAGCGCACGCCGCTTTTGATGATGCTGGCGAGACGTTCGAGCGCCAGTTCGCTGAAGCCGGTGGGAAAATCGCCGATGACAACGAAGCGGTACGGCTCGGCAAGCTGGCCGGCTTCGCGGTTGTATTCTTCGATGGTTTTGTAGCGGTTGCGCAAATATTTCTGGATGATCTTCTCCATGTGCTCGGTGAGTTCGGTGAGCTTGCGCTCGATGTGCGCGCCGTCGGACCAGATGCGGCCGTTGACCAGCGTTTCGTCGTAATCGGCCAGATGCATCAAGCCCGCGAAATTCTGGCCGAGGCCAATCGGGTCGATGATGGTGAGTTTGGCTTTGGCCGGCGGGAAGGAGCGGAGCATGTTCAAGACGGTGTTGAAGACAAGCGCGAGCGTTTCGGCGCGGCGATTGCCGACGGAGCCGACAAGGAGCGAGCCGTGCAGCGGGAACGAGAGGAACATCGGCAGCGTGACCGATTTGAGGCTTTCAAGCGAGAATGGGCCCGTGTCGTCGCAGCGCGGCGCGAGCGTTTTTAGATCGAGGCTTAATTCGCCGATGGGAACTTCGGTCGAATAATGATCGGGCAGGCGCAGCGTTGCGATGTTGGCGCTGCCCCAGGACGGATGCGTCAAAGCGAATTGAGCGTGCGAATCTTTGACGAATTTGTCGAAATCGGCGAGTTCAGATTTCCACGTGTTGCCGAGAGTTTCGAGCGCCGCGGATTCTTCCAAATCAGCGCTGCGAATGGCGGCGGCGGTCTGTTCTTTTTGCAGCGAGAGCATGATGTCGTGGGCTGAGCGCTGCGCTGCGGCGGCTTGCGTCGCGTTGGTTTCGAGCGCTTGGAGCGCGGCGCCTTTGCGGCCGGAGATTTTCTGCAAGAGGCGGTCGCATTGGTTTTGGACTTTGGCGAGTTCGCCGGCGAGCGGTTTGTTGAATTCGTTGAGCTTGAAGTTAAAGCGCTCGCCTTCTTCGTTGTCTTCGACCACGCGCTGCACGCCGAGCTGCGTGATCTCGGACATGTTGCGATTTTTTTCGCGCGACTTTTCGCGCTGCGACGCGGCATGAAGTTCAGCGGCGTCGATGATCATGTTGACGCCGGCCTCGCGGACTTTTTGTTTGGCGGAAGTGATGTAGGTGTGGACGAGCGCAAGAAAAATGATGCACGAAACGATGTAGGACAGATCGATAATCGACGTGAACTGAAATTTGTTGATCACGCCCCACGCCGCGGCGTGAACGACCAGCACCAGCGCGTACGCGGCGATGGGCGGAATGATCGCGCCCAATTTTTGCGAATTCTTGAACGCGGTTTCGAGCTCGTTGAGGCGTTCTTCAAGGCGCTCGGGCTTTTCATCCGGCGCGTCCGGCGCATCTTCGGGCACTTCGTTCGACGTAACTTCGGGCTCGACATCCTTGTTGATGCGCACGCCGCGGTCGTGCGCGAAGCGGTAGGCTTGCGATTTGAGTTCGAGCGAATTGGCGGCGATGTCTTCGAGGAAACCCAGATTCTTGGCGTGCTGGGAATCGAGCTCGATCAGCTTTTGTTTGTGAATCACGACGGCCTGCGCCTGCTGCTGCTTGCGGCGTTCCATCCATTCGGCTTTGCGGTCGTTGAGCTGCTTTTCGATGGCGAATTTCTTTTTGTTGACGGCGGTGCGCACGGCCGCGGCGCGGCGCGCCCAATCGTGTTCGGCCTGCGCGCGCTTTTGCGTGGCGTCCACGCGCAAGGCGTCCTGCTTTTCCTGAAGTTCCTTCTCGGCGCGTTCGATGAAGGCGCGCAAGTCGGAGTCGGCCTTCTTGACGACGCCGGCGTGTTTGGCGACGGCGTCGTTGCGGACTTGCAGGATTTGGACGAGCTTGGTGCGGAGGGCGGTGAGGCGGGTGATGATGCGGTCCATGACGATGATCCTTTTATTTCTCTCGCAAAGGCGCTAACGCGCAAGGATGAATGTGTTTGAAATATGGATGGTTATCGTGGAGTCGAATGTTTGGTTTCAATTTGACCCCTCACCCCCGGCCCTTCTCCCCCAAGGGGAGAGGGAGAACGGCGGCGCCTCTCCCTGATGGGAGAGTCAAAATAATCAGCGGCAGTCGCGAACGACTTCGCGCATGAGGCCGTCGAGGTTGCGCATGGCGCGGGCGGCGTTTTCGGCGGCGTTCAAAAGGGGTTCGAGGTGTTCCTTTTCGAAATCATCGCGGGCTTTGTCCTTCCAGGAGTCGGCGCTGTTGAGCCATTGGCGCTTGAGGTCGTCGATGGCCTTGCGAAGAAGGGATTCGCTGTCGGAAGAGCTAAACATGGTTTTTCCTTTCATGTCCGCGCGCGTCAATTCAGCGTTGAGGTAAACGTTTTTTTGCGCGTCACGCCTCCATTATACCGCAGCGCGTGCCGCAACTTCAAATCGAAACGCGGGCTTCGAGCGTTTCCGGATGCGTTTCAGATTGGTCGCAAGCCTATTAGTTCGCCCCGTTGGAGCTTATCGGATTCCGTATGCCGCATACCCAGGGCTGCGCGGGCGCTCCGCCCTGGGCTTTAGAAGTTCGCGCCGTTGGCGCTGAAGACAAATGCAACCAAATTGACACAGACCCAGCGTACCTTATTAGCCACAGGGAGGAAGGTTTCACTATCGAAACTGCGCCTCCTTGTATTGCGCAAAGAGCGGCTTCAATTGATTGCGTTGGTATTTGCCTGTGCTGGTGACGGGGAACGACACGCCAAAGACGACCACTTTGGGGCACATCCACGCGGGCATCGCGGCGCGGCAGGCGGCGAGCACATCGGCATCGCTGAGCGCGGCGTTTTCCTGGCGGACAACGTACGCGCCGACTTCTTCGCCATACGTCACGTTCTCGAAGCCGACGGCCATCGCGGCTTTCACGCCGGGGATGCGGTTGAGCGCTTCGTCCACTTCGAGCGGCGAGACTTTTACGCCGCCACGCACAATCAATTCTTTGTAGCGGCCGGTGATGAAAAAATAATGGCGTCCGTCCGCAGCGGTTTTGAAAAATCCTTCGTCGCCGGTGCGAAACCAGCCATAGGTGAACGCGGCTTCGTTGGCGGCGAGGTTGTCGTGGTAGCCAAGCATGACGTTGTGACCGCGCGCAACGATCTCGCCTTTCTCGCCGTCATTCAGCGCGTGGCCGTGTTCGTTCTGGATCGCCATTTCGTTGACATCGAGCGGCACGCCGATCGACGGATAGCCGAAATCGCGCATCCATTTTTTGTGTTCGGGCGTGATGTTCTTTTCAGGCGGCAAAAAACAGGAGTAGCACGTCGTTTCGCTCAGCCCGTATCCGTGGCAAACGGGAATATTGAAGCGATCTTCGAAGCGTGCAGCAAGGTCCACGGTCAGCGGCCCGGCGCCGCAGATCAGATAGCGCAGTTCTGTACCGCCGGCGTCCCGCCGGCCCGATTCTTTCGCAGCTTCGAGCAAAAATTGGAGCAGCGTGGGCACCACGCTCACGACTTCCACGCGGAAACGCGCGCAGGTGTCGAAGAATTTTTTCGCGCTGAACTTGCGGTTCAACACCGTGCTGCCGCCGCAGAGCAGCGGCGCAAGATGCGTGACCACGATGCCGTTGACGTGATGAATCGGCAGCACGCACATCAATCGGGATTCCTGGTGCAGGCCATGCCAGCGCGCAATCGAATCGGCGTCGGCAACGAGATTGTATTGGCTGAGCGCGACGCCTTTCGGAACGCCGGTCGTGCCGGAGGTGTAGACGACGAGCGCCTCGGCGTCCGGATTCGGCGCGAGAGGCGCGGCGAGTTTTGGAAGAAATGTCGCCGGAAGAATCGTGTCGAAGCGCATTTCGTTGGACAGCATGGTAGGGCGCGTCTCCGGCGCGCCTTCGCTGCTCATCGAAATAATTGTCCTCAATGTTTTGATTTCGCGCGCCAATTCGCGCAGACGCGGCGCGTATTCGTCGAAAACGCAAAGTGTCTTCGCAGCCGAGTGCGCGAGCACGTGCGCGAGACGTTTGTCGTCTTCGTTGACGTTGAGCGGCACGACACTGGCGCCGAGCTGCCATGCGGCGAAATACAGCGCGATGGCGCGGTCGTGGTTGTGCAGGGCAGTCGCGACGCGGTCGCCGGGGCCGATGCGGGCGTGAAGATGGAGCATGGTCGCGAGACGGCGCACCCAGTCGTAGAACTCGGCGGTGGAATACGCGCGCCCGTCGCTGGAATCATCGACATAATGTAGATACGGCGAGGTTGGGCGCGACGCGGCGCGCGCGTGCAGAATCTCCGCGAAGGTGGATGGCGTGACGAGGCGCTGCTCGTGCGGGCGGCCTTCGAGGCTGCGCGCAGCGCGAATTTTGGAACGCAGATCTTCGGGGAGGCTGGCGGACATAAAACAAATCTCACACGGAGGCGCAAAGGCGCTGCGAATAACAAAAGAAGAGTTGCGCTCACTTCTTGTACTTCTGGCTGGAGCGCTTCAAAAAATCCTGCTCCTCGGAACTGAGCGCGCCCATGCCTTCGCGCGAAATTTTGGCCAGCAATTCATCGACGCGGCGCGCGGTTTCAGGATCGATGCGCGCGGCGGATTCGGCCTGGCGGCGCTGCTCGGCGGCGTGCGCTCGCTCGCTGCGCGTGCGGCGCGAGGCAACCAGTTCGCCTTCGCGGTCGTCCTGCGGAATCTCGCTGCTCGATGCGCTGCGCCCGCCTTCGATCGAGCGAAATTTTCGACGACGCCACCACTGCCGCACGCGGTAGAGCATCCCCGAACTGCGCCGACCGCGGCTGGCGAAAATGCGCAGGTCGAGTACGTAAAACAGGAATCCGGCCAGCGCGCCGCCCAGATGCGCGGCGTGTGCGACGTGATCGCCGCTTTGAACCACGCCGAAGAGATCCAGCGCCACATACAGCGGCACAAGCACCCACAGCGGCACGGGCACAATGCCCATCACGTTCACTTTTTTAAGCGGATCGATACACGCGGCGGCGGCGGCAAGCCCCATCACCGCGCCAGAAGCGCCCAGCGCCGAGGCGCTCTGGCCGCGCAGGACTTCGATCAGCACGTACGCGCCAGAGGCGCTTAAGCCCGCGATCACGTACAGCGCAATGAAATTGTTGCGCCCATAGAAGACTTCGACGTCTTTCGCCAGAATCCAGAGAAAAAGCAGATTGAAGAAAATGTGCGTTGCGTCGATGTGCGAGAATTCGCTGGTGAGCAATGTCCAGACGCGATACTGCTCCAGCACTTCGCGCGGGCCGCACAAAAAGTTTTCGCGCATGAAAAGCTGAAACGCCGAACCGGGGCTGGCGTTCGCGATTTGCCAGACGATCCATACGGCAACGTTGATGAAGATCAACAGCAGGGTTGCGGAAATGGGCCGGCCGCGGACCGTGCCAAACGATTCCGCGCCTTCCTCATCGCTCATGTAACGCCGGTCGGTGATGCCCATGTGGATTCGGACTCGCACTGCCGATTTGGTTGCCGCCACCGCGCGCCATTCTATAATTGAGCGCTGCAAAGTTCAATGTTCATGTACCGCCAGCCTCTGGCCGGCGTATTCGGGCCGGCGGGACGCCGGCGATACAATCATTCGGAGAGACGATGCCCAAGCAGCCGATCAACCCAACGCAGGAATCGTTGCAGCGCGTCGAGCGCCTCGTCACGAATTTTTGCGCGAATTCGGGGACGAGTACGCATCCGGACAAGACCGTGACGGAGGGCGTGGCGGTCGGGCTGGCGCATCACCTCGACACGCTGGGCCGGCCGCTTTGTCCGTGCCGCTTTTATCCGGATAAGATGGAGGAGATCAAACACCGGACGTGGATTTGCCCGTGCGACGACATGAACGTTTACAAATATTGCCATTGTCTGCTTTTTACGACGCCGGAAGGCCTGCCGATCACGGAGTATCTTCCCGACGATCACGAAGGCCGCGCGACGTATGGTTTGGTGAAGGATCCGACACCCGACAAAGGGCGTGCGCTGCGGGCGAAGGCCGCGGAGCGCGAAAAGGAGCGCCGCGAGCGGCAATCGTAATGCGAATTACCGTCGCCGAAAAATACTTCCCCCACTGCCTGGCGCTGATCGGCGCGGCGGTCTTCGCCAACAGTTTCTTTGGCGTGTTTGTCTTCGACGAATACACGAGCATCGACCACAACGAAGCGATCCGCCACCTCTGGCCGCCGAAATACCTGTGGGAGCCGCCGAACGACACGCGGCCGATTATCGGGTTGTCGCTGGCGATTAATTACGCCATGCACGGCTTGCATTTTTGGCCGTACCATTTGCTCAATCTGATCATTCATCTGACCTCGGCGCTGGCGTTGTATGGAATCGTGCGGCGGACATTTTTATGCGAAAAACTGCGCGGCCGATTTGGCGCCGAAGCCGCGCCGCTGGCGTTTTTGATTGCGCTGATCTGGATGATCCATCCGCTGCAAACCGCTTCGGTCACGTACGTGATTCAGCGCTGCGAGTCGATGATGGGGATGTTTTTTCTGCTGACATTGTATTGCGTGATTCGCTCGGCGGATCCGAACCGACCCCTCACCCCGGAGGCGCAAACAGGCGCGCCTCTCGGCCCTCTCCCGGAGGGAGAGGGCAACAGCAACCGACGCGACAGATCCACACGGGTGCGTTGGAGTTTGATGGCGATTTGTTTTTCGACGCTGGGCATGGGTTGCAAGCAGGTGATGGTGACCGCGCCGGTGATTGTGTTTTTGTACGACCGCGCATTTCTGGGCGGCAGCATCGCCGAAGCGCTGCGCCGGCGCTGGGGACTTTACCTTGGGCTGCTGGCGTCGTGCGCGGTGCTGATCACATCGGCGGTTCACAATCCGCCGGGCGGGCCGAGCGCGGGATTTGGCCTGACCTGCGTGACAAAGTTCAATTATTTTCTCACGCAACTGCAGGTGATTCCGCATTACCTGCGGCTCGCGTTTTGGCCCGATCATCTGTATCTCGATTATTCGTGGCCCTTCGTGACGTCGCCGCTAAAAGTTTTGCCGCAGATTGTTTTTTTTAATTTGATCTGGCTCGTGTTTTTGATTGGAGTGATCAAGAACACAGCTTGGGGGTTTCTGGGCGCGTGGTTTTTCATTATTCTCGCGCCGTCGTCGAGCATCATGCCGATACTGGACGCGGTTTTTGAGCACCGCATGTATTTGTCGCTGGCGGCGCTGGCGGCGGGATTCGTTTTATTCGCCGAATTCGCGATACGGAAAATCGTGTGGCGGATGGAGCGACGGCATCTTGCCGGCAGGACGCCGGCGCTCCAAAGGACGCAGGAAATCGGCGTGTGGGTGTTCAGTGTCGTGGCGCTGGCGTTGAGCATTCGCACGATCGCGCGCAACGACGATTACCGCTTGCAATCGACGGTGTGGGGCCCGGTCGCGGAGCGTTTTAAGGACAGTGACCGCGCCGCGAACAATCTGGGCAACGCGTTCGCCATCGAGAAACGGCACGCCGAGGCAATTACGTGTTTTCAATCGGCGCTGCGCATCAAACCGGATTACACGGATGCCGAATACAATCTGGGCGTTGAATATTCCGCGCTTGGAAAAAAAGAGGAAGCGCTGGAGCATTATGCGCGCGCGTTGAAATTGAATGCCGATTATCCCCAAATTAATTGTTACATGGGGGACGTGCTGCGCGACTTGCAGCGCGACGGCGAAGCGATCGAGCATTATCAGTTGGAATTGTATCGGGATCCGAAATGCGCCGACGCGTATTACGGGCGGGGCGCCGCGTACAGCGCGCTGGGCGAGAAGCAACAGGCGCTGGACGACTACGCGCGGGCGCTGGAACAGAATGAAAAATTTCCGAAAGCGCATTATGCTATGGGCGAGATCCTGCTTGAATTGAAGCGCGTGCCGGAAGCGCGCGCGCAGTACGAAGCCGAATTGAAACGCGATCCAAAGGACGCGGACGCGAAGCGGCGGCTGGATGAATTGGGAACTGCGCCGACGACCACGGAAGCCGTGTCACGATGAAACGCCCCGCCGCGCCCGCCGCCATCCGCAGCCTGTTCATCGCCAACCGCGGCGAAATTGCTTTGCGCATCGCCCGCACCGCGCGGCGGCTGGGCGTGCGCGTGTGCGCCGCGTTTTCGAGCGCCGACGGCGGGCTGCCGCATCTGAGGCTGAGCGATTGGGCGTGCGAATTGGAGGGCGACCCGCGCGGCGTTTATCTGGACATCGCAAAAATCATCGACGCCGCAAAGCGCGCGCGCGCCGATGCGATACATCCGGGTTACGGATTTTTGTCCGAGAATGAGGACTTCGCGGAGGCCGTTGAGAATGCGGGCATGCGTTTCGTCGGTCCGACGGCGGACCAGATTGCGGCGCTCGGCGACAAAATTTCCGCGCGCGAAGCGGCGGCGAAAGCGGGCGTGCCGATTGTGCCGGGACAAGGTCACGCTGTTCAGTCGCTTGACGACGCCCGCGCGGTTGCGTCGGCGACGGGCTATCCGTTGCTGATCAAAGCCGCGGGCGGCGGCGGCGGGCGCGGCATGCGGATTGTCCGCGAAGAAGCGCTGCTTGGCGAAGCGCTTCAGCGCGCGTCGTCCGAAGCGCAAGCGGCGTTCGACGACTCTCGCGTGTTTATCGAGAAGTACATCGAACGCGCGCGGCATGTGGAAATCCAGATTCTCGGCGACGGACTTGGGCGCGCGATTGCGCTGGGTGAGCGTGAATGTTCGGTGCAGCGGCGGCATCAGAAATTGATCGAAGAGTCCCCCGCCCCGGCCCTTTCACGCGTCGCCGCGCATAGAATGGGCGAGTTGGCCGCGCGGTTGGCGGCGAAACTGAATTACCGCGGCGCGGGGACGATGGAATTTCTTGTGCCTGCGGGGACGAACGATTTTTATTTCATTGAGACGAACACGCGTTTGCAGGTCGAACATCCTGTCACGGAGATGCGCACGGGATTGGATTTGGTCGAAGAACAATTGATTGTTGCCGAAGGCCGCGGGTTTTCGCCGCGCATTTTGAATTTAATCGGTGCAAAGAATGCAGCGGCGAATTTTTCGCACTTCAATGGCCACGCGATCGAAGCGCGCGTGATCGCGGAAGATGCGTCACAGGATTTTCGTCCATCGTGCGGAAAACTCGCGATGGTTGCGTGGCCCGCGGGACCGGGGATTCGCGTCGATGCGTGGGCCGAAAGCGGATTGGAAGTCTCGCCCTTCTATGATTCGCTGCTTGGCAAAGTGATCTCGTGGGGCCAGGACCGCGAGCAAGCGCGCACGCGCTTGGAATCGGCGTTGCGCGAAACGCTGATTCATCCGGTGGCGAGCACCGCGCCGTTTCTGGCGCGCGTGATCGCGGGCGATGCGTTCAAGTCGGGGGAGTACGATACGAGTTTGATTTCGTCACCCCTTTCTTCATCTATGGAACAGGTGAGAGGGGCCGGGGCTGAGAGGCCGGCGCTCGCGGCGCTTGCGGCGAGTGAATTGTTGACGCATCGCGAACGAGTCGGCGCGGCTGAGTATGCGGCGCGGCCGTTGAGTTCGTGGCAGAAGGCGGAGTAAAGCGAATGACGCATGGCGCGAAAGAAGAATATGTCCTTCGTCCTGTTGAAGGCGGCGCGGATGCGATTCGTTTTGCATTGCACGCGCCGCATCGCGTCGAATTGGCCGACGGTTCGACGCTGCCGCTGAAAATTCTGCGCCGCGAAGAAAACGGATTCACGACGCTGCTGTTTGGCGAGCGTGTGATTCACGGATTTATCGAACGGCATAACGGAGAGCTGACGCTCACGATCGAAGGGCGTGCTCAGAAATTTTCTTTGCAGCCCGCCGCGCTGGATTCGATGCGGCAAGGCATGTTGAAAGCGAGTGCGCAGAACGGGTCGATTGAATTGAGAAGCCCGATTCCCGGATTGATCAAAGCGGTGCGCGTGGAATTGAACGCGGGCGTAACGGCAGGACAGACACTGGCGATTCTGGAAGCGATGAAAATGGAAAACGAAATTCGCGCACCGCACTCGGGGATTGTCGAGAAGATCAGCGTCGCCGCCGGGCAAAATGTGGCGGCGGGGGCGGTGATGTTCGCGATCAAGACGAACGGGGCGAGCTAACTTTTTTCACGCGGAGGCGCAAAGGCGCAGAGAACGGCAAAGAAAGACACGTGAACGGGAACGATTTAATGGACGAAATTGATTCGGCGTTCAACGGGTGTGTGTTAGTTTTGTTGCAAGCCATTAGTTCGCCCCATTGGGGCTTTTGAAATTCCGTATGCGGTATACCCAGGGCTGCGCGGGTACGCTTGCCCTGGGCTTTAAAAGTTCGCGCCGTTGGCGCTGAAGACAAATGCAACAGAATTGACACTGACCCGCGTTCCGCCGCATTTTTTTCTTTGCGCCTTTGCGCCTTTGCATGAAAAAATGGAGGATGCATGAATCTGTCCCTCACCCCCGAACAGGAAGCCGCCCGCGAGACAGCGCGCGAATTCGCTGACAAGAAAATCCTCCCTAAAGCCGCGTATTATGACGAGCGCGAGGAATTTCCCGCCGACATCGTGCGCGAACTTGGCGAAATTGGATTGTTGGGGATGACCATTCCCGCGGAATTTGGAGGCGCGGGGATGGACGCGGTCAGTTATGCGCTCGCGTTGATGGAATTGGGGCGCGCCGATGCGTCCACGGCGGTGACGCTGTCGGTGAATACGCTTGTTGCCGAGTGCGTGATGCGCTGGGGCAACGATGGACAGAAGGCGAAATTCCTGCCGCGGCTGACGGGGCTCGACGGGCTTGGCGCGTTTGCGATCACCGAGCCGCACGCGGGGTCGGACGTGCAGGCGATGCGCACGCGCGCGGAATTGCGCGGCGACAATTATGTTCTGAATGGCGAGAAGATTTGGATCACCAATGCGTCGCACGCGGGGATCATATTGGCAATTGCGGTCACCGATCCGACCAAGCGCACCAAAGGGTTCAGCGCGTTTTTAATCGAGCGCGGCACGCGCGGACTTTCGATTGGCAAACCAGAACACAAGATGGGCCAGCGCGCGAGTCCCGCGTGTCCGGTCGTCTTCGACAATTGCAAAGTGCCCGCGGGAAATTTGCTCGGGCCCGAAGGCGTGGGATTGAAGGTGGCGCTCGGCGCGCTGGATTCAGGGCGCATCGGAATTTCGAGCGTGAGCACGGGCATCATTCAAGCCTGCGCGGACGAGATGACGCGCTATGCAAAAGAGCGCAGCGCTTTCGGAAAACCGATCGCGGATTTTCAGGCGATTCAATGGATGGTCGCCGATACGCTGGTCGATCTCGAAGCGGCGCGCGCGCTGACGCTCAGCATTGCGTGGCTGAAGCAGAGCGGCGCGCCGTTCACCGACAAAGCGGCGATGGCCAAACTTTTCGCGAGCGAAGCGGCGAACCGCTGCGCGTACCGCGCCGTGCAGGTCTTCGGCGGGTACGGATACAGCCGCGAGTATCGCGTCGAACGGCTGTATCGCGACGCGCGGGTATTGACGCTGTACGAGGGGACGAGCGAGATTCAGAGGCTGGTGATCGCGCGGAACGCGCTGAAGTAAGCGGGGGTGCCCGCAGTGCCCCTCTCCCTTCGGGAGAGGGGTACACAGCGCAACTCGGTGAAGCACCCACTACGAGCTCGTGTCACTTACTTGGTTGCCAGCCGCATTCAATCTCACTACACTCCCCTTTATATGAACGAGCGCTTCCTCATCGACCTCAACTTGCGCCGCATTCCGTCGCTGTCGCCGGACGTACTGATCGTTGGCTCCGGCATTGCGGCGATTTCGGCGGCGATTGTGGCGGCGGAAGATGCGTCGGTGCTGCTGGTCACGAAAAGCGAATTGAAAGAATCGAACACGTATTACGCGCAGGGCGGGGTGGCGGCGGCGCTCGATCCAGCCGACGATCCGGAAGGACACTTGCGCGACACGTTGATTGCGGGGGCCGGTTTGTGCGATGTGGATGCGGTGCGCAAGCTCGTCACCGAAGGGCCGGATCGCGTACGCGAATTGATCGCGTGGGGCACGCCATTCGACCGCGAGGATGGGAAGATTGCCTTCACGCTCGAAGGCGGCCACTCGCACCACCGCATCATTCACGCGGAGGGAGACGCGACGGGGCGCGCGATTGAAGTGAGTTTGATCGGCAAAATTCGAAATCATCCGAACATTTCGATTCTCGAAAACCATTTCGCGGTCGATCTGCTGCATCACGACGGAGTGTGTTACGGCCTCGTGGCGCTCGACAGCAAAACGGGAAAGCTGTTCAAAATCGAAGCGAAGGCAACGATTTTAGCGACAGGCGGCATCGGCCAGATTTATCGCGAGACGACCAATCCCGACGTGGCGACCGGCGACGGGATGGCGATTGCGTTTCGCGCGGGCGCGACGCTGCAGGACATGGAATTCGTGCAGTTTCATCCGACGGTCCTCTATCTGGCCGGCGCGAAACGGCATCTGATCACGGAGGCGGTGCGCGGCGAAGGCGGCTATCTGATCAACGCGAAGGGCGAGCGCTTCATGCAGAAATACGATGAGCGCCTGGAGCTCGCGCCGCGCGACATTGTGGCGAAATCGATTTCGCACGAGATGGCGGAGACCGGCGCGACGAATGTATTCCTGACGCTGACGCACCTCGATCCGATCATGATTCGCACGCGCTTCCCAAATCTCGTGCAGACGCTGGCGCAGTACCGCATCGACCCATGCAAGGACCGCATTCCGATCCGTCCTGCATGCCATTACATGATGGGCGGAATTCGCACGGATCTGAAGGCGTTCACGGACGTATACCGCTTGCTCGCGGCGGGTGAAGTGGCGAGCGTCGGCGTGCACGGCGCGAATCGCCTTGCGTCGAATTCGCTGCTTGATGGATTGGTTTACGGCCACGAAGCGGGACGGCAGGCGATAAAACTTGCGGCGGGTTCGCAGCCGACGTTTCCGCTCAAATCGCTCGATCCCGTGATGAAGCGCGAGAATTTGCCGCTGGATTTGCTGGACGTGCGCAATTCGCTGCGCAGTCTGGTGAGCCGCTCGGCGGGGATTATTCGCGATGGCGAGACGATGTCCAGCGCACTGCAGATGCTCGACTTCTGGCAAAAATACGTCTATGCGGGCGAATTCAGCACGGCCGCGGGACTGGAGCTGCAAAACATGCTGGCGTGTTCGCAGTTGGTTTTGCGCAGCGCGCTCAAGCGCGAGGAATCGCGCGGCGCGCATCAGCGCAAAGATTTTCCGGCGACTGACGATGTGAATTGGAAGCGGCATTTGACGACCAATCGGCGCGATTACGAATAATCGGGCGGCCACCCTTTACTCGAATTTTCTCCGTGGTCTTTGTGCCTTCGTCGTCTTTGTGATAAAAAGAAAATCTCTAATCATGGAATCAGGAGAAACGAATGGCCGTTGAATCTTTGAACAAACTTCCACATGCACAAAAGCGCACGTTTGTGCCGAACACGATTGACCTCGGCGATTGGAGTCTGATCGAGCCGCTCTTTAAGAAGCTCGTGGACGAAGCGCCGGCGATCAATTCCACGAAAGCGCTGGAGAAATGGGTGCTGGACAGCGGCGAACTGGGTGCGGCGCTCGATGAGGAATCCGCCAAGCGCTACATCAACATGACCTGCAACACGGAAGACAAGGATATCGAAAAATCGTATTTGCATTTCATCGAGAACATCGAGCCGAAATGCAAGCCGTACTGGCACAAGCTCAAGGAACTATTCGTAGCCAATTCGCTCCACAAAAAGCTGCCGGCGCAGCGCTGGATGGTTTTCACGCGCGGCGTCGAAATGGAGATCAAACTTTTCCGCGAAGAGAACATCCCGCTGCAAGTCGAGGACGCAAAGCTCAGCCAGCGCTTTCAAAAAATCACCGGCGCGATGACGATCAATTTTAACGGCAAGGAGCAGACCTTGCAGCAGGTCGGCCGGTATTTAGAGGAGCCTGACCGCGCGCTGCGCCAGCGCGCGTGGGAAGCCATTGCGGCGCGGCGCGCGAGGGACCGCGATGAATTGGAAGCGATCTTCGACGAGATGGTGAAGCTGCGCACGCGCATCGCGAAGAATGCCGGCTTCAAGAATTACCGCGACTTCGCGTTCAAGGCGAAGCATCGTTTCGATTACACGCCGGAGGATTGCGTCGCGTTTCACAAGGCCGTGGCCGAACATGTCGTTCCGCTTGCGCGCGAATTGCAGAAGCGGCGCAAGCGCTTGATGGGCGTGGACGCGCTCAAACCGTGGGACCTTGCCGTCGACGTAAAAAATCGCACGCCGCTCAAGCCGTTCAAAGAAGTCAAAATCATGGTGGACAAATGCCACAGCATTTTTAAGAAGATCAGCCCGGCGCTGGCGAAACATTTCGACATTCTGCGCAAGAAAAATCTGCTCGACCTCGAAAGCCGCAAAGGCAAAGCGCCCGGCGGCTATCAATATTCGCTCGAAGAAGCGCGACTGCCGTTCATTTTCATGAACGCCGTCGGCCTGCACCGCGACGTGGAAACGATGCTGCACGAAGCCGGCCACGCGTTCCATGCGTTGGCCGCGCGCGAGGAACCGCTCCTCTATTATCGTTCGGCGCCGCTGGAATTTTGCGAAGTGGCGTCGATGAGCATGGAGTTGCTTGCCGCGCCGCATTTGACGGAATTTTATTCAAGCGCCGATGCCGACCGCGCGCGCCGCACGCATCTTGAAGGCATCATCGGCTTGATGCCGTGGATTGCGATTGTGGATGCGTTTCAGCATTGGATTTACACGCGCCCGCAGCACACTCGCGAGGAACGCAAAGCCGAGTGGCTGCGCTTGCAGAAGAAATTCGGCGGCATCGAAGATTGGAGCGGCCACGAGGACGCGCGCGCGTACATGTGGCATCGGCAGGGGCATTTGTTCGGCTCGCCGTTCTATTACATCGAATACGGCATCGCGCAGTTGGGCGCGCTGCAGATGTGGCTGAATTCGAAGAAGAGCGTGTCGGACGCGGTGAAGAATTATCAGAACGCGCTGGCGCTGGGCGGCTCGCGGCCTCTGCCGGAATTGTTCAAGGCGGCGAAGATCAAATTCGATTTTAGCTCGAAGACGATTGAGCCGCTGGCGAAGGCGATCACGAAGGAACTGGCGGGGTTGGAGAATGCGTGAGGTTCGTTTGTCTCACGCGGAGGCGCAAAGGCGCGGAGAAAGGCGCAAAGGAAGAACAGTTGGATTGAGCGCGCATGATTCAGCCCAGCGTACAAAGTGGAGGCGGCACTGGCAGACTTGGGGTACCGAGTCTACCAGTGGCACCCGCCAAAACTTCGGCGGTGCCGGTTTCCATTTCCTTCAAACTGCTGCTCTGGATTTATGCGATTCTGCCGCTGTGCTTGCTCGCGTGGCTGATCGACAGCGTTTTTTTTCATTCGGCGCTGCTGCCGTATTTGCCGCTGGCGCCGGAGCGTTTTTTCTGGCTCTCGCTGCTGTTTGGAACGCCGCACATCATCGCCAGCAACATTATTCTCTTCAGCAATCGCGAGTACATCGAACGCTTCAAAATGCGCCTGCTTCTGGCGACGCTGTTCATCGCGGCGTTTTTTGGCGGCGGTTATTTTTTCCTGCGCGCGATCAGCGACGAACGCACGGCGTACAATGTCCTTTTTGCGCTCATCGCGACCGCGACGGTGGTTCATGTGGTGAAGCAGCAGATTGGAATCGGCAATGCGACGGCGCGGCTGAGCGGGCTGGTGTTTCAATGCTGGGCGTGGTCGATCATTGGCGGCGGGATTGTGCTGTACAACGCGATCTTTCTCGAAAGCGTTTTTTCGCCGGAACAGAAAACGATTCTGCTGTGGCTGATGATTGCGTCGTGCGCAGTGACGCTTGTGTTGGCGTGCGTGCTCTATCGCCGAATCGCTCAGCCGATGGGGCGGGCGTTTTTTGTAGCCAACAGCGCGATGACGATGACGAGCGTGATTCTGTACTCGAAGCAATATTATTTCTTCGCGGTGCTTGGGCCGCGCGTGGTTCACGATGTCACGGCGTTCGTTTTTTACATGGCGCACGACTACAACCGGCATCACGCGCAAGCGAAGAATTCTTTGTACAAAATGCTGAACGCGCTGCACGTGAGCGCGTTTCTGGCGGTGCCGGTGCTGGCGATTGCGGTGACGTTTGCCTTGCAAGCGTACGGCGATCAGGCGTTCGACGCGATGACCGTGCGGCTGTTTAATGTCAGCGTCCCGAACGCGATCACGCTCGGCTTCATCGGGTATTTAAGTCTGCTCCACTATTATACGGAGGCGTTTACGTGGAAGGGCGATTCGCCGTATAAGAAGTATGTGGCGTTCAAACGCGCGGCGTAAACTGCGCAACTTCCGGTGTACTTAATGGGTCAAACACTGTTATGGATAACAGTCATAGCATAATTCATGCGATCACGGACTCATTCATGCAGTCGATTCGATCTCCAAAATGCCGCTTACTGACGTGCGCGGCTCTGGCAATTCTTGCTGCAACACTTTCCGCCGCTGAAAAAGGCTACCCGATTACGCCCATTGCGGAGCTCAAGGGCCACGGCCCCGTCGATTTCGCGAAAGAAGTTTTGCCGATTCTGCGCAAGAATTGCCTGGCTTGTCACGGGCATGTGAAACCGAAAGCCGATCTGATTCTCGAAAATCCGCCGTCGATTCGCAAAGGCGGCGAGAGCGGGCTGGCGGTCGTGCCGGGGAAGGGCGCGGAGAGCCTCCTTATAAAGGTGAGCAGCGGGCGCGATGCAGATTCGTACATGCCGCCGGGGAAGAACAACGTCGGCGCGGTGCCGCTCACGCCCGAACAGCTTGGGCTTATCAAATTGTGGATTGATCAGGGCGCGTTGGGCGATGCGAACGCAGGCGTCGAAAAAGTGGTGTGGCGCGCGCTGCCGTCGGGATTGAACCCGATTTTGGCGGTCGATGTCACGGGCGACGGGCAGACCGCGGCGTGTTCGCGCGCAAATCAGGTTTATTTGTACAGCTTGCCGCTGGGCCAATTGTCCGCGCGCCTGGCCGATCCAGCGCTGACGAAGGACGGATTGGGCAACGCAGCCGACCGCGACTTCGTCGAATCGCTGAGTTTCAGTCCCGACGGAAATCTGCTGGCGTCAGGCGGGTATCGCTGCGTGAAAATCTGGCGCAGGCAACCGCCGGCTGAATTGGGGAATTTGAACGATCCCAAGGCGAAACCGTCGCAGGTGAAATGTGTGGCGCTTCATGCGCCTCCGCACCGCGCGGCGAAAGGCATGGCCGACGGGCGCGTGGAAATTTGGGATGTGGACACCGCGAAATTGCTGCTGTCGTTCAACGCGCATTCGGCGGCGGTCAATGGGCTGGCGTTCTCGGCCGACGGTGCGCTGCTGATTTCCGGATCAGCAGACGGTTTGATCCGGATTTGGAACGCCAGCGACGGCGCGCTCAGGGGCGAGATTTTCAGCCCCGTTCCGGTCAACGCGGTGGCGTTCCACGAAGAGACGCGGCAGATCGTTTCGGCCGGCGCGGAGAACAGCATTCGGGTCTGGCGCATGCCGTTGAATTTCGATTACGAAGCATTGAGCGTGCGCGAAATAAAGGGGCACGGCAACGCGGTCAATGCGCTGGAATTCATTAATGGAGGCAAGCAGTTGCTTTCGGGCAGCGCGGACGGTTCGATGATTCAATGGAATTTCGCGGACGGCGGGCAGGCGCGCAAATTCGATTTGGGCGGAACGGTTTCGGCGTTTGCGGCGCGGCCGGATTTCAAACGCTTCGCCACCGCCGGCGCTGCGCGCGCGAAAGTGTGGAACGCGGAGAACGGACAGGGGCAGGGCGAAGCGAAGGGGGACCGCATCGCCTACGAAACCAAAGCCGCCGCCGAGCGCGATGCGGCGTTTTATAAAGGTGAAGTCGATTACAACAAAACGGCGCTGCAAAACGCCGAGAAGGATCAAAAGGCTGCCGTTGAGGCGCTGAAGAAAGCTGTCGATGCAAAAGCGGCAGCGATCAAAGACGCGGAGACGAAGGCGGAGGCGTTGAAGAAAGCGACGCCAGAAAAAGATGCTGCCAAGAAAGTTGCTGATGAAATGGCCGCTGCGTTAAAGAAGGCGGCGGAAGCGAAGGACGCCGCGGTCAAAGCCGCGACCGATGCGGCGGCGGAAGCGAAAGCGGCGGCGGAGAAGAGCGCGGCGCTCAAAAAGGCGTTCGACAAATCCGCGGAAGCGAAAGCCACCGCGGAAAAAGCGCTGCAGGAACTGCAGGCGAAAGCCAACGGCGCGGACGCCGCGGCCAAACCCACGCCAGACGCCTTGAAGGCGGCGCAATCGCAATTCGACGCGGCGAAACTAGCTTTCGAACGCGACATGGCGATGCACGCGATGGCCGAAAAGGCCGCGCAGGAAGCGGACGCAAAATCGAAGAGTGCGGCTGAAGCGCGCGGCGCCGCCGAAAAGGCGGCTGCCGACGCCACTGCGAAAAACACGGATGCGGCGAACAAATTCAAAGCCGCCGAAAGGACTTTCAACGAGGCTTTCGACGCGAACAAGAACGCGATGCTGGCGCGGGACGTAGCGAGCCAAACGAATGAGCGCGCGGAAGCGACTTTGAAAAAACTGGACGGCGATCTGGCGCAATTCAAAGCGGCGCTGGCGGAGAACGAAACGCTGCTTAAGCAGAGCGGCGAAAAAGTTGAAGCCGCGAACAAAGCCGCGGCGGCGAGCGAGAAGCCGCTGTTCGCGGCGGCGTGCGCACCGTCGGGCGCGTTCTTCGCCATAGCGGGCGAGGGCGGCTTGGTCTCGTTTGTGAGCACTGAAAACGCGAAGGCCGGTGAGTGCCTTCGCACAAAAATCGAGAGCATCAGCGCGCTGAAATTCCTTGACGACAACCGGTTGCTCATCGCTGGGAACAACGGCTGCATTGTCTGGAGCGTGAATGCCGAATGGAAACTGTTGCGGATCATCGGAACGAACAGCGACGATTCGCCGCTGGCGGGGCGCGTGATGGCGCTGCAGTTCAGCCCAGACGGAAAGTGGCTGGCCACCGGCAGCGGCGTGCCGTCGCGGTCAGGCGAAGTGAAATTGTGGAACGTGAACGACGGGACGCTGGTGCGCGAATTCAAAGACGCGCACAGCGACACGGTGTTTGGGCTGGCGTTCACGTCGAACGGAAAACTGCTCGCAAGCTGCTCGGCGGATCGATTCATTCGCGTCTTCGATGCGGCGAGCGGAAAGCTTGTGCGGACGTTTGAAGGGCACACCGATCACGTGATGAGTGTGTCGTGGAAGCGCGACGGACGAATTCTCGCGAGCGCAGGCGCGGACAAGACCGTGAAGTTCTGGGACGCGATTACGGGCGAGCAGAAATTCAATGTGGAAAACCGTTTTCGAAAGGAAGTCACGTCCGTGCACTACATGCCCGGGCAGAATTTGATCCTGGCGGCGGGCGCGGACAATAGCCTGAAGCTGCTTCGCGAAGACAACGGGAACGATGCGCGGAATTTTGGGAACGACAAAGGCTTCATTCAATCGGCGGCGGTGACGGCGGACGGGAAGACCGTTCTAGCCGGCGGCGACGACAGCGTGCTGCGCGCGTGGGACAGCAACGACGGGAAGTTGCTAGGGGCGTTTGAGGCGCCGAAGTGAGCAGGGGTCAGGGGTCAGGGGTCAGGGGTCAGGAGTCAGGGGTCAGGGGTCAGGAGTCAGGAGTCAGGGGTCAGGGGTCAGGAGTCAGGAGTCAGAAGTTGCAGTCGCTCTACATTATCCTACTTTGCATTGGTGCGGCGATATTTTACGGCGTGGTTCACGACCAGCTCACGGCGCGGATTTGCGTTGAGTATTTTACGATCGGGCATCCGCGCATCTTCGACACTGACGATCCAACACTTCTGGCATTGGGATGGGGCGTGATTGCAACATGGTGGGTCGGGCTGCTGCTCGGTATTCCGATGGCATGTGCGGCGCGGTGCGGAGAGCGGCCGAAACGTTCCGCTAGATCGTTAATCCGCCCGCTATCGATTCTGCTTTTTTGCATGGCGGGCATTTCCCTGCTTGCGGGACTTGTCGGTTATCTTGCGGCGCAATCCGGCGCCGTGTACTTGCTGGAGCCACTTGCTTCGCGCGTTCCCACAGACAAGCACGCCGCGTTCCTGACGGACCTGTGGATGCATCTGGCCAGCTACGGCGCGGGTTTTATTGGCGGGTTGATTTTGTGCTGGAGGATTTACCGCGGCAGAAAATTGGCGAGCGCGGTTGGTGCGTAAAATCGTTTTTGCAATTTCTTTACACCTCTGCATAATCGAACACCCATTACCCAGACACTTGTCGCGCGCGGCCCGTCGCTTCGCATTGATTGTGTCAACTTTATCTGAGGAACGTTCGCATGGCATTTAAACCGCGCCGCCGGCGCAAAATCGGCAGCAAAAAACGCCGCAACCGCAAATTGAGATCGAAGAAGAAATAACCACCGTCCGCTCTGCTGCTGCCCTCTTCGACCCCTCCGGGGTCGAGGTGCGCACGGAACAATACCGGGGGTATCGGGCGAGTACGCCCTCAACCCCCGGCTACCATCTCAAACCCCTCCGGGGCGACAACGACGTTTCGCTTTGCGAAACAGGTGCAGGCGAGACGCCTGCACCACGGGCCGTTGATTTTTTCAGCGTCGCGCCTGGCAAAACTGGGCGCCGAGGATTTCAGAAGAGCTGTGTCATCCAAAAAAGAATCTCCCGAAAAACTTTGGGGCGGGCGCTTCAGCAAAGCCACGGACGCACGCACCGAAGCCTTCACCGAGTCGATCTCGTACGACTGGGTGTTGTACCGCCACGATATCGCCGGTTCGATGGCGCACGCGCGCATGTTGTGCGAAGTGCGCCTGATCACGCGCGACGACATGGAGTTGATCCTTCGCGGCTTGAACGAGATTTTGCAGGAGATCGAGAGCGGCGCGTTCAAGTTCCGGCCGGAGCTTGAAGACATCCACATGAACATCGAGAAGGCGCTCGAAGAGAAGATCGGCGAGACGGCCGGCAAACTCCACACGGCGCGCTCACGCAACGATCAGATTTCGCTCGACGAACGGCTCTGGCTGCGCGAGGAGATCGACGAGATCCGCCACAAGCTCGCGCTGGTTCAGGCGGCACTGGTCGAGCTCGCCGACAAACATTCCGACGACGTGATGCCGGGCTACACGCATTTGCAGCGCGCGCAGCCGGTCACGATTGGGCATTATTTGCTCGCGTTCGTGGAGATGCTCGACCGCGACCGCGAGCGCTTCGCCGATTGCCGCAAGCGCGCGAATATTTTGCCGCTGGGCGCGTGCGCGCTGGCGGGCACGTCGCTGCCGATCGACCGCGCGATGGTTGCGAAGCTGCTTGAATTCGACGGCGTCACGCGCAACTCGATGGACACAACCGCCGACCGCGATTACCTGCTCGAATTCGCGTTTTGCATGACGGCGTGCGCGCTGCATCTGTCGCGGCTGGCCGAAGATTTTGTGCTGATGGCGACCACCGAATTTAGTTTCATCGCCATCGACGACGCGTTTTGCACCGGAAGTTCGATCATGCCGCAGAAAAAGAATCCGGACGTGCTGGAATTGATTCGCGGCAAAACGGGGCGCTCCGTGGCGCTGCTGAGCCATCTGGTCACGCTGACGAAGGGCATGCCGCTGGCATACAACCGCGATTTTCAGGAAGACAAAGAATTGCTATTCAGCTCGACGAAGCAGTTCAAAGGCTCGCTGGAAATTCTCGAGCCGCTGCTGCGCGCGGTGTCGTTCAAAACGGAGCGGCTGCTGGAGGCGTGCGAACTCGGCTACATGGACGCGACGGTGCTGGCGGAGTACCTCGTGCGCAAAGGCATTCCGTTTCGGCAGGCGCATCACGTCGTGGGCGGTTTGGTGAAGCTGGCCGAGGACCAGGGGCGGCAGCTATCGGATTTGCGCGTGGACGAATTGCGCGCGGCGCATTCGTTTTTGACGGAGGAGGCGCGCTCGGTGTTGAGCGCCAAGCGCGCGGTCAACACGTATGCGTCGAGCGGTTCGCCGAATCCGAAATTTGTGCGCAAGGAAATCGAAGGCTGGAAGGTGAAGCTGCGCGACGAAGGCGCGATGGGCGGCAAAAAGCGCGCGCGGCGGAAAGAGTGAATGGAGCGGCGGCACTCTTGCCGCCGCGGGTTAGAATGAGGAATAACGGCGGCAGGGGTGCCGCCGCTCCTGACGCAAAATATTAATATTCCTGCGCAAAACTTATCTAACCTCGCGCGTCTTCGTTTGTATAGTGTACGAAGGTAATGGGGAATGGCTGCATGTCTTTGAACAATCGCACCTCTCGCGCAAGGTCCACCCTCATCGCGCTTTTCTCATTTTGCATTTTGCATTTTTCATTTTTCATTGCCTTTGCGTCTGACGACGAAGTCCAATTCAACCGCGACATCCGCCCGATCATGTCTGATACGTGTTTTCTTTGCCACGGGCCGGCCAAAGCAAAAGGCGGCCTGCGCATGGACAAACCGGAAAGCGCGTTCAGCCCGACCGACGATGGCGAACTGCCAATTGTTCCCGGCCATCCGGAAAAAAGCGAAGCCGTGAAACGCATCTTCGGCGGCGAAGGCTTGATGCCGCCGAAAAGTTCGAACAAAACGCTGACCGCCGCGCAGAAAGAGTTGATCAAACGCTGGGTCGCTCAAGGCGCGAAATACCAGAAGCATTGGGCGTACGAAGCGCCGGTCAAAATCGAGCCGCCGAACATCGACGGCGCGCCGAATCCGATCGACGCCTTTTTGCAAGCGCGTCTGAAAGCCGCGGAGTTGAAACCCGCGACGGAAGCACCCCGCGAGATTTTGATTCGGCGCGTGACGTTTGCGCTGACCGGATTGCCGCCGACGCTGAAGGAGGTCGATGCATTTTTAGCGGACACATCGCCGACGGCCTACGAAGATTTGGTGGACCGCCTGATGGCCTCGCCGCGCTTTGGCGAAGAGATGGCGCGGCACTGGCTCGATCTCGCGCGCTACGGCGACACGCACGGTTTGCATCTCGACAACGAACGGCAGATGTGGGCGTACCGCGATTGGGTCATCAACGCGTTTAATTCCAACGAGCCGTTCGACAAATTCACGGTCGATCAGCTCGCAGGCGATTTGATTCCGAACCACTCGCGCGAACAAGTCGTCGCGACCGGCTACAACCGCTGCAACATCACCACCGGTGAAGGCGGCTCCATTAATGAGGAGCTGATTTATCGCTACGCTGTGGACCGCACCGCGACGATGACGCAGACGTGGCTGGGCATGACCGCCGGCTGCGCGGTGTGCCACGATCACAAATACGATCCGATTTCGCAGAAGGAATTTTATTCGATGTACGCGTTCTTCAATTCGGCCGCCGATCCGGGCATGGACGGCAACGCGCTGCTCACGGCGCCGTCCGTGCGGCTGGCGACTCCGGAACACGAGAAGAAGCTCGCCGAATTCGATTCGCAACTCGCGGCGAAACAAAAAGCGCTCGACGAGAAGACAGCGGCAATCGCCTATGAGGATCCCGCCAAAGCCGCGACGAAACCGCCGGTTTCCAGCATTGAAGATGTGTGGCTCGATGACGATTTTCCCAAGGGCGCGGCGGTGAAGGCCAGTCCCGGCCAGCCGACTGCGTGGCTGACCGCGGCTCAAGGCGCGCCGGTTTTTTCGGGCACGCGCGCGTTGAAGCGTTCGGACAAAGGCCTCGCGCAGGATTATTATGACAGCGGCGCGGCGCCAATTGAACTGCCGCAGGACGCCGAAATTTTCTGTCACGTCTATGTCGATCCGAAAGACCCGCCGAAAACGATCATGCTGCAATTTCACACCGGCGGCGATTGGAAGCACCGCGCGGTGTGGGGCGATTACGAGGCGATCGATTGGGGCGCGAAGAATACAACGCAGCGCGTGAAGATTGGCGCGATGCCGGAAGCGGGCAAGTGGGTAAAGCTGAGTTTCCCGGCGAGCAAACTGGGATTGAGCGTGGAAACAAAAATCAGCGGCATCGCGCTGACGCTCACCGGCGGCACGGTCTATTGGGACAAAATGGGCGTGACGGGCAAGAGCGATCCCGCCAGCGATCCGCGGCGGTCGTTCGCTGCGTGGTGGAAGGAACGCGCGGGAAAAGATTCGCCCGAAGCGCCGAAGGACATCGCCGCGCTGCTGAAAGCCGGGCCGCTGTCTGTACCGCCGGCTTCCAGCCGGCAAGATTCTGGCCGGCTGGAAGCCGGCGGTACAAACGACAGCGAGAAGAAAGTGCTCGTTTATTATTTGCAAAACGTGTGCGTCGATTCAAAGAAGGAACTGCAAGCGCCCGCGCAGGAATTGGCGAAGCTCAAAGCCGATCGCGATGCCTTCGATAAGGACACGCCGGGCACATTCGTCTACAACGATCTGGCCAAGCCTCGCGATTCGTTCGTGATGATGCGCGGGCAGTACGACAAGCCCGGCGATAAAGTCGAGCCGAACACGCCGGCTGTCTTGCCGCCGCTGAAAAAGAGCGACGCAAAAGCGCGGGCGACGCGGCTGGATTTGGCCCATTGGATCGTCGCGCCTGAAAATCCCCTTACCGCGCGCGTGGCGGTCAATCATTTTTGGCAGCAATTCTTCGGCACCGGATTGGTGAAGACGAGCGGCGATTTCGGTTCGCAGGGGCAGCCGCCGAGCCATCCGGAATTGCTCGATTTTCTGGCGGTGACGTTCCGCGAGAACGGATGGAATGTGAAGGCGCTGGTGCGCGGGATTGTCACATCAGATGCGTTCCGGCGAAGCTCGGTATTTGTACCGCCGGCTTCCAGCCGGCATGATTCGGGCCGGCTGGAAGCCGGCGGTACAGTGCTCGATCCCGAAAATCGCCTGCTCGCGCGCGGGCCGCGGCTGCGGCTGGATGCCGAACAAATCCGCGACAACGCGCTCTATGTGAGCGGCCTGATCGACCTGACCATGGGCGGCAAAGGCGCGCGCACGTACCAGCCCGACAACATCTGGGAACCCGTCGGCTTCGTCGGCTCGAATACGCGCTTCTACAAACGCGACACCGGCAGCGCGCTGTATCGCCGCAGCATCTATTGTTTCCTTAAACGCACCGCGCCGCCGCCGTTCATGAGCAATTTCGACGCGCCCAGCCGCGAGCAACCTTGCACGCGCCGCGAACGCAGCGACACGCCGCTGCAAGCGCTGCAATTGATGAACGACGTCCAGCACGTCGAAGCCGCGCGCGCCTTCGCCGAGCGCCTGCTGAGCGACGGCGGCGCGAGCGCCGACGAGCGCATCGCCTTCGCCTATCGCACGCTGCTGGCGCGCGCGCCGGAGGCGGACGAGTTGGCGATCGTCAAAGCGGAATTGCAGGCGCATTTGGAACGCTACGCGAAGGACGCGGAGGCGGCGAAGAATTTGATTGCGCAAGGCGAATCGAAACCGAAAGCAAACGCGAAGCCGGAGGAGTTGGCAGCGTACACGCTGGTGGTGAACATGCTTTTGAATTTGGATGAGACGGTGACGAGGAATTGAATATGCATACAAGCAAAATCTATCCGTACGTTGTGCCCGAGGGCTATCTTGCATTTATGCCCAAGCCGCCGGAAGGATTTTTTAGGGCGCTTGGACACAATACCTATCTAAGCTTGGTCATCGACTTCGACAACATTTGCGGATGCGTAACTCCAGACATGCTTAATGAGCACGGTATGAGTATTGATGAGGCGCATCAAAAAGCCGTGCTAAACCTTCAAAAACTCGCCACTGACGAAAGCGCCATTCAGAAAACGGCGCACAAAGCTCCAGACGGGACTCAATTTGTAGTATGGGGATCACATTGGCTTGCAGCATCCTGCCTTGTGTTACCGAATCTCTTTTCTTGGGCTAGAAAAACTCTTGGGACAGATGAAATTCTTGCAAGCGTCCCCGAACGAGAGACTATGGTCCTGTTTCCGCAAAAGGATCGCGCCACGCGTGATCGAATGCGACAACTTATCGCTCACGTTGAGAAGGACCCTAAGAAGCCAATTACTTGGGAATTGTTTTCGATTTCAGGTGGAGAGATAAAGGCAATCTTCGATTAGTTCTTTGACCGTTGTTGTACAATCAATTTTTGGTAAACATCATGAACCCTCTCTTCGACTACCACGCCCACCAAACCCGCCGCCAATTCTTCGCCGGCCCGGGCCTTCGTTTTGGCGGGCTTGCGCTCGCGATGCTGGCGGGATCGAAACTTCGCGCGGACGACAAGGCCGTCGCGCGCGTGCATCGACCGCTGCCGGGGTTGCCGCATTTCAAGCCGAAAGCGAAGGCGCTCATTTATCTGCACATGAACGGCGCGCCGTCGCAGCTTGATTTGTGGGATTACAAGCCGGGGCTGGCGGAATATTTCGACAAGGAACTTCCGCCGAGCGTGCGCAACCAGCAGCGGCTTTCGACGATGACCAGCGGGCAATCGCGTTTTCCGGTCGCGCCGTCGAAATTCAAATTCACGCAGGAAGGCAAATGCCGGCGTTGGATTAATTCGCAGTTGCTCCCGCACACGTCGAAGATCGTGGACGATATTGCGCTGATCAAAACAGTGAATACGAACGCGATCAACCACGATCCGGCGTGCACGTTCGTGATGACCGGCAACGAAACGCCCGGGCGCGCGAGCATCGGGTCGTGGCTGGCGTACGGGCTGGGCAGCGAGAACAACGACCTGCCCGCGTTCGTCGTGCTCACGCCGCAATTTCCACAGGACAGCAACGGCCAGGCGCTCTTCACGCGCATGTGGTCGAGCGGATTTTTGCCGACGAAATACAACGGCGTCGCGCTGCGCGGGTCGGGCGATCCTGTCCTGTATCTCAAAAATCCCGACGGCGTCGATCCGTCGGACCGCCGCACCATGCTGGATGCGCTGAACAAACTCAACGCGCGCAATTACGAGCGCTTCGGCGATCCCGAAACGCAGACGCGCATCGCTCAATACGAAATGGCGTTTCGGATGCAGACGAGCGTGCCGGAATTAATCGACCTTTCGAAAGAGCCGCAAAGCGTGCTCGATTTGTACGGCCCGGAGGTGAAGAAGCCCGGCACCTACGCGCACAGCGCGCTGCTGGCGCGGCGGCTGGTCGAACGCGGCGTGCGAGTCGTGCAAATTCTGCACCGTGGCTGGGACCAGCACGGCAAGCTGCCGTACGAATTGGGACACCAAACCGCCGACACCGATCAAGGCACGGCGGCGCTGGTGATGGATTTGAAACGGCTGGGCTTGCTCGACGAAACGCTGGTCGTCTGGGGCGGCGAATTCGGGCGGACTGTGTATTCGCAGGGAAAATTGACGAAGGACGATTACGGCCGCGATCATCACCCGCGCAATTTCTGCATGTGGCTGGCCGGCGGCGGCGTGAAGCCCGGCATCAGTTTTGGCGAGACCGATGACTTCAGCTACAACGTCACGCAGGACCCGGTGCATGTGAACGATTTGAATGCGACGATTTTGCATTGCCTGGGCATCGATCATGAGCGGTTTACGTACAAATTTCAGGGCTTGGATGCGCGGCTGACGGGCGTGGAAGGGGCGAAGATCGTTAAGCAGGTGCTGGCGTAACGGCCAATAGGCCGTATAGGAATTATAGGACTTATAGGGCCTATACGAGAACCACCACAGCGTTTTGCGCCTTGGCGCTTTGTTCGCGATGCGATACAACGAGCGCCCGATTTTTTTCAGACACGAGGAATTCGCATGAGTCAGGAAGCGCCGCCCAGCGCGCACGCGCCCATTTACGATGGGCGGCCGTGGTGGAAGCAATTGAACCGCTACCATTGGTACGTGTTTGCGCTCTGCTCGATGGGCTGGCTGTTTGACACGATGGATCAGAAGATATTCACGGCGTCGCGCGCGTATGCGATGAAGGAATTTATGCCGGGCGCAAGCGGCGACGACATGCGCACCTACGGCGGGCTGGTGACTGGAATTTTTATTCTCGGCTGGGCCAGCGGCGGGTTGATTTTTGGAGTCATCGGCGACAAATGGGGCCGCGCCAAGACGATGGCGCTGACGATTTTTGTTTATGCATTTTTCACCGGCTTCAGCGCGTTCGCTCAGAATTGGTGGCAATTTGGGATCTTCCGATTTTTGACGGGCCTTGGCGTCGGCGGCGAATTTGCGGCGGGCGCGGCGCTGCTGGCTGAAGTCATGCCGAATTCGGCGCGGACGAAAGCGCTCGGAATGTTGCAGGCGCTTTCCGCCGTGGGCAACGTGATGGGCGCGTGGCTTTTCGGCTACGGCGCGGGACTGTATCTCTATTTCGCGGGCAAGATCGGACACGGCGATGCAAAATTCGGCTGGCGTCAATTGTACCTCGTTGGCGTGGCGCCCGCGCTGCTGGCGGTACTGGTGCGGTTTGGGATGAAAGAGCCGGAGCGGTGGACAAAGGCGAAATCCGACGCCGAGAAGGCGAGGGCGCAGGGTCAGGAAGTAAAGATGGGCGGCATTCGCGAAGTCTTCGCGCATCCGCGCTGGCGGCGCAACGCGATATGTGGAATGTGTATTGCGATCGCGGGTGTGATTGGCTTGTGGTCGATCGGGTTTTACATGCCTGAGTTGATTGGGTCGATGATTCCCGATGTGGATGATGCGACCACGCCGAAAATTGCGGCGATAATCGACGAACCGGAGCTCAAATCGCAAACGGCGCTCGTCGAGAAATTATCCGCCGGAGAGAAACAGCAGTGGAGCGCGCTGGCCGCCGGCATCCAAACGCCGGAGGCGGACAAGAACGGCGCGCTCAGCGCGGCATTGAGCGAATCCTCGCGCCACGAATTAAAACTGGCGCTGAACAAAAAGAAGCTGATCAGCGATGGCGAGATTCTGTATCAGTTCGGCGCGTTTGCGGGAATGTTCATTTTTGCGTACGCGGCGACGCGGTTTGGGCGGCGCAAGGCATTTTTATTTGCATTTATTCTGGCATGGGCCAGCGTCGTCTACGTGATGACTCAATTTCACAAGCCGTCGAACATTTATTACATGTGGCCGATCCAGGGATTCTGCATGCTGCTGCCGTTTGGCGGATATGCGATTTATTTCCCGGAGCTTTTTCCGACGCGGCTGCGCACGACCGGGACGGGACTGTGTTACAATGTGGGGCGCTATGTGTCGGCGACTGGGCCGATACTTTTGACTCTTTTGGGCAGCGCTCTGGCCGGCAAAACGGAGATGCATCAATTTCGTGTGGCGGCGTTGATTGTGTCGTCTTGCTATCTGATTGGAATGGCCGCGCTGATTTGGGCGCCGGAAACTGCGGGGCAGCCGCTGCCGGAGGAAGAGCGGGGATTCGCGCATTAGAGCGCATTTCGGAAGCGCGTGGAATTCGCGTGGCGCCCTTTCAGGGCTTTTTCAAATCTTTGGTGCCGATACCAATGGCTCACGCCCTGGGCTAAGATGTTTGGCCCTTTCAGGGCAAAGGACAAAGTCTTCACGGATTCGGAATCCGCTCTATAGCTGCAGGCTGGAAGCCTGCACCACAATTATTTCTACGAGCGCGTCACCCATTTTCCGAAACGCCGCCATGTGTCGCCTGCGTGGCGCAGCATCACGCGTGGATCGTTCAGCGGCATGTGGCGCCAGTACCACGGGACGCAGATCCATTTGAAGAGGGCTGGCCAATCTTTGTCGGTAATCGCGCGGTCGAAATCTTCGGGAAACATGGGCACGCGCGTGGGACGAATGCGCGGCGGATTTTGCGCGGATGATTTTTCACCGCGCAGCATGGCGGCGAATTCCTTTCCGAAATCGATTCCCGCTCGCGCGGCGAGGGCGTGGCCGGCGGTGGGGCGGCAGTTCATTTCGAGCAGGACGAGGCGCCCGGACGGTTGTTCGTGGATAAAATCCAAACCAACAAAGCCGTGAGCGCCGGTAAGCAAGCCGACGGTTTTGAGAATCGGTTCGACGTCGGGCATTGCGGCGAATTCGCGGACGGTGGACGGGCCGAATGTTCCGTTGCGCGTGTTCAACGCGTAGGAGAAAGCCCACAGGCGCGGAAGGCCGCGGTCGAAGAGCACGTCGGCGGTGGCGATGCGGCCTTGGATTTCAGATTGGAGCAGCCACGCGCTTGGACAACCGGGCCGGCTGGAAGCCGGTGCTCCGAGTGCTGCGGGCCGGCTGGAAGCCGGCGCTCCGGCGGTACGCTGCGCGAGGAATTGGTCGAGAGTGCTTTGGTCGAAAAAACGTTGCACGCCCATGCCGGCGTAGCCTCGCTCTTCTTTGAAGATGAGCGGAAAACCGATTTCGTTTGCGGCGTCGCGCGCGTCGCTGGGATCGCGGCCAATGCGCGTGCGCGGAAGTGCGAGGCCGCTGGGTTCGAGCGTTCGAAAAAAAGCAGCTTTTGAATACAGGACGGACGCCGGCACGCGGCGGATGTCGATTGGAAAGAGCGCATGGGTCCATGCTTCGTCCGCACGCTGCGCGGCGGCTTCGAGCAGCGCGTCGTCACCGAGGATCACCGCGTCGTAAATGTTGGATTCAAAATGAAGGCGCAGCGATTCGATAGCAGCTCTCGCATCGCTCGAACAGGCGTGGCGAATTTGAACGAAACGCGAGAGCGGAAGAAGGAATTGCGGCGGACAAAAAGTGGAGACTTGAAATCCGTGGCGGGAAAGAATCGAAGGAAGGCGGGACACACCGGGAAAATCGAGCGTCAATGCGAGCAGAACTTTTGGGGCCATGACTCTCCACAATTCCGTCGCTGCAACCGGCCGCTTACTTACGTGCGCGGCTCTGGTTGCCGATACTAATCCGCGTGAATCGTATAGCGGAGATGCGACGGTTCCACTAGATTCCGGTTGTTACAGGATTGGAAAGAGCGGCATCAGAGCGGCGGGCGTGGTATCATTGCTAAAATGTCATCGTTCGTGACGGCCATTCGCCGCACACAGGGATAATGAGCCTACTCAAACAGGGCACCCTCGTCGCCGGCTCGCGGCTGCTCGACAAGCTGATGAGCCTGGCGATTGTGCTGGTGATGTCGCGGCATTTTGGCGAAGAGGGGCTGGGCGAATTCAACTATTTTTTCAGCCTGGTGAGCTTGTTCGCGCCGATGATGGATTTGGGCGCGGGCATGACGCTCTTGCAGCGCTGGCACGACCGCGATGAACGGGGCCGTCGCGTGCTGCTCACGCAGTTGATCGTGCTCAAGTGTGCGATGGGCTTGCTGGCGCTGAGCCTGGCGATGGGCGGCGACGTGCTCAACCAATGGAGCAACGCGCGGCCGCTGGCGGTGTGCGCGGCGTTTCTGGCTTTTTTCCTCGATGATTTTTCGGAATTGCTGCGCCGTCCTGCGCAGGCGCAGGGGCACATGGCACTGGAATCCACGCTGCCGCTGGTTAGTCGCACCGCGCAACTGATCGGCGTGCTGCTGTTCTTGAATCGCATGGCGAATGCGTATCAAGCGCTCTACATTTACGCGGCGGCGAATGCGCTTGAGGCGCTCGCGTCGATTTATGGAACGAAGGGTTGCGCGCCGACGGTGCTCAGCGGCTTGCATAAAGCGGATTGGCGCGAACTGATTCGCAATGGATTTCCGTTCGCGCTCTCGTCGCTGTTTGTGATGGCGATGCTGCATTTCGACACGGTGCTGCTGCGGCATTACAGTTTGAAAGAAGCGGGCGCGTATTCGGCGGCGACGCGGATCATCATGGTTTTGAACGTGCTCAACGGCGGGATCTGCCATGCGCTGTTTCCGAAGATCATGAAAGCGAAAGCGGATCGCGACGCGGGCCACGCGGGCTGGCTGATTAATGGGACGCTGCGCGGGTTCACGATTTTGTTTGGCGGGATCGCGATTGGCGGAGCGGTCGTCGGAAACGGATTGATGCTGGCGCTGTACGGCGACAAATTCACCGAGACCGGGCCGATTTTTCGCGTGTTGAGCCCGTTGATTTTGTGCGCGGCGTATTTCAGTTTGCTGGGGCAGACGTTGGAGATTCTTGGCCAGCAGCGCAAAGTGATGTACGTGTACGCGGTGAGCGCGGCGGTGAACATCCTCGGCAATGTGCTGCTGATTCCACATTTTGGGATGCACGGCGCGGCCGCGGCGACGATCTTGTCGCAGCTCTATGCGGTGGCGATGTTGTTCCGGCTGATCTTTAAGAATGAGCATGTAAAAATGTATCGCGATGGAATCGGCCGGTCGGTGCTGTTCTTGAGTCTGCTCGGCGCGTTGTACGTTCCGCTGTATTGGCTGAACGTGTGGATTGCAGTGCCATTGGGCGCGCTGATTTTTGCGGCGCTGCTGCTGCCGTATCGCAAGTATTGGCTCGAAGGGATGGGGCGGTTAGATAATTCAAAGTTCAAAATTCAAAATTCAAAATGAACGGCGGCGACCGCAATTCAAAATGCAAAATGCAAAATGAACGGCGGTTACTTGTTCGCGCCGGCCGATTGCATCGGCGTGGTGACGGGCGCGGGGATGTTGGGCGGCGGCGGATTGGCGCGGCGATTGAAGAATTGCGCGAAGGCGACGAAGGTCACGCCAAGCAACCCCAGAATGAGCAGGACTCCGCCGGGATTTTCGAAGGGCTTTTTAAAGCCTGAAGGCTGCGGCGGCTTTGAATTCATCGAAGCATTGTATTGAATCATTGCGGAGTTTCCATTCCAAGCGCCTCACGAAGCCTCACGAAAATTGAAAGTGCAGTCTCGCAAAAAATATTTTATTCAAATCGGTTGACAAAGCTTTGCCATGTGGTTTAGTGGAAGTGTGTGCTGACCAGGACGCTGGCAGCGTGACAATTTTACACCTGATGGTTCCGCAAGCCCGCGTGGATACAGTGCTCCTTCGGAGCGCCCCCGGGTTGCCGCTCTCCAGCGGTCAGGGCCAGACAGGGGGCCCGTATACGAAGGAGGTGATCCAGTGAGTAGTAGACCCTACGGTGAACGGAGGTTGCTGTCCGCGTAACGCCGGACGTAACTTAGCAAGTGCTCACCAAAAGAAGGATTGGTCCGCGGAGCAATCCGCGCTGGATCGACCTCTTGATGCTGTTCGGCAAAAACCGAGCAGCCTTCAAAAGCACAGGCCGCGTGAATAGGCCCGATCTTTAAGCACCGTTGATCGGCCTTAAGACGCAGACCGCCGGGTTAAGTCCCGGGGCTGACGGGCCTCCTTTACGCGAGACAGCGTTGTTAATCACCGGCCGGCTCCCAACTCAGACTTGGGAGCCGGTTTTGTTTTCAGGAGTCAGGAGTGAGGAGTCAGGAGTCAGGAGTCAGGGGTTAGGGGTTAGGGGTTAGGGGTTAGGGGTTAGGGGTTAGGGGTTAGGGGTTAGGGGTCAGGGGTCTAGGGTCAGAAAAAAACGCGCAGCGGTTTGCCGCCGTTTCTGATTCCTGATTCCTGACCCCTGATTCCTGCTTCCCGACTCCTGTCATTTCGGCGGGAACATGCCTTGGCCGTTGCAGATTGCGCATTGCGAATCTTTGCGGCCTTTGCAGGCGTCGCAGACGCCGTTGGTGCAGCAATTCAGATCGGGATTGCCTTTGCCCTTGCAATAGGGGCAGGTGCCCGTTCCCAGACAAACGGGGCATTTGATCCGGCCGGTGCCTTCGCAGGGGCCGCAGGTTTTGCGTTCGACGGCTTCTTTCGCGTCCATGCACACCTTGATTTTTTTCAATGCATACTCGGCCCTCGACCATTCCTGGTCGCGCATGTAATCGGCGTACAAGGCGTCGGGCATCTTCTTCGCCGTCTTGATCGCCCACCAGCTCAAGCCGGTTTTGTAGCTGTCGCGCAGGACCGCGAACAAGCGCGCTGAATGATAGCGCGCTTCGTCGCCATCCAACGCTCTCTCCCAGCGCTCGTACTGCACGGCGACTTCTTTGAAGTCATCCTCGTAGCGCGCCATGTCCGTTTTCGCATCGGCGTCAACTTTCACACGCATCATCGCATCCAACAACGGCTGCGCCTTCGCGGTGTATTTTGCGTAATCGTTGTTGGCTTTGGTCTCGGTCTGGCGCGTTTCGGCGTAGCGCGCGTCGGTGATCTCGCTTTGAAGCTGCTCGTGCAACTGTCTGGCTTCTTTGTACGCGTCAACGAGTTGCGGATCGCTGAGCGTGCGCGTGCCGACCAGTTTGATCAACTTTTCGTATTTGTATGCCGCGACTTGTTTCTGAGTGGTGCGCAGCGCGTCGCCTTCGCTTTTCAATTGGAGAATGAGCGCCCTGTTGTTCGCTTCCCAAGGATCGCGCACGACAAAATAAATCACGCCGACCGCGACCAGCACCAGGCCGAGGATCACGTAAAGTGCGGAGTCGCTTTTCTTTTTCGCGGGATAATACGGCGTGTTATGAAGGCCGCTGGTTGGCCGGTATTGGCCGGTCGGCGGGCGGTATTGGCCCGTCGGCGGACGGTATTGGCCGGTGGGCACGCGCTGCTGCGCTCCGGTGGGCAAACGAGGATGCTGTCCCGTCGGCACGCGCGGCTGCGGGTGCAGGCCCGACGGAACGCGCGGCTGCGCTTGCGGCGGTTGTTGGTTCGGATCGTTGGGCTGCACGGGCTGCGATTCGTTGGGCATGGCCTCTCCCATATTCGCTGTTGTGCGGGCTTCACGAGGTTAGACGGCGCAAAGCGCGCCGCGTTTCACGAGAAGTTCACTATTTTTGACGGATCAACGCGCGAGCGCCGACCAGACGGCATCGTCGTTCAAGCGCGCGGAAATCTTCACGTCGAAGGCTTGCTCGATCGGCGTGAGCACATCAGGCGCAGTCTTGTAAACGGTTTTCAGCGCCGCGCGGCACGTCTCGACGGCGGCGACGCTCATCAGGCCCAGCGGCCGGCGGCAGGGGCCGACGCTCATTCCCAGCCCTTCCATCATGGCCTTCACTGGCACTGGATTGCGAAAGCGATCTTCGACGGAAACGCCGCGCCCATCGCTGAGGCGGCGCGTGCCGGGCACTTTGCAGCCGACGAGTTTGAAGAGCGGCGTGAGTTGCGCGGAGATTTTTTCAGCCTTACCCCACTCCCCCGCCCTCGCGGCTTTCACCATTCGCACCAGCGCGCCGGGCACGAGGTTGCTCATCACCGAGACCACGCCGGAGGCTTTGATCGCGCTGTCTTGGATCATCGCGAGCGTCAAGTCGTCGTCGCCGGAGAGAATCGCGAGACTTGGGCCGCACAATTCGCGGTCGAGTTTCATGCGCTCCAGATTTCCGGTGGCTTCTTTCACGGCGGGGAAGCGCGCGGGATCGTGCTGGTGCAGAATCGCGAGGTCCGCCGCATTCAATTCGGTGCCCACGCGCCCGGGAATGATGTACGGGACAATCGGAATGCTCGGCGCGTTGTCGGCAATGGCTTCGTAATATTCGGTGCGCAATTCCAGACTCGACGGGCCGTTGTAGTAGCAATCCACGACGAGCGCGGCGCTCGCGCCGGCTTCCTGCGCGTGGCGGGTGGCTTCGATGGCTTCCTCGGTGCTGTTCGAACCGGTGCCGGCCAGCACGCCGACGCGGCGGGCTGCGATGCTCACGGCTTCTTCGATGACGTGATTGTGTTCGGTCCACTTCAACGTCGGCGATTCGCCGGTCGTGCCCGCGGGTACGAGCCCCGTGACGCCCTCCGCGATCTGAAAATTCACCTGCCGTTTGAAGGCGTCGAGATTCAGATTGCCGTCGGCATGAAACGGCGTGACGAGGGCGGTCCAGACTCCATAGGGTTGAAAGGCGACGGGCATAGGGGCGAGTCCTGAGTGCTGAGTGCTGGGTCCTGAGTAGGATGGGCCTCCGAGCCCGTCCCGCAAGAACGCTGATTATTGACCTGGCGTACCGCTGGGGCCGACGACTTCGGCGACGCTGGATTCGACGGCTGAGGCTGGCGCGGCGGGCGCGGTGCCGGGGCCGAGCGCGGGAGCGACTTCGGGCGCGGCCGGTTTTGCTGAAGCTGCGGGCGGCGCGGGTGGTTTTGGAACGGGCGGAGCAGCGGCGGCGACAGGCTTCGCTGCTGAAGTCGCTGCTGCCGCGGGTTTCGGCGGAGCCGGCGGGGCGGGTGGCGGCGCTTCTTTTTCTTTGAGCTTGACCCAGCCGATGCCTTGCGTGATGGTGCGCGCTTCCCACAGAATCGCGGCGAATTTCGCGTCGGCGAAGGCTTTTTCGGCTTTCACCTTGTCTTCGAAATCGCTGCGATCCGGCGGAAGGCCCCTGCCCGGATAAGCGGTCAAAACGAATCCCGATGTTTCTTCGGATGCCACGGCTGGTTCTCCGTTGTTGAAGGGAGAACTATACGGCGCAACGGTGGAAAGTCCAGCGAGAGAGTTGGGGGAGTAGAATTCAAAATTCAAAGTTCAAAATTTAAAATTTAAAATTTAAAAACGGCGGGGCGCTTCGCGCGACGGTTGCATTTGAGGTGTATGCGGGGCGGCGATGTTTTGCGAATGGGCGGTTCGGGGCCGCACTGGCAAGGCCAGTGGCGCACGAACGGCGAATAAACTGACGGCGGGAGCGAGTTGTGAATTCACGGACTCATTTTCGCTTCGGTCGATTCCGCGTTGGATATTTTTGGGGTTCAATCGCGCGCGCAAATCGAAAATTGTTACGCGCTCGGCGCGCTTTGGTCGAAGGTGCCGGTGTTGATGGCGTGGGCGGCGATGAAGCCGAGTTGGGTGACTTTGAAGACTTCGCCGTTTGGGCCCATTTCCTTGATGAAGCCGCGCGTTTTCAGTTCGAGCACGGCGTGTTCCCACTCTTCCGTGGTGCGGCCGGATTCGGGGTTTACGAAATCCTTTTTGTTGGCCAGAATCATTGTGTAGCCGGCGGAACCCAGGTAGAGCATGTCTCCGCCGCCGGCGACGGCTGCGACGAGGAGTTCTTTTGCTTCTGGGGTGAGAGATTCCATGTTTTGCGCTCCGTTGTGCGGTGTGCGACGAGGAAACACGGGCGGCACGCTGAGAACAGTCATAGAAGAATTTTAAGGACGTGTCAATGGAATTTGAGCGGAGAGTGTGCGATTCGATGGGCCTCATAGGGCAGATGGGGCCGATAGACCGCGTTTCAATTTTTTAACCTGCGACGCGAGGAATGCGTGGCCGCGCTTTGCATTCGGGCCGGCGGGACAGCATTTGACTCTTTCCATTTCCGGTCACGATTTTTGTAAAAATAAATGAAAAATTTATGAAAATCACAGTGGCTGCGCACTGGCGTGCGGGTGTATTTCTGATAGTAATGCACGAGACACGAAAGACCGCTTCCACCGGGTCGCGGTTGGAGATGCATCAGACACGCCATGCCTGCTCCCTTGCGGTCGCGGCTCGCTAACGGAGGTTACGATTAAGCTCACGCCTGAGGAATGCTCCGACAAGCACACGCGCGAATTTTATGCGCGGTATAGGGACGAGTGCGCTGCCAAACAGTTCAATGTCCGGCAAATCATTTTCTACATCTTGTTTTGTGTCGCGCTGCTGATCGCCATAAACCTCGATTGGAAAATTGCATTTGCGGCGCTGACGTTTGCGTTGTGCGCGTTCTATGGCGGTGTGGTCGGCTTTCGCATGGCCAGCGTGCTGTTTGCACTGCTGAAGTCCGGCGAGCACCGCGTGTCACGCGATGAGATCAACGCATTGCAGGACGCGGATTTGCCGATTTATACGATTTTGGTGCCGATGTACAAAGAGCCGGAGGTGGCGCAGAAGATCGCGCGCACCGTCACGAAGCTCGATTATCCCATCGACAAACTGGACGTGAAACTGCTGCTTGAAGAAGATGACGCGCCGACGCGGGCGAAGATCGACGAGGTGCTGCACACGCTGCCGCCGTGCGTGCAGGTGATCATTGCGCCGAAGATTCCGAAAGGGCAGCCGCGCACGAAGCCACGGGCGTGCAATTGGGGATTGGAGGCGGCGCGCGGGAAGTATCTGGTGATTTACGATGCGGAAGACCAACCGGAACCGGACCAGCTTAAGAAGGCGGTGGTGGTTTTTCGAAAGCTCGAAGCGCAGAAGAAGGACCGCGTGGTTTGCTTGCAGGCGAAGCTCAATTATTTCAACGTCGATCAGAATTGGCTGACGAAGTTCTTCACGCTGGAATACACGACGTGGTTCGATCTGTTTTTGCCGGGATTGCATTCGTTCCACGCGGCGATTCCGTTGGGCGGGACGTCGAATCATTTCAAGACGGAGGTGCTCAAGCAGATCGGCGGGTGGGATTCGTTTAACGTCACGGAAGATTGCGACTTGGGGATTCGCCTGGCGCGGCAGGGGCAATCGACGGAGGTGCTGGATTCGACGACGTGGGAAGAGGCGAACAGCCAGTATGGGAATTGGGTGCGGCAGCGCAGCCGCTGGATCAAGGGGTATTTTCAGACGCATTTGGTGCACACGCGGGATGCGTGGTTGCCGTCGGTGCTGATGGCGGGCGTGTGCGCGTGGCTGTATTTTTACACGCTTCAAGTGAAGACCGAGCCGATGACGATGGAACTGCACCCGACGCTGGCGGCGATCACGGAGTGGGGCAGTTTGGGATTGTGCGCGGCGTTTGGCGTGATTGCGCTGTTGTCGCTGGGGCAGCGGCTGATCGCGCGGGCGAAGGGGCGGCGGCAGTTGGGGCCGCTGCAAGCGCTGGAGTTCCGCTTCACGGTCGGCGGGCTTTCGCTGATGATGCTGCTGAATTTCATTTTCTGGGGGCTGACGCTGCTGTACATATTCCGGCATGACATTGCGGCGATACTGCCGTCGTCAATTGCGAATTATCCGCTCACACGGACATCGACGGTGCGCGAGCATTTGGACACGTGGGAATTGTTGCACCAGAACGTGGTGGACAGCGCGTACACCGGCGTGACGCTGTACAATTCGATCTGGGGATTTATTACGCAGAAACTGACGTTTGCGACGATGATCGAGCACATCAAGATGGTGGACCGGTGGTCGCTGGTGTCGCAGATTTTTTATCCGGTGGCGGTGGTGCTGTTTCTGGGGAATTTCATCATTGTGCTGATGGGCTTGATTTCGTGCGCGAAGCGGAATTTGTGGCGGCTGTTTGGGTACGCACTGCTGATGCCGATTTATTGGGTGATGATTTCGCGGGCGGCGGTGAAGGGGTTCTGGCAGTTGTTCTGGAACCCGTGGTATTGGGAGAAGACGACGCACGGGTTGACGCACGATGCGGCTCCGCCTAGTCCGCCGGCGGTGGAGACTGTGCACTAGGTGCAAGTTTTTACCAGATTTCACGCAAAGGCGCAAAGGAGGCGCAGAGGAAGGCGCGAAGAACGGCAGAGGCTAAGGAACGTTGTGCAACTTTTGCACGGAATTCTTTCTTACGCGGAGGCTCGGAGGCGCGGAGGAAGACGCAAAGAGCGGCAAGGGATAAGGAACGGTGTGCAATTCTTGCACGAGAGTTTGGCTGCTAAATCGTTCCGCCTAAAGGCGGGACCACAAACAATGTGCAACTTTTGCAAGCGGTGTATTCTGAATTGGAAATAGGACCGATGTCGAGACGCACTCACCATATTATAGCGATGATGCTGGCTTTTCTGCCATTCGCTTGCGCGATGGGCACGGAAGAGCCGTGCGCGGTGCCGGCTAAGCTAAAGGCTTGGCGCTGTGCGGAATACACGCAGCGGTATTTCATCAGAGTCGAAGCGCCGGGCGAAGCCGGAAGCGCAGGGTTGGTGGACACGGAAAACACGTTCGCGAACGTGGCGCTGCCGTTGAAGATGATCGGCGAAGGTGCAGCGGCGCGGCCGGAACGAGTGGCGCTGTTCGATGAAGACGGAAATCTGGTGCCCATTTATATGCACAAGGCGCCGGGCGGTTCGGAAAGCGAAGTGGTCTTCCCAACATATCCGGGGCATCGCCGGTTTTGCTTGTATGCCGGATCGACCAAACCGCCGGCGGAAGTCAGCGCGCTGTCGCTGCGGCCAGTGGCGATCCAAGTGCATCTGCGCGGCGTAACGGCGACGCCGGATTTTGTGCACAAAGGCGGCACGCCGCCGCAAGTCGCGCCGCTGACGCTTCAACGCTTTCTTAATATGGAGCAACAGACCGCCGGCGCTCCGCTGCCGCCGGGCAAGAACGTGCAGCAGCGCCCGGACCTGCAGCCCAACATCGACGACGCGGAGTGCCCGTTTTTCTGGATCGATTACGACATCTTCGACCGCACCAACCACATCTACAACCCGCCGATGTACGCCGCGCTTTACGAGGGCTTTTTGCGCTGCCCGGTGAGCGGGAAATACAAATTCGCGATCGATACGCCGGGAGCGGTGCATCTGGTCATCGACGGCGTGCCGGTGATTTCAGCGGACATGCCCGACGACAACCGCGAGCCGTTCAAACTCAACAACACCGTCGAGCTTTCCGAGGGCCTGCATCGCGTGGTCGTGCATTACGCCGAAGCCAACGCCGATGCGACGAAGACCAATGCCGACGACCGGCGCTTCGGTTTGCGCCTGCATTGGCAGCCGCCGTTCGCGCGCACGCTGCTGTGCATCCCGCCGCTGGCGTTCGTGAATTATCTGCCGGGCGTGGTCGCGGGTTTTGAAAACGGGCCGGAGAAATGCGCGCCGTTTATCCACATCGAAACGCTGGGCCACGTCCGCGCGGGCGCGCAGTTGGGCGACGGCGCCGCGCGCGAATACGTGCTGGCTTGCGCGCGCATGTCCGTTCCGCCCGGTTCGGCGCGGCTGCGCGCGAGCGCCTCGGAGATGACGCCGGTGCTCAGCGATCCCGGGCAGCGCAGTCTCTGCGTGTGGGTGCCGGCGGGCGAGCCAGTTGAATTCAGATTCGAAGGGCTTGACGCGCCGGCGCGCGTGGTCACGTGGCCGACGTTGAAGACGGGCACCAAGGAACTGATGGAACGCGAAGTGATGGACATGGAAGCGGAACTGCTGGTCAAATCCGCGCCGGAATTCTTGTATCCGAACGAAACCGGCCACATTCATCTCGAAACCATGCTCAGCCCCAAGCCCGCGATCATCCACAAAACGCGCTTCGACGCCGTCGATTTCGTGGGGCACGAATTGCTGCCGCCGCTGCCGAGGCCGATGGGCGAATACAATTTGTTCTTCGAGCAGGACGGCATCGAGCAGGGCGTGTTCAGCGCGACGCCCGAAGAAGGCGGGCGCAAAAAACTGCGCGCGTCGTTCAACGCGACATTGGATTCGGTCTCCGCATCGTCGCAATTGTCGCTGCGGCTGGTCGTGGGCGGCGTGGAATGCCAGCGCGAAAAATTCCGCATGGTCAACGCGAATGCGCCCGCGTGGCCGGGGAAATTGGAATTGGAGGGCGGCGAGTTGATGTTCGCGCCCGCGGCGAAAGGGGCCAGGGGCCAGGGGTCAGGAGTCAGGGGTAAGGAGTCAGGAGTCAGGGGTCAGGAAGGAGCGGCGGCGAAAGCCGCGCTGGAGCGCGTGGTGATTCTGGTTCCGCACGAAGACGAGGCCGCGCACCGGCATTTGGGAGTGTGGGACGAGCTTGCGCGGGCGTCTGTGTCGTCCAGCGAAGCGCTGTTCATCGGCGACCCGCTGGTGGAAGGCGCGCCTTCCACGCCCGGAACGCCGGCGCCCGGCGGGTTGAGCGCGCTGCTCGCGAAAAATCGCGCCGCCATGAAATGGACGGTGATCGATGTTGAAGGGCCGCACCGCTACCGGCCCGTGCTGCGCATGCTCGCGGATTTGGACGAATTGACCGCGTCGAATCCGAATAAGAAATTGCCGAAAGTTGCGGTCGTGAATCTTGGCATCGGCGACGTCGCGCGCCAGACACCGCTGCACACGTTCGAACGCGCGCTCGACACGCTCGTGGCGCGGCTGACGGCCGGCGGCGTCGAGAAGATCGTGCTCGTCGGCGTGATTCCCGAGCCGTGGCGCGAAAAACAGTGCGAGCCGTATCAAGAGCGCGTGGCCAACGTGGTCCGCTCGCGAAACGTCAGCGGCATCGACGTTTTCGACCTGTGGACAAAGGAAAGCGATTGGACGCGCCGCTTCGCGACCGACAAGAGCAACACCGTCGCCGGCCCGCTGCCGAACGCGGCGGCGCTGGATGAGGTTTTGAGAATGATTCTGCAGCGGCTTTAACGGCGAATTCAAGATTCGAGATTCAAGATTCAAGTAAGCGCGCGTTCGCTGAGCTTTGAATTTTGAATTTTGAATTTTGAATTTTGAATTTGAATGTTAAATATCGACGCCCATATCTCCGAAGTGCTCGCCTGCAAAAAATGCCCCGGCATGATCGGCCCGGCCGTGACGCATCATCCGCTGCTGGCGAAAATTTATCTCGTCGGACAGGCGCCCGGCCCGCGCGAAGGGCAATTCGGAAGGCCGTTCGCGTGGACCGCGGGGAAAATGCTTTTCCGCTGGTTCGAAACGCAAGGCGTGGACGAAAAAACTTTTCGCGCCAATGTGTTCATGGCTGCCGTCTGCCGCTGCTTTCCGGGCAAAGCCAAAGGCGGCGGCGACCGCGTGCCGTCGCCGGATGAAATCGACGCGTGCTCGGGCTGGATGGAACGCGAAATCGCGATGATGAAGCCGGAGCTGATTATTCCCGTCGGGCGTTTGGCGATCGAACAATTTTTTCCGCCGGCGCCGCTGGCTGAAATCGTCGGCAAGAAACACGTCGCCACAAAATTCGGCCACGCCTGCGACGCGATTCCCCTCCCCCACCCGTCCGGCGCGTCCACGTGGTTCAAGATGGAGCCGGGGAAGACGCTCACGGAGAAGGCGCTGAAACTGATCGGAAAACATCCGGCCTGGAAAAGAGTCCTGAGTGCAAAGCGATGAGCGATGAGTGCTGAGCCGCGCAGGTTCGCGCGATTCGGTGTTCATCCCCTCTGTAGGAACGCCCCCCGCAACGCAATCTTATCTATTAACGCAGGCCCCAAATTTGACGATTGTATAGAGGCAATTGGCTTTTACCGCGTTCTTCTGCTACACTCCGAGCCTGTTATGAACGTTGAACCCAGTGTTGCTCCCAGCCCAACTGCTGCGCCGCCCTCGCGCAAGCGCATCCTGATTTTGGATGACGAGCAGGCTATTCAACGCCTGCTGAAACTTGTGCTGGAGAGCGAAGGCTACGAAGTCGTCACCACCGACGACGGACGGTTGGCGCTCGACATTCTGCGCACGCAACCGATCGACTTGATCATCCAGGATTTGCGCATGCCCAAGATGGACGGCTTGCAGTTCCTGCGGCAGCTCAAAGATCAGAATCCTGAATTGCCGAGCATCGTGCTCACCGCGTACGGCACGCTTGAAACGGCGGTCGAGGCGATGCGTCTCGGCGCGTACACGCACATCAACAAGCCCTTCGATACCGAAGAAATCCGGCTCACGGTTTCGCGCGCGTTGGAGCGCATCGAGCTGCGCAAAAAAAATCCGCGCTCGCTGGTTCCGTTTCTCGACATCATTGGAAACACCGCCTCGATGTCCGACATCTCGCGCTTGATTGAAATGGCCGCGCCGACCGATTCGACGATTTTGATCTCGGGCGAAAGCGGGACGGGAAAGGAATTGGTGGCGCGCGCGATCCATTACAATTCGCTGCGCGCGGATCAGGCTTTTATTCCAGTCAACTGCGGCGCGTTCACTGAAACGCTGCTTGAATCCGAACTCTTCGGCCATGTCCGCGGCGCGTTTACCAATGCGATCAACAATCACGAAGGCGTTTTCGAACGCGCCGACCGCGGCACGCTGTTCCTCGACGAAGTTGGCGAAATGTCGCTGACCACGCAAGTGAAACTCTTGCGCGTGCTCGAAACGCGCACCTTCAAACCGGTCGGCGGCAGCAAGGACATGAAAGTCGATGTCCGTTTCATCACCGCGACCAACCGCAACCTGAGCACGATGGTTGCCGAAGGCCAATTCCGCGAAGATTTGTTCTACCGCTTGAACGTGATTCCGGTTCAACTGCCGCCGCTGCGCGAACGCAGGGACGACATCCCGCTGCTGGCCGGCCATTTCCTTGCAAGCTGCGTGAAGAAAACGAACAAGCAGATCAAAGCCTTCGACGACGCCGCCATCGAAAAACTTTATGCGCATCCCTGGCCCGGAAACGTGCGCGAGCTTCAGAATACGATCGAACGCGCGGTCGCGCTGGCGCGCGGCGAACGCATCACCGCCGCGGAGATTACGCTGCCCATGAGCGGCGGTGGTATGTCCGGCGCGTACCGGCCGTTGCACACGCCCGCGATGCCGGCACAGCAGCCCATGTTCCGCCCGCAGCAGCCGCAGCGCCCACAACAGCCGGTGATGCAGGATTCGTTCGCGCGAAATTTCAACGCAGGCCTCGCCGCGAACAATCCGCCCGTGCCGCTGGTGCCGCAATTCGATCCGTACATCACGCCGGCGATGCCCTCGTCGGGGGTGCGCGGTTCCGGCATGATGCCGCAGCAGCCGTTCGCGCCGCAGCAGACGCATCCGTATCCACAAGGGCAAGCGCCGGGAATGGAGAGCGGCGTTTATCCGTACCCCGGCTACGCGCCGGTCAATGCGCCGGTGAGCGTCCCCGCGCCGCTGGCGCAAGTCACCCTGCCCGCCGAAGGCATGGACTTGGAAAAGTTCCTGCTCGAACAGGAGCGCACGCTGATCATTCAAGCGCTTGAACGAACCAATTGGAATTTGACCGACGCCGCAAAAATTCTCTGCATGACCTTCCGCTCAATTCGTTATCGTGTCGCAAAGCTGGCTATTGAGCGCCCGGGCAAGGGCGAGTTTACAGAGGGCTAAAGCCTGCATGTCCGTTGTTTCACTCAATCGATTTTTCTCGGTCACGATCCTGCTTGCGTTCACGGCATTCGGCGCGCACGCTGAAACGCCGAAGCCGTCGTTCGCGTATGGCTGGAAGCCGGGCGAAGTGTATCGCTACGATTATTCGAAGCTGATTCACATCGTAGAAACCAGCACCGACACCGATCCGGGCACGCGCGATTTCGGCTTCGAAGCCGTTTTGATTCTCGAAGTCACGGGCAAGGCCGCAAACGGCGTGAAAGCAGTGCTGCGCTTCGATTCGCCCAAGCTCACGATTCCGGACGAGTATCAGTTTCTCGCCCCGGCCGATGACCCATCGGTGCAACTCGACAAAGCCAAGACCGTCGCGCGGACGATGGAAGGCGTGATCAAAGTGGCGCGCTGGAACGTGGTGCTCGATCCCAGCGGCGTGATTCACATCGACTCGCGCATTCCGAAAACCATGGACGATTGGCTCAAAGAAGTCGAGCACGCCGCGTTCTGGCGCAACAAACTCAGGAAAATGTGGACGGAACTGGTCGAACAAAATCTCGGTTTGGTCGCCAGCGGCGACGATGCGGACGTACTGCTCACGATCGGCGCGCCGCCTCTAACCAACGGCCCCGAGGCTGCCAAGATTCGCCCGATTCGTTCGCCGGCTGCGTTCGTCGCGACAAAGGAAGAAAAATCCGACTACACGTTTCAACGCGTTGCGCCATCCGCCGCCGGGCAGCCGTACATAATTCCCAACGTGGGCCCGCCCGCTGTAACCATGACGCTCAATCCCGCGGTCAAAACGTTGAAAGGCGCCGCGGTGTTCGATGCAAAACTCGCCGTGCTCGATTCGTTGTCCGACGAATACGCCTTCGAACTGGATTACGCATGCAACGGCGATGCGCAAAAAATCTATAAATTGCATCAGGAAGTCACCGTGAAGTATTCGTTGATCCGGCGCTCGAAACATAAACCGCCGGACGAAGTGGACGCAAGATGAGGGGTCGGGAGTCAGGGGTCAGGGGTCAGGGGTCAGAAGTCAGAAGTCAGGGGTCAGGAGTCAGAAGTCAGAAGTCAGAAGTCAGGAATCAGTGATTACAGCAATACTGCTGAACGGCTGTTTCTGACCTCTGATCTCTGACTTTCAGCCACAGCGTTCTCAATAACTTGGGGTTTCAATGAACGGCACCAAAAGCAGCGATCTCATGATCTCCATTTCCGGCGTGCGCGGCATCGTCGGGCGCAGCCTGACGCCGGGCTTGCTGGTGCGCCTTGGCGAGGCATTCGGCACGTACATGCATTCGGGCCGCGTCGTGGTCGGGCGCGACACGCGCGTCTCCGGCGAGATGGTGAAGTGCGCCGTCTTCGCGGGGCTGCTTTCGTCGGGCTGCTCGATCATTGATGTGGGCATTGTTGCGACGCCGACGGCCACGCTGATGATCGAGCAACTGAAAGCCGACGGCGGCGTGGTGATTTCGGCCAGCCACAATCCGGTGGAATGGAACGCGCTGAAATTTTTCCGCGCCGACGGCGTGTACCTCAACGCCGACGAAGGCCGCGATCTGCTCAACATTTATTATTCCGGCGATTTTGTGCGCAAGCCCTGGGACGCGCTGAAAACCATCGAAGCCACGAGCGAAGCCGAGGCGCATCACGTCGAAAAAGTACTATCGATTTTGGACGTGGCGCTGATCAAATCGAGAAAATTCCGCGTCGCGCTGGATTGCTGCAACGGCGCGGGCGTCGGCATTTCGTTGAGGTTGCTGCGCGCGCTGGGCTGCCGCGTCGATCCGATTCACTGCGTCCCCGACGGCCTTTTCCCGCACACGCCCGAACCGAATTTCATCAACTTGCAGGACCTCTGCCGCTTCACCAAGGAGAGCGGTTCGGACATCGGTTTCGCGACCGATCCCGACGCCGACCGCATCGCGGTCGTGGACGAAAACGGCGAATTTCTCGGCGAGGAATTGTCGCTGGCACTTTCGGCGGAGTACGTCCTTGGGCGCGCCGAATCGTCCACGCGCCCGGTCGTGATCAACATGTCCACCAGCCGCGTGAGCGAAGACGTGGCGCGCGCGGCGGGGCGTGAGGTTATTCGCACGGCGGTGGGCGAAGTCAACGTCGCTGAAAAAATGGAACAAGTCGATGCGATCATCGGCGGCGAAGGCAACGGCGGCGTGATGGACCCGCGCATCCATTACGCGCGCGACGCCATCGTGGGCATGGGATTGATTCTGGAATCGATGGCGCGCTCCGGGAAAAAATGCAGCGACTCGGCGCGCGCGCTGCCGCAATGGAGCATGCTCAAAACGAAACTCGACTGCCCGGCTGCGCAAAGCCGCGAGGTGATCCGCGCGCTAAAATCCAGCGCTGCCGGCGCGCGCGCCAACCTCGAAGACGGCCTGCGCCTGGATTGGGAGGACCGCTGGGTGCATCTGCGCGCGAGCAACACCGAGCCGGTGATGCGCATCATCGCCGAAGCGCGCACGCCGCAAGCCGCGCAGGCGCTGGTGGACGAATACACGGCGCTGGTGAACAAAGCGCTGGCCGGGTAGGATTGGCGGCGGACTCATAGGCCCTATAGGACCTAATAGGACTGATAGGCCGAATCTGGCGATTTACGTCGATGAAACTTGCAACTCGGAGCCGCTTATGCCTACGGAATCATTTGTCCCTCCCGGCGCGATTTTCGCGTCGGTTTTTCAAACCATCGAAGCGCGCAAACAGACGATGCCCGAAAAGTCCTACGTCGCGCAACTGCTGCGCAAAGGGCCGGACGCGATCTGCTGCAAAGTCGCCGAGGAATCCGGCGAAACGATCAAAGCCGCGCGCGAACAATCGAGCGATCAGTTCATCAAGGAAGTCTGCGATTTATTTTTTCACACGATGGTGCTGATGGCCGCGAAGGACGTGACGTTCGCGGCGGTGGAAGCGGAATTTGGGCGGCGGCATGGGATTTCGGGGCTGGATGAGAAGGCGGGGAGAAAAAAGTAGCGCTGCATTAAAATTCCTGCAGAATCGTCTACGATGAGAGTTGAACATTTCAAATTGGAACACTTCATGAAAAAACATTTTTACATCGTTGCCCCGATTCTTGCTCTCGCCGCTTCTCTTCTCCTCGCCGCCGAGCCCAGCGAAGTCAAACCAGCCGCCGACGCACCGCTCACCAATCCCACGGCCACGCCCATCCGCCCTTCGACCAATCCGCAGATCGACAAGGGCGAATTGCTTGGGCACATTCAGTATCTTTCGTCGCCGGAATTGCATGGGCGCGAGGCGGGCAGCCCGGATCAGCTCAAAGCCGCGCAGTACGTCGCGGACGAATTCAAGCGCTATGGATTGGAACCGTTTGGCGATGCGAAAGACGGAAAGACGGGCTACATTCAGGAATTCCCAATCACTGTTTTCAAAAACTTCGGCAAAAATAATTCCATGCGGATTTCGGTCGGCGACACCCATTACATCATGGAGATGCAGAAGCAATTTCGTCCGATTCCCGCGGGTTACAAACCGGCCAAAGCCGACGCAGGCGTTGCGTTCGCCGGCTACGGCATCATCGCGCCGGAGTACAACAACTACGACGATTTCGCGGGCATCGATCTTGCGGGAAAGTGGGCGCTCATTCTGCGCTACGAGCCGCCGCAGTTCGGCAAAGGCAACACCACGCGGCACGCGGATATTCCCTCGAAGGTCTTGAATTGCGCGACTCGTAAAGCCGCGGGCGTGATGATCGTTACCGGCCCCGCCGGCGCGCCCGGCCAGGGGCGCGGTGCAGGCGGGCCGCCCGCACCACAAGAAGGCGGCGACACGCTCGGCCGGCCGTTAACGAACATCGTCGGCGAATTCGACATCCCGGTGATTCAAATCACGCGCGCCGCCGCCGACAGAATTCTCGCTTCCGCCGACAAAAAAATCGCCGACTTGCAGGCGGCGATCAACAAAGACATGAGCAATCATTCCTGCGCGATTCCGACGGTCACGGTCGCGGCAGTTTCAGACATCGACGTCGAACGCAAACTCACCGACAACGTTATCGCGAGGCTCGAAGGTTCCGACGAAAAATTGAAGAACGAATGCGTGATCGTCGGCGCGCACTGCGACCACGTCGGCATGGGCTACTTCGGTTCGTTGGCCGGTAAAGATGGCGCGGGAAAAATGCATCCCGGCGCCGACGACAACGCCAGCGGGACTTCCGGCATGTTGGAGATCGCGCAATACGTCGCATCGCTTAAAGACAACGAGCGCCCCAAGCGCACGGTGATATTCATGGCGTTTTCCGGCGAAGAAAAGGGCTTGCTCGGTTCGGCGTATTACACGGAACATCCCAAGATGCCGCTCAACACGATTTCGACGATGATCAACCTCGACATGATCGGCCGATCGAGCGACGGCGCGGTGACCGTCTCCGGCATGGGCAGCAGCAAGATGTTTAAGGAGCTTGTTCAAAAGGACGCCGAAGGTTCGAAACTGATCGTTCACCTCGGCAGCGCCGGCGATGGGCCGAGCGACCACGCGAGTTTCTTCCACAAAAATATTCCGGTGCTTTTCTTCTACACGGGCACGCACGCCGACTACCACCGCCCGACCGACACGTGGGACAAAATCAACGCGCCGGTCGCCGCTGAAACCGCGCAGCTTGCCGCGAAAGTCCTGCTCGATCTGGCCAGCCGCCCCGATCGCCCCGTCTTCACGCAAGCCGGCCACGGCTGCTACATGGGCGTCGGCGCCGATCAAGAAGCGGCGAAAAAATCCGCCGGCTTCCCGGTCGGCGAGGTGACGCAAGGCGGCCCCGCCGACGCCGCGGGTATCAAGAAAGGCGACGTGATCACCGCGCTCAACGATCAAAAATTGGCGAACGCAATGGACCTCAACATGTCGCTGACCGAGTATTCGCCGGGCGATGAGATTGAATTAAAAGTGAAGCGCGGGGAGGAGATGTTGTCGGTGAAAGTGAAACTGGGGGCGAGGAAGGCGAGGGGGCAGTAGAATTCAAAATTCAAAATTCAAGGATTACGATGCAGCGCTCGTGGCAATTCTCGCTGATGCGGTGACGACGAGCTTGATTGGGGCGCCGTTTTTTTTTGGTGTTGTTGATGAAGGAGCGAAGGCGGTGGTGAAAATTGTCGCCCCCAGCATGTAATTGTTTTGAAACATTCGGTAAAAATCTAATAATCCGCGAACAATGGGCTTTGCCCTGAAAGGGCCAAACATACCAGCCCAGGGCAACGCCCTGGGTCTGAATCGCGAATAGAGAATCTTCGCCCTGAAGGGGCGATATATGGAGGGCAAGGAAAATGGGTCAGTCATTATCGAAATTGCTGGTCCATTTGGTTTTCAGCACAAAAAATCGCGAGGGGCTGATATTGCCTCGATTTGAGAACAAATTGCATGGCTACATGACCGGAATTCTCAAACAACTTGACTCGCCACCGGTCCAGATCGGAGGCACTGCCGATCACGTTCACCTGCTCTTTAATCTGTCGAAAAACCGCGCGTTAGCTCAGGTGGTTAAGGAGTTAAAACAGAGCTCATCGAAGTGGGCGAAATCCGATTGCGGCGCTCCTCGTAATTTCTTCTGGCAAAATGGCTACGGCGCATTTTCGATTGGTCAGTCGGCCGTGGACAATGTGCGCGTATACATTCGAGACCAAAAGGCGCATCATCGCGAATCTACATTTCAAGACGAACTGCTCTTGTTGTTTAAAAAATATGAAATCGAATACGACGAAAAGTACGTGTGGGATTGACCGATTTGTTTCGCCCTTTCAGGGCTTTCTCAATATGGAGGGCGATGAAACCCAGGGCGTTGCCCTGGGCTGGTATGTTTGGCCCTTTCAGGGCAACGCCGGACACAGTGGCTATTCCTCAGGCACCTGAATCATTCCATTTGACGGACGCTCTTTCACAGCGTGCTCGAATTCAATTGGCGTAGGACAACCATGTGCGATCCAATCGTACGAAAATACTTCTTGCTGCGTTCGCGGTATATCTTGCGCAGCAATAAATCCGACTCCGGGCATTCCTGAATTCTTACCGACAACTAGAATTGTGAGCGGTGCGAGGTTTCGCAGCAGACAATAGGATTGAATTGGTTCCAAACATTGCCCAAGTCCGACAGCCGCGACGCCTGTCAGCTTCGCGACCATAGCGTAGGTCAACACTTGTCTGTTGCGCGCAGCGAGTGCAAGGATTGACCAGATTTGCGTCGCGCGCTCATTAGTCGTCATATCAATTCCCCTATTTGGTTTTAGTAAATTCCATCCACAGGATAGTGCAGGGGTTCGTGGGATCAAATTCAAAATCTCGCATTGAAAAATGGCATTTGAATCCGCGACTTCAAAACAACAGCAGTATCCCCCCCAACACCGGGCACGCCACACAAAAAATCACCAGGCAGTACCCCATGATCTCCTTCGCCTTCAAGCCCATGATCCCCAGCAGCGGCAGCGCCCAGAAGGGCTGGAACATGTTGCCGACCATGTTGCCGTAGGCGACGGCCATGACCGTCTTGCCCACGTCGGCGTTGAGCGTCTTCGCGGCTTTCATCATCACCAGGCCTTCGACGGCCCATTCGCCGCCGCCGCTGGGAATGAAGAGTTTCGAAATCACGCTGCTGAGGTACGTGAAAAACGGCAGCGTCTTCGCGCTCGCCAGTTGCACGAAGACGCCCGCAATCTGCTCGTTGAGATGCGAACCCATCATCACACCCATGATGCCGCCGTAAAACGGGAATTGGACCACGATGCCCGTCACGCCTTTCATGCTCTGCGCCGCGGCTTTCATGTAGGCCACCGGCGAACCGTGCAGCGCCATGCCCACAATCAGCATTGCGAAATTCACGATGTTGAGATTCAGATCGAAACCTTTGTGCGCGAAAAAAACGGCCAGCACCACCACGCCCGCGAGCGCAATCGCCCACGACCAGAACCACGCCGCATCGATCCGCCCCGCGAGCGTCGATCTGTCCGGCGCGTAGCGTTCGACATTGCGTGCGGCCAGCAATTCGTCGGACGCTTCGACGCTGCGTTCGGGCGGCGGCGTCATGCCCGCGACGATCAGCGGCACAAGCAGCAAGAGCAATCCGCACGCAATCAGGTTCATCGGCGTCAGGACCGTTTGGCGCAGGCCGACGACGCCGATCAGCTTCACGAAAAAATGTCCGGACTCGTTGACCTTCAGCGGCGCACTGCCGGACAATCCCGCGTGCCAGATCAGCAGCGCCGTGTACGCCGCCGCGCCGATCAGCGGGTAATGCAATTTCACTCCGCGCGTTTTCATTTGCGCCGCAACTTCGCACGCCAGCCGCGCCGCGACGATCAAGCCCAATCCCCAATGAAACCAGCCGACGCTCATCGCCACGAACGAGACGAACGCCGCCGCGGAAAACGCCGTGCGCGGAATGCTCGCCAGCGCCACCAATCCGCGCTGAACCAGCGGCGCGCGCGCGACCGCTTCGCCGGTGACGACGATCAAGACCATCTGCATGGCGAAATCGAGCAGCGACCAGAATCCGCCTTTCCCCACCGCGTCGGGATCCGGCGAGCCGTTCAGCCAGAAGTCGAAGAGTTCGACGAAGCCGTGGCCAGTGAGGCAGCGCGCGAGCACGAACGTCAGCAACGTCAGCGCAATCGCGAGCACGAACGGGTCCGGCATAAAGCGCCGGACGAAGGATTCGAAGCGGAGGCCGATGCGTTCGAGCATGGGGCAAGAGTCCTGAGTGCTAAACGAAAGTGCTGAATGCAAAGCGATGAGCGATGAGTATTGGGTGGCCCACCCCAGCGGGGTGGGTCGCGAAGCGACAAGAAGCCACTCCTGAACCTCACGCTCATTACTAATGTGTGAGTCATGGGGAAAGCTTCTTGTGCCTGCGGCACCCACCCCGCTGGGGTGGGCCACCCATTCCAACGTACGCGCTTGACGTGTTTCGGGCGATCCGATACGGTTTGCGACCGTCTTTAACCTGCCGAGCGCAAAATGATAAATCTCTTTCGAGTAATTCTAGCGGCGATTTTTTTCGCGACCATTATAGAAGCGCGCGCTGCGGATTGGCCGCATTGGCTGGGCCCCAACGGCGACAACATCGCGCCAGACGACGGCCAATTCGAACCAGATTTGAACAAGTGGAAAGTTGCTTGGACGGCGAAAGTTGGACTGGGCTACTCGTCGATCACCGTCGCCAACGGCCATGCCTACACGATGGGTCACGACGGCGCGGGCAAGGAAACCGTGTATTGCTTTGATGCGGCAACAGGCAAAGAACTTCGGAAATACTCCTACGACGCCAAGCTCATGGCGCATCTCCATACCGGCGGGCCGAACGCCTCACCGACGGTCTTCGTCAACAAAATCATTACGTTGAGCAAAGATGGCCAAATCCACTGCCTTTTGGATCACTATGACGTCAACAAAATAGACGACCAATTTACGCTCGTCTGGAAAGCCAATCTGCTCGACATTTTCAAAATCAAACTGCCTGAATGGGGCTTCGCGAGTTCCGCGTACATCGACGGCACAAGCGTGCTTTTTAACGGCGGCAAAACCTGCGCGCTCGACATTGAATCCGGGAAGGTGCTCTGGACTTCGAAGACCGCGTACATTCCCGCCGGCTACGCCACGTCACCGGCGTTCAAACTCGACGGCAAGAAATTCGTCGCGGCGCTTGACGGGAAAGGCTTCTCGATTCTCTCCGACACCGACGGCGCGGAAATCACGCGCTACCCGTTCAAAGCGCTTTTCGACATGAATGCGACCACGCCCTACATCTTCGACAAAGGCAAGCGCATCTTCATCAGCAACACGATCAGTTCGGACATGCTCGCGTTCGACGGCCAGAAACTCACGCGCCTTTGGGGCGTCAAAGAGATGCGCAATCTGATGAACAACAGCGTGTTTCAAGACGGCGCGATTTATGGCATCGATGGTGAGCAGGAACAATCGACCAACAGTTTGGTTTCGCTCAACGAAGCGACCGGCAAGGAAAACTGGTCGCAGCCCAACATCGGTTACGGCACGACGATGGCGGTCGGTAAAACGCTGCTGGTGCTGAACGAACGCGGTCTGCTGCTGAGCGTCAAAATCGATCCGTCGAAATACACGGAGCTTTCGCGCCGGCAGGTGCTGGAAAAAGTGTGCTGGACGACGCCGACGTACGCGCACGGGCGGATTTATTTGCGGAACGATCAGGGGAATGTGGTGGTGTTGGGGCGGTAGGGGAAGTGGGGAGTAGGGAGTAGGGACTAGGGAGCGGGGAGTGGGGAGCAGAAATTCTCAGCCTCCATCCTGCTATCGAACACGGATCCCATCGCCAGCCCATTTGGCTATGTTGCGTTTGCAATCCTCAGACCACCCCGCAAGTTTGCCCTCCGCTTCCAGCGCGGACAGCCGTTGTTCGATCTTGCCGACGTGCGCTATCGCGTCGTCGTAGATTTTTACCGTCTGCTCGTCCGCGGACTTGAAACCTTGCCACTTGCGGTATTCGTCATCAAACAGCGCGTCCCATGCGTTAAAGACGAGATTGTACTGATGATCTGGCGCATCCTCGTCGTAGTCGCGGAGATCCGCTTCAGTCGGTTCGCGACCGCCAAAATTTGGAGTTGGCGAACGAAGCGCGGTCGCGGCCATCGCACCATCAGGCGAAAAGCGCACCACCAATAGCCCGGGATCCCATTCGCTGCACCAAAAGACGCTATTTTTATGGAGCAGATAGCTGTAGCGCGCAGCGGTGTGCGGAATGAGCGCAAATCCGAACATGTACTCTTCGTCCGAAAGTGGCCGTAGCGTTGGAAGAATCGCATTTAAGAAATACGCGCCATCGTCAGGCTTCACTGGCGCGACCATGGCGTCAAAATCCGGACCGAAGATGATGTATTGGACGAATTCGTCGCTCATAATGCGTCAATCGACGGTATTCTTAGCATCTCACACCGCGCGCACGCGCTTTCTGTTCGATACCACAACCGTCACCACCTTTCCAGCGCGCTCCAGCATTTGAATCAATAAATCGACCGTGAAAAAATCGATATCGCCGCTTTTCAGACGCTTGATCACATTCCTGTCAACGCCGAACCTCTTTGCAGCCTTGACTGAGTTCAGTTTGTGGCGCTGTACAATTCGTTCGAGCTCAAACATCAAGTTGGACTTTCTGTCGAGATCAGGGGCTTCGAGGGGAGGCAGACCCAGATCGAAGAATACGCTCCCGACGGTAGTGTGCGTCACGAAATCGACGCTGCTAGTCGCGTCCGCCTTCACATTCGCGACCGCCCATTCCCATCCCTTGAACTTGGCCTTTTTCCAGTGCGTCTTGATGGGTTTGGTTTTTGGCGGCGCGTCGCCCTGTCGTACCCGGTCTTCAAGCGAAAGAGTAATGGCCTTTTGCGCATTGGAAATCGCTTCGTCGAGCGTGTCGCCGGCGGAGAAGCATCCAGGCAAATCTGGTACGACCACACCAAAAGCGTGCTTCGCGTCACCCCACTCAATTGCAATTGGATAACGCATCACTCCCAACTCCCCGCTCCCCGCTCCCGACTCCCGACTCCCCACTCTCCACTCCCCACTCCCCCTCACATCATCCACCAATACATCACAAACGACGAAATCACCGCCGCCATGCCGAACATTTGCACCAGCAGCACTTCGAGCGCGGACGGCTTTTTCTTGCGGTCGGTCAAGGCGCTCTTCAGGCGCGTTTCGATCCGCGCGAAGGTGGCGCCGACGAGCACGAAGGTCAGGCCAATGACGTAGACGCAGACGACCGAGAGCAGCAGCATGCCTTTGGTCACGTACACTTCCGCCGGCGGCGGATAATAGGCCGCCAGCAGCGTCGCGCCGACGAGCGTCAGGAAACAGAACGCCAGCCTGAAAATGCGCCAGCCGGTTTCGGGAAGAGATTCGGCCATCTGCGTGGCCTGGCGGTGGACTTCGAACATCGCGTCCGACAGGCGCATCCGCGCCGATTTGCTCGCGCGCAGCGGGGCCAGCGCTTCTTCGAGCAGCGCGTTTTCGTCGCGAATCTGCTTCAGCTCAGCCTGCAGGTCCGGACTTTTTTCCAACACGCCTTCCAGCTCGCGCGCGGGCGCGTCGTCCAATAGGCCGTCAGCGTATTGCGTCAACAGGGAGCGTGCTTCGTCGGTAGTCATCACCTTGAATCCGTCTTGTCCAAAACGATTGCGAAGCGCATGCATATGGGCAACCGCGTCTTTGTGTCGCCCTTTCAGGGCTATTTACTGCGCGCATGCAATCTACCCAGGGCTTTACGCCCTGGGCTAAGATGTACAGCCCCTTCGGGGCAGACGGCGGCGGCGCGCTTCGCGCGCCTTGAATCTCGCCGTTAATCCGACTTCCACCGCTTCAACGATTCGCGCAGCAAATCCTTTCCGCGCGTCAATCTTTTATCGACCGCGGCGTGGGACAAGTCGAGGATCTGCGCGATTTCGGCGTGGCTGCGGCCGTCCACGATCTTCAACACAATCACTTCGCGGTAAATCTCGGGGATGTCGCCGAGCGCTTTGCGGATGCTGGCGAGCTTCTCGCCTTTCTCCGCCTGCTCGGACGGCGAGCCCAGCCGGATCACCGCTTTGCTTTCGTCGCTTTTATGGACCATCGCGGTGGAATGCAGTTTCTGGCGGCGCAGCACATAGATCGCTTTGCGGTAAGCAATGCCGTAAATCCAATGCGCGAACTTGCTGGCATCGCGCAGATCGTCCAAGTTGCTGATTGCTTCCAGAAACGCGTCCTGCGCGCAATCCTTCGCCGCTTCCACGTCCAGCAGCACTTTGTACGCGGCGGCGGAAACGACATTGTAATGGCGGTCGAGCAACTCGTCGAACGCGGCCTTTTCGCCGCGCCGCGCGCGTTCCACCAACTCCGCGTCGCTGATGCGCTCGGCCATGTGCCCCGCCTCAGCGGGCTTGTGCGCCGGCAGCGACGCACTCCCCACCAATCCCGCGCCCACCATGCCCTCGGCCATTCGATCCGTCCCGCTGTCCCTGGTAATAGATTATGTGGGGCGGATTTGCAAAAGACAGACGAAATTACAAGGGCCAGTGCTGAGTGCTGAGTCCTGAGATGCCAATTCAAAAGCATAATTGCAAGCAGGGCCAACCCCTCACCCCCGGTCCCTCTCCCCCAAGGGGAGAGGGGAGAACAGCGGCGCTTCGCTTCGCGAAGGTTTGAAACAGATTCTCGCGGCGCCTAAGCACGCAGCACTCAGGACTCGGCACTCCGTCTTCTTGCACTTCAAAAAATCTCCAAGCGCAATACACTGGCGTCCAATTACAAAAGCGGGCGCTAAACAGGCAGTAAATTTGTCGCACTCTCGTCAACTATTTGGTAATTTTAACTAGAAAGGTTGTTGGGCGCCGAGCTGCGGCGCCACAGGGAGTCGGGAATGGCAAAGCTGAAGATTAAGGACGATCTGGGACATGAGCGCGTGTACGAGCTGCTCAACGGCGTCACGCTGGCCGGGCGCGCCTCCACGAATTCGATCCAGATCAATGACGAGAAGTCGAGCCGGCAACATTTCAAAATCGAGCGCAAGGACGACGGATATTTCGTGGCCGATCTGGAATCGACCAACGGCACGCGCGTCAACGGCACCAAGCTCGCCCAGCCCGCGAAGCTCAGCAGCGGCGATGTGATCAGCGTTGGCAAGACGATGATGACGTTCGACGAAGCCGGCGCCAGCGACGCGGAATTAGCGGCGGTGGCCGCTGCGCCAGTTGAAGAGATCAGCCAAGATGTTGCTGACCGCGCCACGATGTTGAGCAAAATGTCGAGCTTGACGGAAGGAATCAAAGCGGAGTTGCCGAAGCCGGCGACGGATGGACCGAAATATGTGTTGAAGGTGATTGAGGGCGCAACGCCTGGAAAAATCTACGAACTGGGCGCGGATGCGCTGACGCTCGGGCGGCACGCCAGCAACACGATTCAGATCGACGATGAAGCGGCCTCAAATTATCACGCGGAAGTCACGCGCGAACCGGTCGGCTATGTGCTCGCCGATCTGGGTTCGACCAACGGCACGCGCGTGCGTCTTAAGGACAAAACCGATTTTGAAAAGGTCGTGAAAGCGCCGCTTAAGCCGGGGATGCAGATTCGCGTCGGCAAAACGCTGCTGGATTTCGATAACATCGGCACGCCGGTCGAGGAGGACAATCCGGAATTCGGCGCGAGTTCGATCGATGCGCAGCAGCTCAACGCGAAACTCGCCGCCGCGCCGGCCGCGAGCGGTTCGGGATGGGGCTTGAAGATTGCGGCGATTGTGGTGCTCGCGGCTCTGATTGGCGCGGGCGTGTGGTTTGTGCCGAAAATCATCAAAGGCATGAGCGGCGGGCCGACGGTGCCGAAGACGACCGAGAAGCCGCAGCAGAATTTCGCCAATCTGATCACCACCAATCCGAATTTCGAGGGCGGCGTGGACGAAGAAGGCGTGCCCGAAGGCTTCAAGCTACTGAAAGGCTGGCCGGAGACGAGCATTCGCGTCGCGGCGGAAAGCGGCGGGCATTATCTGCAAATCAGCAAAGGCGGCGCGAAGTCGCTCAACCGCCAAACGATCGTCGAAACGCTTGATCCGATCAAGATCGACGCGTCGAAAACCTACGAATTCAGTGCGCGCCTGCGCGACGACGGCGAAGATGGAATACTGGGTCTGCACCTGACATGGGTGGCAGGCGAGCGCGTGCTGCCCGAAAATCCATTTGTGGTGAAGGGCGCAAACGCGCCGGAATGGAAGGAAGTGAAAGTTGCCTCGCCGATTGCCCCGCCGGCTTGGGCCACGCATGTGAAAGTGGGCGTGTTTGTGCAGGGCAAAAGCGGCAAAGCCGGTTTCGACGATCTGGTGTTTAAAGAAAAAGCCGGTTCGCCGCAGCGGCCCGCGCCGGTGAACAACGGCGGCATCGCGCTGCAATTCGAAGGGCGCAACGGGACATTCAGCATTTCGGAGGGAGACAAGACCATTGTCGAGGAAGGCACGCTGCGGCTGGAATCGCCGGAAGTCAAAGCGACGAGCGATCTGTCGTCGGCGTTGAAGCCGTCTTACAACAAAAGCGAGAACAGTTTCGACGGCAAGGTCTTCGATTTCGCGCAGCAGGAATTCGTCGGTTACGCCATCGGCGCCGGCCAGGTGGCGACGGGCGTCGAACTGCACGCGGGCGTCCAGGATTTGTCGTCGGACGGCGGTTCCAAACCGGTGCTGCGCTTTTACCTGAGCGGCGCCGTGGCGCAGGGCGAAATCGAGCTCGGCAAAGGCGAAGGCGCCGCCGAACGTTTGCAGCCGACCGACAAGAAGGAGGACAAGGGCATCAAGTCTGTCCTTTTCAACGCCGGCAAATCGCCGCAATTTTCGCTGACTTTCGCCAAGCCCGTCGAAATCAATCTCGTCCCCGAAGGCAGCAAGCGTCGCCTGGTCGAGATTCGTTTTGACAACGACCTGACGATTTCGATGACACCGGAGGACGCGGAAAAGAAAAAGCTGATGCTGGCGGCGGCCGCGGATTTGCAGAAGTCAGTCGGCGCGAAAGAATGGGGCAGCGTCGAAACAAAATCGAAGGAACTCGTCGAGAAATATGGCGGCAGTTTTGCGCAAGCTCAGGAGGAAGCCGCGAAGGCTGGCGCGGCGCTCGAAGCCGGATGGAAGGCGGCGCAAGACGAACTCGGCGGAATGCTGACCGCGCTGAAGGAGACGGCATCCGCGGAGCTTGTGGAAAAGACGCAGAAGGCGTTCGAACGGCAGGATGCCGCATGGAAAGGCACCAGCAAAGAAGCGGCGCTTAACGACGTGCTGGGCGCGCAATTCAAATCGTGGCTGGCCACGTACAACAATGAAGCCGTCGAAAAGGAAGCGGAGGAAATTTTCAAGCAGGCCGAACAAGCTTTCGCGAGCAAACTCTTCAACGTGTCCATCGCGTACTGCAAAAAAATCGTGGCCGAAGACGGGAAGTATTTCAAAACGAAAGCGGCGGACAAGGCCAAAGAGTTGATGGAGAAGGCGCAGAAGGGACAGGATCACGAAGACCAATTGCGCGGCATTACCGACCGGTTGGTGGGTGCCACGGACAACCTGATTAAGCTGAAGAAATACATGGATGCGATTCAGCTTGTGGAACGCGATCAGGAGTACATGAAATTCAAAGTGGAACTGACCGAGATCAACAACCGGTTGAAGATCTGGAAGGATAAAGCGGCGGCGCCGTAACGCACGGATTTGAACAACGAGCGAAAATTTCGAAATCCGGCTGCGGTGCGCGCGCGATGGAAATTACGTTGCTGGGAGTGCTGTCGCTGTGCCCGCAATTTCGTGGATGCTATTCGGCGATGCCGAGACGGCGGAGGCTGTCGATTGCCTGCTGATGGTTTTGTTTCGCGGCCTTACGAAACCATTCAATGGCTTGGTCGCGGTCCTGTGACACGCCGACCCCAACCCCATAGCTTAAGCCAAGAAAGAATTGTGCATCTGCATCGCCCTGTTCCGCCGCTTTTCTATACCACCGAACGGCCTCGATGGCGTCCGCCGCAACACCCTTGCCTGCTTCATAACACCCGCCAAGAGCGAATTGCCCCTTTGGATGACCTTGGTCCGCTGCCTTGCGGTACCACTTTGCCGCTTCGGCGTCGTCTTTCGCGACTCCCGTTCCGTTTTCGAACATGCTGCCGAGATTGTATTGCGCACTTGCAAACCCCTGATCCGCCGACTTGCGGTACCACTTTACGGCTTCGGCGTCGTCTCGCGCTATACCCTTTCCCTGTTCGTACATCCTGCCAAGATTGTATTGCGCGTTTGCGTAGTCCTGATCCGCCGACTTGCGGTACCACTTTACGGCTTCGGCGTCGTCTCGCGCCACTCCCCGCCCTTCGGAGTACATCCCGCCAAGATTGGATTGCGCGTTTACTTGACCTTGTTCAGCCGCTTTGCGGTACCAGCGCAGTGCCTCGGCGTAGTCTTGAGGCACGCCCTTTCCGACGTAGTAACACACGCCAAGATCGTTTTGTGCACTATCATAACCCTGATCCGCCGACTTACGGTACAGCTTAACGGCTTCGGAGTCGTCTTGCGCCACACCGTTTCCATTGTAAAACATTACTCCAAGATTGTACTGCGCTTTTGCATTTCCTTGATCGGCCGCCTTGCGATACCAGCGCAACGCTTCGGCGTAGTCTTGTGTCACGCCGTACCCTTTAAGGTACATAACACCCAAGGCATTCTCTGCCGATGGGCTGCCAAATTGGACGCCGCGTTTGAAGAGTTCAAAAGCCTGGCTGTAGCTTTTCACGAAATTACCCTTGCCGTACAGATACATTTGACCGAGCTTATATAAGGCGTCGCCAAATTCGGCTTTGATCTTTTCATCGTCCGGCTTCATTTTGACGGCCGCTTCAAATTCGTCGATCGCCTTTTGATAATCCTCTTTTTTGACGTACTCACGCGCGCTCAGGAGCTTGATCTGAAAGCCTGGCGTGCCGGCCAGCACCGCCGTTCCTCGCAGCGTGCCGCGGCGTTCCGGAATCTGCGTGATGTCCGGGTTGAGCATCTCTTTCTTAACAATCTCGGGCACGCGCCGCGTCAGGTAGTCCTCCAACAGTGGAACCGTGACTTCGCCGGCTGGATTGACGGCTTTGCCGCTGAGCGCTTCGATCACGCAATTGAAGAACACGCCGTGTTTGAGCACATCGCTTTCGAACGCTTTCTGGCCCTTGCTGCAACTGAAGAAAGCCGCCATGCCGCCTGGGGGATCGGGGATTTGCGGGCGCGTGATGCTCGCCACGCGCTCATCGCCGACGGCGCGCCCGTCCAAAGGGTCGTTGCGACAGGCGTCCACCAGCAGGACTTTGACGCCGGCCTTGCAGTCCTTTTCCATCGTGGCGTAGATTTCGTCGAGCGAGATCAGCGACTCGCTTTTTGCGAGGTCGCATTCGAGCGGGCAGAAATACATTTTGTCGCTGGCCTTCAACTGCACGCCATGCCCTGCAAAGGAGACCAGGACGGTATCGCTGGAGTTTGCGTTTTTGCAGATGTCCGCCAGCCATTTGCGAATGTTGCCGGCCGTTGGGCGCAGCGCGTCGTTGTCTTTTTCGCGCGCCAGCTTTCGCGTCAGCAGAACCACGTTGTCGGGCAGATAGCCCAGATTGGGGAGCAGTTCGGCCAGCCCGTGCACGTCATTCTCGGAGTATTTGAGATTGCTCAAGCCGGTGCCTTTGTAGTCTTGCACGCCAACCAGCAGGGCGTGTTTGATTCCTTCTTCGGCGATTAGTCCAAACAAGGGCAAGAAACCCGAAGCAAGAAGCACGAATCTGGCGATACACATGGCGTAATCCTCACGCGGTGAAAGTGACTTCGCTGCAGATGACGAGCGAATTATTTGACTGTGACGCGAAAAATGCAAGATGATAAAAATCGGAGAGACTCAACCATTGCGTCGGCGGCAGGAGTGCCGCCGCTCCCCCACACATACGTGCATTTTTTTCACCGACTTTCGCGCCAATCTTCATTTGGAATCGGCGCGCGGGGGAATAGTTTAGCGCCATGATTGTCGGTGTTGGAATTGATCTGATCGAACTTGAACGCATTCAAGCCGTGTATGAACGCCACCGCGAGCGCTTTGTGAGCCGCATTCTTACGGCATCCGAACGGGCGTATGTGCTCAAGTACGCCGATCCCACGCAGCGCCTCGCCGGCCGCTGGGCTGCAAAGGAGGCCGCGCTCAAAGCGCTCGGCACCGGACTTGCGCAGGGCATCGGGTGGCGCGACGTCGAGATTTTGCCCGACGAGCACGGCAAGCCGCTGCTGACCCTGCACGGCAAAGCGCTGGAACGCGCGGCTGCGTTGGGCGCGCGCGTGTTTCACGTCACGATATCGCATTCGATAACGCTTGCCATCGCGCAGGTGATTTTGGAATGCTGAACATCGCAGTCCTGAGTCCTGAGTGCTGAGTCCTGAGTGAACAACCGTTGCTTTTGAAAAGCATTTTGGACGAAGGATTTAAACGGTTCATTAAGGTGTTAGGAAATTGTCTTCTGGACGAGTCTTTTTTGATGCTCGGACGGCGTTGAACGAGCGCGGGAAAGACATCCTGATTTGCTTTCGGTTTTTGGGGACAGGCTCGGAGGCCAGTCCTACAGGCAAGAGGTGAGGGCGCGTGATCGGAGCAACGTTTCGGCAAAGCACCGTGGGCGGGTTGTCGGCCTGCCTTTCATGTGGCAGCGCGCTGCCGCCAGAAGCGAGCTTCTGTCCGGCCTGCGGCAAATCCGTCGCGCCGCTGAAGAACATTAATTCCGTTGACGCGCCCGTCGGCCCGCGAACCGACATGCCGTTGAGCGCGATGACCGGCGCGCCGTCCGAGGCGGAAGCGCAAGCCGCGAAAGAATTGCCCAAGTTTTTGCCCGAGCGCTACGAACCCGTGCGCTTGCTCGGAATCGGTGGCATGGGCGCGGTTTATCACTGCATGGACAAGCAGCTTGATCGCCCCGTTGCGATCAAGGTGATGACCGACAAATTCCGCTCGTCGCCGCAGGGCGAAACGCGTTTCATGCGCGAAGCGCGCGCGCAGGCGATCGTCAATCACCGCAACGTTTCGACGATTTTGAATTTCGGTGTCAGCCCCGAAGGCAAGCTGTTCCTCGTGATGGAGTACCTAGAAGGCGACGATCTCCGCAATTACCTGCGCAGGAACAACGGCAAAATCGAGCCAATGCACGCCTGCGAAATCATGAGGCAGGCGCTGGAAGGTTTGCAGGAAGCGCACGCCTGCGGGCTGGTTCATCGCGACATCAAGCCCTCGAACATCATGGTCATCAAGGACCATCGCGGCCAGCCGTGGGTCAAGATTCTCGATTTGGGCCTGGCCAAAATGGTCGGCGGCCAGACGGACTTGATGACGATCACGATGGACACCGCCAACCAGCTCATTGGCACGCCCGCGTACATGTCGCCGGAGCAGGTGGCCGGCAGCAAAGTGGACAGCCGCGCGGACATTTACTCGATCGGCGTCGTCTTTTACGAAATGATCGCCGGCCGGCTCCCGTTCGAATCCGAAACGCTGCCCGGCTGGCTCTATCAGCATCTGCACGAAACGCCGGAAATGCCGTCCCGGCATAATCCGGAGCTTCTCAAGTTCGAAAACGTCGAGAAGGTTCCGATGTGGATGCTGGCGAAGAAACCCGAGGACCGCCCGCAGGCCGCGCAGGAGGTCGTCAACGCGCTCAAAAACATTCTGGCCGGAAAACCGATCGGCGACATGATTCCGCTGCCGCGCATCGAGACGCCACCGCCCGAAAAACCCGCGTCCGCCAACGACACTCATCGCACGCCCTACCCGGCTCCAGCGCCGGCGCCCGTTGCGCCCAGCAGTCTTCCCCGCGCCGAAGTCAAATTCAGTTCCGTGCCCGCGGCTCGTCCGGTGCCGGGCATGCCCGGCTTGCCGCGGCGCGCGTTCAGCAGCAATCCTTCGCGCACCGGTTCGAGCGCCCCCACCGTTCCGCCGCCGGGCCGCGGCACTGTGCGCCAGCCGCCGTCCGGAAGCCCCGCGGCTGCGTTGACGCGCCTTTCCAATCAGCCGGTGTTGCAGCGTCCCGCGCCAGGACCAACTGACACGCTGGTTTCCTCGATATCGGGGCTCGATCCTGAGAAAGCCAAGAGGTCTTACGAGCAATCCTGCTCCGAAGGCCGCAAAGCAGAGATCGGCGGCAATTGGAAAAACGCACTCATCGCCTGGACGCGCGCTCAAGCGCTCGCCGAAATGTACGGTTTTGAAACGCTTCCGGCGATCGTCGAAAACGCCAAACGACAAGTCGCGTTCGAAGACGCCATCGCCAAATCCGAAGCCTTCGCCAAAAATGGCGACTGGCAGAACGCCGACGAAATCCTGATGCAGCTTTCGCAACCCGGCGAACTCGACGCGCGCTTGGAACAGGCCAAAGCCGGCTTGCCGCGCCGTCTCGCGCTTGCCTGGATGGGCCTGGCGGCGCAGCGCATCAAAGCGCTTCCCGAAGGCGACTTTCGCCGCGACCTCTCCGAACGCTACACCGTCGCTTGCGCCGCCTCCGGCGATATGACGGGCGCGATCAATTTCCTCGACGCTTCCCCGCGCCGCATCGAGCAGCGCATCGTCGCGTGCGCTCAAGCCGTCTCCGCCGCCATCCGCCACGGCCACACCGACGGCATGCGCCCGTACTTGGAGCGCCTGACCGGCGATTTGAACCAAGTCACCAATCCCGCCGAGCGCGGCAAAGCGTCGCTGGAAGTCGGGCGCGCCTACGCCATTTACGGCGACCTCGAACACGCCGCCAGTTCGCTCCGCGATTCGTTCAGGCTTTTCGGCGACGCGCTTTCCAAGAACATTCCAATCAGCGTCGCCGAACGCCCGCAAGACCTGCGCTCGACGCGCCAATCGCCCATCCCCAGCCAGATTCTTGCCTCCGGTGCCACCAAAACCGGCGCCGCCAAAAGCGTCCGCTCGTCGTGGCTCACTGCCATCAGCGCCCTTGCCGACGCGCAAGGCGAAGCCGGCCTCATCGACGACTGTCTCAAAAGCGCGGGGGCCATCGACGACCCGTGGACCAAAGCCCTCGTACTGTCTCAGCTCGTCCAGAATTTCACCAAAGCCGGCCGCCACGAACTGGCCGAGCGCCAAGCGGGTGTCATCACTTTCGCGCTCCCGAAAACCCAGGCTCTTCGCGCCATCGCCATCTCTAAAATTTACCGCGAGGACGTCACCGGCGCGCAGGAACTGCTCAACGCCATTGCTACTCCGGCCGAACGCCTGCCGATCTACGGTGTGCTCGCCGTATACTATGGCCTGCGCAAGGATCCGAGCAAACCGCGCATGCTCATCGCCGATCTGCTCAACACCTCCAAGCAGATCGCAGGCGCGCTACCCCGATTCTCCGCGCTCTGCGCGGCCGTCGAGCCGATGCTTTCCGCTGGCCTTAACGACATGGCCCGCACCGTCTTCGAAGAGGCGCTCCAATTGGTCTCGTTGGTGGACGACCCCGCCGAGCGCATGCGCTGTTTTCTGCATCTGGCGAAGCTTAAAGAGGTTCGCCGCGACGTTGCGCAAAGCACCACGCGCACGATCGCGTTCAGCAACCGCATCGCCAGCCCCTTGATCGACCTGCTGCGTCAAGCCATGTTCACCGCGCGCCAATTGCGCAACGGCACCGACCGCCTCGACTGTTTCGAATCCATGTCCACCCGCATCGCCGCCGCCTACCTGCCCATCTTGGCGACCGAAGCCCTCAACGCCTTCCGCGAGGAGCAAGACCAAGCGGCCATTTACCTCGGCCTCTGCACTGGCATGGTATAGCCGTTCGTCGCCGGAATTAAGTCGAATTGAGGCCGTGAAGCTTAAATCTTTGCATTGCAGCATGTCAAATTCTTAATCTCAAATCGTATAAATCGAAATCAGGAAAGGAGTATCATGAAGCGTCATAGTTCTTAACACGAATTAAACTAAGCGCCGATTTTATTTTGGAGCATCATGACCGTTAGCCCGCTGCCGCAGCCATCGTCCGCCGTACTTTCCGTGCGCGCGCTCGAATCCGCCAAAGTTTCTCCGCTCGTCGAAGCGCCCTCGATTTCCTGTGTCATCCCCGCTTGCAACGAATCCGCCAACTTGCGCCTGCTGATTCCGCAGTTGGCTGAAACGCTCGCCACGCTTACCGATCGATTTGAAATCGTGGTCGTCGATGACGGCAGCACCGACGACAGCGCAGCCACGCTCGTCGGGCTGCGCGAAAACTTTCCGGTCAAATGCGTGTTCCTGTCGCGCAACTTCGGCAAGGAAGCGGCGCTCACCGCCGGCATCGACGAAGCCACGGGCGACGTGGTCGTGCTGATGGACGCCGATTTTCAGCATCCCGTTTCGCTAATACCCGAATTCATCGCCAAATGGCGCGAAGGCTACGAAATGGTGTACGGCGTGCTCAAAGACCGCGCGCACGAATCGTTCGTCAAGCGCACGCTGACGCGCGCGTTTTACACGCTGCTGAGCAAAGTCGCGCGGATCCCGATCCAGCCGGACGCCGGCGATTTTCGGCTGCTCGACCGCAAAGTCGTGGAGTCGCTCAAAGCGCTGCCGGAACGCAACCGTTTCATGAAGGGCCTTTACGCCTGGGTCGGCTACAAAAGCATCGCCGTTCCGTTTCAAGTCGAAGAGCGGCGCACGGGCCGTTCCAAATTCAAATACAGGCATCTCACGCGCTTGGCGCTGGCGGGCATGATCAGTTTCAGCGAGCTGCCGCTGCGCCTTTCGGCCATCGCCGGCCTGTTGATTTCGCTGGTCTCGATGAGCTACGGACTGTACATTCTCGTGCGCACGCTGATTTTTGGCGCCGATCTTCCCGGCTGGGCCACGCTGGTTGTGGCGATCACGTTTCTTAATGGCATTCAACTGCTGGCCATCGGCGTGGTCGGGGAATACATCGCCAGCATATTCAATGAAGTCAAAGGCCGGCCGAATTATGTGATCGCGCGGCGGCTGGGACTGCAGGGTCCAAGGCCCAAGGTCCAAGGTCCAACGTCTGCGGACTGAAAGGACTTTGGACTTTGGACCTTGGACCTAATCCTTGACTTCTGGCCTCCAATTCCTGCGATGACAAAAATTATCCTCTGCGCCGACGATTACGGGCAATCTGAAGCGGTCAGCCGCGGAATTCTTGCACTGATTGGTGCGGGGCGCCTCTCCGCGGCCAGTTGCATGACGGAAGGCGGTTTTTGGGAAAGCTCATCCAAGCCGCTCGCCGAATTTCGCGAGCGCATCGACATTGGGCTGCATTTTAATCTCACGCATCCGTTCGCATCGCAAGGCGCACCGCCACTGACGTTGAAGAGAATCATCGCGTCGGCGCTTTCGGGGCGCGTCGATAAAACTGCTGTTGCAGCGGCGCTGAACAATCAGCTCGACCGCTTCGAAATGGGGCTAAAATCGCCGCCGGATTTTGTGGACGGACATCAGCATGTCCATGCGCTTCCGGGCATTCGGCGCGTGTTGTGGGAGGTCTTAAGCGCGCGTTATCCGGAGCGCAAACCGTACCTGCGCAGCGTCAATCCGACGCTGGCGCTGGGACATGCGAATACAAAACTTGCGTTTCTGAAATCGCTCAACGCCGGTTTCGCTGCCGGCGCGCGGCGCGCGGGATTCAAAACCAATGCGCGGATTGCGGGCATTTATTCGCTGAAACCGGAGGCGAATTTTTCAGGGTTGATGCGGAAGTGGCTGCGCGCGGCGCGGGCGGGCGATTTGGTGATCTGCCATCCCGGCGAAGACGCGGACGATGGCGTCGATCCCATTGCGGGGACGCGGCCCATTGAATTGGAATTTCTGAAGAGCGCGGCGTTTGGGGAATTGCTGGCGCAATATGAAATCCAGTTGGCGCGCTTTCGCGATCTATAAATAGGAGCGGCGGCACTTTTGCCGCCGAAGGCGTATCGCCAATTCAACGGCGGCAAGAGTGCCGCCGCTCCTTCGTTAGCCGAAGCGCCCGGTGATGTAATCTTCGGTCTGCTTCACGCGCGGCGAGGTAAAAATCTGGTCGGTCTCGCCGGCTTCGATCAGTTTTCCGAGGAAAAAGAAGGCTGTCCGGTCCGACACGCGCGAGGCTTGCTGCATGTTATGCGTCACGATCACGATGGTGTAATCCGCGGCGAGCTCGACCATCAGTTCTTCAATTTTGCCTGTCGCGATCGGGTCGAGCGCGGAGGTCGGTTCGTCCATCAAAATTGTGTCGGGCGCCACGGCCAGCGTGCGCGCGATGCACAGGCGCTGCTGCTGCCCGCCGCTAAGGGCCGTGCCGGATTTGCGCAGGTCGTCCTTCACTTCCTCCCAGAGCGCCGCTTTGCGCAAACTCTTTTCGACGATGATGTCCAAATCCGCTTTCGATTTGCGCTCGTAGAGGCGCACGCCGTAGACGACGTTGTCGTAGATCGACTTCGGAAATGCGTTGGGTTTCTGAAAGACCATCCCGACTTTGCGCCGCAGGGCGACCACGTCGAGGCGCTTGTCGAGGATGTTTTCGCCGTCGAGGTCAATCGTGCCGTCGTAGCGCGACGCGCTCACGACGTCGCACATGCGGTTGATCATGCGCAAAAAGGTCGTCTTTCCGCAGCCGGACGGCCCGATCAGCGCCGTAATCTCCTTGGCGCGCATCTCCAGGTTGATGTTCTGCAGAATCTGCTTCTCACCGTACCAGAAGCGCACGTCTTTCGCGCTCAGGCGTACCGGCGTGGGCGCGTTTTCCGAAACCACCGTGCCCGCAAAACTCGGCGTGGTTTCGCCAATTCCCGTGTTCATTTTCATGGCAATGTCCATGATACCCGCCTTTGGGCAATCGTTTTCAGATGCAAAACACCATGCTAACGCCCGAATCTGAATTCAGTGTGTGGAGAATGTGAACGAATTGTTAAGACTCCGTTAAATCAGCTTAAATCCGGGCCACTTTCTTGGCGCGGGTCACATACCGCACCGCCGCGCTCAAAATCGTCACCATCACAATCAACACCAACATGCCGGCCCAAGCCTGCTCGATCCACTTCTTCTCCGCCGATTGTGCGTAGCTGAAGATCTTGAGCGTGAGCGCGGGAAACGGTTTGCTGGGGTCGTACACGTCTTGATCGCTGCCGAAAGCGGTGAAGAGCAGCGGGGCGGTTTCGCCGGCCACGCGGGCAATTGAGAGCATGACGCCGGTCACGATTCCGCTGGTGGCGGCGGGCAGCACAATTTTGAGAATGGTCTGGTACTTCGCTCCGCCCAGCGCCAGCGATGCTTCGCGGTAGGATGCGGGGACCAAGCGCAGCATTTCCTCGGTGGTCCGCGCGATGATCGGCACCATTAAAAAGGCCAGCGCCATCGCACCGCCCCAGCCCGACGGTCCGAGTTTCAGTCCTGGAAAGTTGCCGGTTTTGGCGATTACCAGTTCGTACGCCAGCACGCCGACGATAATCGACGGAGTTCCCGCGAGCACGTCCACCACCAGCCGCACGAAATGGTTGAACCAATTTTCCTTTGCATATTCGGAAAGATAAATGCCGCAGACCATTCCCAGCGGCACGCCGATGACGCTGGCAAGCCCGACGAGAATGATTGTGCCGACGATCTGATTTTTCATGCCGATGTGATTTTCTGGCGGGCCGGGATTCTGGGTGAAGAAATCCCAACTCAGGCTCGAAAAGCCCATGTACAACACATAGCCAAAGATCATGACGAGGAAGACGATGGCCATCACCGCGGCAGCCGAGCAGAGGAACTTGAAGACCTTGTTGATGTGCCGCACGGTGTAATTGACGCGGGCGATGGGGATGTTGGGCATTTTTGCCGCCGCCGCCGCGGCCTCGGCGATCGCCTTCTTCTCTGCCTCGGGCGAGAGCTCTTTTTCAGGTTTCTTGGGGCGCGACTTGCCCATATTGGACACATGCATCACCAACAGGCGCGCGCCAAAATTCAGCACGACGGTGAGAACGAGCAGCACCAGCGCCAAGTAAACCAGCGCATGAACGTACATGGGTTTATCCGCGTTCTGAAATTCGTTGGCCAGCAAGCTCGAAATGGTGGTTCCCGGCGCAAGCAGGCTGGAATTGATCGAATTATTGTTTCCGATGACCATCGTTACCGCCATCGTCTCGCCAATGGCGCGCGCGAAGCCCAGGATTACCGCGCCGAGGATGCCGAGCTTGCCGAAATTCAAAATCGCAAGACTTGCCTGCCACCACGTCGCGCCCAGCGCGTAGGCGCCTTCTTCGATGTCTTTGGGGACCGTCAGCAGCACGTCGCGCGCGACCGCGGTGATGATTGGAATGACCATGATCGCCAGCACAATCCCCGCCGACATCATGCTGGTGCCATAGGCCGGGCCGGAGAAGAGTTCGCCAATCCATGGGATTTTGCCGAGAGTAGCTTTTAGGAACGGAAAACCCCACGCCTGCAAAAATGGAATCAGCCACGCCACGCCCCAGAAGCCGTACACAATGCTGGGCACAGCGGCCAGGAGTTCGATCAGAAACGAAACCGGCCCCGCCAGCCATTTCGGCGCGATACGTGTCAGGAACAACGCCGCGCCGATGCTCATCGGCACGGCAATGACCAGCGCCACCAGCGAGGAAATCAACGTGCCGTAGATGAATGGGAGCGCGCCGAAATCGAGCGCCACGGGATCCCACTCGGTGCCGGTCAGAAATTTGAAACCGAATTTCTGGATCGCCGGCAGCGCGCCGACGTACAACACAATCGCCAGCGCCGCCAGCAAAAAGACAATGAACAGCGCGCCTGCCGTGCAGAGCGCTTCCATCCCCACGTCCAGCGCTTTGCGCACTTTGACGCGCATGCTCTCCCCGTCCAACACCACGGGCATCGGAACGGCTTGGACATTCAGTTCGTCAGACACTGGCGCCCCCGCTTCACTTCATTAATGGCTTGCCGTCGTACATGATCGTCTTCAACTTTTCGAGCACTTTCTTTTGCAGTTCATCTGAGAGCGGCGCATAGCTGGGTTTCGCCATCGCCTGGCCGTCGGTCAGGCCCCAGTGAATGAATTTCATTACGGCTTCAGCCTGAGCCTGGTTCTTCAAGTACGACATGTCCTCGTAGACTAGGAGATAGGTGTAGCCGCAAATGGAGTACGATTCGTCGCCGGGCGCGTCGGTGATGCTGACGCGCATGTCTTCGGGAACTTCCGTCGAATTCTTCGCGGCTGCCACCACACCGTCCACGGATGCGCGCACCGGCTTGCCGGCCTTGTTGATCTGTGTTGCATAGGGCAGGCCGGATTTCTCCACATAGGCCATTTCAACGTAACCAATCCCGCCTTCCACGCCTTTCGCCGCCGCGGCGACGCCTTCGTTGCCCTTCCCACCCACGCCGACGGGCCATTGCACGGAGGTCGCATTGCCGACTTTTGTCTTCCATTCAGGGCTGACTTTGCTCAGATAATTTGTGAAAATCCAGGTCGTCCCCGAACCATCCGAGCGATGCGCGACGACGACATCCTTGTCAGGCAGCGCCACGCCGGCGTTCAACGCCGCGATCTTTGGATCGTTCCACTTCTTGATCGTGCCCAAATACATTTCGGCAATGACCTCGCCGTTCAATTTCAACACTTCCTTGACCGAAGGCAGATTGTAAATCATGACCTCAGGACCGGAGACAGTCGGCAGATGGAGGATTTTCGCGGGCGCCGCCTTCAATTGCTCGTCGGTCATCGGACCGTCCGAAGCGCCGAACTGTACCGTCCTGTCGGTAATGCCTTTGATCCCGCCGCCCGATCCGATGGACTGGTAGTCGGCCTTGACATTCGGGTTGGCGGTATTGAACGCCACAATCCATTTGGCGTACAACGGCGCCGGGAAGGTCGCGCCAGCGCCTTGAATCGAGATGGTGCCGGACGATGGCGTGCCGCCTCCGTTCGTGCCGGACGAAGAATCGCCGCAGCCGGTTAATGCGCAAGCAAAAATTGCGACGGCAATCGTTGTGCTTGCAAACAAGCATATGTTTTTTAGTCTGAACATGGCCGCACCCCTCTGGTTAAAAGTGTAAAAATGGTTGGATTCAGGGAGCGCTCGCTCCCTGAATCCAGCCCAACATTTCATTGTTAGTTTTACTTCTGCAACGCCACCCCATCCACGATGATGCTCTTCACCTTCTCGATGGCCTTCTTCTGGACCGCGTCGGCCAAGGGCGCGTAGTTCGGCTTCGCCATGGACTGGCCTTCGGTCAGGCACCAATTGATGAACTTCACCACTTCCATCGCCTGTTCCTTGTTCTTCAGGTAGGACATGTCCTGGTACACAAGCAGGTAGGTGAAGCCGCTGATCGGATAGGAATCGTCGCCCGGCGCATCGGTGATGCTGACGCGCATGTCCTCGGGAATTTCGGTCGAATTCTTCGCCGCGGCGATCACGCCGTCCACCGACGCGCGAACTTCCTTGCCGGCCTTGTTGATCTGCGTGGCGTACGGCAACCCGGCCTTATCCGCGAACGCCAGTTCCACGTAGCCGATGCCGCCCGGCACGCCCTTCACTGACGCCGCCGTGCCGTCATTACCTTTCCCACCCAAACCGACCGGCCACTTCACCGAGGTCGCGTTGCCGACTTTCGTTTTCCATTCCGCACTCACTTTGCTCAAGTAATTCGTGAAAATCCACGTCGTCCCCGAGCCATCTGAGCGGTGCGTCACAACCAGGTCAATGTCGGGCAGCGCCACGCCGGGATTAAGCGCCGCGATCTTCGGGTCGTTCCACTTCGTAATCTTGCCCAGATACATTCCAGCAATGACATCGCCGTTGAGCTTGAGCGTTTCCTTGACCGTGGGCAAATTGTAGATCATGACTTCCGGGCCGGAAACCATCGGAATGTGGATAATCGCACCTGGAGCCGCCTTCAACTGATCGTCGGTCAGGGGCCCATCTGAGGCGCCGAACTGCACGGTCCGGTCCGTGATGCCTTTGATCCCGCCGCCGGAGCCGATTGCCTGATAATCCACCTTCACATTTGGATGGTCCGCGTTATATTTCGCGACCCACTTCGCATACAGCGGCGCCGGAAAGGTCGCGCCCGCGCCTTGGATCGTGATCGTCTCCGCATGGGCTCCCGCGCCAATCAGAGCGCAGGCCAACACGGCACACAGCACAGCCTTGTCCGACATGTGTTCCTCTCCTTTAAGAAAATGGTTTCATATCTTCTACAGGACATTCGTTAAGATAGTGTGTCTGCCAAATGTCCAATTCGTAAAAAAGCTCGTGAGTCGTGCAGGCGAGACGCCTGCACCACGGGTCAATGGGTCAATCAGCCGAATAAATTCAACTCCTCCGGCATCGCGTCCAGCATGTTGGCGATGCGTTTGACGTGCCGGCAGGCGAGCACCACTTCGACGATCGATTCCGGATTCGTCTTTTCGCTCGCAATGCCGTTGAGGATTTTGTTTTGAATCGCCAGGATCGACACCTGCACGCCGGCGTCAAGCTTCTCCTGCTGGGCGGCGAGCATCTTGATGTCGGATTCCGGCTGGTTGCGGCGATAGGTGCGGCGAACGATGTCGTGCATTTCCAACAAATCGGCCATCACGCCGGTCAAGTCCTGGCAAATGCTCTTAAAAGGGGAGCTGCGCAGCACCGAAACGCGCTTTTGCAGCGCGTCGAGCAATTCCTGGATGCGCTCGTAATCGTGTTCCACGCGCAGCGCAGCCATGGCGTACTTCAGATCGCTGGCGAAGGGATGTTCCTTGGCCATCAGCATCATGCAATTGTCGCGCATGGCTTTGGCCAGCGCGTCGATGTTCTTGAGCGGCAGATTGCCGACCGTCTCATCGCAGGTGAGTTGATGCAAGACAGCGCGGATGTTGTCGTCCATGGCCGCCGAAAGGTCGTCGAGCGAGCGGCGCAACTTCTCCAACCGGGATTCGAGAATGGGGTTCACGTCGGGAGATTTCCTTTCCGTTTGTGGTGCAGGCTTCCAGCCTGCATGGCTTAGAGGCAGGCTGGAAGCCTGCACCACAATTGTTGAATCGAGTTTGCGCCCGCATTATATCTTCCCGCCGTCAAATGAAAGTGGCTGGATTTGCGCAACGGAGCCGAAAGCGCTCGGTTTTCATAGGGAAACTGTTGGATTTTAAAGATTGTGTAAGGAACCTTGCTTTGTGTGCTGCACCTGTTTGAATGTGTTCAAATCCTCTCATCAAAAGCCACCGGAGCAAATCCGAATGTCGAAAAAGAAAGTCTTGGTGATCGAAGACGACGCCGATATCCGCAACCTCATTCGCCATAATCTTACGCGCGAAGGCTACGAGGTGGCGCTGGTCGAAAACGGCGAAGAGGGCCTGCGCCTCGCCCGCAAGGAAGGCTTCGATCTGGCCATTCTGGACTTGATGCTCCCCGGAATGCACGGCTTGGACGTGTGCCGCGCCATGCGTGAAGACGAAAAGCTGCGCGCGACCGGAATTCTGATCGTTACCGCGAAAGACGAAGAAGCCGACATCGTCACGGGCTTGGAATTGGGCGCCGACGATTATCTGGTTAAGCCTTTTACGGTGCGCGTGCTCACCGCGCGCGTGCGCGCAATTCTTCGGAGGCTGTCGGATATTCCGTCCGATGCCGACGACAAGCCGATGGTGGTTGGGCCGCTCAAGATCGACATCCGCCGGCATGAAGTCACGGTCGGCACCAAAAAAATCGATCTGACGCTGGCCGAATTCCGCATCCTCGAAAACCTGGCCAAGCAATTGGGCCGCGTGCTCACGCGCAACCAACTGCTTGACATCGCCCTGGGGCAGGACCATTTTGTGCTCGACCGGACCATCGACGTCCACGTCAGCGCGCTGCGGCGAAAACTGCGCGAAGCGTCGGAGATGATCGAAACTGTACGCGGCGTGGGGTATCGGTTAAAAGAAAAGGCGTGAACGGTGAATTCAAGATTCAAAATTCAAAATTCAAAATGTCGAATTTTGTTTGAAACCGGATCTGTTGAAACCCTCTGCGACCCCTCCGGGGTCGAAGCCATTTTTGCGATGGTTACCGGGGGTATCGGGCGAGTACACCCTCAACCCCCGGCTACCATCTTGAACCCCTTCGGGGAAAAATGCCAGCGTGCCAAAGGTTTCAACATGAGCCCTGAAACCTTGAATCTCGAATTTTGAATCTTGAATCTTGAATTAAAATGCCCGGTCCATTCACTGAAGAAGAGCGCGCGCTGCGCCGCAGCCGCCTGCGGCTGCTCGTGCTGGCTATTCCGCTGGCGATCGGCGGCACTGTCGCCGCGCTGATCGTGCTCGTCGAAACCGGCGCCGCGCTCAGCCCGGCGGCGTGCATGGCCATCTTGACGCTGGCGCTGGTCGCGCTGAACGTCTACGCGCTGGTCGTGGTTTTGCGCGCGCACCGCACCGTCGATTCCATGCGCGAAACGGCGCTTAATCTGCTTAAAGACATGAAGGCGTCGTTCACGCCGGTTGCGACCGATGCGCAGTTGGTGGCGCGCGTGGGCGAAAAACTGGCCGCGCGCACGGCCAACCTTGAAACCGAACGCGACGCGTTGAAAGCGATTCTGGCGGCGATGAACGAAGGGATTCTCGTCGTCGATTCGCGCCGCAACGTGATCTTCTCGAATCCCGCCGCGCGAAAAATCCTGGGCATCCCCAACGAAAGCGCGCCGGCTCAGTCGCAGTTGACGCAGCATTCCGAACTGGCGGCGAACATTGAAATGTCGCTGGTCGCCAATCAAACGTGCAGTTTCGAGTTCGAACTGGCCGACGCCGCCGACCGCCAGAAGCGCTACATTCAAGCGCATTGCTCGCCGTACAAGAACGAGAAGCAGGCGCTTTTCGGCGCGGTGGCGGTGCTGCACGACATTACTGAATTGCGCCGCTTGGAACGCATGCGCACCGAATTCGTCGCGAACGTTTCGCACGAACTGCGCACGCCGCTGACGTCGCTGATCGGCTACCTCGAAACGATGGGCGAGGCCGGATTCGACGATCAGGCGCAGGCGCGCGAATTCCTGGCCGTCGCGCACCGCCAGGCCGAACAACTCGGGCATCTCGTCGAAGATCTGCTGCGGCTCTCGCGTCTGGAAAATCCGCAAAGCGACATCGCGGAAGCGGCGGTGCTGCTCAACGAAGTCGTGGACTCGGCGGTCGATCAATGCGCGTCGCTGGCGGCGAAGCGGGCAATCGATTTGCGCTGCGAAACGCCGGACGCCGAAGTCTGGATCGACGGCGACCGCGGGCTGCTGGTGCAAGCAGTCGGAAACCTGATCGAAAACGCGATCAACTACAACCACGAAAACGGCAGCATCACGGTGAGCCTGTCGCGCGCGCTCAAGCAAACGCCCGCCAGCAGCAACGGCTTCCACGCCGAAGGCCCCGACGACGATTTCGACTGGCAGATCGCCGTCAGCGACACGGGCATCGGCATCCCCGGCCACGCGCTCAACCGCATCTTCGAGCGCTTCTACCGCGTGGACAAAGCGCGCTCGCGCAGCCAGGGCGGCACCGGGTTGGGGTTGGCGATTGTGAAACACATCGCGCTTGCGCACGGGGCCAGCGTCCACGTGGAGTCGGAAGTGGGCAAGGGTTCGACGTTCTTCATCCGACTGAAGGCGCGGCGTGCGCGGAGCGAGCGGCTCGTCGCGCAGGTATAGCGCGGGTGTGGCGCAAATGCGATAGGGCTAGGCCGAATAGGGCTAATAGGCCGAAGAAACTGATTCAAAAGCCTGATTGGAAGCGCGGCCGCCCCTCACCCCCGACCCCTCTCCCCCAAGGGGAGAGGGGAGAACGGCGGCGCTTCGCTTTGCAAACGTAGGCGGGACGCCTGCGCTACGGACATTAGTGCCGCATGCCGCCAATATTGCCGATAACGTAGGAAACGGGCTTCAAGGGCTGTCTTCATTAACGGAGTCAGGTCAGTTCGTTTATGTCATCGAATTAAGGGGACCCGCCATGCCTCGCGTTTTGTCTTTTCTGATGCTCGCCGCCTTCACTCTTTGCATTTGGGGCGAGGAGTCTGATTCCGAACCCATCAAATCCGCGGACCAGACGGTGTTGACGGCGCTGCCCAAAGTTCCGACGCTGGCGACGATTGTCGGCGATGGCAATCCGAAGACGCAGCCGGACAAATGGATCGCCGACTTGATCAAGAAAAAAGAGATCAAGGCGCGCGTTGAAATCGTGATGATCAAACAGAAATTCCTGGCTGAACAGGACGCAAAAGATGCCGAGGAGCGCGAACGCATCCGCCGCCGCCAGATGTACGACAAGGCGCTCGGCACGCTCTTCGACACGACACCGGTCCAAGGGGAGGCTAAGAAAAAGACCATGACGATGAAGCTCGATTTTCAGGTCACCGAGATGGAAGTTTATCGCCGCTTGATCGACGCGTTGAAAATCCGCGGGGCCTTGGCCTCCGACGTCGTCGAAACGCTCACCCGCCTTGACCGCGACAACGACGGAAAACTGACTGGCGAGGAATACCGCGACGCGGCGTGCATTTTCAACGCGACGCAGCGGCTCTTCAGCGCCGTGGACAACGACGGCGACGGTTACTTGACGGTCGCGGAGATCGAGGCTGCAAAGACGCTGCCCGCGAACGGCGCCGCCGCGCTGGCCGAAGGCATTAAAAACGCGGCGAACAGCGATACGTTTATGATCAAAGGTTTCGACGCGAACAAAGACGGCGTGTTGTCCATCGAGGAGCGCAAAGCGCTGAGTTCAGCGTATCTTGAGATTTCACTGAAAGCCGCGCAGGAAGTTGCGGCGTACCAGAAACTGCTGGATGACCTCAGCACCGCGCGGCAGGCGGCGGCGGCGAAGTTTGAGAATTTGACGATTGAGTTGAGTGAAGGGAAATGAAGTATGAGAGTTTGAGAGTTTGAGAGTTTGAGAGTTTGAGAGTAACAGCGGCGGGCGCTTCGCGCCCTCAACTCTCATACTCTCGTGCTCTCTGCTCTCACACTCTAGTACTCTCCGCCTTTGCATTGCGCCGCGATTCCTGCTATATCGCTTTCATGATTCTCCCCGGCGACACATTGTGGGCGCGATTTCGCGTGGCGCGCGTCGAGACCGAGCGGGTCGATTGCGCGTGGCTGCGAGCGCTGGCGGCGTCCGATGTTGACGGCGGCGCGGCGACGCATGTGCTGTTGTCATTGCAGCCGCCGGCGGCGTCGGCGCTGGCGGAATTGCTCGCGGCGCTTTGGCCTGGACCGAATCCACCGGCGGCGTGGCTGAAGGAGATGGGCGCGGATGCGGCGTCGGTGTCGCCGTCGGAACTGCACGCGCGCTTGCCGCTGCTGGGAGACGTGGAATGGCGCGGGGCGCCGGAGCCGGGCGGCGTGGCGCTGCTTGAGCTCAAATCCGGCACGCCACTGCGCCAGTTTCACCACGTTAAAGCGCGCGCGCTGGACTCGCGCGGGGCGTGCGGGCTGCTGGCGGATTTTGCGGCGCAGATCGAACGGCTGCTGCAGTCCACGGCGCACCGCGGCGGGCGCGCGAGATTCTGCGCGGCGATGCTCAAGCTGCTTAATCCGCACTCGGTTGCGTTTTCGGCGGATGGGTCGAAGCTGATTTTTATTCCGCAGATCGAATTGCGCTCGCCGACGCTGGAGCCGCCCGATTGGGCTTTTTATGCGGCGCCGGAGGCTGTAACCGGCGGCGCGTGCGGCGAAGCGGCGCTTGCGTTTGGATTGGCGCAACTGGCGCTGGCGCTGCTTTTCGATCCGGCCGCTCCGGACGCGAAAACGTCGCTGCTGCTGCCGCGCGGCTGGCTGCGGCTGGCTGTCGCCGACATAGCGTTGAAGGAATTCAAACACGATCCGCGCGCGGCGGCGCTGCCGGCTGAGCTGCGCGCACTGTTGGCGAAATGTTTGAAGCCGCGCGCGGCGGGGCGCTTCGCGACGCTGGCCAAATTCAGCGCGGCGCTGCGAAAATCAATGGGCGCCGCGGGCGAAACTGTGCTCGGCGCGCCGTTGCCCGCGCTCAGCCCGGCCGCTAGCGGCATAAGCGCTTTTCCGCTCGCCCCATTGGCGCCGGCGACGCCGGACGGCATGACGGTGATCGCGGCGGGTGCGTATCTGTCGGGTGAAAAGAAATCGCCGCGGACGCTGCGCGCGTATGCGATCGACGTGCTGCCGGTGACCGAGAAGAATTTCCGCGATTTCCTTAAGGAAACTGGCCGCGAACCTGTCCCCGACGGCCCCGGTTCGCGCGTGCCGAAATACGACCGGCATCCGGTTGTGAATGTGACGTGGCGCGAAGCGGAGGAATATGCCGCGCATTACGGCAAACGTCTGCCCACTATTTACGAATGGGAAAAGGCCGCGCGCGGCAAGGACGGGCGCAAATTCCCATACGGAAACGAGTACGTGGCGCAGACCGGCCGCTTGCGCGCGAGCGCGCCCAACTCCGCGCCGGGCAAGGAAGGGCCGAAGGAGACCGCGCCGGTCGGAACGTTCCCGCAGGGCGCGAGTCCATACGGCGTGCTGGACATGGCCGGCAACGTGCTCGAATGGACCAGCACCGCGCGGCGGCAAGGCGAGCGCATCTTTCGCGCGGCGAAAGGGGCGTGTTTTCTCGACGGTTCGGTCGAGTTGTCGCGCTGCGCGAGCATGCAATTTAAGAAACCGGACGCGCGCGAAAGCCATTTGGGGTTTCGGTGTGTGAAGGACGTGGATTAGGAAGTGGAGAGTTGAGAGTGGGGAGTCGATAGTCGATAGTCGAATGTGGAATGTGGAATGTGAGAACCATTGGTTGTTTCAGAATGTGGTGGTGCGCAGTCGGCTTGCTTTACGCGGCGGCGGCGGTTGGCGCATTCTGTGCGGAGGCGGCTGCGCCGGTGCGGATTAATTGCGGCGGAAATGTCGCGGGGGAGTTTGGGGCGGATCAATTTTTTTCGGGCGGGATTGCGGGGAATGGGACGGCGGCGGTGGATGTGAGCCGAGCGAAAGGGGCGGCGCCGGCGGGGGTTTATCAATCGGAGCGCTGGGGGGATTTCAGCTACGCGATCGCGGGGTTGAAGGCGGAGTCGTTTTATCTGGTGCGGATGCATTTTGCGGAGATTTTCTTCAATCGCGCGGGGGCGCGCACGTTTCACGTGACAATCAACGGGACCTCGGCGCTTTCGAACTACGATATTTTCAAAGCGGCGGGCGGGGCGAACATTGCCGTCGTCGAGGAATTCACGACCAAATCGGATAAGCAGGGCGTGGTGAAGCTTGAATTCAAGGGCGTGGTGGATCACGCGAAATGCAGCGGGATTGAAGTGGCGAGTTGCGCGGCGCCGAAGGATTTTGCGGCGGTGAAACCATTGGACAAAGTTCCGCTGTATTATTCGCCGGATGGGACGCGGTATTTGATTAATAAAGAAGACAAGGACGATATTTTTCAGCTTTATGTGGGGAAGCGCGGAGAGGAGGCGGTGTGCGTGAGTGTGCCGCCTAAAGGCGGAACTACGAACGTGCCAAAGGCGGACCGGCACAAGTACATGGCGACGTGGCATCCGTCGGGGAAGTGGATCATCATCGGCGTGGAAAAAGAGAAGCACGACAACGCGTGGGTGCCTAAGTTTTTGAGCAAGGGGTGGATCGAGTGCGGGATTTGGCTCGACATTTACGCGGTGTCGCCGGATGGGAGCAAGTGGGTGAAGCTGGTGGAGACGGACGGATTCACGGGCGTGCCATTCACGGCGGATGGAAAGCTGGGCGCGTGGGCGAAGATCGTGGACGGGAACGTGATCGCGCATCCGCATTTTGGCGTGTGGAAATTGATGACCGGAGAATTTGTCGAAGAGAACGGCGTGCCGAGTTTCAAGAACGTGAGGGATATTTCGCCGAAAGGCGCGGTGTTTCTGGAACCGGGGAATTTTTCGCCGGACGGAGAGTCGCTGCTGCTGACCGCGGACGTTGGAATCAAAGACAACCAGGGAGTTGACCAATACATTCTCAATGTAAAAACCGGCGCGCTGAAGAATTTGACGAACACACAGGAAGAATGGGATGAGCATGGGGTGTTTTTGCCGGACGGGAAGCAGGTGTTGTTCATGAGTTCGCATCCATACCGGAACGATCCGAACGCGTGGAAGACGCTTTCGCTGAAGACGGAGTTCATGATCGTGAACGTGGATGGGACGGGTTTGAGGCAGTTGACGCATTACAACGTGCCGGGGTACGCGGAGTCATTTCCGAAGGGAAAAGGCGCAGTGGCGGCGTGCGGGATGATTAACGCCGATGGGAAGAAGATCGTGGCGACGAGCCTGCGCTTTCCGGATTATGATTGGTGGGAGATTGAGGTGGGGAAGTAGGGAGTGAGGAGTGGGGTTCAAGATTCAAGGTTCAAGGGTTCGCCTTACGAGTCCGCCGGATGATTTGTTTTGAGGCATACCAGCGACGCTGGCAAATTCGTTCAATACAGCACCACCACAGTCCCCGGATTGCCGGACTTTGCGGCGGTCACATTCGCGGGACCGGTCCCACCGGCACCGCCGCTGGCGTCGGCGCTGATGGTTGCGGGGAGCGGACCCGTCGTGACGATGACGACGACACCGCCTCCTCCGCCGCCACCGCCGCCGGCGTTGCTGGTGCCCGCGGAGCCATCTCCACCCCGGGCCTGCACCGCGCCAGTACCCGCGAAGGCGTGAGCTGCGAGCAGGACCACGCCGCCGCCGCCGCCGCCCGCGCCGGCGGTGTTGTTCGTATTGGAATTTGCGCCGGCGCCGCCGCCGGACCCGCCTGTGATCGCGGCGCCGGAAAAAGTGCGGCAGGTGAGCGCGAGAGGAACGGCGCGCAGGACTTGAACACCGCCGTCGCTCGCGGCAGGAGGGGTCGCGGCACCGCCCGGCGCGCCGGAACCGAAGGTCGTGGAGCCGCCGCCTGCTCCGCCAATTCCTCCCGCCGAATTGAGACTCGTAGCGCCCGCAGCGCCCGGCGAGTTTGCAAATCCGCCGGCGGGCGCGCCGCTTGCGCCGCCGCCGAGGGTTCCGGACGGGGCGCCGAGACCGCCCGCGGCATTATTTCGGATCGAGCCGTTGAGCGTGCACGTGGCTTTAACGAAGACGCGGAAGCCGTTGGTGTTCAGATTCGTTCCGGGATTGACGGTCAAGTTGTTGTAATACATGTCGCGCGTGAGCGTCGCGTCGGAGGAGAGCGTGACGTCACCGTCGCTGCCATCGCCGAAGAGGGGCGATGAGGCGAGACTGCTGGCGGGAAGCGAACCGGGCGGGATATTGAGCGGGCCTGTGGTGAGCGTCAGGCCAGAGAAGGTGGGACTGTCGTTGGCGGAGAGATTTTGGGGCAGAGGTGTGAGGCTCGCCCAGAACGCGCCGCCGTTGCCGTCGGCTTCGAGGACCATGCCGTTGGAGGCGGGGTTGCTGTCGAGGGCGGTGCCTTTGAGGTTGGCCCACGTTGCACCGCCGTTGCCGTCAGCGACGGGGGCTTGGCCGGCCTTTGCTGCTGCGGGCGGTTTTTTGGAGGTGACGGAGTTGAATTTGGCGATGGAGGGAGACGGGGTGGGTTTGGCGCGGGCTTTGGCGGCAATGAAATAGAACGCACAGGCGATTGAGCAGAGGGCGAGGATGCGTTTGATGGGGGACACGGGGAGAGCCTCCGAGAAGGATTGAGGCGATGATATGTTCTTTCTTGGGAATGCAATTTAAAAACGGCGGCAGGCTGGTGGTAGAGTGTGTGTCACGTTGGTTGCAGATTGCAGGCAGACACGGGGACGCGGGGACACGGGGGCACGGAGACAATTCGAACTCAAGCTCGTGCTGATTTGCCGGGCATGCAACCAAAATGACACAGACCCCTGGCGGCGCTGATTGTCGCGGCGTATATTCGGGAATATGGGCGACGGCGCGTTGACGCAATTTTGGATTGGCGAATTCATTGGCCGACCGGAGGGGAGAGGATGCGCTGGATTATTTGCGCGCTGCTGCTGATTCCGCTGGCGGTGCTGTGCGCCGCGGACAAGCCGGAATTGTCGGCGGCGGCGCCGGCCGATCCGATGCTTTGGACGCCGCCGGCCGGGCAGCCGGAGATTCCGCAGTATGTGACGTTTGACCGCTCGGCGCAAAACAGCGCGCGGGCGCGCTTGAATTTTCTGCTGGAAGACCGCAATGAGATGCCGGAATTTGGAATTGAGGTGCTGGAAGTCGTTCCGGAAAGCCCGGCGGAGAAACTGGGACTCGAAAAAGGCGATATTCTCTTCAAGTTGGACGAGACGCCGCTGGTTCACGCGGTTGACTTCAAGCGCCTGCGCGCGGACAAGGCGGCGAAGCCGGCAACGCTGGCGTATTATTCGCCGAAAACGGGAAACAAGAAGGTAGACATCGCGCCTGGGATCTTGGGCGTGAACATGCGCGATTTCGTGCGCGACAATCCGGTGGGTTTTACCGGGAATTGGGCCGATCCACGCTGGCGGGACGACGTGCGCGCGGCCAGTTTTCTGTACGAGAGTTCGCCCGATGTGGCAATGGCTGCGCTCAAAAACGCGGTGGCGGCGGGAATGGAGCAGAACGCCGCGGTGAACCGGCATCTGGCGCTCTTGAGCGCCGCGCAGTTTCGATACGACGACGCGATGGCGTTTGCGTATTCCGCGGTGAAGGAAAATGCCAACGACGCGCAGTCGATGAGCATCTTTATGCTTGCGGCGGCGTCGAATTACAAACTGCAGGCGCTGGTCGATTTTCTGAAAGCGCACCCTGAACTGCCGCAAAACAAAGCGCGCGCAACGCTGGAGCGCCTGGTCAACGAACACAACGCTTTGCCTGAATCCAAGCGCGTCCGCATTTCGCCGCGCGCGGCGGCCAAGCAACTGTTTAAGGACGATTTGACGCTGCGCGCTGAAGTTTTGCCGGGATGGGAACAGGCCGATCCGAAGGCCGATAAGGATGGGCCGAAGAAGGACGAAACGGAACAGGCGAAGAAGGAGGAAGAAGCGAAGTGGGAGCTTGTGCCGGAGACGAGCTTGGACGAGATGCTGCTGACGCACCGATTCCATATAAGGGCGCCGCCGGCGCATTATCGGTTTTATGGATTCAAGCCCGCGGTCAAGAACATCTGCGTGCGCTGCCGGTTTACAATCGAGCTGACGGATAAGGCGGATCAAAACCCGTTCAAGAACTTGTTTCGGATCGCGTTGTTTCCATTCGACGAGAAGGCCGGCCCGGCGCTTGAAGATCAGGCCAGCCAATTGACGGGGCTGGGTCTTGCGGTCACGCCCGGGTCGCCCACGTGCCTGATGCAGGATCATTTTGTGGATTTCTTCAAGTACGAAGTTCACAATTTCTCGCCGCAACTCTATTCGGCCGTGAACAAAAAGGGCGCCTATCAGGAATTGACGCTCGTTGTGGTCGATGGCAGCGTGGAAATGTACTGCAACGGGTATCGAGTTTTTTACGGGCCGCTCGGAATTCCGGACGATGCGCGCTTTTTTGTTTCGTTCAACGCGGTGGGCACGACGGTCAGCATTCAGAGTTTCGATGCGTTCGAGCTGCTGACTCCGGAAGAGCGAGACGCAAGGATCAAGCCGGAGATCAACAAAGGATACCGCAACGGAATGACGCGCATGCATCTGGCCGCGCTGCACGAGGAAACGCCATACATTGAACAGTTGCTGAAGTTGGGCGCAAAACTCGACGTGAAAGACGATGACGGGCTGACTCCGCTGGAACTGGCCGTGCTGGAAAATCAAAATGCCAGATTGAAGGAGTTCGCGTCGCCGGTGAGTTTGCGCGCGGCGTGCGGGATGTTTGACGAAAAATTTGCGCTGCAGATGATCCAGGCGGCGCCGCCGCCGCCGAAGGACGAGCGCATCGGCGCGCTGCATTTTGCGGCGGGGTCGGACAACTATGACGTGGTGAAGGCGTTGATCGAAAAAGGATACGATGTCAATGCGCGGTCGCAAGCGCGGTACAAGGATGCCACGCCGCTGCATTGGGCGATTTGGCATCACCGGGATGAGATGGCGGCGCTGCTGCTGTGGAAAGGGGCCGATCCGGCGTTGAAGGACGGCTATGGGCACACTGCGCTGGATGTGGCGAAGCGGATGAAATTCGCGGCGGCGGTGAAGTTGCTGGAAGATTGGGAGAAGGGAGTGAAGCGACCGTTTGTGGATCGGCTGAAGAGGGCGCAGCCAAACGAGGCGGTGAAGCCGCCGCGGCCGCCGGACGATTTGTTTTGAGGGGGGCGGTCGAGCGCGACCTGCACGAGACTATCGCAGAAACGGCATGCGGGGTTTGGGTACCGGCGAGCCGGCGTGGGGTGAAGCATTTGCGGTTTGAGGGGTGAACACGATGGAAGACGTCCTGATTCTCATCCTTCAGGCGGTGATCGAGATTGCGCTGGAGTTGCTGGGCGCGGCGGACTGGTTTCCGCTGGACTTTGGCGGAAAATCGCCTGAGGAAGATGGTTGCGTGGGCCTTTCGTTTTTGTCGCTTATTTTCGGCGCTGCATGTGGCGGAATCCTTACGCTCCTTCACAGCAAAGTGCTGCTGCCGTTTGCATGGATGCGCGTCGCCAATTTGATTGTGGGACCGTTGGTGTCCGGCGGGATTTCGTACGCCATCGCGGCGCACCGCAAGAAAACGAACGCGGCGATACAGCCGTGGAATCGGTTCTGGTACGGACTGTGTTACACGCTGGCGTTTGTGGCAGTGCGGTTTGCGTATGGGGCGCGGTGATAGAAATTTATTTGCCAAGTTTCTTTTCGATTCCGCGCTTCACTTCGTCCCACGGAATCATGCGCGCTTTGCCTGAGCGAACATCGGCGATGCGGCGGCAGATTTCTTTATGCCAAGCTTTCGCTGCGTCGCGTTGAGAGACTTTTGTTTTCATGGGTTGAAGTTTCGGTTAGACGACACTCAGCATCTTGTTGGCGTAATCCTTGCCGGAGGTCGGCGCCGGAAGTGGCTTGTGGTCCGTGTTGTAGAGGTCGATCACTTCACCGACGATCTCGCGGAGTTGGGTGGAGACTGCTTTTTTATTCGAGCCGTGGCAACCGGCGTAGAACAAGCCGGGGCAGCTTCCGACGTAGCAGCGGTCTTCTTCGGACCATTCGACGATTTTGACGTAGTGTTTTGCGGATGGTTTCATTTGTTACCGAATTCTCTTCGGACGAAGGCTAACTAATTCAAGGAAGCGATTGAAGGACGTTGTCGCACTCTTCGCTCATCTGATTCAAACCACTCTTGTCTTCAAGTTGCGGAAGCGAACGCCAAAAATCGCGGAATTCGGTGACGACTGATTTGCAACCCGCGAATCGAATCTTCTTCAACGCGTAGAGCGAATGAAGCGCCTTACCATAGCGACTGCGCAACGGGTCAACATCGGTAGATTCGTTCCACCATCCGGTCTTCAGTTTAGGCCCGGTCGCTCTCCAGAATTTAAGTTCCCCTTGTAAGATTGCGGACAATTCACCGCCGACTTTGACGCCGCCGACTTCCTGCAAAACATCGATGACGTCTTCGTGCAACGACAGAAGCTTGGGATCGGCCAACATCTTTCGGAGCGTTGGCATGGCTTCTTCGCCGCAATTCTTCAGCTCCGCGAATGCGGCCTGCTTAACCATGTAAATTTCAGATTGCGTCAGTGGGCGCAGCAGTTCCGCTCGTTTCGATTTGTCAATTATTGCAGAGGCTTTAGCGAGCTCATCCTGAACCTTCTTAAGCTTCAGAACGGAATCTTTGATGGCCTTTTCATCGTCGCCATGCGCAACAAGTTCGCTCGGTCCTGGGTTTATCAATTGCTGAAAGGTGTAGGTTTGTTTTCCTTCAACCCAAACGACAGAAACGGAGATTTGTTTCCAAAAGCTCGCGCCTTCCCAGCTATCGTGCGGTTGATCGGCGCCCTTTGCGGCATTAGCAGCGTTGGCTTTCTTTTTCAAGAATAGAATCATCCGTGTGCAGGTCACGTATTGCGCGGGCGCGTTGGGCTTTTTCTCAAGAAATGGCGGATCATGGATGAGGCGCGCGTCTTTGTTCTTGAACGATGCCAGATCTGGAACTGAAATCATATCGCCGACATGCAAAGCGCCCTTCCACACTTCAAGAACTTTAACGACGCCGTCGATTTCGTCGCCTTTCGTTGCGACAACGATATCCGTGGCGCTCCATGCACATTCCTCCAGACCGAAGGAGGGGCGAATCCCGGCATGTGTTGACAATGAAATAATGCCGAGGATTGTCAGAAACGATCGAAAGATTGCCTTCATTATTGAAACCCCACAATGGAGATCATGGCGATGGTAGGGGCACTGCTTGTGATGGTCAATCTAAAAATATCGCAAATCCCTCTTGACCCGTCTTCGGTTTCAATTATAGTTTCTCACTCTAAAGACGGCGGCGCTTTTGAAACGCGCTGCCGCGAATTCAGTTTGGGACTTTGCGGGAACTTCAGCGGCACGCGGTGCCGACGCGGTTTCTTTTTGTTTTTGAGGAACAGATGCCGACCATTAATCAGTTGTGCAAGCGCGGGCGGGTGGAGCAGAAGACGAAGTCGAAGTCGCCGGTGCTGGAATCGAACCCCTTTAAGAAGGGCGTGTGTCTGGCGGTCAAGACCATGACGCCGAAGAAGCCGAATTCGGCGCTGCGCAAGATCGCTCGCGTGCGGTTGAGCAACGGGAAGGAAGTCACGGTTTACATTCCGGGCGAAGGGCATAATCTGCAGGAACATTCGATTGTGCTGGTGCGCGGGGGGCGCGTGAAGGATTTGCCGGGCGTGCGGTACCATATTGTGCGCGGGGTGTTTGATTGCCAAGGGGTGGCGGATCGGAAGCAGTCGCGGTCGAAGTATGGGGCGAAGCGCGCTAAGTAAAAATGCAAAATTAAAAATGAAAAATGAAAAATTAACGGCGTTCGCATTGTGCAACTTTTGCAAGGGATTTTGAATAACCACGGGCTGAAAGCCTGTGTTACTTAACATTGTGCGACTTTTGCAACGAATTTTCCGCCTGAAGGCGGGACTACGAACGAACAGCGCGATGGGGCCTTTGGCTATCGCTCCGCGTGGAGCAAGGCTTTGAAGCAGAGACGCTGATTGAAGTGGACGGGCTGGGAAGCCCGTCCTACTTGACGCAATGTGCAACTTTTAACAGGGAAAAGAGGAACTGGCCGGCGAGACGCCGGCGGTACAAGACCCCATGCCTAAGAAATTCAAACCGACTCGCAAGACCAAACAGGATCAGCAGAACCAGGTGCAGGCGCTCCCCACATCGCCGAAAGTGACCGGGCGGGGATTGAAGCCGGATTCTGTTTATAACGACTTGCTGTGCTCAAAGTTCATCAATTGCATGATGCGCAAAGGCAAGAAGAGCGCCAGCCAAGGATGCTTTTATGGAGCGATGAAGATCGTCTCGGAGAAAAGCGGGAACCCCAATCCGTTGGAAGTGTTTACCGCGGCGATGAATAATGTAAAGCCGGTGGTGGAGGTGAAATCCAAGCGTGTCGGTGGCGCGACGTATCAGGTGCCCGTCGAAGTGAACCGCAAGCGTGCGCAGAGTTTGGCGATTCGCTGGATTCTGGAAGCGGCGCGTGGGAAGAAGGGACGCCCGATGTCCGAGCGGCTGGCGGGCGAACTGCTGGATGCCTTCAAGAAAGAAGGTAGTGCTATGACTAAGCGTGAGAATACTCACAAGATGGCTGAAGCCAATAAGGCGTTTGCGCATTACGCCTGGTAACGGTCTTTCCGACATATTTCGAGGAGCCTAGCGGTTCTTACGCCGGAGAAGTCGCCGGCGCGGAGGTGTTTTAACGTTTCGTAAACGGGGTGGACTGACGGGGATTCGTGGACGATAAATTAAACGAACTTTTTTGCCGCGGAGAGCACGGAGGACACGGAGAGGGAAGAGATCCGATTTGAATGCGTGAGTTTGGGGTGAATGCGAGAACGCTTTCCCTCACCCCGCGAGCGATACGGCTGCTCGTCGGCCCTCTCCCGGAGGGAGAGGGGAATGGACGCGAGAGATTTCGGGCAATGCGGGCGGTTTGAGTGAATGCGCCCCCTCACCCCCGGCCCCTCTCCCCCAAGGGGAGAGGGGAGGACAACGACGAAAGGCACAGGAAATGCGTGACGTGGATTCGATTGGAACCCAAGTAAACAGGAAAACGAAAATGGAAGACGATGCCCCAGTACTCAACCCTCACATTCTGAACCTGCGCAACATCGGCGTGACGGCGCACATCGATGCCGGCAAGACCACGTTCTCGGAGCGAATCCTGTACTACACGGGCAAGGAGCACAAGATGGGCGAGGTGCACGAAGGCACCGCGACCATGGACTACGATCCCGAAGAGCGCGCGCGCGGCATCACGATCACTGCGGCGGCCACGTCGTGCGATTGGGTTTGCAAGCGCCTCGGCAAGAAGTTCGACATCAATTTGATCGACACGCCCGGCCACGTGGATTTCACGGCGGAAGTCGAACGCTCGCTGCGCGTGCTGGATGGCGCGATTGTGGTATTCTCCGGCGTGGATGGCGTTGAAGCGCAATCCGAAACGGTGTGGCGCCAGGCCGACCGCTACGGCGTGCCGCGCATCTGTTTCATCAACAAGATGGACCGCGTCGGCGCGGATTTTTGGGATTGCGTCAACCAGGTGAAGACGCGGCTGGGCGCGAAGGGCTATCCGATTCAGATGCCCATCGGCAAGGAAGATGCGTTCAACGGCGTGGTCGATCTGGTCCACATGCGGCAGTACATTTTCGACAAGGCGTCGCAGGGGAAGAAATTCACGGACGACGAGATTGCTCCGGAGTTGCTTGAAGAAGCCAAGAAGCGGCGCGAAGAGTTGTTCCATCTCGTCGCGGACGCGGACGAAGCCATCGGCATGATGCTGCTGGAAGGCAAAGAACCGACGGGCGACGAACTGCGCGAGGGCTTGAGGCGCATCACACTGCGCGGCGATCATTTCCCGATCATGTGCGGTTCGGCGTACCATTACATCGGCGTGCAGCCGGTGTTGGACGCGGTGGCGTTTTATCTGCCATCGCCCATGGAAAAGAAACTGCCCGAAGGCATCATCCCGCACAAATACAAGAAGACGATGATTAAGAACGAAGAGACCGGCGTGGAAGAAGAACACAGTGAGCCGGTGCTGGAAGTCCGCAAGCCGCTGGAAACCGAGCCGTTCGCGGGCCTGGCGTTCAAGACGATTTTCGACAAGCACGGCGATTTGACGTTCGTGCGCGTGTATTCGGGCGTGATTCGCAGCGGCGACCGCCTGGCCAACCCGCGGCGCGACAAGCGCGAAAAGTGCGGGCAGCTTTATTTGATGCATGCCAACGAGCGCGAGAAAATCGACCACGCAGGCCCCGGCGACATCGTCGCGGTCGCCGGGTTGAAGCACACGTACACGGGCGACACGGTGTGCGATGAAGAGAACCCGATCATCCTCGAAGCCATGAAATTCCCCGAGACCGTGATCAGCATGGCGATCGAGCCGAAGAGCAACGCGGACAAGGACAAGCTGGCTCAGGCGCTGGCCAAGCTGTCGAAGGAAGATCCGACGTTCACGCATAATTTTGACGACGAGACGGGGCAGTTGATCATCGCCGGCATGGGCGAACTGCATCTGGAAGTCATCAAAAACCGCATGGTCCGCGACCACGGCGTGGACGCGAACGTGGGCGAACCGCGCGTGAGTTACCGCGAGGCGCTCACGAAGAGCGCGGAAGCGGAAGGCAAATTCGTGCAGCAGTCCGGCGGGCGCGGGCAATACGCCGTGGTGCGATTGCGCATCGAGCCGTTCAAAAGCGAGCACGAGGACAAGATCGAATTCGAGAGCGAGATCGTGGGCGGATCGGTGCCGAAGGAGTTTATCAAACCGACCGAGCAGGGCGTGCGCGGCGCGGCCAAGGGCGGCATCCTCGGTTCGGGCTATCCGCTGATCGACGTGAAGGTCACGCTGTACGACGGCAAGTTCCACGAAGTCGATTCGAGTGAAATGGCGTTCCAAATGGCCGGCTCAATCGGCTTCAAGGAAGCGGCGCGGAAGGCCGGCCCAATTCTGCTGGAGCCGATCATGACGCTTGAAGTGGTGACGCCCGAGGAATTCATGGGCAACATCATCGGCGATCTCAACAGCCGGCGAGCGGCGATCCACGACGTGACCAACCGCGGGCATTTGAAAGTGATCCACGCGCACGTGCCGCTGGCGGAGATGTTCCGCTACGCGACCGACAGCCGCTCGCTGTCGCAGGGGCGCGCGACGTACACGATGGAACCGCACGGGTACGAGCCAGTGCCGCGCAGCAAGTACAAGGATGTGCTGGGGGATGCGTGGCAGGGGTAGCTCGTTTGTAGTCCCGCCTTCAGGCGGAATGCGCTTGGAAGCGAAATCTCGTTTTGAAATTTCGTGCTCGCTTTGAATTCGGAGCGCTGTTCCGCCTAAAGGCGGGACTACAAACAAAGGCGGGACTACGAACGAACTTTTTTTGTTGCGAAAGCGAGTGAGGCCGCTAGAGTTTCACGCTTCAGGTTGTTGTTCTTTGAGTCGCGAAGAGTCCGCAGTTTGGGGTCTCCTTTTTGGGAGTGGATTGAAACATGTCAAACAGAATTCGAATCCGGATGGAAGCGTACGACCACGAACTGCTGGACCAGTCGGCGGGGACGATTGTCGAGCGGGCGAAGGCGACGGGCGCGAAAGTGCACGGGCCGATTCCGCTGCCGACGCGCGTCGAGCGCTACACGGTGCTGCGCAGCCCCCACGTTGACAAGAAATCACGCGAACAATTCGAAATCCGAACACACAAACGGCTGATCGACATCCTCGACACGACGGCGAAGACCGTTGGGGCGCTGGGGAAGTTGAGCTTGCCCGTCGGCGTGGATATTAAGATTAAGGCGCATTAGAAGGAATCGAAGCCGAATTCAAAATTGACTTGTATGGACGCCGATTGCATACTCGTCGATAGGGCGATGGATAACGAGCGATGAACTGGGCTAAAGAAGCTGCGATGTCCCCCTACCAGACGGCTGTTGCCGTGAAGCAGCAGATTCAGAGCGGGGACATGAAAGAAGCCGATACAGGCATCACGGAGTTGATCGACGCCTTGGCAAAATCCGAACGGCGCGCGTTAAAAAGTCAATTGGTCCGCCTGATGGCACACATCGTCAAATGGCGAACGCAGCCTGAGCGCCGCAACCGGAGTTGGGCTGCGAGCATTCATGGCGCCCGCGACGAAATTAGCGACATTCAAGAAGAAACTCCAAGCATCACCGACGCCAAGATCCGAGAGTTGTGGAATCGCTGTTTCAAGCTTGCCAAGGAGCAGGCTGAGGCGGAGATGGAGAGCAAATCCGCAGTGAAAACGCTGACATGGGAAGAAGTGTTCACGGCAGAATATCGGGTATGACCACGCGAACAACCGACACAAGGGCGAGAACCGTGGGAGCGCAAAAGAGAAGTTGAGTCTGCTGGTGGGTGACGGATATTAAGATTGAGGCGCACTAAACGACGTTGCGCGGAGGGGGCGCGGACGTGTCGCACGTTATTGGAGAAAAGGACTATCGGCTTGGCGCGCTGGAACGCTTGAGCGACTCGTTCGCCTTATTGCGACAAGAGCGATTCGCTGGTAGCATTTATCTTGGTGGACGCGCGGCGGAAGCAATGTTGCGCGCAGTCATTTGGAAAAACGACAAGGAAATACGCAGCGGGCGAAAGTCCCTTGAAACCGGGCACGACTTGCGCTCGCTTTTCAAACGCATTGAGGATTTGGGCGTTCTCACGGAGCCGGAACGTGCGGCGATCACACCGAACATTGAACGTGTCGGACGATTATGGTTCAACAACATGCGCTTTCATTCGACCGAAAAGATCAAGACTTTTTGGTGGCGTGAAAACGAGATCAACAAGCGGCGAACATTGAAGCAGGCGGCATGGGACTACTTTGCTTCGTGCTCCTCGGTCGTAAAGCAATGTGAGGTTCTATGCAAAAGCTGACAAAATCGCGGCTGCAGGATATCCTTACGCGGAAATTGGCGCTCCGCGCGCCAGAGTTTCGCTTGGAGAAATGGGGCCCGCGCCTGGGTGGTTCCATCATCTCCGACAGCTTCAAAGGCAAGCAGGATACCGAGCGCCAATTTTTGATTTGGGATGCGTTGGAATCGGAATTGGGCGCCGATGCGAGCCGTTTGGTTGGGATGTTGCTGGCGTACACTCCGGGGGAATGGACGATGGGCGAGGATTTGACGCGAGTGCGCTTGCGGAAGAAAGCAGGATGAACGCAATGGAGCGGTGCTGAATTCTTAGCGCGCCGAATCGGCATGAAGGAAAATTCGATAGCGCCGCTATCTGAGAATAAGAAAGCGGCGTATCGCGGCCTCCTTTATCATGCGATGCTGGATATCCGAAACCTCTGTCAATCAAGAGGCAAAGCATCGTATAATCCGTTTGAATGGAAGCGGCAGTACCGAAGCAGCCGCGTCGCCGGCGCAATAGCCGATTGGCTGCATAATCTTGCTAAATTCTCCGCAGAAGACTTTGAAGGTTTTGACGAAGATTGGTTTTGGCGCGAGTTTGAGTTATTCCGCGAAAGAAAAAACCTGTTCGACTACAGGAGAATATTTAACGACGAACTTGCGCGCTCTCTCGCATGCGATGCGAAGAGGTGATGTTCCTCATTCCTGCTGCTTCACCTTCGTCGCCCGCTTCAGCACAAATTCGTCCTTGCCCGTGAACGTGTTGATGTCGATGGACTGGAGTTTCTCGGGGCCGAAGAGGTGATCCCACGTGATCGTCAGCGCATTGCCTTGCAATTCCCATTTGCCGTTGATGCGGCGCGTGTCCATCACGCAGGTGCCGTCGGGCTTGAAATTGATCGCGGACTTGTAGAGCGGGTGTTCGGCGTCCCAGCGGCCGACGAAACGGTCGGTGGCGGGGACGATTTTGGCGGGGTTGAATTCAGTCAGTTCAATCGTGTGGAATTGCGTGGATTGGAACCAGCAGCCGAGACCGACGGCAAGTTTATCGCGGATGCGCAGATAGCTAAGCAGCGAGAAATTCGCCGTGGTGAATTCGAAGTTCACGATCTCGATGCCGTCGAGCAGCGCGCGGATCGACTTCGGACGCACCTGAACGAGAACGTCGTGGCGGACGTTGTGCTCGATGGTGCTCTTGGCCCACGTCGAATTGTCCGTCGCCATGCGGCCGTCGATGAGCGTGAGGCCCACGCCGGTGTTGTCCCAGCCGCTAAGCGAGAGCCAGACTTGCTGGCCGCTGTGCGCGAGGATAATGCCGGTGTCGCCTTTCTGCGTCGTGTTCATGAAGTCGGCGTGAAAGTCGTAGCAGTTGCCCGGGTGAATGGGGAGTTGGAGCGTCTGCTCGCGGTCGGAATATTTGCTGGCGAGCACGCCATTTTCGACGGACCAGTCGCCTTTGACGATGTCGCGCAGCACATCGATTTGTTTGAGCAGATTGACGGGCTTGAGTTTCGGTTCGGCGGGTTTGAGCAGCGCCGCGGCGACGGGCTTGGCGCCCCCGGCGGCCTGATATTGAGCGATGCGCTTTTCGATTTTGATTTTGTTAAGGCCAGATTCGTTGGGAAGAACGCGCTCGTACCAATAGGTGGCGCGCTGCTGAAACTGCATGCGCTCGTCCTTGTCGCCGCTTTTTTCGGCCAGGTCCCACCAATTGTCGGCGAGCTTCATTTGTTTCGCCGCGTCGTCTTCGGGGGCTTCGAGTTCCAAATGCGCGACGGCGTTCAAACCGGGGTGCTGCGATTTGGCGAGGAGCACGACGCCGTTGGCGAAATCGCCGCGCGCGAAGCACAGGTAGCGGCCCGCGGTGAGCGCGGCCAGCGCGTCGTCGGGTTTGTCGAGCAGCGTGCGGAAGGCCATCGCGACTTTGCTGAGCATGCCGTCGCGCGTGTTGTTGCTGAGCATGGCGAGATGGATTTTCATCTCGTCTTTGGATTCGCCTTCGAAATTCGCGGTGAGTTTGCTGTAGAGGAAAAAGAGCATTTCCAAATCGCCGGCCTGCGCGGCGAGGTCCATGGCTTTGAGCCAGAGTACGTAGCGGGCGCTGTTGTCGTCCTTGGTTTCGTCGGCGCTGGTGGAAAGAGTGCGGGCGAGTTCGAGTTTGTCTTTGGGCGCGGTCTTGGCGAATTCGTCTTTAAAGAGGTCGCGAATGATTCTTTCGGACGCGCGCTGCTGGTCAGGCGTTGGAATCGGCGCTTTGGCCGTGTCCTCCGCGCGCGCGGCGGAGAGCGCGAGCGCGAGAGCCATCGCAAAAAAACGCATGCGCATAGGGCCTCCTTTTTCAAGACTGGGACGCGCGGAAGTATCGTGCGGGAGTTGGGGCGTGTCAAATTTATTCGAGAAGGAGACGCTTAAGCGGTTGCAGGCGGACGGCCAAATTAGAGACAGACCCCGCCAATGAGCATTGACGCAGGCACCCTGATTCGCGATGATCGCGCGCATGGCTCGATTGGCCCGTATCGTCATTCCCGGCTTGCCGCACCACGTCACGCAGCGCGGCAATCGGCGCGCGCGCATATTCCACACGGACGACGAGCGCCGCACGTACCTGCATTTGATCGAACGTTACATGCGGCGCTACGGCGTGCGGGCGCTGGCTTATTGTTTGATGGACAACCACGTCCATTGGATCGTCACGCCGGAGCGCGAAGAGGCGCTTGGAGAAACGTTTCGCGAGGCTCACGCGCGGTATTGCGAGGAATTCAACCGGCTTCACGGCGGCAGCGGCCATGTCTTTCAGGGGCGATTCTTTTCCTGCCCGCGGGACGACGAACATCTTTGGGCGGCGGTTCGCTACGTGGAGCGAAACCCGGTGCGAGCGGGATTTGTGGCCCATGCCGGCGATTACCCGTGGTCGAGCGCGGCGGCGCATTGCACGGGAGCGCACAGCGCCCTGCTGGCGGACGACTTCCCTCCGCGCGGCGCGGTAGCGGATTGGCGCGAATGGCTAAATGTGGAAAATACGCAACAAAGCGAGCACCTGCGGCGTCAAACTCGGACGGGAAGACCCTGCGGCAGTGCAACTTTTCTAGTGGAGCTGGAAGCCATGACCGAGCGCATTCTTCAACCGCTCACGCGCGATCGAAAGCCGCGTTTGGCGGTGAAAGGTCAGGGAGAAATGTTTGCGTAGGGCTTGGCGGGGTCTGTCCCCGATTTTTCCTACTCGCTAAATTTTGAAACGCTTTGATTCGAGGTATTCGTAAATGAACATCCGAGCTTGGATGGCCTTTGCAAGCGTCGTTTGCACTTTTCTCACCGCATCTAATGTTAAATCAGCGGACGGGATTGAGATAAGCGCGACGTTCGTTAGCAATTCTGGCGTTATTGTCGAAGGCGAGCCGATTGACATGTTGATTAAAATTAAAAATGGCACTGGAAATGTCATAACCGCGTTTCCTATGCTACCATTTGAGACAGTCGATATTAAGCTGGTCAATTCGAAAAAAAACGAGATTGTAAAGACAAATTATGGGAAAAGTCTAGTTGGACTCGAGGACACTGGGCGCGAAATGAAAAAACCAATGGTCCTGAACCCGGGTCAATCAGTGGAGGATCGCGTGCCTTTGTGGCGCATTTTCGACATTTCAATGCCCGGTGTCTATGACGTAAACCTCAAGTATATATATGCTACGCGCCAATCAGTCGAATGTGATATTCCATTGACGATAATGACCGAGAGCGCGCTAATTAGCCGGAACCAAATCCAAGCGATCAAAGAAAAACGAGAGGCAGAGCAACGTCAACCACTTGTTCCGAAGGGGAAGGATGTTGACTACACCGCGCCGCCCAAGGACGCGCCACATTCGCTTACCATCAAATCGAGCATCGATAAATTCGCGCTTGGATCGTCGCCCGTGCGTGTCACATACGCCAATAATTCAAGCGCCGGGTGGACATTGGTCATGCCGGAGATTGTTAGCTCGTCGATAGTGCATTACTCGGCGTTGCGAAATCCCGACAAAAAAGACCGCTACGCGCCGAACGCACCGTACTTTGGGATTGTCCGTAGGGCAAATATGCAGAAGTTGCTCGTCGCATCACCGCAGCCAAAGATCGAGTTGAAACCCGGGGAATCGACCGAGTTCGCGTTAGATATTTACTCGGTTCCAGCGGACTGGCAACCCGGCGAATATGAATTATGGATTCATAATGATGCGGAGAGTATTGGCTCTAACAAGATCAAATTCAAACTCGATGTCAATTCCGACTCCGTCGCCTACCTACTCGAAATGGCCGACAAGGAACCCGACAGCAAGGACCCGCTGGAGAATCATCACCAGCAGATGCGCTACGATTTTGCGGTCAATTGGCTGATCAAGACCTTCCCCGACTTGCCGCTCAACCCGATCACCGACCGCGATGCGCAGAATGTGGTGGACGCGAAGTACGAGCAGAACCACCATTTCATCGCCGAATTCCGTGAGAAATGGAAGACGCGCAAGGATACGCCGGAGATCAAGGCGCTCTTCGAGAAGCTCAACGCGGGGAAATAGACGGGAGACTGAAGACGGGAGACAGGAGCAAAGAAGGCGAAAGGCGAAAAAGTCGAATCCAGGACCTTTGGGCGGTTTATTTCAGATCGGGATTGTGGGATTAACAGATACCTAACATTACCCGACGTTCCACGTGGAACATTATGGGTCAAAAGATAACGGCGGTCCAAGGTCGAAAGTCGGAAGAAGTCGAAAGTCAACGGCGCTGAACAATGTGCAATTTTTGCAACGTTTGGCCCGCTCCCTTGCGGTCGTGGCTCGTTCGACGGTCGCGGCTCGTGGCAATGACAACATGTGCAACTTTTGCAGCGTTTTGCCCTCCCTTGCGGTCGCGGTTCTTGAGGCTGGCCGCTTACTGACGTGCGCGGCTCCGGCTAGTCGCGGAAAAGTTGCGAAAATTCCAAAATATCTGAATCCGAGATGCGCAAGAACCAAGCCACCTTGTAGACTGGCGTGAACGAGCACGGAAGGCGATTCTAGTTGGGAAAGGTGCTATGCTTCACGGACTGCGGCTGAGCTGCGCGGCGCTGGCGGTTGTGCTTTCGGCGCGGTTGAGCGCGACGGAAGTCGTGACCACCCTCAGCGGCGATGGCACGCTTTTGAGCGATACGTTTGTGCCCAGTTTCATCGCGCTCGACCCGCCGGGCGACGTATTCGCAGTGGGCGGATTCGGCCGGCAATTGTTGGTGGTTCAACACGGCACGAACAAGGCAATCGTGATCGCCGGGGATTTGAAGAAATCGGGTTTCGCTGGCGACGGCGGGCTGGTCACCAAAGCGCTCTTCACAAGACTCGGCGGGATTGCAACCGACAGCGTGGGCAACGTGTTCGTGCTGGATGGATCGCGCATTCGCCGCGTCGATTACAATACGGCGGTCATCACGACCATCGCGGGCGGAAACCCAGGCTTCGGCGGCGATGGCGGGCCGGCGAGCGCGGCGCTGCTGAATCCCGTCTGTCCATTCAGCGGATTGGCCATCGATCAAGCTAACAACGGCTACTTCGCCGATACCGGAAACAATCGCATTCGGCGCATCGACGCCAAGACTGGTATTATTACCACGGTCGCGGGGAACGGCCATGGCGGGACGGTCATCGAAGGCGCGCCGGCTTTGCAAACGCCGTTGGGCTTCGTCGGAGCGCTGAGCGTGGATGCGGCGGGCAACCTGTACTTTGTCGAATTGCTAAACGTCAGCCGGGTGTTCCGAATCGACGCCACGACGCAGACGGTCGCCACGGTTGCCGGCAGCGGAACGAACGTCACTTCGGGATTTTCGGGCGACAGCGGACTGGCAACGAACGCATTGCTTAACAGCCCGCTGGCTTTGGCCATCGACCCGGCCGGCAATCTCATCATCGCCGATACATTCAACGAACGTGTCCGTCAAGTTGACAGGACCACGCAGATCATTACCACGCTCGCGGGTGGTGGCACGGTCGCGGCGGACGGTTGCCTGCCGAAATCGGCGGTGCTCTTCGCGCCGTGGGGTGTGGCCTACGATAAAGGCGGCAATCTCATCGTGGCTGACACTTTCGGTTTGCGCCTGCGCGAATTGATCGACGGCAGCCTGACCGACACCGAAGATCCCGACGGCGACGGCTTTTCAAACGTGATCGAACAGGCCGCGGGTTCGAATCTCAACGATCCCACCTCGACTCCGTTCTTGCAGCCCTCGGCAAGCGCTATTTTCGAACATTGTACGGTCGGGGCAACCTTCAACACTGCCGCAGCCAACAAGGTAAGGCTCACGATTAGCGGCTCCCTGCCCGCGCCGGCAGCGCCAGCGTTCGCCGGCGCGCGCGTGATCTGCGCGTTCGGAAGTATGACCCGCGTGTTCACGCTCGACGCTCACGGGTCCGCGCACTCCAAACTGGACGCCCTTCATTTCAGCTACAAAGCAAAGAAGGGACAGATGTCCTTTAGGGCCAACATTGGCGCGGCGGATTTCGCTCAAATCCTGTCCACGGGCACGACCTTCGCCGTGCCGCCGAACAAAGCCGCGGCGATTGGTATGTTTGTCTTGTTTCAAAATACCATTTACGCCGGCAACGTAGACCTGAGTTTCGCCACGCACGGTTCAAGCGGCGTAAAAGTAATCGGAATGACCCAAGCCGGCGATTTTGGAAGCATCAGTGGAAGATGAGCGCCGTGTGTCCATCGCGCGTCGCGGAAAGGTTTGCAACCGATGCCAACTTCCTCGCCGTGCAAGCGCTTCCAGGTGCATCTCTCCACGGCCATCATTCTGATGTTCGCAGCGGGCGGTTTGCTTTGGGCGAATGTGGCGCCAGCAATATCTGCGAGGTATTATTATAGTGATGAAGACGGGTGCGGTTATGAATATATTGACATCGCGTTTGGGTGGCCATTTGCAATAAAAGAATTCCTCGATGCGAGACGCGTGATTAATCCATCGGAAATTAGACACGATCTTATGCGGGTTCGATCCCAGCTACCCGCTTTTCCTACCAAAACAAATCATCCCGGGCGATTCCATTACCGCACTGTCCGCAAGATTAAGATGTTAAAATTCTGATGTTGACAAGTAAGTGAGTGATCGCTAATATCCGTTGCCATGAGCAGAAAGCGACTCAGCGGCAAAAAACGCCGCGAAGAAATCATCGAAGCCGCGCGCCGGATCTTCGCCGAGAACGGATTCCACGGCACCACCACGCGCGAGCTCGCCGGAGCCGCCGGTGTGTCCGAGGCGCTCTTGTTCAAGCATTTTCCCAGCAAGTCCGCCATCTACAAGGCCATGCTTTCGGACTGCCAGAAAAGCGAGGCGTGGAGCGAAGCATACAAGCTGCTCGAATTGGAACCGTCCACGTCCACGCTCGCGGTAATGTTGCATTTTATCGCCAATAAGGTTCTGCACGACGACGCGGAAATGCGCTCCACGCATCGCTTGATGCTGCGGAGCTTGAGCGAAGACGGCGATTTTGCGCGCGTGCTGCTCAAACACGTCGGCAAGGAGTGGGTTGCGAAAATGAACGCGTGCGTGCAATCGGCGTTTCGTGCGGGCGATCTCTCCGCTCCGGCCACGAAGCTCAAAGATGCTGGCTGGTTCGCACAACACATCATGCTCGCGCTCTCGTTTGTGCATACGCCTGCAAAAGCTGCGGTGCGTTACGGCGTCGGCCGGAAAGCGCTGATTGAAGAGGCTGTCGTGTTCTGCTTGCGAGGCCTCGGTTTTAGCGACGAAGCAATCAAAACGCATTACAATCCGCGGGCATTCGATTTGCTGGCAATGGCATAGGATTTTTGTTTCGCACAATGTGAGTGAGTAGACACTTACTGAGATGACTTGGGTGGCTAGAATGCATTCCATACACAGTTCTCGATTTCATGCCGGATTTTCGGCGATCCTTTGCGTGGTGATTCTTCTCGTCGCCGGATGCGGAAAGCCATCTGCGGCGCCCGCTCCGCCTGCGCCGCCGCCATCGGTCACATCCGCCGTCGTGACCTCGCGCGACATTCCGATTTACATCGACCAGATCGGAAAGTGCGTGTCGCCGGAAACGGTGATGGTGCGACCGCAAGCGTCAGGCCGCATCGTCAAAATTCATTTTGCCGACGGCGCAAACCTCAAGCCGGGACAAACGCTTTTTACCATCGATCCTGCGCCCTACCAGGCCGCGGTGGACCAGGCGCAGGCTGCTGTCGAAATGGACACTGCGGCTGTCGAGCAAAGTGAGGCTACACTTGCTCAAAACAGAGCGCAATTAGAAGAGGCGAAAGCCGAGTTGTCACAGATGAAATTGCGCCAGCAACTGAATGTAATTGAATTCGATCGCTCCAAGAATTTGTTTGAAGCCACGGCCGGATCCAAGCAGGACTTCGATGCAAAACGCATGGCGCGTGATGTCGGCGAGGCCCAGATTCGTGCGAGCGAAGCCAGCCTTTTGCGCATGGAGGCTCAGATCAAACAGGGCATCGCCACCGTGTCTATGGCGAATGCGCACGTCAAATCCGCGGAAGCGGCTGTTCACACCGCGAAAATAAACCTCGAATACTGCACGATCACCTCGCCGATCGAAGGCCGCGCGGGGCAGCGGCTGGTCGATCAAGGCAACGTGGTCAACGCCAATATTCCGGGCAACGCCACGGTGCTGCTGACCATCGAGCGCCTCGATCCGATCTACGTCGAATTCAGCGTTCCCGAGCGCGAATTGGAAAACGTTCAGGAGAGCATGAAAGCCGGCCGTTTGAAAGCCGAGTGCCGCGTGCCAGAGCGCGCCAACGCGCCGCGCGACGGCGAGGTGTTTTTTATTGACAACGCCGTGCAAGATGGCACGGGCACGATCAAGTTGCGCGCGCGCTTAAAGAATGCGGATCGGTTTTTCTGGCCCGGCCAATTTGTGAAAGTGCGGTTGATCTACGAAATCAAAAAGGATGCGCCGCTTGTCCCCGCCGAAGCCGTGCAAATTGGCCAGGACGGCCCGTTCGTCTTCGTCATCAAAGACGATTCCACCGTCGAGCTCCGCCCGATCAAACCTGGCCTGCGCTACGACAATCTCATCGCCGTCAACGACGGCCTCAAGCGCGGCGAAACCGTCGTGCTCACCGGCCAGTTGATGCTCCAGCCCGGCTCGAAAGTCACCGTCGATAATCCCAAGCCCGGTTTTTGGGGCTTCGCCAAATTCGGGTGGCGTCCCGACATGAAAACACCGGAGAAAAAACCATGAACATCTCCGAGCCTTTTATCCGCCGCCCGGCGATGACGACGCTGCTGACCGTGACAGCCATTCTCTTCGGCGTGATCGCGTACCGGAATCTGCCCGTCAACGATCTCCCCGCCGTCGATTACCCGGTGATCACCGTGAGCGTCGGCTATCCCGGCGCCAGCCCCGCGACGATGGCCAACAACGTCGCCACGCCGCTCGAACGCCAGTTCATGCAAATCCCCGGATTAGAGTTGGTCACGTCGCAGAACGCGCAAGGCCACACCTCCTTTACGCTGCAATTCGCGCTCACCAAAAGCATCGATGCCGCCGCCACCGACGTTCAAACCGCGATCACACAAGCCACCGGCAATCTGCCCACCGACCTGCCTTCGCCGCCCACGATGCAGAAAACCAATCCCAACGATCAGGCGATTCTCTACGTCGCGCTCAGCAGCAATTCAATTACCTCCGGCAAGCTGTACGAGTACGCCAACACGCAGGTCGCGCAGCGCGTCAGCATCATTTCCGGCGTCTCGCGCGTCGATGTCTACGGTACCAAAACGGCGGTGCGCATTAAAGCCGATCCCGACCGGCTCGCCGCGCGCGGCATCTCCATCGACGCGCTCTCGCAAGCTGTCGGCGCCGGAACGTCGTACCAAGCCGCCGGACAGTTCGACGGTCCAAACCGCACGTTTTTGCTGCAGCCCAGAGGCCAGCTTGAAACCGCCGCGCAATTTGGCGGCCTGATCGTCGCGCTGAAAAATGGCGCGCCCGTTTATTTGCGCGATGTCGCCGATGTTGAAGATTCTGTTGTCGATGAACGCATCTCCATGCACTTCTGGGTGCGCGGCGCCGAAATGCCGCGCGCCACCTGTGTAATTGCCGTCTTCCGCCAAGCCGGCTCGAACGTCGTCGAAGTCGCCGCGGCCGTCCGCGCGCTGCTGCCGGAAGTGCAAGCGAGCCTGCCCAAAGCCATCATCGTCACGCCCATTTACGACCGCTCGCTCTCCATCGTTAGATCCGTCACCGATGTCCAGGAAACGTTGGTCATCGCCTTCGTGCTCGTCGTCCTCGTGATCTTTATCTTTCTCGGCCGCGTCACCGACACGCTGATCCCTGTCGTTGCGCTGCCGCTTTCGCTGTTGCTCACATTATTAGTCATGAACATTCTCGGCTACAGCATCGACAACTTGTCGCTGATGGCGCTCACGCTCTCCATCGGCTTCCTCGTGGATGACGCCATCGTTTTCCTCGAAAACACCGTCCGCCGCATGGAACGCGGCGAAGACCGCCTCACCGCTACATTCAACAGCGCCAAGGAAATCAGCCTCACCATTATGTCGATGACGCTTTCCCTCGCCGCCGTCTTCCTGCCGCTGGTCTTTATGTCCGGTCTCATCGGCCGCATCTTCCGCGAATTCGCCGTGACGATCATCGTCTCCATCATCGCCTCCGGTCTCGTCTCGCTCACGCTCACTCCATTAATGTGCTCGCGCATGTTGGCCAAACGCGGCCACGGCGAAAAGAAAACCCTGATGGAGCGCTTCGCAAATTTTTTTATCAATCCGGTTATCCGGCTCTATGGCGTGACGCTCACATGGTTCTTGCGCAACAAAGAGATTTCGCTGGTCGTCTTTTTTGTAAGCCTCTTCGGCACTTATTGGTTCTATAAACAGATTCCAAAAACTTTTCTCCCGCCCGGCGACAGCAGTTTCCTCCTCGGCCCGCAGATCGGCCAAGAGGGCGTCTCACCGCAGAAGATGCGCGTCTATCAAAGCCAGGCCGATCAAATCATGCAAAGCAATCCCGAAGTCAACGCCACTTTTTCGATGACCGGCAATTCAAATTACCAAGTGTCGAATCAAGGCTTTCTGCTCGCGTTTCTTACTCCGCCCGAAAAACGCCAGCCCATTCCGCTGGTGGCCGCAAAAATCTCCGGCGAACTCAGCGCAATCAAGGGCGCGCGATCATTCCTCTTTCCACAGCCAGTCCTCGACGTGAGCACCGGCGCAACTTCGCGGCTGCAAGGCGATCTGTCCTATTCGATTTCAGGCATCGAATCGAAGGATGTCTACGACGGAGCGATGAAACTTGCCGCGCGCATGAGCGCGGAAAAGAAATTATTCCTCAGCGTCATTCCCGATCTATACATCCACACTCCAAATCTCGAAATCGACATTCTCCGCGACGAAGCCTCCAGCTATGGCATTTCCGCGACGCGCATCGAAACGCTGCTTCGCCAGGCCTATTCGCAGAATTACGTTTACTTGATCAAGAAGCCCGACGACCAGTATCAGGTCATCGTCGAAGTCGCGGATAAAGACCGCTCCAATCCCAACGATCTCGAGCACCTCTACATCAGTTCCGACGACGGCCAGCGCCAGGTTCCGCTCAACGCCGTTGCCAAATGGCATGAAACGCTCGGCCCGCAGACCGTCAACCATATCAATCAATTCACTTCCGTCACAATTTCATTCAGTCTTGTACCGGGCGTCGCAATCGGCGATGCGACCGATTTCGTTCAAAATGCGGCTCAGGAGGTTTTGCCGCTTGGCGTTCACGGTCAGTTGCGCGGCCAGGCGCAGGATTTTCAGACGGCGATGCGGAACTTTCTTGTCCTGGCCGCGCTAGCCGTCTTTGTGATGTACGTCATCCTCGGCATCCTCTACGAAAGTTACATTCATCCCATCACGGTTCTCTCGTCTCTGCCGGTCGCGCTCGTCGGCGGATTCTGGACGCTGTACGTTTTTAACGCGCAACTTTCGCTCTACGCGGCCATCGGCGTCTTCATGCTGATGGGCATCGTCAAAAAGAACGGCATCATGATGATCGACTTCGCCCTGCAAAGAATGGCCGAAGGCAAGAGCAGCATCGACGCGATTCACGACGCGAGCATTGACCGCTTCCGCCCGATCATCATGACCACGCTTGCCGCGCTCATGGGCGCGCTGCCCATCGCACTCGGTTTCGGCGCGGACGGCGAATCGCGCCGCCCGCTGGGATTGATCATCGTCGGCGGGCTGATCGTGTCGCAGTTGATCACGCTGTACGTCACTCCGGTGCTATACCTATATTTGGAATGGGTCCAGGAGCACGTGCTGGACCGCTTCGACTTTTTCCGCCAGCACAGGCTGGTTCCCGCGCCCGCTCAGAGTACAATCGCTCCTTCCGAGCAATCCAACTGAACGAGTCGAAAGCTTCCTTGGAGGGGAAACATGGATTTTTCGATTGAAACACGCGCATCGAATCGCGGCGCGACGCCGCGTTGCGTTCGCAGCCTTGCCGCTTGCGCACTGCTGATTGCGCTCAGCGGCTGCGTGCTGACCACGAAATACGAGCGGCCCATCATCGACGTGCCCGCCGAATTCCGCTGGAAAGACGCGGCCCCCATCGCGGCGAGCACGTCAAATACTGCGCCCGCGCCGGAAAAAACGGAGGCGCCAGCGTCCAAGGATGCGGCGAATGCGCAGAGCATTCCGTCGAAGACTGCGGCGCAACCTTCCACGTCAGCGCAAACGCCGTCGATTTCTTCCGCACCAAAAGATGCTGCCAAGGCCACTGCCGGCGTTTCCACGGTGCAATCGACGCCGGCGCCAGTGAACCAGCCGCCGTGCGAATTGCTTTGCTCGTGTTCCGATCGCAACGGAGCGTGGTGGAAGGTGTTCAAGGACGCCAAGCTCGATGAGATCGAACAAACAGCCTTCGACGCCAATCAAAACGTCTACGCCGCCGTGGCCCGCATCGACGAAGCGCGCGCGCTGGCGCGCGTCGCGCGAGCGGATTTTTTTCCGCAGATCACCACCGATCCGAGTTTCATGCGCTCCGCCGATTCCGCACGCACGTATTCAGTTACGGCGGGTGGCTTCGGCAACTTTGGCAGCAGTTTCGCGCGCCATCCGCGCAACGATTTTCTGCTTCCAATTAATTACTCCTGGGAATTGGACGTCTTCGGGCGAATCAAGCACACGGAAAAAGCGGCGCTCGAGCGCGCCGAGGCCAGTGTCGCCGACTATCAAGCCGTGCTGCTGACGGTGAGCACCGATGTGGCGACGTCGTACTTTCAGTTGCGCGAACTCGATTTGGAAACCGAAGTGCTCAAGCGCAACCGAACCTTGCGCGAGGAATTGCTGACGATCGTCGATTCACGATTCAAATTCGGCGCAACCGACGCCGTGGATATCGCGCGCACCAAGTCCGACATCGCCACGATCGCAGCCGCTCTCGCCGACGTCAAGCGCCAGCGCGAGCAGGCCGCCAATGCGCTCGCGATCCTAACCGGCACACCCGCATCCAATTTCAATTTGGAACACATGCCGCTGGCAAAATTGCCGCCGAAGATTCCCACCGGCTTGCCTTCGTCGCTGCTCGAGCGCCGTCCCGACGTGATTGAAAACGAACGATTGCTGGCGGCGACGTGCGACGACATCACTGTCGCGCGCGCGGCGTTTTTACCGCGCTTCGCCCTGACTGGCGGCGGCGGATTCGAAAGCCAAAACCTCGGCGATCTGGTTCACGGGCAGAGCACGCTGTGGAACGTCGTCGCCAATATGTCCGCGCCGCTCTTCACCGGCGGGCACAACAAGGCGGAACTCGAGGCCGCGAGAGCACGCTTTCGCGAGGCGGCGGCGGCTTACAAGCAGTCCACGCTGACGGCCTTCCGCGAAGTGGAAGACGCGCTGGTCGAGATTCGTTATCGCGCGGAGCAGGCGGCGGCGATCGACGTTGCCACAACCTCCGCACGCGAGGTGGTCAAGCTCACGACAAAAAAATACGAAGTCGGCCAGGTCGGCAATTTCGAAGTCGTCGATGCCGAACGCATGCTGCTGGATGTCGAGCAGCAGGCCGCGCAGTTGCTCGGATTTCGAAACCTCGCCGCAGTGCGTTTGATCAAAGCGCTGGGCGGCGGCTGGGGCTCGGGCGAGTGTAAGTGATCCGCCGGGCGTCGTTGTATACGTTACGCTTTCATTTCGGCAAGCAACCCGCGCAGCGCCGCCTCAAATTGTTTCAGCTTCGCCGTCCGCGGGTCGTCGGAACTCGGATACTTCGCGGATAATTCCACGCCGGCTTGCTCCACAACGCACAGCGCCTGCGTCACCAGCCGCGCCGCAACGATCTTTTTCTTCTGAGCCTTCATAAACGCGGCGATGTCGCCTTGCAGCGCGCACAGCCCCGCGTCAAATTCGCCCCACAGCGCGCGGCAAGCGCTGATGCAGCGAATCACATCGGCATTGACGCCCGCATATTTCAGCGCCGCGCGGTTGTGCGCGACCGCTTCGGACAAATCGCGCTCGGTCGCCTGATCCGCTTTGTTGATCGCGACAAATAATTTTCGCACATTGGATTCCTGAATGCGCTTCACCAGAATCGCATCGTCGCGATTGAGCGGCATGCGTGTCGCCGCCAGCAGCAGCACCGCATCCGCGTGCGGAATGAAATCCAGCGTGCGCCCTTCGGCCTCGGCGTCGCTCGATCCGACGCCCGGCGTGTCTACCAGCACCAAATCCGGATCCAAGCCATCAAACGCGCCGTACACTTCGACGTACGAAACTTCTTTGACATTGTGAGTGTTCTGTTCGTCCGTCACAAATTCGCGGATGCGTTCGAACATGCAGTGCGCGCGTCCGCCATTCTCAAAAATAATCGTTGCCGATTCATTTTCGTCGCGGCCAAATCCCGACACGACATTCGTCGAATACAATTTGCTCGTCGGAGCCACCGCGTCGTCGCGCCGCCCGAGCAGCGCGTTGATCAGCGACGAACGCCCGCATTTGGCTTTGCCCGCGATCGCGAGGTACACGCGCCCATCTTGGAAAAGTTTGTGTGCGCGGTCGAGGAGCCGCACCGCGGTAAAATCGCCGCACTGCCGCAGCAGGTCGCGCAGCAACCCAACCCAGCGAATCGAATCGTCGCGCACTTGAGTTTCGTTGCCGTTCGCCGCCATCACTGAAGCTCATACGATGCTTTGCACAATTCCGAGACCGGCGCGCCGCGCTCGTCAACGCGCACCCAGCGCGAGCGCTTGATCCGCGTGACTTTTTGCAGCGAGACGGCCCGCGCCGCGCGGTTTGATTTGTCGTCGGTAAAACAATTTTGCAATTCGCTCGGCAGGCTGGCATGCGTCGTGCCTAATTTCAAACGCATGTCCCGGCACGCGCCGAGCAAATTCAAAAACGACTCCAGCGCTTGCAGCAAATTCTCGAATCGCTCGCGCGGCTCGGCCTGATTAAGCTCGTCAAACACATCCGTCAGCGTCAGCGCCGTGCGGTGATCGAACAAATCGCTGCTCCACCATTTCCCATCGCGCTCCATCATTTCCTGCCAGTCCCACAGCGCCTCCCAGCCTTTCTTCGCGCACGCGCGAAGAAAATGATTCGAAAAATCGCTCTCTGCCGCTGGCCCTGACGCCTCGCTCTTCGCCGCATCCAACACGCGCTCCAGCGCCTTCCATTGCTTGTACGCAGGCGCGCGCTCAAACTGCGCGCAGTATTCGCCGGCGATTTTGTCCTGCAGCGCTTCAAGCAGCGCACTCAATTCTGTTTCGCGCGACGGATTCGCCTGCGCCCAGCCGTCCAATTGCGACGATGCCGATCTGCACTGCCGCGCCATCTCCGCGTCCGCCGCGCCCTGCGCCGCGCACTGCCACAATTCCGCAAGTGCCGGCGGCGCCAGTTTTCCCACCGCGCCGCGAATCGCGCGCATCTCCTCCCACTCCGCGCGCCACGTATTCCACGGCGCGTCTTTCGGCACGCGCGACACCACGCGCAAATCGGCGGACGACGGCATGCCTTTTTGTGCGGCGTTCGATTTCGATGCGCTCCCAGTGGAAGCCGTCGAAGCAGGATCGCTCAAAATTCCCGGAATCGCCTCGAGCGCCGGCAAACACACCGAATTCAACAGCGCCGACGGCGACTGGCTTGTGTGCCGCTCGTCGCGCGCGGACGCGCCGCGCTCAGCGCCAAGCCGCACAAGCGCCTCCTCAATGCGCCGCAGGCGCGCATCAAATTCCTGCGCGCGCGCGACGAGGAAGGCGAGTTGTTCTTCAATCCGTTCCATGCCGCCTCCATTCTATAACCGGTATTCGAAAATCCACGCCTCTTGCGGCTCACCGCGCGGCCAAAAACAAAAAAACCATCCGTGCGCCGCCAACGGCTTTTCTTCCATGCACTTCCGAATCAGCCCGCGCACCACCTCAGGCACGCGCAGCGAATCTTCGAAGCGCAACGTGTCGGACGGATCCGCGACGAGCATCTCGATCTCCTTCTCGCTCGACGCAAATCCGTTTCGCAGCGCCGCCATCTGCCGCTTGAGTTTCAAATCCGCCGCAAAATTCGGCTGGCTCGAATAGGTCGCATCGACATAGTACGTGAAGCGATGCGGCTTCGCGCGCACCAGCGCCGCCGGCGCCGCATCCAGCAGCAGCACGCGGTTGCGCTCCGCGCTCGACTTCATCAACTCCACCAATTTCATTTTGCCCGACATGCCTTCTTCGTAAAACATGACGATGCGCTTGAGAATCGTTTTCACGAGTTCGATTGCATCGGACAAATCGAATTTGTGAAAATCGCACGCGCCCGCGGCCACACAAACTTTCGCATCCTCGTCCGCCGCTGCAAACAGCGCGTATGAATCGCTCAACGCACTCTTCAACCGCTCGCGAAAATAGACTGCGTGCGACGCCTGCCCGATCAAAAGCAGTTGATCGACCTTCTTTGCTTCGCCAAAAAGACTGCGGACCATGTTGCGCGCAATTTCAATCGCCTGCTCCGCCTCGTGAAGCAGCCCGTCTTCGCGTGGCCCCACGTCGAAAACCCACGAATTGTGTTCCAGCAGCATTGCCCCCGACGCCTCGCGCTGCGCCAGCAGCAGGCGCGTGTCCGCCTGCCAGTCGTTGTACACGTGCAGCGCATATTGCCCTGTCGCCGAGCGCCCTGGATGCGGTCGAATCATTTTTCCGTGCAGGTCAAACTCCGCCCCCAACAACACGCTCGCATTCCCTTCAAGCAGATCCGCGACGACCGCGTCCGGCACATTCGTCAGCACTTTCGCGCCGACGGTTTCGGGCTTGTACTGCTCCATCATTTTGATCAGACCCGGAAAATCGTCCCACCAACTGCGCCGGCCGCGCGTGTCTTTGAGCTCGCTCAGTTTTTTTCCGAGCGGCGAATCGCCGGAAAGAGCGCGCGGTAACTGCGCCTGCTGCGTCCGCGCCGCAGCCGCGCAGCGCGCAAATTCCCGCGCCATGCGCCACGTCAAATCGTCGCCGCCGGCGCGCGTCACGCCCGCCACGCCGAGAATCGTAACTTTCCAGCGTTGTCCCTCGCCGAGATTTTTGAATTCCATGACGCTGATGTCGGTCGTTCCGCCGCCGTAGTCGTAGACCAGCAGCGTCACGCTGTCGCGCGACGCGAGTTCCGAACGGTGCTTGCAAAACCACCACAGCCCGCCCGCGGACGCCTCGTCGCAGGCCTGCATCATCGAGCGATAAAATTTGAATCCCGCGCGCGCCGCCGCCCGTTCCATCGCCCCCTGCAAACTCGCGCGATAATTTTCCGGCGACGTCACCGGGTACGTGTAAAGCAGCGTTTGCACGCCGCGCCCATCGACCAGCCGCGAGGTTACGAGCTTTTTAAAATACGCGCTCAAAAAATGCTCAGCCATTTCGTCGATGCTGAATTCTACCGCCTCGCTCAGCTTGAATTTCTGCGCGTCGCCATTGGTTTCGTCCAGCGCGCGCTCCAGCAGTGACGTTTTCAACCCGCGCCGAAAAAGCACGTCGTCGTGACGCCGAATATTCTGGCTGAGCGCTTCGCGCCCAACCAGAATCTGCCCTTCGGAAACTTGCTTGCGCAGCGGCTGGAGATAATAAAGGAGTGTCGGCGTGACGGCGCCTTCGGCCAGCATGATCGGCTCGCCGCTCTTCCAAATTTCGTTCGTCAGCACCGCCGACGACGTGTTGCTCGTTCCAAAATCGATCGCCAGGGCAAACAAGTCAGAGCGCGCCGCGCCGATCAGCGTCACACTCAGCGCGCCAAGCTCGACCGGCGATTTCGCGCCGCGGCTTTCATTCAATAGATTGCGCAGCACCACGCTGATCTTTCCGTCGCGCCGCCAGTTCGTCGCGCTCAAGTTGTTTGCATAAAGCCACTCCGGACGAATGCGCACGACAAGTTTCAATTCCGCGCCTCGCAACTCCTCTTCGCTTGCATTTGCAGGCTCAATTGAGAAATCGGCTGCTTTCAACAATTCCGGATTGTCATTCGCCTCAATCGCCAGTTCATAATTCTGCATCCAATGCTGAATCTCCCCGACAATCAGCGGCCGCGAAAGTCCGTCCGTGCACCAATTCTCGTCGTCGTCGGTTTTGAAATCGAACGGCGCCAGCACTGTCGAACGAAACGCGATTGCAGGGCGGCGCCGCCGCACGCATTCCAATTCCATGCCGACCGACCCGCGCGCACCGCTGACGATCAAACGCAGCGGCGCCTTGTCGTCCTCTCCCAGCAAACCCGCCAGCGTCTCCCCATTAATGAAGAGCGCCAGCAAGTCGTTCTCGCGCTGCACCGCAACGCGCGCGTCGCTCGCCGTGCCGCTTCGTTCCAAGCGGACGGACTCAGCCGCGCCGAGCAGATTCTGCGGCCCGCGCAAGCGCAAAACAATCGGCGGCAAATTGGGTCGATTTGAAAAATACACAAGCCGCGGCGCCACACCTTCGCGCTCAACGCGCGGGTCGTCCGATTCCAATTCCAATTGCGCGCCCGTCTGCAGCGCCAGCCCGTAGCAGAATTCGCGGCCAGACGCCATCCCACTGAGCTCGAAATAAAGGCTCAATGTCGCTGAATGCTGAAACGAATCTTCTTCGATCGCCGGCGGAAGTCTGACAGTCAGCGCATACGCGGAGACCTGAGTCTGTACTTCGACGTCTCGCGCGCCGTGGACCAACCGCGCGCGCCGAATCTGCGGAATCCCAAATTCATTCACAAGCAGCGCCGAATCCAGCCATCCCGGCAGCGGCATCTGCTGCACGCTCAGCGTCAGTTCGCCGAATAGCGCGCCGCGTTCCGCAACCGGCCACGCCACCGGCGCATCCGGCTTTAACGGCGGCCCGTCGCCCGCGCAAAGCACTGGCGCCGAAAGCCGCCGCCCGCAATACCCGCAGAACGGCCGGCTCAGCGCCCACGCTTTGCGGTCACATTGGCAACTGGTGATTTCAACCTCGTCCATCAATCGCTTTCAGATTATTCGAACCGTTCTCTTTCTCCACAAAGCGCTCGGAGAACACTGAGAAATACTGTTTTCTCCGTGCTCCTCTGTGCGCTCCGTGGCTAAGAATTCGGCCCTTAAAGCATCTCCGCCAACGGGTTCTTCTTCGACGCGCCTTCCGCGACCCGCTCAAGCGCCATCTGCTTTCCGCCCGTCGCCACTTCCAACATTGTCCCATTCAATTTCGCTTGAAACGTGTACTGCTGCGCGCCCTGGCTGAAATGCCCTTGCAGTGTTCCGTCGAGCAGCGTCGCTTTGATCGGATAACTGTCCGAATTCACAATCAACTCGCCGCGATACCCGTCGCTCGCCGATTCCAGACGCATGCTCACCGGCCCCTTCGCGTAGCGCCCGACAAACGGCGGAGCGAGATCGACTTTATCGAATGGGTGCGCGGACTCGGCTGCTTTGCTCTTCGCGTCGTCAAACGCGGGCGCTTTCACGCCCGCCGCATTCGCGCTGCCCAATCCCTGCGACGGTGGATGGATCATCGGTTGGAACGCCAATTCCTTGCGCCGCTTCAACCACGGCTTCCAGGGCAGCGGATCGGCGCCGACCAATGTTTTCAACTTAAACAAATACGGATAGAGATTCGCCTCACGCGTCCACGCGTCCGCAATCGTCATCTCGCGCGTCCACTCAATGCCGTCGCTCAATCCTTCGCGCTGCGAAATCGCATTCAACAAATCCGGCGGCGTCTTCCGTCCCTCGCTGCGTTCGACCGGCCGCATCGTCGTATGGCTGCGGCTGTTGTCCGGGCCTATCAACTCGTCGTGATGCAGCAATGTCTGCGCGCCGATTTCGGGCGTGTAAAGCACCCATGGCGCTTTGAGCGCCAGCCGTCCCGTCACCGGATTGCGCCGCTGTCCCGGCCGCTGCGGTTCGCGCAGCAGCAAATCTTCCTCCGCTTTTAGAAACGGCGCCATGTCCACTTCGGAGAGCAAACTCAGCAGTGAAACCGGATATTGTTCCACGCCGTCCTTCTGCTCCACCTGCTTCAAAATCGCCGGCACGAATCGCGAAAAATGATGCAGGAATTGGTTGAGCAACTCGTACGTGTTCAGCACCGAAGGATCCTGCGTTTTGATCGCGCTGATTTCCAACTTGATCGCCCAGCGCCGCTGCATCGTATCCGCGATTTTCGCGCGGATCGCTTCAAGCACCAACTGCTGCGGGCTCGGCGGCTCGAAAATCGATTCCGTATCCTGCACGCCCTGCTCTTTGAGTTTCTGTTTGACTTTGTGGAACGTAAATTCCTGCCGCGCGATCCACGACAAATTGTATTGGCAGATCAGATCAATCGCCAACAACACCACCGGGCTAACGTCGTTCAAAAACCCTTCGTTTCGCAGGCGGATTTCTTCGAACAGTTCCGTGTTCTCCGAGTCCGCTTTCTTCAAATGCCGGATGATGTCGGCCAGCGAGCGCCAATATTCATTCGGCTGCGCGCGGCCGTTCGCATCGACGCGCCATTCGTAGCACCAATTGTCGCGCCCTTCGCGTTCGACGCTTGGCCGCAACTGGCCGAGCATCACCGCAAGAATCACCGCGCTGTACAACTCGCGATTCTTGCGCGCTTCCGTTTCATCGAAGCGATGAATCGGCATGTACCCGCTCTTGGGCTTGAAGAAGTGCAGCTTGTACGACTCCGTGCTGTTCGCCGCCGCCGAACCCGCTTGCAGCACTTTCAATGCCGGCAGTGGAATGCTCAACTCCACGCGAAACGCGCGCACTTCCAGGCGCTCAGCCTCCACCTCCGACGAAAACGCCGCCAGTGTCACGCCGTTTGGCGCGTGGAAATGGCGATGCTCCTTCGGCGGTTCGAGGTCGCCGGTCTGCCGCGCAATCAAGTCGTCCTTGCGATGAATTTCGCCGTTGGGCTTTCGATACGTATCCAATCGGCAGTTGCTGCAGCGCGTCAAAAATTCCTTGTCCGCGTCGGACAGTGCGTGCGCGATGTTTTCGCGTTCGAGCAATTTGTTCGCGAAACTTTCACGCGCGACCAAAATAAACAGCGCGTCGAGGCGGTCGCCGAATTCAAGCTGATTCGGCTTGGGCGTGAACTTCTCCTGCTCCCGCGGCATCGCTTCGTCGTTGGCCAAATCGACGATGTGCGCATATTGGCCGGGTTCGCGCGGCAGCCGGTGCGCGTCGTACATTTCCTTGAGTTTGCCGCGCCACGCCGGCAGCGTTTTTTGCTGGATGTTCTTGATGTGCGCGTCGAGCGACACGCCTTCGCGCTTGTACGTGTCCTCAATTTCCTCCCACAATTTCGTCGAATCCGTATGCAACTCAGGCCGCAGCACTTTCGTCAGCGCATCGGGAACAGGCTTGCGCAGGCCTTTGAGAATTTCTTCGACGCCGCTTTCCGATTGTCTGTCGTCCGGCACGCGGAACAGCAAATCGCTGAGGTACGAGCGCGTTTGCGCAAGTTTTCCGCGCCAGCCGTCGATGAACTGCTTCAAATTCGCGTTCTCGATCAAAAGCTTCCACGCGTCCGCCATGCACTGATACGTCAGCGCTTGATAACGATCGTTCGCAAAAGCCGCGACGGCCGCGTGAACGTCGTCGAATTCCTTGTGAACTTTGTCCGTCAATTCACGCCGCGCGCCGCCGATGAAAAGCTTCTCGCCGAGGCGCTGTTCGAGGTACGCAAGATGTTCGTTCAGTTTCGAAACTTTGCCGCTCAGATCCGCCTTCGTTCGCTCCAAGCGCTGGTTGATCTGGCGCGCCGCCGCCTCCACGCTGCGCGCAAATTCGCTCAAACTCTCAACGATCATCCCCGCTTTGTTGTTCGCGCCGAAGATGCACAACTCCGCCGCGCGCACACCGCCCTGCCGCGTGTACGGCAATTTGATTTTTTCGTTCGGCTTTGGTGGCGAATCGATGATCTCGCGCAAAAAGCGGTCCAACCGCTGGCTATACAGCAAATCGGTGTCCATCTCTTGCGCCAGCGCCGGCGCGTTGAACGGCAACGGTTCTTCGCAAAGCAGCCTCCACGTTTCTCCCATGCGATAGCCCGGCTGCGGCGGCCATTTCAGTTCCTTGAACTCATTAAGCCGCTTCCACGGAACTTTCGCGCCCAGCACCGCCGACCAGCGCTCACTCGTGCGCTTCTCTTTGCGCGTGAGTTCTTCTTCAAGATGGCTCTTCAAACTTTCGGTGAGCTGTTCCATGCGGCGAGCGTGCTGATTCTTCGCAACTTCGTCAATGGATTTCGGATCGAGCTCCAATTCGCCCAGCCAATCGCGCAGCGCGCGTTCGGCAATCGAATACGCCGCTGTCTGGCGCAAGCGCGGCGCATCGAAGGTGACCTGCGCGCTGCCGGCCGTCGCGAAGACGAACGAAAAAACATCCGACCAAACCGCATCTTTGAAATCGGTCGCCTCCGCCGGAATCATTTCGATGTGCCCGCGCGACGATTGATATTCCTCGTTGGCCTTCGCCGATTCAATCGCTTTGTTTTTTCCCTGCAATTCATAGAACAACAAACTGCTGACCAATTCGTAGCTGTCTTCGACCTGGCGCAGCGAGGTGTTGTTGTCGCCATACCCGTCGAAAAGAAAAATATTGTTGTAGAGCGGCGCATCGATCCATTTCGCGCGGCTCACGTCTGCCTTTTGCAGCCACGTCGCATGCACCCGCCCGGCGTTTTCGCGACCGGTCAGGAACTGTCCGCCGCCGCCGCGCCGCAGCGCGAGATTCTCCAACTCCTGCAGCATCGCGTAGCCGTTGGCCCGCACGCGCGCGGGATTGAAGTGCGCCCAGTGGCCGGCATCGGTGTCGTTGCAGAACGCTTCGGGCAGCAGGTAAAATCCGTAGGTCCACGAGGAGAACAAACTGTCGCGAAAACGCGTCAGCGGCGGGATGCATTCCAATCCGCCCGCTTTTAAAATCGCGGGAAGGTCGATGCAACATCCCGCGCCTGTCCCGCCCGCCAGCGAGCCGACGAAAATAATTTTCAGCGGCGCGTCCGGATTCAAATCGAGGCGTAGATTCTCCGGGATCAGCGCGTTGCGCTCATTAATGGTGGCGCTGCTGAGCAGGCTCAGGCGGTTCACCAGCGAGCGGACGACGTCTTCCGCTTTCAGAAAAAGTGCCAGACGCCCCAGCGGCGGCTGCTGCTTCGCGCCGTTTTGCAAACCGTCGGCTTCGAGCGCCGGCTGCACGCCTTCCAGTTCCGCCCACTCCCACACATTCATCCAACTCAGCTTGTTGTCGCGCAGGTGCATGGCCTCGCCCTGCGTCACGCCGATGTCGCACGTTTCCTCATCGCTGAAGAGCGTTTCGCGCGTGACATAATCTTTCGGCAGCGCCTTCGCGTGCTTTTCATGTGGCTGGCGCGCGGCCGTATCGACCCACAGGTATGAAATCCACGGCTGGATCGGATACCCCGCCAGAAAAAATCGGCGCCGCAACCGCAGCAGCACTTCGCGTCCGGTGCCTCCAAGACCAATCAACAGCGTCGGCTCAACATTTGGCATAGCTTCATCCTCTCATGCGGCGTGATCGCGCAAAACCTTGAATCCTTGAATTTGCCGTTATCGCTTTTTCAAAATCGCCGCAAAAAGCAGCGCCAACAAAACGACAATGGACAATCCGACGATCGAGTAAAACAAAATCGGCTGGTCGCGCGCAAAATCCGAAATGAACTTCGGTACCGCGAATCCGACGATCACAAAAAAAGCGTGCAGTCCGCCGATGAACATCATGTTCGGCGGATGGCCGTCGGGATTTTTGGCCTCGTGCAAATAATACCACCACCAGACGAAGAACGAGAGCACGCCCAAACCCAGCACGACATAAGGCAGTTGTTCCATGATCTCCCTTTCTAATTCGATGCGCTAATTACTCGTCCGGCCCGCGGGCTAAAAGCCCGTGTTACTTGGAAAATCGGCGTAGATCACACACAGATCCGGCTTCGATCCATGAGTCACCGCGCAGCTCGCGAATCCCCACGGCGTCGGCAGCACCGGTCCCACATTTCCCGGCGAGGGCCGAAATCCAAGCATGTCAATCACCCACCCCGCCCTCCACCCTTTTAATTCCGGCTCGGCAACCAGCCTCACATCGTCTTCGGTGATCGAGGTCCATCCAAAATGCACCGGCCCTACGCGCGCCCAGCGCCCGTCCAGCGAACGCGCGCGCTGCAAGCCCATCGGCGGAACGACGAACGAAAATTCGATCTCCTCTTTCGCATTCAATCTCGCATCCAATTCGCGCGCGGGCTGGCCTTCGCTGTTGGCCAACTCCAGCGCGCCGTCGTCGCTCTCCATTCCCGAGCGGCAAAGCCAATAAATTCCGTCGCCGTCTTTGCTCTCCCACAAACGCTGCCGCCCGCGTCCGCCCGGCACGCGCGGCCGCCCACATTCGCCGCCCGGCTGCAACGCGCCTTTTTCCAAACGATGCCACGACACATCGCGGCTCACGCGATCCTGCATTAAAAACCACATCTCGCGCTCACCGTTCGCCGCGTCTTCGATTGCCGTCGCGCCGGCAATGCCATCCGGAACTGTGATGCTTTCCATTTTTTCAAAACGCCCGACTTCCACACAGGGCCGCGCGCGATACAGGTAGCGCACCAGTTCCGCCGCATTCTTGTTCAAATCGCTTTCGAGCGTCCACACTTCCGTTTGCGATTTGCCGGCGCTCAATCCGACCGGCGCCATCATGCTGCGGCGTTTTGCGACGATTACTTTTTCGCCCGTAAAGACCGATACCGCAACCAATTCCTCTTTCCCTCCGATCAGCATCACGCCATAGGGCAAACACAGCGGCGAATTCAAATTGTCCTGCGGCGGCTGCGATTCGTACAATACGCCCAAACCGGCTGTAGAACGGAGCTCCTGCTCCGTTCGGTTTTCGTACGCGGAACGCAGCGGGAGCTCCGTTCTACAAATCTCCGCCGCTGGGCTTGCCAACACTTCGCGCAATCCCGCCAAAATCAGCCGCCCTTCGACATACAATCCCTCCGCCGAGCGCGGATAAAATCCCTGGTCCTGCTTGATCTTCGTCGCCAGCGCCACCGGCAGCGACGATCGTATCACCGTCACGCGCGGCAAACGGTGCGCATCCACCTGCGCGTACGCGGGACGCGCTCCGCCGCACACCGAACAAAAGCGGCGGTCCTCCGCGTTCAAATTCCCGCGGCAAGTCGGAGTGCGGCAAGCCCAATGCGCGCCGCCACAGCGCCCACAGCGCGACGCCGAGCCTTCCATGCCGCCGTCGTTCCCGCACCACGCACAAACCAAAATCGCGCTCCTTGCACATCCTTTGCCAGCTGGAAGCCGGCGCTCCTCGGACCGCCGGCTTCCAGCCGGCCCGCATCACCGCTGACGCGAAAACATCAGAACCGCGAGCCGGCGTCCGAAATATGATCGATGTCCTCGTCTGGCGCATCTGCCACCGGTGTCGGAGCATTCGGCTCAAATGATGGCATCGAAACCGGCGCGGAGCTTTCGCCGCCGATTGGTGCGATGTTTTCAACGCTGGATGGAGCGGTCGCAGCGGCCGACGGCGGGGCGCTAGCAACAGCGGGTTGAAGTCCAGGCAGCGCCGATTTGCCCTTCTTGCTAATCAGCCATGCAATCAACCCTATCGGCGCGCCGAGCAGCAGCAGGTCCCACAACCAATACGGAATGACGGGCTCGACGTTAACGCTCAGCGCCGTCTTGTTGACGACCGCTATCGGCGGCGGAGCGCCGTGGGAGCTCAGCGAAAACTTCAGCGCGAGATTCTTCGCCTGTGCCTTTGTCAAGCTTTGCGATCCTTTGTACGTAATTACCATCGGCACGCCGTTGCCGGGTTTCAATTCGCTCAGCTTCCTGCTCGGCGAATTTCCGTCAGAAAACACAGCGAAAAAATCCGCGTCGCTCGGCTCCACGTTCACTGTCAGAGTCTCCGCTTTTCCGCCGATTCTCCAGAATGTATCCGGCAACTTTGGTTCCGTCGCGTCGTCGAACGTGAACGTCACCAGCACCGATTTGCCGGGTGAGAGTTCGAGCGGGCGGTCCTGATGCGACTTGAAAGAGAACGTCGGCACAAAAATTTGCAGCGGCGGCAGATTGGCCGGCGCGACGAAGGACGTGCCGATTGAAAACGAAAGCGACCGCGCTTTCACTTTTCCCTCAGCGAGGCCCGTGAGCTTCAAGCGAATTTCGCGATGCAATTTGTTCGCGTCCAAAGTCCATTCGCCAACGGGCTCTTCGGCTTCGAGCCGCGCAAGGCCATCGAGATTCAGCACGTCGTTCAGGCGATGGACCACGGTTTTTCCCGCGGCGCGCTCGTCCCATTTTGCGTTCAAGCTCAAACTTTGCGGCACGCCCGCTTGAATCATCAACGGCACCGACGGCGCAATCACGTTGTCGCCGTCGCCGCGCAATTCGACGCTGAATTGAAACGCCGCAGGCAGCACTTCGAGCGCTGGAAAATTCAAATGCTCCGACGGCATTCCCGAAAGCCCGAGTTCGCGCGTGGCCGCATCGCTTTTGCCGATCTCCGTCGCTGTCAGCAGCAGCTTGATTTGACGCGCGCGCGAATCGTCGAGCGTCCATTCTTTCGGCAAATCCACCGCTTCAAGTTGCGCCACGCCGAGTTTGATCGGCGACGCGAAGGGATGCCCGACGACTTTCCCGACCGCCGGCGAATTCCACGCGCAATGCAGCGTGAACTCGCGCTGTTCGCCGACATGCAGCGTGAAGGGCTGGCTTGAATCGGCAATCGCCTTCCCGTCCGGCCCGGTCAGTTTCACCACCTTGAAGTGCGGCGCGTCCGCAAAATCCACGGCCAGCGGCAACTGGCCGGATTTGTCGAAACCGTAGCCGAAGACCCTGTCGATTTTTGAATCGGCGAGCTTGCAATTCAGCGTCAAATCGCCGGGTTTGTAAGCGTCGAGCGCCTTCGCGTCCGCAGGCGTGAAGCGCACGAAAACGACGACCGGTTCGCGAATCGCAATCTTTTTGCCTTCGACGCGCGTCTCATTTTGCACCCACAATTCCGCGTCCTTGAATTTCTCCGGCGCGAGATTCAGCAGCGCTATCTCCGCTTCAGCGTTCTGCACTCCCGCGCTCGGTTTGATCAGAAGCGCCGGAAACGCGATCGGCCTTGCAATCTGATCCGAATCGTATTCGCACGTGCGTTTCGACAGCCCGTCGAAGAACACACGCGGCGGCGAGACTTTGATCAGCGCTTTGATCGGCATTTCCGCCATCGCGTCTTTATCCACGCCGCCAATCGCCATCAAGTCCTTCATCGTCGGCGCGAACTTCTGGTTCGCCGTCAGCGTGATTCTCAACGCGCCGCTCTGCGCGTTTCCAAAGAGCGCCGAAAGTTTGTACGCGCCAACATTCAACGCCGCGCCCGTTCCGCCGCCGTCGGCTTTGAGCGGCTCGACGCGGACAGTCAGCGCCGGATCGTTTGCCAGCGCAAGATGAATCGATTCGTCTTTTGCCGCATCGTTCCAGCGCAATTTCAGCAGCGCCGATTGCGGCTCGGCCAGCGTCATGTCTTCGAAAACTTCGCGGAAGACTCCATCTGCGGGCGACTCGATCCCAATGCTCGCGTCCGTGCCGACGATCAGCACCATCGTCGCGCCTTTGCCGACGTACAGGCCGCCGGTCGCGATGCGCGTCTGCTGCGCATCGGTGATTTTCGCTTCGATTGTCACTTTGGATTTGCGCTTCAGCAGCGAGCGCGGAATTTCCAGCGAGAACGTATCCAGAAATTCGCCCTGCAGCGCGGCCAAGCCTTTGGTGAACGCTGGCACTGTTTCATACGGCGCGCCGAGCTTCACGGACAGCGTCGCGGACGCAACGTTGCGCGCGGTGACCTTCACCTGCCCGGCAATGCGCGCGCCATCGCCCTGTTTGATCACTCGCACATCCGCAAATTCAATAACGTCGATTTTCCCAGTGGGCTTGTCCACCGGATTGTTGCCGACGTTGAAATTCTCGGGCTTCTCGTTCTTTAAGTCCTTGATCGCTTCTTCGACCGGATTGTTGCCCCAGTGAAAAATGTCCAGATCGCCGGCGAGCGACTCCTTTTTGTTGTCGAAGAATTTGTAGAGGCGACGGAACGCCGCTTCCAACTGGGTTTGCAATTGCTGCTTTAATCTCGGATCGCGGTCAATGTCCTCGTCCGCATACGCGCGCTGCGCGCCGTTGGGCAGGCGCAAAACATTATGGCCCCCGTCCGAATACAAAATCAGCCGCACATTGGCGCGCTCGCCGGCGGAAAGTTTATCGATTTTTAAACTCTCCAGCAGTTCAACGGCCCTATCCACAGCCCACACGATGTCGGTTTCGCCGTCCGCGCCGATTTTGCGCTCGAAATTTTTGATCTGCGCTTCGATTTCGGCTGTGCTGTTCGCTGAGATTTTGACCGGCTTCGCAAACGGATCCCGCTTGTCATCCGGCTCGCGGCTAAATGGCAGGAAATACACGCTCAAGTTGTCCACGCCTTTGCTTAGCTCATCTTTCAAATCGCGATTGAGGTAACGCCAGGAATGCTGCAAGCGCGTCAATTCGATGCGCGTCTCCGGATCGCGAAAGCGCGTGGCCATCGAGCCGGTGCGGTCGAGCAGCACGATTACGATGCGCTGCGGCGCGCGCAAATCCTCGGCGCAAACGCGCATTGATAAGGTCAATAAAATAATGAACCGAAACAGTGCGGGAAAAAATCTGTTGGAGCGGTGTCGCAAATCTGCGGCAGAAATCGATTCGGGAATGTGAGTGGCGGAACATGCATGACGCATAGAGTTCCCCTCAAGCGGGAGCGCGCGTTTACGCCGCGCGCGAATTAGACGCCATCCAATTAGACGACGGACGGCTGTTATTCGTTACGCCATTTCGCGCGAAGCGTTACACGCAAGATTATTGTCGATTCATCGAATCGCTGCTAGTGAAAGATGCGCATTGGATTCGCGCTGCATCGCTGCGACGTGCATGTGCGTTCAAATACCAGTCAAATGATCGAACAATCCGCCGCGTTTTCGCGCGGCCGCGGCTGCAACGGGCGTGCTTTCGCTCACAACCGGATTCGAAATCGCCGCCTGCTTATCCGCTGCGGGCTTCGCGCGCTTCGATTCGCGGCGGCTCTTTGGCAAGTCGTTGTAAAGAATGGTGGTCTGCTTCGCGCGCTTTTCAGCGTCCGGCTTCGCTGGCTCTTCAATTTCCAATTCAATCGGTTCATCCGTGCGGGCAACAGGCTGAGTTTTGCGCGGAGGCGGCGACGCTGGCATCAGCGGAACTAGTGCCTCTTCCGCGCCGGCCGGTTCCTCCGGCCACAACGCCACGCCCGGCGGAAACGCGGTCAACGCATCGGGCTGAATGCCGCCGAAATATGCGGCGCGAATCGTTTCGCCAATCCATTTGAAGAGATTCGCCGCGGCATCGTTTCGAACGAGTTTCACTTTTAAACCGGGAATCGCGCGCGGTGCGGGTTGCCAATCGTTAGGTTTGATGCATGCCATCACGCATGGCGCTGAGCGTTCCGCCAGCGCGCGCGCGGATTGTTTAATTTCGTCAGTGGCTTGCCCGTCTGATAAAATCAGCAGCAGCGTGCGCGATTCTTTGGCGATGAGCGGCTGCACGAATTTGAGCGCTTCGCCCAGCGGCGTAAAGCCGCCGGCCTTCAATTGTGGAAGCGCAAGTGCCGCGGGCGCATTGAGCGCCGAAGCGTGAATCACGCTGCGGCCATAGGTGATCAGCGACAAAAAGACGCCGCGCGAAAGTTCGGCGTCGGCGCGCAACTCTTTCACGACAGCGGCCAGACCGTCCTGCACGGCGGTCAACGGCGCGCCGGCCATCGAGCCGGAGACGTCCGCGAGCACGAAGACGGCCAGCCGCGCTGAAGCATTGGCGATTTGCGTGCTCATCAGCCTCGCCTCAAGCGCCTATTTTCTCGCCGACATAGGCCCGTCCGGCCCACAAGCCCAACAAGCCCGCGAGCAGACAGCCCGCGAATGTAGCCAGCACGTTCCACGCAACGCCTCGATAATCGGCTTTGTCCAGAGCCGAAATCAAGTCGTTGTTGAAGGCGCTGTAGGTAGTCAATCCGCCCATGATTCCGGTGTTAAGAAAGAGGCGCGTGTTCGCACTGATGAGATTTGTGGATAATCCTATCGTGGTGATAAACGTAATCAGAAAGCAGCCGACGAGATTGACCGTCAGCGTACCGGCTGGAAATTGCGTGATGTTTGTCCAGCGCGAATACGCACTATAAACGCCGAAGCGCAGTCCGCTGCCAAGCGCGCCGCCTATCGACACCAAAAACAACTGCCAAAGAAAATTCATGCGTTCGAAAGCCCATTCTTCTTCTTCAATTTTTCAGCGGCAATCTTGTCCGCGTGCACTTCGTATTTCACGACGGTCACATCGCTGATTGCAATCAGGCATCCGCCGGGAACCATGTCGTCCACTGCCGCCAACAATGTATTGATTTTCTCTTCTGTGTCGATGATCGTAAGCATGATCGGGTCGTCGTGCGAAAGCGTGAGCGTATGGTGCTTGTGAATCCGCTTGTGCGCGCCATAGCCTTCGATTCCACGGTAGACCGTTGCGCCGGCGATGTCCAATTGGCGCGCGCGTTTTACCAGCGCTTCGAACAGCGGCTCGCCCTGCCATTTATCGTCTTCGCCGATGTGAATCATCAGCAGCTTGGCTTTGCCGATCAATTTCATGGGCTTCGCTCCCTTCAGCTTGGCGGCGCTTTCCTTGCCCGCGGAGAATTTGACGATCTGCGTGTCCTGCACTTCGACGATGCCGTGTTCGACGATGTCGTACACGTCTGGCAAGACATCCTCGATGGCCTCCGCCGAATCGACCGCCTCAACGCGCACGGGCAAGTCCGCGGCCAGTGCAAAGACACTGCTTTTGTGAGTGGCTTCGCCGCGCGCGAAACCACCGATGCCGCGTGTCACGGTCACACCGGCGATGTCCTTCTGCTTAAGCAGATCGATCAACACGTCGTGGACGCAGCGCCCGTGCCAGCGCTCCGCCTCGCCGACAGTGACAATCAGCCGTTTTGCCGGACCCGATAGGGGCATTCGTTCCTCTCTTTCGCGAGCTACTATAAAGGAGGCGGCGCAATTCGCAAAATTAATGTCCCATCCCGCGCTTTCGGGACATAAACTGTCAAATACCGTGGAGCCTTGTGCGATGGACGACGATTTTGCGCTGCTGACTCGCTATGTGCGCGAGCATTCGGATGCCGCTTTCGAAACGCTGATGCAGCGGCACCTTGATCTCGTTTATTCGTCGGCGCTGCGCCTGACCGCCGATCCGCACCTGGCCGAGGATGTGACGCAAGCTGTGTTCATCGTGCTTGCGCGAAAGGCGCCGCAGTTGAATTCCAAGACCGTGCTTCCCGCGTGGCTTTTGTCCGTCACAAAACTCACCGCCGCCAATGCGCGCCGCCAGAAAAATAACAGGCGCCGCTTGGAGCAGGAGACCGCCGCTTTGAATCAGAACCGCACGTCCGACGGCGACTGGATTCACGTCGCGCCGCTGCTGGACGACGCCATCGATCAGCTCAACGATGTGGACCGCGCGGCCGTGGTGCTGCGCTTTTTCAAGCGCTGCTCGGTCAACGAGCTGGCCGCGCAATTGCATTTAACACCGGCTGCCGCTGAAAAGCGCGTGCTGCGCGCGCTCGAAAAATTGCGAGGCTTCTTCAGCCGCAAGGGCGTGACGCTTTCAGGCTTGGCGCTGGCCGCGCTGTTGAGCGAACACAGTGTCCACGCCGCGCCAGCCGCGCTGGCCGTGGCGTTGCCCGGCGCGATTGCCGCCGCGAAAGGCGGCATCGCGATTACATCGAGTGTCAGTCTTGCCAAGGGAGCACTTACCGCCATGACTGTTGCCTCTACAAAACAACTGGCGCTTTGCGCGTGCATTTTCCTTTTTGTCGGAGTCGCGGGCGGCTTGGCGATCAAGTTATTTCTCTTCCCGTCCGCGCCGCCAGCTAGTCAAGCTGCCACTGCGTCGAGCGTCACGGACAAGCAAGTTTGGACTGAAACTGATTCCGCGGAGCGCAATCAGATCCCCGTTCAAACGGAAGCGCCCGCCGAAACTCCGCCAGTGATCGTTGCAGCCCCTCCCGCCGCGCCCGCGCCGCTCAACGGCGCGCCGCCGCAATCGCTTCAAACTCCCAATTTGCCCGCGGTGAATGTGCTGGCGTTTGCCGACGCGGCCGCTGACAGCATCAACGGTTCCTGGAAGCTTGAAGGCGGCCAATTAACCAGCAACAACGTGACGGCGTTCTCGCGCTTTGAATTTCCGTACGTGCCGCCCGACGAATACGATTTCAAGCTCGACTTCACCGTGCTCCAGCCGCGCAACGACGTGGCCATAATCTGCGCCAAGAACGGCCGGCAGTTCGTGTGGAAGATGGCGTCGCACGGAAACAAAGTGAACGCTTTCGAGGCCATCGGCAATACTGGCGATGCGAACAATACGCTGCGAGAGAAGGCTAAAGTTTTTGAAAAAAACGGCCGCTACGAGGTTGTGGTTCAAGTGCGCGATCGGTCCGTGGCCGCGTACATCAACGGCAACCTCGAAAGCTGGCACCCCACCGACTACAACGACATGGGCTTTTTCTTATTTTGGAAACTTGCTCACCCTGACACGCTTGGCGTGGGCACGTGGGCCACACCGCTCACAATTCACTCCGCCCAAATCGTCGCGGTGCGAGGCGCGGGGCATCCGGTGCGAGCGCCGGGTGAGCAGCCTATTCCGCGCGAAAAACCGCTGCTCACGGATGCGAACCAGTGGGTCAACGCCGTCAACTTAATACCGCTCATCGATCCCAATCGCGACGCGGTCACGGGAAAGTGGCGGGTTTCACCTTCCGGGATCGACTGCGAGCCCAGCACAAACGCGCGGCTGGAGATTCCTTATCTGCCGCCCGAAGAGTATGATTTCAAAATCGTCTTCACACGGCAGACAGGCACAAACGGCGTCCATCAAATCCTGGGAATAAACGGGAAAGCCGTGCAATGGTGCATGAGCGAAACCGGCCAGAACGGGAGAGGTAATACGTCGGCTTTTCATTGCCTCACCGGCCCGAATTATGAAGGCAACAATCCCACGTCCATCGTCGGCGCGAGGCTGCCAAATAATCAACGCATCACGTCGATCGTGCAAGTGCGCAAGAACAGACTGGCGGCGTTTGTCAACGGGGCACTGGTGACGTCGTGGAACGACGGATTCGGCGGCATCCGGCTGCTAAAAGAATGGAAAATGCCAACGACCGGATTGCTTGGGATCGGGAGCGACGAGAACGCAACGGTGTTTCACAGCATCGAAATTTTGGAGATTACCGGAAAGGGCCAGCCGGTCGCGGGACGCAATAAGCGTATGCCGGAGATCGTGACGGTGGCGCCCACACCGAATCCGGCGCCCGTGGCGCCACCGAAGAAGACGAAGGAGGAGGATGCGTTTTGAATTTGGAGGGGTGTATTTGTCGAGAAGTGCAGGGCGGCAGGAGTGCCGCCCCTCCTGAAAGCTTCACGCTTTTCGCTCAGTAAATGCGCGCACATCTTTCTCGTTCACCGGCCCGCTAAGATTGAGCGCTTTGACGACAGCCGCGAGGTCGATGTTCAATTCCTTCGCCACACGCCGCGCTGCAGGCGTTGCACGCACGGCATTGGCGCTCCCCATTGCGGCGGGATCGATAGCGGCGGTTGGAACTGCTGAAGTGTTCGTCACCATGCCTTTGTGAACTGCCAGCAGCGCTTCGTTTTTCTTTTCGATCTCCGGCGAGATCACTTCGCCTGGCGCGCCAAGCACACACAGCACAAAACCGACCGGCAACACGGCGCGTTCGAGCGCGAGGCGCTTGAGCAGGACGCCGCCGGCCGGCGAGGGCAGTTCGAATTTCGCTTTGTCGGTGATGATCTCGCACAACGGCTGCGTTTCGACGACGCTCGCGCCTTCCGCAACCAGCCAGCGGTCGAGCGTGGCTTCGGTCAGGTTTTCGTTGGCTTTCGGCATTTCTACGAGGGTCATGAATTAGAACTGCTCCAAAAACTTCCGCCCAATCGTGATCGAGGACATCACGTTCGATTCGTTGCTTTCGTCTTCGAGCATGTACCAGCCGTTGTAGCCAATTTGCTTGAGCGCGTTGAGATAATCCTTCCACGGCACGGCGCCCTGGCCGACGGTGGGGCGGCCGGTTTTGGGGTGTTTGTCTTTTGCGTGCGTGTGAACGATGTACGGCGCGAGAATTTCGACGCCCGCGACCGCGCCGTGTTCGAGCATGTTCGCGGGGTCGTAATTCACTTTGAGATTCGGGCTGCCCACGTCTTCGATGAATTCGCGCAACTGCTGCGCGGGTTCCTGGCCGGTTTCGAGCGCGAGAATTCCGCCGCAGCGTTCGGCATCCTTCATCACGGACACGACTGACTTCAGCGCGCGCGCGTATTCCGCGCAGTCTTTGTCGTGCGGAATAGCGCCGATGTGAGCAGTGACGATCGGGGCGTTGAGATCCGCGGCCATGCGCAGCGCTTTGCGCGTTTTCTCAAGGCGCGCGTCGTGTTCGGGATCGTTCTCCGAAAAGCCGCCTATCGTGGCCGGGCCGGCGAGTTGCGCGCAAAATCCGCTGAGTTCCAAGCCGCGTTTTTCGCACGCGCGCCTGATTTTCAGGCGCTGCGGCGGCGTGGCGCAGCGATCGGGGTCGAGGGCGCAGACGATGTTCCACTTTTTTACGTCCACGCACCACGGCTGGACCGCTTTTAAGTTCGCGTCCGCCGCTTTGTCGAGGAGTTTTTCGAAATCTTCAAACGTCGGCGCCGATCCCAGCGACCACAACGCCACGCCAATTTTCAAGCTGCCCATTTTTAAATCCAAGAGTAACACGGGCTATTAGCCCGTGGAGTCAGGCCACCATTAAGTCGCATTGCAGAACAAAAGACGCCGCAAAAATGATTTTCATTCAAAATTCGTCCACTACGCCGTGATCCATCGCTCTGCCGCCGCCAGAAACACTTCCTTCGCTTTGTCCAACGGCAGATCGAACGAACAGCCCGCCGCCTGGCGGTGGCCTCCGCCGCCGAAACTGCGCGCAAGCGCACCGGCGTCGAGATTCCGCGTCGAGCGCAGGCTGACTTTCGTCGCCGCGCCGCGGTTGATTTCATAAAAGAAAAGCGCCAGTTCCACGCCCGCCAACATGCGCGGGATGCCGGAGAATTCTTCGGCGTGCTGGGGCGTGGTGCCGGTCGTCATGAAATCGGAATGGCGCAGCGAGATCAAACAAATGCGCCCGTTTGCGCGGCATTCCAGCGACGCGCGCGCGCGCGCTTCGAGGTCCAGTTCAGCGCGCGTCTTGCTGCAATAAATCCGCCGCCAGACGGCTTCGCCGTCCACGCCCAACTCGCGCAGTTCTGCCGCCATGCGTAAAACGCGCGGCGTCGTATTTGAATAAGCGAATTGTCCTGTGTCCGTGACCAGTCCCGTGTAAAGAGCTTCGCGCGCCAGCGGCGGCACCGGCCAGCGG
>DATGGK010000228.1:0-18653 GCA_035308565.1 Planctomycetota bacterium | reverse complement strand
AATATTGAAAACCACTGTCATTCTCGCGCGACCAGAACCAGGTTGAACTCCATTTGCTGCCTTCGGGATCCTTCTGCGTATTGATGAAGGGGCGGCACTGCTGTGTGAGGACGGCGATGTTGCGCGTTTCGCTGCCGCCTTTGCCGTAGCCTTGATAATCGGCTCCGCCGGTCATGGGCACGTTGTATTTGTACACTCCGCCGACGAAGCCCCAGCGGAAAGGTTGAATGCGGAAAGCGGGATTGTTTTTGGAGCGTGTGGTCTGATCGGTCACGCTGCCACCGAAGAGCGAGCCCTGGCAGTCGTCGTCGCGGTGGTCTTCGAAGGAGGCAGTAAGGTCATTGGCGTCGGGGTCGCTGGGCTGCCCGCCGCCTTTGAGCAACTGGAAATAACGCGCGGCGGCATCGTCGCCGGGGTTGTCGGCATTGAAAAATTCATGGTAACGGTTGTCGTCGCCGTGCCAATTGGGTTTGAACCACATGCAGATCGTTGCGCCGGTCTGGGCACCGCGCGGGTCTTCGGGATTGAAGTTCTTGCGTGTCTGGCCGCTTACATCGATTAGGTATTTCAGCGTGCCGTCGTTGCCGGAGCAGCCGACGTAGCCAAGCCATACGCCTTCAGCGCGCAAATCGCCCTGGCGCAGCAAGACGTTCTCCCAATAATTGGCCGGATCGAGCGGCTGAAGGCCCGCGCTGAAGCCGGCGAGGCGGAAAGTGTTGTAGGGCGCTTTAGTGGCGTCCTGCATGTCGAAGTCGATGTGGTGTTCGTCCATGTCGCTCATCACGCCCAGCAGGCCGCAGGTATCGAGCACGCGCGTGGTGCGATCCGCGGGCGATTTCGCCTGCTCGCGGCCGTTGCCCACGGAGGTATCCGTATCCAAATCGCCGTTAAAACTGGCGAGGAATGTGTCTTTCTCTTCGTTGGTTTCGCCGTAACGCGCGGTATTGGTGGCAAGCACAATCTGCCCATCGTAGGTGGCGGGCATGACATAATTAGCAAGGACATCGGGCGCGCCGCTGAACTTGCCGCTTTTGGGATTGCCCCAGCAATCGCGGCCATTTGGCGCGTTGGAATCGACCACGTCCTTGTTGCGCGATTGCGCGCCGGCGATGAGGCGGTATTTGAGCGGCACGAGCGGTTCGGGGAGCGTGTCGAGCGCCAGGCGCGCGCCGCCGTGATCTTTGGCATCGCGCACCGGTTTGCCGGAGTAGCGGAAGGTTTCAAGCGCGCCATCGGTTCCAACCGGATTGGCGGCTTCGGAGATCACGCCGGCGCTGAACTGGCGCTGCGTGGTTTCGCGCCACACGTCGTAAAGCTGAACCAGCGCTTCCATGCGCCGCTCGGCCATCACCTGGCCGCTTTTCATCACGCGGCCGGTCGATTTGATTTCGAAGATGCCGCCGGAATCGAAGCAGAATTCGGTGGTGCCGCGGTTGATGTCGGTCTTGTCGATCATCTCGTCGGCCTTGTAGCGCATGTTGCGGATAATGTACATGGCTATGTCGGTGTTGTACGCGCTGTCGTGGAGGGACGCGTAAATGGGCTGTTGGCCCTGGTAAGCCATGAGGGGTTCCATTTCGGAGAAGTTGCGCCCCCAGCGGTCGATCCATTCAATACCGGGATTGAATTTGAGAATATCGGTATTGGAATTGAAATGCGCCATGATCAACGGCGCGGCGTGCCCGCGCTTGGCGTCGTATTCGTAACGCTGCAAATCCCACGGCTGCACGACGCGGAAATAAAAATCGTCCCAGCTCTTGAACGGCCCGGTCAGATACTTGTAGGCGTAGTGGGCCTTGTTTTGACTGTTGAGCGAATTGTACGGGTCGGCCCCGGGTTTGGCTTGTCCGGTACTTGGATCGACGGGTGATTGGCGCGCCATGATGATGCGCAGCGCCAGGTCGTGCGCTTCAGTCACGTTTCCGTCGCCCTTGGGCGAGGACGCGCCATAATTGTTCAAGTAATCCACGTTGTAATCGGCCGGCAATTTGGGCAGGATGCCATCGGTGGGCGGGCGCGGCGTGCCGGTGCTGGCCGTTTTAAAAGGCTTGTCGAAAATGATTCGCCCGCTGCTGACGGGAATGCGTTTCAAGCCTTGCAGCGTCGAGATGCGCGATACGGTATTGTGCGGATCGCTGGAGTACCACGCATCATACGTCTGATCCACATTCACGTCGGTTCCAATGCCCTGATAGTGGCCGTGGGTGACGTTGATTCCGAGGAATAATGCGGTGAGCACTTTGTCGGACGCGGTGTTGATGTTGACCGGCGCGCGGTGGATGCAGAGCGGGTAGCGGTCGTAGTCGATGTTCGGATCGTCCACCAAATTGCCGTTGCCGTCCTCGACGGGCACTTCGACATTGGTGGCAATCTTCTGCGTCATCGCGTCTTCCTTGGCGACGATCATGTAGGAACTTAACGGGCCGGGTTCGACGGTGCGGTTGAGCGTTTGTGATTTCATGAAGCCAGGATCGATTTGCACCCAATCCGCGCCATTGGTCTTGATCCGGCGTAACGTTCCCGCGGCGTGGCCTTCGACGATGGCCAAATAACAGCCGCGCAGCGAACCTCGCCGGTTCAACGGATCGTTGACCGGATCGTCTTCGACCCAGCTTTTGTCGCGGTCGATCGCGATGTCTTTGTTGATCCATTCGAATTTGCCGGTGCAGACGGTGTTGGTGTCCACCCAGGAATCGATGGTGATGTAATCTTTGATCGCATCGAACTTCAATTCGCGTTCGAGCGTTTCCAATTCCGGATGCTGGGGCTGTAGGACAACGGTGAGCGCCGCTTTTACGTCAACGATGCTGCTGAACTTGCCGTAGTGCGCACGGTAGCGGGCGATGGCATAGCCGTCGCCATAGGCAGCCGCGCCGGTGACGCCGGTAATGGGCGGTTGCGTGACGTCCACGTGAAGCTGGTCGCTTTGCGTGGGCATGTAGTAGCAGGCGCCTTGCGAGGCCTTGTCATCCGGATTGGTTTTGTAAAGCGGATTGGTTCCGACGCCGACGACGGTCTGCGAGGCCCACACGGCCGGCTGCAAGCGGTCGAGGTCCGCGGCGACCAGCGGCGGGCCGACGACGCGGCAGAGGTTATCGAGCAGCACGCCGAGGTTGTCACAGGCGTTGATGTTGATTTTGCTGGATGCGTCGGTGATTTCGAGCGAGTATTGGTCGCTGTACGGCTCGGTGCTGCTGCTCAGCGAGCGGCTGAAACTGTTGATGAGCGGCTTGCCCGTGGAGTCGGTGAGTCTTGAATTGACGTAGGGGAACGAAATGCGGCGCGCGCCGCCGTGCAGGTAATCGACCATGTACCAGGGGTCGGAAGGATCCTCGATCTTGAGGTAAGCGCCTTCGCGCAGCCGGGCCATGGCATCGTAGATGCCGGAGCGCGCCATGAGTTCAGCGCGAATTGAATCGTTGTAACGGGTGGCCGACCGCGATTGGGAAATGGCAATGGAGTAAAACCCCGCGCCCAACGCCGCCAGCACGGAGAGCACTCCGGCCACCATGATTAAGGTCACACCGCGATTTCGCACACCACACCTCCGCTTACCGCTATTCAACGCATTCTTTATGTTGAATTTGCAGAGCATTTACAGACAAGGAATGTACGCCGTTTCGCAGAACTGCGCAAGGACATGCAGAGATGAGACGGGAGACTAGAGACTAGAGACTGGAGGCGGGAGCGAGCGGCGCGCTCGCGGAGACCGGTGCCGGAGTAACTGGCGGCGTGTAAAGCTGATTGCGTTTTCGAAAATAAGCCATCAGGACAAATCCAAAGACCACAATTGGAATGGCCAGCCATTGGGCAATGGTCATCCAACTGGACAGGGACGGCAGCGCGGGCGGGTCGTCGGTGCGCAGGATTTCTTCGAAGAACCGCGTGGTGCCGGCCATGATCAGCGTCAGCGCCAGGATTTGGCCGTCGTATTTGCGGCGCGGCCAATAGGCGAAGAGGAACGCGTATGTCAAAAATCCCGCGATGGAGGCATAGAGCTGCGTCGGATGGACGGGCCAGGCGTGCGCCGCGCCTCTCGGGAGATCGCCAAGGGCAAGCTGCTGTTCGTAGGCCGGCGAGCCAGTCGGCACATCCGGCGACGGGCCGGGGAACGTCACCGCCCAGGGCAGATCGCAGCGCCGCCCGAAACAGCAGCCGGTCATGAAGCAGCCGATGCGGCCAAAGGCCTGCCCCAGGATCAAGCCGGGGACGACGATGTCACAGAAAGGGATCGCAGGGAGTTTGTGCTTGCGGCAATAGTAATAGGCCCAGGGAATCGTGGTCACGAAGGCGCCATAATAGACCAGCCCGCCTTCCCAGATAAAAAACATGCGCGCGATTTTCCAGGCATCGAACGACCCGCCTGCGAACGGGTTGAAACGGCTCCAATTCATGAGCACATGAAAAAATCGCGCGCCGGTTAAACCGATCACGCAGCCCCACAGCGCCATGTCCAGCGCATGAAAAGGTTTGATGCCCAACTGCCGCGTGCGCCATTCACAGAACACGACGGCGACGATGAAACCGGTGAGAATCATCACGCCGTAGCCTTGCACGGGAATGTCGTTGTGAGCCGCCGGAATAAAGATGCAGGCAACGCCCGCGACCATCGCGCCGATGAACCCGCCGATGACATTGGCGCGAATGCTTCCGCCCGCCAACGTCGCTCCCAGCGCGCCGCCCATGAGCAGCGCGAAGAGCCAGATGGGGACTGAGAAGAGGTGGGGATGCATGGGTTAAATGATCGCCTGAAAATAGGGCCTATAGGCCCTATAGGTAGGGCCTATAAGCCCTATGCGAGCTATTCTTCGACACGCGCCACACGGTTGTCTTTATCCATGAACGCGACTTTCATGCGATAATCGCGCAATTCTTCATCGGTCAGAAAGGCGTAGACCATGATGATCAAGCGGTCGCCGGGCTGGCCGAGCCGCGCGGCGGCGCCGTTGAGCGTGAACTGGCCCGGTTCGCGCCCGCCGATGGCGTAGGTCGTCCAGCGTTCGCCGTTGCTGATGTTGGCGATCTCAACCTGTTCGCCCTCGCGGATATCGAGGCGGCGCATCAAGTCTTCGGGGATGGTCATGGAACCGACGTAATCGAGGCTCGCGCCGGTAACGGTGGCTTGGTGAATTTTACAGCGGCAAAAAGGTCTGAGCATTTTTCTTCCGAATTCCCTCGCTGGCACGGCCTTCATTGTAGGTGAAACGGCCTATTTGTCATTTAATATTTGCGCGCTGTTTGATTTCGTCGGCGTTCTCCCCTCTGAGTTTTTCTTTTGAACTCTTACCTCCGATTTCTGTTCTACTTCCGACCTCTGACTTCCGCCCCCTGACCCCTGACCCCCCGACCCCTACTTCTCACTCTCCTCCGGATCGTCTTTGAATCCGAACTCCGCGCGGTGCTTGCGCCAGTCTTCGTAGCGCGTCAATTCACTGTCGAAGACCTTCTTGAATTCGATCAAATTTGGCGGGTCGGACGGCGACGGATGGTCCAGCAGTTCATTGACGCAGTCGCGTAATTCGCGCAGCAAATCGCGCCGAACGACGCTGAGCGTGTTCAAAAATTCGTCGCCGGTGTTCTGGCGCGGCAGAAATACGTTGCGCGCGGCGGCAAAAGTCAGCACCGGCAGCACGGCTTCCGGATATATCCGCATCGCTTCCTTTAGGGCCTCATGCGCCTCCGCGCGCTGTTTCAAATGCAGCCGCGACACGCCCAGCAGCGCGTAAATCTGCGCTTTGTAATCGGGATCGATCTCGCGCCCGAAGCCGAGCGAGTGTTCGTCCTTCATCTTCAGCGCGAGTTGAAAATGCTCCGCCGCGGATTTGTACAGCGCCGCTTCCAGTTCGCCGACGCCCCACGGCACATAGAGCTGATCGGCCCATGTGTGCAGATTGAACGAGCGCTGCAGCATCGGAATCGCTTCGGAACCTTGATCGATGTGAATCAGGAATTCAGCGTACGTGAATGCCAGGTCCGGATCGAAAGCCGTGCGGTTGAGGCCGTCCTCGTAAATCTTCTTGATCGACTTGAGCGCACGGGCGTCGTCCTTGTTTTTCTTGATGTAGCGCAGCAGAAACACATCAGCCAGCCGCGCGTACGCAAGATGAAAACATTTCACATCGACGGCTTCGTCGGGGCGGAACGCGCCGCGCTTGGAAAGTTCCTCGCCGATGGCGATCGCGCGCGTGAAGGCCGTTTCAGCTTCGTCGTAGCGCTTGGCCGCTTTCGCCGATTCGCCGAAATTGTACAGCACGCGCATCTTGTCCGGCGACCGTTCCATCGCCGATTTCCACAGGCGGTACGGATCGCCCCAATCGTGATTGCGAACGATGGTGAAGGCGGTGAACGGTCCCACGATGCAGAAGGAAAAGATCAGCGTCCACATTCCTTTTTCAACGAGCGGCGATGGAGCGCCGAACGGAGCGCCGGCTTCCAGCCGGCTGGAAGCCGGCGTTCCGCTGACTCCGACCAGCATCCGCGCCAACTCGCCGGCGAGCCACGCCAGCAGGCACGCGCCGCCGGCGGCCGTGAGATAAAAATTGCGTTCGCTGGCGATGTCGCCGCGTTCGAAGATCGAATTCGTCGGCGCAATCGCAATCAGCGCCAACAGCACGCCGAATGCGCCCAGCCAGCCTCGCCACGCGCCGAAGAGTCCGAAGAGCAGCAGCGCGAAGAGAATTGCGGCGCCGATCAGCACACGCGGGTCGTGCGGGTCGGCGATGGTCGGAAATTCGTGATCGATGTTCAAACTGTGCGTGATATTGAAATCCGGCGAAAACGTGACGCTGATTGGAAAAACCGTGCGCGCCAGCATCAGCGGCAAGGCGTGCGCCTGCGAGCAAAGACTGCGCGCGTACGAGTTGCCGCGCGTGCCGGTGAGCGCGCCGGAGATCAGCGCATTGGCGTATGGAAACGCGAGCAGCACCGTGACGCTCAGCGCAACGACGAGCGCCAGCATGGCCCAAAGCGTGCCGATGCGCGTTTGAAAAATCGCGCGCATCGTTCCCCCCGCCCCCCTGGTGAGAGGGGCGAGAGGGATTAGAGGTGGGGTTTCCCGCCGCCCCAAAATTCCGCCGCCAATCAGACAGCAAAGCGCAAGCTGCACGGAGGCCCACAAATAGCCGTCGCGGCTGCCCGCCGCGCCCCAGCCAATCGCGGCGATGGCCGCAAGCATCCCGCACAACATTCCCACGGAAAGATCGGGCACCGGCCCGCGCCGGTAAAATGTGAAGAAAATGAGCGCCACGGCAAGCGGGAACGAAATGTGGCTTTCCTTCGTTGCCATCGCCGCGCCAAAACTCATCGCGGTAAAGGCGGCCGGCCAAAACCACCTCGGCCAACGGTTCCCCTCTCCCCCTAGGTGAGAGGGATGAGAGGGGTTCGGGGTGAGGGTTTGCGCGGCAATTCCCAACTGGTCAAACGCCATCGCCGCAAAGTACAATCCCAGCAGATAAAACATGCCCCCCTGCCCGTTGTCGCGGCCCGATATGTACGTCACGGCTTCGGTCGCGAGCGGATGCGCAGCGAAAATCGCCGCCGCTGCAAAGGGGCGCAAATCAGGGCCGGGTTCGCCGCCGTCAGCGAATCGCGCGCGCGCGCGCAGGCAACGCCGCAGCAATCCGTACAACGCCAGCACCGCAACGAAGTGGCAGGCGATGTTCCAAGCGCGGAAGATGCGCACGTCAGGCCGGTTGGGCTGATGGTCGCCGAAATTCTCGAGCACCACTTTGTAATACAGTTTCTGATACCAATGGTCGAGATGCCCGCTCATGCGCTGCTTCTGAGCGCCGAGTAGCTCGCTGAGCTTGTAGCAGAGCGCATTCGAATACCACCACAGCTTGCGCCGCCCCGTGACGGTGATTTGATTCACGCTGCTCAGCGAACGGATGGCCGTGTTGCGCTGAATGTATTCCGGATCGTCGAAATGATAAGGCGCGTTGAGGCTGCGCGCGTATGCCAGGCAAATGATCGCAACCAGTGCCACGACATGCAGCAGCGGCTGCGCAAACCACGGACGGCGCGGCACGCCGAGCGTCCAATTCCACAGCACCGACGCGGCGAAGCGCGTGTTGGCCCAGCCGATGCGCTTCCACAAATTGCGCGGATCCTGCGCGAGGCGGTAGAGCCATTCCATGCCGATCGCTTGCACGAGTTTCGGCGCTCGTTTTTTTGTGCCGGCGAGAATATCGACATAACCGCCCGCGGCCAGTCCGACCACGCCGGCTTCGCGGCAGCAGCGCGCGAGGAATTTTTCTTTGTCCGGCGAAGGCCGCGCCACGATCAGCAGATTGAATTTTTCGCCGCGCAATTTCGCAATGACGGCAGCTTCGCCGGCCTCACTTTGGTTGTAACCATGCTGCCCGGCAACTTCGCCCAATCCGGGAAAGCGCGCTTTGATGTTCGCGACGGCCGCGGCATTGGCTTCGTCCGCCGCGCCGTAAATGAACACTTTCCACACACGCGCAGCGCCGATTTCAAGCAGCCGCTCGCACAAATCGGGAATCGCCAATCTGTCGCCGCACGGCACGCCCAGCAGCCGCGCGCCCCACACGAAACCTTTTCCGTCGGGGATCAGCAGATCGGCCTTAAGAAACGCCTCGCGCAGTTCCGCGTTCTGCGCCATCGCGCTGGCATAGGGCGCCGAAATGCCGACGACCGACTCGCCCGTATGATTCTGTGCGCACTCGGTCAAGTGCGCCAAAATCTGCTCGGGCGTGGCAAGGTCCACAGCCGCGCTGAGAACATCGCGGCGTTCAAAGGGAGAATGTGTGCCGGAGGGAGGCGAGGGCTCGGATGTCGTGGGTTGGTCGGAACTCACTTCAGTAAAAAAGTCCAATGGCCGCGCGCCAATCGCATCTCAATGAGTGCGAAAATGGCGGCTGGAATATTACCACAACATTCCGCACTCTGTGTACGCACTTTCAAAGTCCTGAGTGTTGAGTCTTTCAACGCTTCGCAAAGCGAAGCGCCGCCGTTCTTTTCTCTCCCCTTGGGGGAGAGGGGCCGGGGGTGAGGGTTTGGTGCGCTTGCAACGTGACACAGACTCAGGAATCCGTTAGACTCGTAATTGTTGGAAAGCCCGCGAAATTCGCCGGGCTGTGCAAGGAGCCGCCATGTCCATTTCATTCAGAATCATGCTTATCTGCGTTGCATTCGCCGCCGTCTTGGCGCAGGCTGTTGATATTCCCGACCAAAACAACACCGCCCCCGCACAGCCCGCGCCCAAACGCGCCAATGCCGACGAGCCGGCCGAATTGCCGCGCGCAAAACTGGAGGATGGCGTGTTCCTGCAATCCGGCGAACTCAAAGTCATGGAAAACGAGATTCAGAAATACCTCGTGCTCATGCTCACCGACGAAAAGAAACGCAACCCGCGCAACGTTCCGTCCGCCGACCGCGTCATGCAGGCGCGCATTCAAATCGCACAGATGCTCTTGCAAAACGCGCTGATGATCAACTACGCGCACGATCACAACCTCGCCGCCAGCGACAAGGACGTGGACGAATTCATCGATCTGAAAAAAATCGCGCTCAAGCGCGAAAACACGACCTTCGAACAAATGCTCGCCGACAGCGGCCAGACTGAAGCCGAATTCCGCACATTCTGGCGCGCGCGCCTCGCGATCGAAAAGAAAGCCGCCGCCACCGTCACCGATGCCGATGTCGATGCGCTCTTCAACGAGAACAAGGACACCCTGCCGCTGCGCAGCGTCGCGCACATTCTCTTCCAATTTCACGGCTGTGACGCCTCGCCCAAAGCGCTCACGCGCACCGAGGACGAAGCGCGCGCGATGGCCGAAGCGGCGCTCAAAGAAATCAAAGCCGGCAAGGATTTCAACGAACTGGTCGCGAAAAGCGAGGACGACGCCAGCAAGGCCAACGGCGGCGTGCTCTCCTATTTTCCGCTCAAAGGCAAAGACGCGATGGTGGACGCGTTCGGCAAAGCGGCGTATGCGCTCGAAAAAAAGGGCGACATCAGCCCCGTCGTCAAAACGCCGTACGGCTTTCACATCATCAAACTCATTGACGTGCGCGACGACGACTACAAAAAGCAGATGCGGCATTATTTGGGCGTAAAGAAATACGACGAACTGATGCGCCCGGTGATCGAAGCCGCGTTGGACGCCGCGAAGTTTAACGAAAAACTGACCGCGCCGCCCGAAGCCGCGCCGGCGGAGGCGAAAGCGGCGAAGTAGCATAGCGCGGCCAAGCCGCACCCACAAAGTGAACAACGAATCTCGCGAATCTTCGCGAAGGAGTTTTGAGCAGAGTGCCGTTAGCCGCGGAGCGGCGTAACAAAATTAGCCGTGGTCGTAGCGCGTTTACGCGCAAAGCCACGGTCATGCGCGCGCAAAAAACCAAAGCCGCGTCAGCGGCGGCACCGGAGGCGGCTCGGTGTCAAATCCGCGTGAAAGGCATAGGATGATCATGACCGCGCGTGCGCTTTTCCTTTCAGTTCTCGCCTGCTCGCTTTGCGCTTCAATCGCCGCCGCTGAGCCGCTCGCAATCGACCTCTGGCCCGGCAAAGTTCCCGGCGACGTTGGCATTACCGGCGAAGAAAAATTCATTCAACTCATGAAAGACGGCAAGCCGCTTGAAGTCGGCGGCAAACCGACCAAATGGCTGACTAATGTCAGCAAGCCGCAGCTCGTCGTGTACCGTGCCGCGAAAGAATCGAACACCGGCGTGTGCATGTTGATTTGCCCCGGCGGCGGCTATCACAATCTTGGCTGGGACGTCGAAGGCGAGGAAGTCGCCGCGTGGCTGAATTCCATAGGCATCACCGGCGTGATCCTCAAATACCGCTGCCCGCGCCGGCCCGGCGACGTGAAAGGCGAACCGCCGCTCGGCCCGCTGATCGATGCGCAGCGCGCGGTCTGTTTCGTGCGCGGCAAAGCGAAAGATTGGGAGCTCGATCCGGCTAAAATCGGCATGGTCGGCTTCTCCGCCGGCGGGCATCTCGTCGGCGCGGCGGCGACGAATTTCGATCAGCGCAAATACGACGCGATCGACGCAGTCGATGCGATCAGTTGCCGCCCCGATTTTGCCGTGATGCTTTATTCCGGCTACTTCAAACCCAAGGACAAAAACGAACTCTCGCCCACGATCCGCCTCGCGCCCGGCGGAGCCGGAGCCGGTGCCGGTGCCGGAGTCGCGCCGCCGATGTTTTTGGTGCACGCGTCCGACGACACGGTCAGCGACGTGGATTGCAGCGTCACGATGTACTTGGCGATGAAACACGCCGGCGTGCCCATCGAAATGCACCTCTACGCCAATGGCGGCCACGGTTTTGCCGTGCGCAAAGTCGGCCTGCCGTGCGAGACGTGGACGGAGCGCTGCGTGGAGTGGCTGCGCACGCAGGGAATGCTTAAAAAAGAAAAATGAATTGCCGAATAGATTTGTGAGCGCGTGTCAGTTTGGTTGCAATTTCCGTCGGCGCCAACGGCGCGAACTATGATAGCCTGGGGCGAAGCGTACCCGCGAAGCCCTGGGTATGCGGCCTACGGATTCTCAAAAGCCCCAATAGGGCTTATAGGCCAAGGGACAATGCCAGCGATACTTTCGCACGTCGCTGCTGCGAAGAGAATGCGGAACCGAAGAGCGCCAGGCTGGCTGGAAGCCGGCGCTCCTCCTTTACTTCGATTCTTCGGCTCGCACCACCAGCGTCACGACCGCGGCCAGAATTCCGCCGGCGAAGGGCGCCGTCAGAAACAGCCACAGGTCTTTGAAATTCCCCGCGACGACCGCCGGGCCAAGTTCGCGGGCCGGATTTAGCGGGGCGTTGGTCGCGTTGCCGGCCAGGAGAATGCCCACGCCCAACGACGCGCCGATGCACAAGCCCGCGAGCGCTTTGTCCTTGGTGCCCGCGGTGACATTCAGGACCGTAAAAACCAGCATGAAGGTGCCGAGCATTTCGAGCAGGAAGCCGGGAAGGATTTCCAGGTTCTTCGCCAGCGTCCCTTCTCCCCAGCCGCCCGCGGGCAACGTGTGGCCGGAGTAAATCGACTTCAGCAGCAGCGCCGCGGCGAAGGCGCCGACGATTTGCGCGAGAATGTAGGGAATAGCGTCTTTGATTTCGAAACGCTTCGCCGTCACCAAGCCGATCGTCACCGCGGGATTGAAATGCCCTCCCGAGACGTCGCCCAGTCCGTAGGCAATTGTCATCAGCGTGATTGAAAATGTCAGCATGACGCCGATTAGGCCGTGCGAATGCCCGCCGCCTGAGGCGTTACTCACCGTGTCGGCGACAATCGCGCCGCATCCCATGAAAGTCAGAATGAACGTGCCGACAATCTCAGCCGTGAGACGTTTGACCATGGCGTGCCCTCCTCTTGTTGGTGTTTTGAGTGGATTCGATTATGGCAGATTCTTCGCCGTTTGCGCAGTCAAATGCGCCAATTTGCGAAGATTTAACGTGGCGCCGCGCGGCGAGAAAATCTTTGTGCGCGGAAATCTTTGGGAAAGCGCTTTTTCGCTCGGAGCAATTCTTAAAAAATAACTTGTGTCTGCTGCGAGAAGAAACAAAATCCTTGGCGTATGAATCGCCGATTCCAATGTGATTACAGCGCAGTTCGTTTTGCGAGAAGTGTTCCCTTCTCCCCGCGGACGGACGTACTGGTGGGGCAGACATTCCTGTCTGCCCGCGCAGGCAGACAAGAATGTCTGCTACTCCATGCCTGCGCTACGGACTGGAAAACTTGTGGAGAAATGGGCAAGGCAGTGGAAAACTTTGTGGAGAAGCGATTCTGTTTTCCACGCGTTCCACCGCGGCGGCGATTGCGCGACAAAATTGCAACGAATCGGGTTTTCAATCTCGTTCGCGGATTCAGTTCTTGCGCCGATTTCCACAATGCGCTTGTGCTCTTCAAAAACTTCTGTTTCAATGTGTTGCGTTGGCTTGAACGAAGTTTTCCACACTTTTCTGCGCATGATGAATAAGATGATTTAATTAAGATAAACATCAGTAAACAGCCTTTTGGAGCGCAACATTCATGAAATTAGTCGTCAAACGCGAACCGTTCACGAAAGCATTGTCCGACGCCGCGGCGATTGTGCCGCTGCGCGGCGTGCGGCCGAGCTTGAAGAATTGTCTCCTGACCGCCGATGCGGACGGAGGAATCGAAATCCAGGCGACGGACATGGAAGTCGGCTTGCGCTACAAGCTAAAAGCCGAATCCGTCGAGGATCATGCGTCGCTGTGCCTGCCCTGCACGACGATGGCGAATTTGCTTAAAGAGTGCACCGAAGACATTGTGACGCTGGAGACCAGCGGCGCGAAAGGGCTGCTCACGGTCGGGCGCGACCGTTTCGAGGTGCTGGGGCAGGAGTCGAGCGACTTTCCGGATGTGCCGAGCATGGGCGAAGGCGCGGCGCTGTCGATCCCGGCTGAAGAAATGAAAAAGATGATCGACCGCAGCGTGTACGCCGCGGCGCGCGAGCAGGGGCGCTATGCGATTAACGGCGTATACATGCAATGCAAAGAAAAGTTGTTGGAAATGGTCGCTACCGACGGGCGGCGCCTGGCGTTCTGCAAGAAGAAACTGAAGGCTGGCGGCGCGCTGGAAGACGGCGTGATTGTGCCGGTGAAAATGATGCAGGAGATCACGAAGCTTTGCGAAAACGTCGGCCAGGGCGAGGACCTGCAAGTCGCGGTGCGCGGGCGCTCGATTATTGTGTGCGGCGGGCCGGAGACGCTGTCGAGTTTGATCGTGGAAGGCATTTTCCCGAAGTATCAGCAGGTGATTCCGAAGGATTCGGACAAGGAGATCATAATCAAGCGGGATCCGCTCATTCATGCGCTGCGCAAAGCGGTGGTGCTGACGAGCGAAGAAACGAAGACGGTGAGTTTGAAATTCTCTCCGGGCACGTGCTTGATCGAAGCGCGATCGCCGGACAAAGGCCAGGCGTCGGTGACGCTGGAAGTGGAGTACAGCGGCGATCCGGTGTCGATCGGGTTCAACCCGCAGTATTTGCAGGACGCGCTGAAGGTGCTGGATTCGGAGACGGTGCGGCTGGAGTTGAAGGATGGGTCGAAGCCGGGCGTGCTGCGCGAGGGGACGGATTTTCTGTACGTGCTGATGCCGGTGAATCCGAAGGATTAATGGCAGGAGATAGGAGATAGGAGTCAGGAGATAGGAGGGGACGGGCTGGCAGCCCGTCCTACTTTTTTTTATGGATACATCGTTTGGGGACTTGGTTAAGAAGATCGAGCGGCAGGTCAAGCGCGCGAAGACCGATTTGAAGGGGCGTGCGCAGGCGCAGAAGATTCTGGACGCATTTTTTGCGGAGAAGGCGGGGCAGGTGACCGTGGCGAGCGTGAAGACAGGGGTGGTGGTGCTGGACGTGGCGTCGAGCGCGCTGTTTCAGGAGATTGAAGGATATTATAAGGAGGAGTTGTTGAGGCGATTGAGGGAGGGGGGGATGGCGGTGAAGGAGGTGCGGGGGCGGTTGAAGAGCGGATGAGAATGTGGTAAAATGTGGGGCGAAAGGAATGAAATATGGAACAAATTAATTTTGATCGATCTTTGAACGCGCTTAAGAACCGGCGTCCGTTTCAGCCGTTTACTGTGGCGCTCGTGGATGGCGATCGCCTTGAAGTTGATTATCCGGACGCGCTAATAGTTCGCGACGGTTGCGCTGTCTATATTCAAAGCGGGGGGGCACCGGTTATTTTTGATTACGACGGTGTCAGCCAAATCATCGGGGATCTCGCGCATTCGAAGAATGGGTCTTAACCTAAGAACCCGCGAGCAATGTTTGTAATATGAAATGGGATTGGGGGTCCGCTTTGGAAACGACAACAGCGGAGATTTATGAAGGCACGTGGGATGAGATCTCACAGGTGGCCGCACGATTTAATGGGCACCGGTTGCGCGTGCAGGTGTTATTGGGTCCGCTGAATTTCCTTCCCGCCCGAACTCCCAGTCGCTACGCCGCGCGCATGCGCTCGGAAATGGCGAATGCGCCTGAGCCAACGCCAGCGGATATTGCTGAGGCGGAGCGCGAAACGTTGGAGTTCATGCGAAATCTCAACGAGAACAGGCGCCGGGATGGTGCGGAGATTCTTCATCCAAAAGTTCGCACCTGCTAGCTAAGGTTGTCCTTTGTGATTCACTTCCTTTTCCCAAAAGACTTATTGACGCCGCGCGAACCGGACCGAGTATTCGCGGATCAATTTCACACGCTTGCCGAAGTGGGAATTTCGGTTTCGCTGTTTTCGTCGGACTCGCTTTCTGAGCGCTCTCTGCGTCTGTCGATCCCCGCTAACAGCAAAGTCGTTTATCGCGGATGGATGCTGAAACCGCGGGAGTATGCTGCATTAGAGGCAACCATCACTCAAAGTGGCGGGCAGCCCTTTACCACGGTGCAACAGTACTTGAACGCGCATTATCTCCCGAATTGGTACCCGCATATCAGCGATTTAACGCCGGAAACAAGGATATATCCTGCAAACGCCCCAATTGAAGCGGAACTTCGCATGTTGAATTGGGGCGCGTACTTCATTAAGGATTACGTCAAATCGTTGAAGACTGCTCGCGGCGCGATCGTGCGCGATCCGGTAGAAGCGCCGGCGCTGCTAGCGGAGATGGCGGAGTACCGCGGGGAAATTGAAGGCGGCATTTGTGTCCGGCGCGTGGAGGAGTTTGCTCTGAATTCAGAGCAGCGATATTTTGTGATCAACGGAAAAGCGTATTCAGCGGACGAAAATGCCGGGATTCCGATGTTGGTCGAAACCTGCGCCGAAAAGGTCCCCTCCAACTTTTTCTCGGTTGACATAGCCAGGCGCTCCGATGGTGTTTTGCGCGTAGTCGAGATCGGCGATGGACAGGTTTCGGACATTGTCGGATGGACGGCGAATTCGTTTGCGCGAATGTGGGCGAGCGTGTCATAATTGCCCTACAGCCTTTCGCGGCGCGAAACGTCCCTTTTTTCGCGCGCAAAAAATAAGCCTCGCGCGTCTACCTCTTTATGAGCGACTCCAATCTCAAAATCCCGTCCTCCGACAATGGTGTGCTGCCGCCGCGGCCGTTTTATCCCAAAGCGCTGGTGTGTTTCATCATCGCGCTGCTGTGTTTGGCGTGGCTGGTTTCGCTGCAGATGCAGTCGGATCGTCATGCTAATCCGAGTGCGGCGGCTCCGCGCAACGATGCGGCGGCTCAGCAACCGGTGCTGCCGGTCAAAGCGGCGGTGCCGGCGCGGCCTTTGACGGAGACGGACATTGCGCTGGCGGAGATCGATGTGATCCAGGCGCTGGCGCAGGAGGAGAATCCGGCGAATTTGAGGAAGATCGTCGATGCGCTGCGGCCGTATTCGTACCAGACCAACGCGGCGGTGCGCGATACGGCGACGCGCGAACTGGCGAAGCTGCTGGAATTGCACGACAAGCTGGCGTTGAAGTCGATCGAAGATTCGACGACGCAGGCCAAGCAGATGGCGGAGAACAAAGATTTTTCGGGCGCGATCGAATTGCTGCAAACGACGCTCAAAGGTTTGCCCGACGATGCGGCGCTGACGGGCGGGGCGGGGCCGGATAAGAAACTCAACGCGATGATCGCGGATTACGAGAAAAAGCGCGCTGCCGAGCGCGAGGCGACGTTCAAAGGATTGGAAGACGATCTGCGCAAAAAAGACGCTGAGGCGCGCGGGCGGTTGGACCAGGCGCTACGGCATCCGGACGCGGCGGTGCGTCGCGAAGCCGCGCTGCTCGAACAGCGCATCAACGACGAGAACGACAAGGCGCTCTCCGCGCGGCGCGAACTGGACCGCAACGCGCGGCAGGAATGGGTGCGATTTTTCCGGCGCTTCAGCGGGACGGTTGCCGAAGGCGATTTCACGGGCGCGGCGGAGTTGATCGAGCAGCCGCCGTTCGAGTCGATTTCAAAAGGCGGCGTCTCCGATCCGGATAAGGTATTCAAACTCTGCGGCCAGGAATTGCAAGCGGTGCGGAATCTTTACGACGAGGCGCTGAAAGACGCGAAGGGCCTGCGCAAGCAGGTGAGTTTTCATCTGCGCAAAGGCGGGCAGGCGGCGGGGACACTCGTCGGCGTCAACGGCAATCTGCTGCGCATCATGCCAAGCAAAGGCGCGGAGATTGGCGTAAAAGTCACGGACCTGACCGCGGAAGGCGTGCGCGGCATTTTGGATTCGAGTTTGAAACGCAAGCCGGCGGTTGCGCTGGCGCTGGCGGCGTTGGAAGCGTTTGAAAATCCGAACGACGCGGAGTCGATCATCACGACGGCGTACGAAGCTGCGCGCGAACCGGTGCCACTGCATTGGGCCGAACGCTTTCGGCTCGAAAAACTATTGCAGAAAACGCAGGACGCCGAGGAAAAACTGGCGGCGCTTAAAAAAGCGGTGGCGTCGGAAGACGGCGACGAGATCAAGCTGGCGCTGAACGCGGCGAAGCCGGTCGTCGCGGAGCTCAACGAACTGGGTTCGCTGAGCGCGGAGAATCGCGCGCTGCTGGAGAAGGCGGAGAAGATTTCGGCGAAGAAGGAGATGTCCACGATCACGCTGCAAAACGGCAAGTCGCCGGACGCGACGTACCGAGGGATCAACACGGACCAGATTTCGGATTACCGCGAATCGATCCGGCGCACGGACGTCGGCGTGGGTTACGGGTTGAAGCTGGGCGCGGCCGGCGGGTTGCAGCGAGCGCTGATCAAATTCGACGGGCTTGAAGCGGCGGTGGGAAACGGGCGCGTGAAAAAAGCGACGCTGATGCTTTATCAGATCGATTCGCCGCAATTCGCCGGCGCGAGCATTGGCGTGTTTCGCATCAAGCGGCCGTGGGTGCCGGACAGCGGTTCTTGGATGAGCTACGACGGGCAGAAGGACCACGATTGGGCGATCCCTGGCGCGTCGGGCGAAGCGGACATCGAGGCGAAGGAAGAGTCGAAGGTCCTGCTCGACCGCAAAGCCGGCCAGTGGCGCGCGTGGGATGTGACCAAGTACGTGCAGGACGTGATGGGCGGCAAAGCGCAGAACAACGGCTTGCTGATGAAGATCATCAACGGCGAGCCGGATTATCACGTGCGTTTTTACCCGGAGACGGATTTGGACCGGGCGAAGGACGCGAATCAGCGGCCGAAGGTGATATTAGACGTGGGGAGGGATGCGGAGTGACGGTTCAAAATGCAAAATTAAAAATGCAAAATGCAAAATTAAAAAGTCATGGATTGGACCGATGCGAGTTACCATCGGGAAAATGATTGCGCTCTTGATTGCGGTGGGCTACGTCGCGGCGGCGGTTGTGGCGGAGCATGGCTTTACCGGCAACGTATTGAAAGGCTGCGCGGTGTTGGTGCTGCCGATGGTATTGATTTGGTTTCCTGAGGAGTTGGGCGGGCTGACCGGTTTTGCGATGCGCGGCGCGAATGTCGATACGGAGACACCGCCGGTTTTGGTTTCGATCATGGGTTGGTTTTTTCTGATTGGGCTGCCGGTGATTGCTTATTTTGCTTTGAGGTAGAATTAGATTCGCAGATTACAACCACGACGCCAACTGTTCCGCCGGCTACTTGTCGTGAATTGAACCAGTTGCCATCCTATGCGGCGGCGTGGAAATGTGCAACGGAGTGAATGGAGCGTTCGAGTGCGGCGTTGGCGATGCGCGTGCAGTTGTGAGAGAGCAGTTTGAATAAGCGGCGTGC
>DATGGK010000227.1:0-1865 GCA_035308565.1 Planctomycetota bacterium | reverse complement strand
GCGCCCGCCAAATCCTCCGCGCCGCCGGCGAACTGAAAACGCAGCGCGTTGCAATTGTCACGCCGTCAGCGAATCACGAAATTTCCGCCGAGCATAGCCTCATCGTCCCGGAAGCAAGCCCCGAAACCGGCGAGTGGCTCGTTGCGTTCACGCACCTCGTCCCGCTGCAACTCCTCAATTATTTCGTCGCACTCGAACGCGGCCTGAATCCCGACACAGGCCGCCAGGACCAACCCGCCCATGCCGCCGCCAGCCGCCACTACAAATACTAGCGAGCCAAAAAAATGTCTGAGCCAATAAATCGCGCGCGAGCACGCCGCAGTGCGCAACTTCGATCGTGTCATTCTGAGCGAAGCGCGCTTTATGCGTCCCGCGGCCTTCAGCGTGGCGAAGAATCTCAGCTGCCGATGCTTGGCGCAGCGCGCTTTCGCCTGTCCTCGCGAACAGGAGTCTCTCTTCGAGAACAACGCGGGCTTGACTTCCACGCCGGCCGCCTCCAAGCGCCTAAAATTGTTACGACGTTTCCCGAGGAGTGTGCAATGAAGCGATCGATTGTGATTTTGCTCCTGATCGCGGCGCTCGCGTTTGCGGTCGCCGCCGATACGAAAGGTATCGGAACGCTGGCGGGCACGGTGATCGGGCCCACCGGAAAGCCCGTAGCAGGTGCGCGCGTCACTTCGCAGGGAGCAGACGGCACGATGCCGAAGTCGACACTCACTAACAGCGACGGCCGCTTCTTCTTTCCTCAACTCGAGAACGGCTACTACGACGTGCGTGCATATCACAGCGGTGCGTGGACCAGCTGGAAGCACAACATCGAAGTAAAAATTGGAAAGCAAACGGAAGTGAAGCTGCAGCTGCCGTCCCAGGCAACAAATTAGTCAGAGTGAACAGAAGTATTTAACGAGGTGATGCAAACATGCGGAAACCGATAATCGCAATCGTGGGAATGCTCGCGATCGCCGCGCTCTCTACAGCTGCGCAGCAGAAAATGGCGGTTCCTGTCGGCACGCTCGAAGGCATCGTGGTCGACGCGCATGACAAACCCGTCGCCAATGCCAGCGTCACCATTCAAACATCCGACGGCCTGCAGCCGCACGCAACACGCACCGACGCGGAAGGTCATTTTCAATTCGCGCGCTGGGAAACGGGGCAATATGACCTGCGCGCCTATTCAAACGGCGTCTTCTCCGAATGGCAGAAACGCATCATGATCCATTCGAAGAAACCCACCAAAATTACGCTGCGAATTCCAGACGCAAAATAGGCGCGCGCTCGGGGAGCGCCAATCGTGTTCGCCGCGCATCATGCGCAGCGGATTATTTTCAGCTTGTCATTTTTAGCGCTTCGTTCGTAACTTTTCATTCGTAACGCAGGGCGGTCATCGGGTCAACGCGCATCGCGCGCCGCGCCGGAATCCAACAAGCGGCGAGCGCAACAATTCCCAGCAGTATCGCGACGCCAAAAAAAGTCAGCGGATCGGTCGCGCTCACTCCAAACAGCAGCTTGCTCAGCAACCTCGTAATCGCAAACGCCGCCACAAGCCCAATTGCGAGCCCAGCGATGGTCAGCATGACGCCTCGCTCGAGCACCAACCGCAGCACGTCGAGCGGCTGCGCTCCTAGCGCCATGCGAATCCCGAGTTCCTGAGTGCGCTGCGCGACGAGGTACGACATCACGCCATAAATTCCGACTGCGGCGAGCACCAACGCGAGCCCCGCAAAGATTCCAAGCAGCTGCGCTTCGATGCGCGCGTCGGAATTCGCTTCCACAATTACCTGATCCATCTCGCGCACGTTGAAGACCGGCACCTTCGAATCCACGCCCGCGATCGTGCGGCGCACCGTTTCCGGCAACGACGCTGC
>DATGGK010000226.1:0-1535 GCA_035308565.1 Planctomycetota bacterium | reverse complement strand
TTCACCGCGATACCGCCAAGAAAATCCAGATACTCGCGCCCAGTCGAGTCGTACACTCGGCAACCGCGGCCTCGCGTGAACACGATCGGCGGCCGCTTATAGGTATTCATCAAGTGGCGCGCTTCGTCCGCACGCGCGCGCGACGCCGACAGCCCGCCCTTCGCCGCTATTTTATTTTTAGCCATTTCTATCGAGCCGTTCCCTGTGCGGCTTTTGCCGCCGAAGCTTTCAACACCGGCAGGACGCGCGTTCCCGAACAGCGAACCGCATTCGCAGCATTCAAGAGCGCGCGCGGAGCCGTCCCACCAACGATTCGCACTTCCGCCACGCCGGCCGATAGCGCCCGTTTCGCCGCTTCGAGTTTCAAAATCATTCCGCCCGACACTTTGTTGCACCGGATCATGTCTTCGATTTCACCGCCGCGAAGCGCACGCAATACTTTGTCACCATCGAGCACCCCGGCCACATCCGTCAGGAAGATCAACCGGTCGGCGCGAATGAATTCGGCGGCGGCCGCAGCCATGTGGTCCGCGTTGATGTTGTAGATTTCTCCATCGGCTCCCAGTCCCAGGCACGAAGCCACCGGGACGACTCCCGCGCGCCACTGCGCACGCAGGAAGTCGAGATTCACGCCCGTCAGGTAACCGACAAACCCCAGGCGGCGCTCGTTTTCATCAATTTGCATCGGCTCGGCGAGAAAGCACGCCGCGTCAGACGCAGAAATTCCCACAGCCGGCTGACCCGCGAGTGAGACCGCGCCCGCCAGACGCTTGTTGAGCAGTCCCCCGAAAACCATCACGGCCACGTCGCGGGTCTCGCGATCTGTCACGCGCAGACCATTCACGAAGCGGCTTTCAATTCCCATGCGCGCCAGTGTCGCCGTAAAAATCCTCCCACCACCGTGTACGATCAGCATCTCGTGGCCCGCGCGACCTAGTTCTGCTATCTGCCGCGCAATTCTTTGCACGCTCTCTTCGCCTTCGAGGAGTGCCCCTGCGATTTTTATCAACAGCCTCATATCAATCCCGCCGTTTCGGGATATCCGAACATCCCGTTTAGGTTTTGTACCGCCTGTCCTGCCGCGCCTTTTCCTAGGTTGTCGAGACAGGACACAATCACCAGCCGCGTGCCCTCCGCATCCAGCGCAAATCCGAGGTCAGAGAAATTCGTGTGCGCCACATGCTGCAGCTCCGGCAAACGCCCCGCAGACAGCACTCGCACCATCGGCCGCTCCGCATAAAATTTTCGGTAGAGCGATTCGACTTCTTCCACATCGCGCGCCGATTTCAACCACACATACAAAGTGGAAAGAATTCCGCGCTCGACCGGCAGCAAGTGGGTGCTAAAAACGAAATCTCGCTCCGCGATTTCCAGATGTTCCGCAACTTCCGGTGTGTGCCGGTGCGTGAACAAACCGTACGCACGGAAATTTTCGTTCACCTCCACGAAATGCGTCTCGCGCTTTGGCTCTTTTCCTGCGCCGCTTACGCCCGATTTACAGTCGCAAACGATCCCGCGCGCTACGTCGATCCAGC
>DATGGK010000225.1:0-12547 GCA_035308565.1 Planctomycetota bacterium | reverse complement strand
AAAATTAATATCGTATTGCGGAAATCGACGGTGCGGCCGTGGCCGTCGGTGAGCCGCCCGTCGTCGAGCAACTGCAAGAACACGTTCAACACTTCCGGTGCGGCCTTCTCGACTTCATCGCACAACACCACGCTGTACGGCCGCCGGCGCACGGCCTCGGTAAGCTGTCCGCCTTCGTCGTAGCCGACGTAACCCGGCGGCGCGCCGATCAGCCGCGACAGGCTGTGCTTCTCCATGTATTCGCTGAGGTCGATGCGCACCAGCGCCTGCTCGCTGTCGAAGAGGAATTCGGCGAGCGCTTTGGCCAATTCGGTTTTTCCCACACCGGTCGGCCCCAGAAAAAGGAAGCTCCCAATCGGGCGATTCGGATCGGCCAATCCCGAGCGGCTGCGGCGCACGGCGTTGGCGACGACTTCACAGGCTTCGTTCTGGCCGATGACTCTCTTGTGAAGGTTCTCTTCCATGCGCAAAAGTTTTTCGCGCTCGCCTTCGAGCAGCTTGGAGACGGGCACGCCGGTCCAGCGCGAAATGACTTTCGCAATGTCCTGCTCCGTGACTTCCTCATTAAGCAGCGCGCCGCCGGACTGGAGCTTCTTGAGTTTCTCCTGCTGCGCTTTCAAATCGCTTTCGAGCTTGGGCATTTCGCCATAGCGGATTTCAGCGGCGCGGTCGAGCTTGCCTTTGCGCTTCGACTGCTCTTCTTCAATGCGCAATTCTTCCAATTCCTGTTGAATGTTGCGCAATTCGGCGATGACCTGCTTCTCGTTCTGCCAGCGCGCTTTCAGCGTGTTGGCCTTTTCGCGCAGCTCAGCAAGTTCAGCGCTTAGCTTCGCCAGCCGCTCCTGGCTGGGCCGGTCCTTCTCTTTTTTCAGCGCCGTCTGTTCGATTTCAAGCTGCATGATGCGCCGATTGAGCGTGTCGAGCTCGATGGGCTGGCTGTCGATTTCCATGCGCAGCGCCGACGCCGATTCATCGACGAGATCGATGGCCTTGTCCGGCAAAAACCGGTCGGCGATGTAACGGTGTGAAAGCGTCGCGGCGGCGACGAGCGCGCTGTCGGTGATATGGACGCCGTGATGCAATTCGTAGCGTTCTTTCAAGCCGCGCAGAATCGCAATCGTCGCTTCCACGGTTGGCTCGCCGACATAGACCGGCTGAAAACGCCGTTCGAGCGCCGCGTCTTTTTCGACATGCTTGCGGTATTCGTCGAGCGTGGTCGCGCCGACGCAGCGTAATTCACCGCGCGCCAGCGCCGGCTTGAGCATGTTCGCCGCGTCCGCCGCGCCTTCCGCCGCGCCCGCGCCGACAATGGTGTGCAATTCGTCGATGAACAAAATAATCCCGCCATTGGATTCTGTGATTTCGCGCAAGACGCCTTTGAGGCGCTCTTCGAATTCGCCGCGGAATTTCGTGCCGGCGATGAGCGAGCCGAGATCGAGCCCAACGACGCGCTTATCTTTCAAGCTTTCCGGCACGTCGCCGGCGATGATGCGCTGCGCGAGACCTTCGGCGATGGCGGTCTTGCCGACGCCGGGTTCGCCGATCAGCACGGGATTGTTTTTCGTGCGGCGCGACAGCACTTGAATCACACGCCGGATTTCCTCGTCGCGGCCGATGACGGGATCGAGCTTGCCTTGCCGCGCCAAAGCGGTGAGGTCCTTGCCGTATTTTTCGAGCGCCTGCATCGAGGCTTCGGGATTGTTCGACGTGACGCGCGCCGTGCCCCGGATCGACTGAATCGCTTTCAGCAATTCTTCGCGGCTGGCGCCGGAATTCTTAAGCATCTTGCCGACGTCCGTCTTCGACGCGGCCAGCGCCAGCAGAATGTGTTCCGTGGAAATGTATTCGTCTTTGAGTTTCTGCGCTTCATCTTCGGACGCATGAATCACCGCACGCAATTCGTTCGACGAATACACATCGCCGCCGCGCTGCTTGGGCAGCTTGTCGAGAGCCGTCATCGTTTCAAGCTTCAAGCGCGACGGATCGATGCCAATCTTTTGAAGCACGGGCACAACGAGCCCGCCCTCCTGCGCGAGGAGCGACGCCAGCAAGTGAATCGGTTCAAGCTGCGGATGGCCGGATTTCTCGGCCAGCTTCTGCGCCTCCTGAATGGCCTCCTGGGCCTTAATCGTATAGCGGTCGAGATTCATGGGTCGCCCTCCGGGCTCAATTCAAAATGAAAAATGCAAAATGCAAAATTAAAGGAAACACTCCGCCGGTAATTGAGATAACAAGGCATGTACCAATAGGCAATCGAATTGTGCAACGCGCAATGCCTTGCCGTCAATGGATTAACGATTCTAATCGAATGTGGGAATCGCATAAACGTGACGAGATTTAGCCAAAATGACACGTTGCGGGCTTTGGGAGCGACGATAGAGTACACTCATGGACGTCGAACGAATCCTTCGCACGCTCAGTCAGCATGGCGTGGATTACATTCTGATTGGCGGCATGAATTTTCTGATCAATCATTCAGGCCCGCTAACGTATGACGTGGATGTGTTCGTGCGCGACACGCCGGAGAATCTGCGTGAGCTGAATTTCGCGCTGCAGGAATTGGCCTGCGAATGGGGGCGCGGGACGGAAGACTGGAAGCGCGTGCCCGACGATCCGCGCTGGCTGGAAACGCAGGCGGTCTATTGTCTGGCGAGTCCACACGGCGCGTTCGATATTTTTCGCGCGGTCAAGGGGCTTGAAGATGGCTTCGACGCCTGTCTGGCGCGCGCGCAGATTCGCAGTTTGAAGGACGGCGAGATGTATTACAGTTTAAGCGACGAGGACATGCTGCGCTGCCAGGAAGCGCTTCCGGAATCGGAGCGAAAAAAAGGGCGCGTGGAAGTGTTGCGGCGCGCGATCGAAAAGAGAAAGAACAATGCTTGACGACACCGAGGTGGAAGCCGCATCACCCTCTTCTCCCCCGCGCGCATTCACAAAAGAAGAAGAAGAGCGCAAGCGCGAGGAATACTTGAAGACGAACCCGTCGCTGAAGCTGAGCATGATTTCAGCGGCGATCACGTTTGCGGAACGGAATCTGCCGCCGCATATGCGCCGCAACCGGCCGCGGTTGCCGCATCAGAAATTCGGCGATCCTTCAGAGGGCTAAAGCCATGTCCGAAGACGAAGTCTTGCATGTGTTGAACGTCCACGGCGTGGATTACATGCTCGCCGTCGAAACCCAGCACTTCAAATCACCGGGCGTTTCGCTGTTGGTGATGAACATTTTTGTGGACGATAGCGTTGCCAACCTGACCGACCTGAATTTCGCGCTCACCGAGTTGTGCGGCAAACGCGAAGCCGACGATTTCAGCCTGCACGAAATTCCCAACGACGCCAAATGGCTCAGCGATGCCCCCGCCCACATCATTCGCTGCCCCGAATTGACATTGAACGTCGCGCTGCGTTTCCCCGGCATCAAGGACAGTTACCAGACCGTGAAGAAGCGCGCGGAACTGGTGATCCGCCCCGGCGGCGAAATGCTTTACACGATGGGGATGAACGACAAGCTGGCGTTTGTGCAGGCGTTTGTGAAACAGCACGAAGGGAATTGACGGTGCCATTCAAGATTCAAAGCGCCAAGTTATGCGCGAGGCAGAATTCATCGCGGATGCACGCTGATCAACGCAGATGGACGCAGATGGTTTTTTGAGTTGTTCCCCTGAAATAATCTGCGTCCATCAGCGTGTTTCGCGTTCATCGGCGATGAATATGGTCTTTCGCACGCAGTAAGACCGCAAGGCTATCCCCGCGATTATTTTCGGTGAAATTCCCTCCCAACCGTCATATTATAGATAGCGCGCTCGTCATACCCGCATGGAGTGTTTCGTGGACCCAAACCCCGGCTCAGAACGAACCCTGCCTCTGACCGACGCCGCCGTGATGACGCCCGCGCCGGACGGCAATGCGGCAAAGCCGGATGCGCCTGCGCCCGACAGCGGCGCAAGCCTGACGGTTAACCCAACCGTGCGCGGCACGCCGCACGTCAGCCCCGCGTTCAGCGGCGCGATGGGCACCGGCGGACTCGCGTCCGGTTTTCATCCGTCAATTCCTCCTCAGAATCTGCTGGACGACAAACTCATCTTGAGCGCGCCGCGCGTTGATTCGAATGGGCAAACCGTGCCCGTGTTGGGCGGCATTCAATTGTTCGCGAAGCTCGGCCAGGGCGGCATGGGCGCGGTCTATTACGGAGTTCATCCGCGCCTCAATCAAGAAGTCGCCGTCAAAGTCCTCCCGTTTCATTTGGCTGAACAGCAGCCCGGGTTAGTCCAGCGCTTCATTCGCGAAGCGCAGATCGCCGCACGCGTCCGCTCCGAACACCTCGTCGGCGTCATCGATGTGAACGAAGAAAGCGGCCTGTTCTATCTGGTCATGGAATACGTCAACGGCAAATCCGCCGGCGAATACCTGCGCGCCGCGTCGAACGCGGCGGGCGCGCGCGGAGTGCCGGAGATTGTAGCGCTGGCAATTTGCATCGGCGCGGCCGAAGGGCTGGCGGCGGCGCACGCCAACGGCGTGATCCATCGCGACATCAAGCCCGACAACATCATGATTCCGCGCGCGAAACAGAAGGGCTCCGCGCGCGCGTCGGGTTCCGCGAAGGCGCCGTCCCTGCGCGACAGCGCCGGCGTGCCCACGCTGCGCGAAGGCGCCGCCGCCCCGCCTCCACAACCGCCTCCGCCTTCGGGTGAATTCGAATTCAAAGAATCCAAGCTCGCCGACCTCGGGCTGGCGCGCAACGAATTCGATTCCTCCATGACCGGCGCCAACGCCTGCATGGGCACGCCCGGCTACATGGCGCCCGAACAGGCCCAGGACGCCAAGCACGCCAGCAAACCCGCGGACGTCTTCAGCCTCGGCGCGACGCTTTACGCGCTGCTCAGCGGCGACGCGCCTTTCAAAGGTTCCTCGCTGATGCAGGTGCTCAACGCCACCGTCAACGAGCCTCACGCGCCGATTCAAAATACGCGCCCGGATATTTCCGCGCCGACCATTGCTGTGCTCGATCGTTGTCTGGCCAAGAAAGCCGAAGACCGCTTCCCCGACGCCTCCGCGCTGTTGCGCGCGATGCGCCTGAGTCTCGCCGCCATCGGCGGACCCGCTGCCGCGCAAGCCGAAACCCTCCGCGCGGTAACGATGCTGGTGAATGCGCCCGAAACCGGGATCCACGCGAACCTCAATTTATCCGGTCTGAGCGTGCAGGGCCACGCTGCCGTCGCGACGATCCCGTTGGCAGGCGGTGCGGAATCCGCAGCCGGGCATGGCGCAAAGCGGAACTGGGTCCCGTTGGCCGCCGCGCTTCTCGTCGGAGCGCTCGGCGCAGCCTGCGTCGGCGGCTACTTCATCTGGCAGAAAATCGAGCGCGATAAGAACGACATCCAAGCCGACATTCGCCGCCGCGACGAGCAATTGGATGCTGATAGTGCCGCGCGCCAAGACGCCGAACGCGAAATGGCCGATGAGAAATTACGCAACGCGGCCCTCGAGGAAGAGACGGCCAGAATGGCCGCGTGGAAGAAAGCGCGCGACGATGCCGCGGCGGAAGAAACCCGCCTGCTTGACGAGCAGAAACGCAAAGAACAGCAGCGCCAAGCCGCGCTAAAGAAAGCCGCGGCCGACGCAGCCGAACGCGACCGGCGCGCGAAAGAGGATCGCGAACGCATCGCCGAAGTTGCGCGCCTGGAGAAAATCGAAAAGCAAAAGATGGCCGCCGAAGCGCTCTCCGCCGCCATGAACGTGGCGCTCGATTACAAACGCAAACAGAATTGGGACGGCGTGATTCTGGCGCTCGAAGACCCGCTCAAAGCCATCGGCGACGACCCGCACCCCAACCGCGCCGCCGTCGAAGCGATGTTGAAGGACGCGAGAGAACAGAAAGAACGCCAGAAGCAGCTCAAAGCAGAAATCGACAAGGGCAACGAACAGCTCAAGCTCTCGAATTTCGAATCGGCGAAAAATATTTTCGACGCGGCTCGAAAGCTGGCCGTCGAAAGCAGCGAAATCATCGCGCTCAACGACGCCATCAAGCGCGCCAACGAGGGCCTCAAGAAGAATAAACTCTCACAAGCGCGTATCGTTGAAACGCAAGCGCGCACCCTTCGCCCTGACAAAAATCCGAAAGGCGATTGGGCCAAAGCCGCGGAAGGTTTCAAAAACGCCGGCGCGATTTTCAAAGACATCGACGAAAAGGACGATTACGCGCGCACACTGATGGAGCAGGCGGAATGTTTCCGCAAGGACCTCAATAAAAACGGCGATTGGACCGAAGCCGCTGCGCTCTATTCTGCTGCGGCGGCCAGTTATCTCGCGCAAGGCGATCGCAAAAACCAAGCGGAAGCGCTGCTGCGCCACGCTCAGTGCGTGGAGACAACCAACAACCCCGCCGGCGACAACCGGCAGGCGGCGGCTCTTTTCGGCCGCGCGGCGCTGTTGCAAGGAGAGGCCGGCAACAAAAAGGGCCAGGCCGAAGCGCTGAGTTTGCAGGGCGCGTGCCTGTTCCGCGAAAAATCGCTCCCCCTTAACTCCATGCACGCCGCGGAAGTCTTCAAACGTGCCGCCCTCCTTTATGAGGAACTCGGCGAGAAGAAAGCGCAGGGCCTTGCCCTGCTCAACAATGGTATTTGCCTCGTCAAAGGCCAGAAGCAGAACATGACGCCGGAGGCCAGGACGGTCTTCCAATCCGCCGCAAAAATCAGCCGCGACGCCGGCGATGAGAACGATGCGAAATTGGCCGAAGGTTGGCTTAAATAACACGGTTATCACACCGCAGATAATAGCGTTGCTCAATGCGCACTTGTTCGCGATGAGCCTCTCCATTTTCAAAAAAATCTTTGGAAATCGCCGCAAATAAGTGATATATTGTCACCGGTTTGCACTTTGTGGGGTTTCCTATGGACCAAACGCCTACCGCCACTCCTCCCCCGGATCAAAATCCCGATCCCAATCTCGCTCCGCCGCCGGACGACGCCAGCACTCCGTATCTCGATAATCCGCCGGAGCAACTGGCCTCCGGGCCGGTGCCGCCATTGCCTCCCGGCCGCGTCGAAGCCAACACCGCGCTGCTGAAAGTCAGCATGGCTGCCGGTCAGGCCGAAATCGATTCCCAGTTCCCGCTCGACGAGGACGATGACAACACGCCGCCGCCCTTTGGCGACGACCTCGAAAACACCGAAGCCGCTTCCGCGCGCATCGCTCAGGAATACCGCCGCCAAGTCCGCATCAAGCGCCTCGCCGATGAAATCAAGCAGGCTGAGCGCGAGAAAAAAGAAGTCGAACGCCAGCGCCGCGCTGAATTGGATCTCAAAACGCCCAGCACCGTCAAGCGCAAGGAAGAAACCGCCAAGCTGCAGATCGATCCCGTCGCCGCGGATTACCAGGAAGCCGAAGAGCAGGCGCGCAAACGCATCGCCGCGATGAGCGCGTTCAAAGCCGGCACGACATTCACAAAAAAGCGCCGCACCGGTCGCTGGATCGCCATCGCCGCCGTGCTGATGCTGATCGCGATGGGCATCGGCGGTTGGAAAGTGATCGACTCGTGGGCGGTGCAGGCGCGCATCGATCAGGCGCGCCAAGTGGCGTTGCGCGTCAAAGCGAAACAGGACACCGATGCACGAACCGCCGAAGACGCGAAGGCGCGCGAAGCCGAGTTGGAAAAGCAGAAGCTTGCCGATGCCGAAACTGCGAAGAAAGCCGACGAAGAGCGCCTGCGCATCAAGGAACAAATGCGCGCGCAGCAGGAAGCTGAATTGAAGCGCCTTCAGGAAGAAGAAAGCGTCCGCCGCGCCGCCGAAGAGAAACGCGTCCGCGAAGAAACCGAGCGCATGGAAGCCAAGGCCCGCATTGAACAGGAAGCGCTCCGCAAAAAAGTCGAAGAAGCTCAACGCATCGCGCGCGAAAAATTGAAAGCCGAGCAGGAAGCCGAAGCCGCGAAAGCCGCCGCCGAGAAAAACAAGGCCGCGACAGACGTCAAGCCCGCGGTCGTCCTTCCCGACGCGAAGCCAGACGCCGTCAAGCCCGAAGTCTCAAAGATCGACCCGCCAAAAACCGTTCCGCCCACAAACGACGTCCCGAAGCCCGAAGCGCCCAAAGCCGTCGTCACGCTCAACGGCCCCGTGAAGACGATCCCGTCCGATCCGCCGGTGCCGGTCCCCGACAAACTCGAATTGCCCAGCGGCGGCGTGCGCCTCTACGTGAAAGCGTCCGACCCCTACGGCGGGCCGCTGACCTTCCAATGGAAGCAGTTGCGAGGCTCGCAAGTGGACATCGCCGATCCGACGGCCGCCAAATTCAAAGACGGCAAATGGCACAGCCAAACCTATTTCGTTGCCCGTGAAGCCGGCGCATACGAATTCGAAGTCATCGTCAAAAACGACGAAGGCGTCGAAACGCGCAAAAAGTTCCCCATCGAAGTCCTCCCGCCCACGACGCTCAAGTAGTTCGTTCGTAGTCCCGCCTTTAGGCGGAATAGCGTCGAGTCGATGAGCGGCACAGGAATTTTTTTCTGCCCGCGCACCGGATTTTGCATAATCCCGCGCTCGCCACTTGGGCCGTATTTTCAAAAACTTCGCGAAGCGAAGCGCCGCCGTCCTCCCCTCTTCCGTTGGGGGAGAGGGGCCGGGGGTGAGGGGTTGGCGCTGCTTGCGATCAGGCATTCATTTGCTAACATCCCCACATGCTTGAACCCAAAGACCGCCCGCAATGGCTCCGCGCCGATTTGCATTACGTCGAATTGCCGGAACCCCCGAGCGTGCAAAAATACATCGGCGGACAACGCGTCGATGCCGCTGAGCGCTACGCCGGCGAATTGGCCGCCGACGCCCCCGCGCGCTTGAAAAGCAGCGGCGCCGATCTGGTTTGCATCCGCTTCTTCGCCGGCTTCGGATTGGAATTCGAAGCCGCTGAATTCGACCGTGGCCGCGATTTTATCCAGCGCGCACACGCCACGAATCTCAAAGTGGCCGCGCGCATTTCGCTCGGCTGGGCGGTTCCCGAGACGCTGATCCAGGAGGAATCCGATTCGCAGAATTGGATGCAGCTCACCCACGACGGCAAATCGGTGTGGGGTTCGCAAAGTTTTCAATGCCGCCCCTGCTACAATTCCGAAGGCTGGCTGCGCTACGTCGAAAAGGCCACGGGCATGGCCGTCGATGCAGGCGCGGATTTGATTTTCTTCGACGGCGCCGGCTACAGCCCGACCGTGCGCGCGTGCCACTGCCCGCTCTGCGTCGCGTCGTTCCGCGATTTTCTGCGCGGAAAATACGGCTCGCAGGAAGACGCCACGCGCCTGCTGGGCCTCGAGCGCTTCGGCCACAACTCGTTCATCCACGTGCGCCCGCCGGTCGAATCCATTGCCAGCGTCGTGACCGCGCCGCACCAGCAGGAATGGGTGCTCTTCAAAATCCGCACCGTCACCGACGCGCTCGCCCGCATCGCGAAATTCGTGCGCCGCCGCAACCCGCAGTGCGCAGTGGGCGCGGAAGTCTTCGATACTTTTTTTGCGGCGGGATCGGAGTATCTTTTCGGAATCGACGCCGCGCAATGGCTCCCGCTGCTCGACGCCGCATTCATGCGCGAACCGCGGTTGTCGTTTCCGCCAGATTGGAAGCCCGCCGACCGCGCGCAGCGCGCGATCAACACAAGTTTGAACGCCAAAGTCGCGCGCGCCTTCGGCAGCGTGCTGCTGGACATGCTCCAGCCGCCGGGAGAGCAGGAGTCAGGAGTTAGGAGTCAGGAGTTAGGAGTTGCGAGTCAGGAGTCAGACCCGCATAGTGGGTCGGTCGCAGTTCCGCCGTCTCATATTTCCTCTCTCCTGTCTCCTCTTTCCTGTCCCCCCGCGCGCATGGCGATTTTCCACGACGGACCCAGCGCCGCGTTCAACAGCTCCGCCGCGGACAGCCGCCACGAACTGGAAACGAAACTGCTCGAACGGGGCGTGCCGTTTGACGTGCTGCACGCGGGAAACTTGGCGCGGCTGAAGGATTATCCCTGTGCCGTGCTGCCGAATTGCGAATGTCTGTCCGACGAACTGGCGCGCGCGTTCGAAGATTACGCGCAAGACGGCGGTGGATTAATCGTTACTGAGGAGACAGGCCGCCGCGACCCCTGGCGGCGCACGCGCGCGCAGAATGCCCTGGCACAAGCCCTCTGTACTGCCGGCGTCCCGCCGGCCAGTCCCGCCGATGCGACCGCGAAAGCGTTCAAAGATTTCGGCAAAGGCCGAGTGGCCTACCTGCCGCGCACGAGTGAGGATTGGGAGGATTTCGAAGAGGCAGTGAAATGGCTGATGGGCGAGGAGAAGTTTGTAGTCCCGCCTTTAGGCGGTAGTTCGTTCGAGCCTCAACGCGTGTGATGCAATCCATGCAATTCCGCCTAAAGGCGGGACTACGAACACGTTTCGATTTTCATCCAAGCGCATTGCGTCATCGACATCGCCGGCGCTCGTCCATTATTATGGAGGAGTTTCCATGAAAAAACAATTCGCCCGAATGCTGCCGTTGCTGTTGATCGCTGCGTGCCTTTGTGCGCGCACCGAAGAATCCGTTCAACCCAAACACCTGCTCGACGCCCGCGCGTTTCTCGCCAAGCTCGATTTGTCGAAGACCAGTTACCAGCACGGCAAAGCCGACGTGAAATGGGACGGCGAGCTCGAATCTCATGCGGATTGCAGCGGGTTCTTGATTGCGCTGCTCAAGCATTCTTACGGCTATGAAGACGCGCAGTATAAGAAATGGTTCGGTTCCACGCGCCCCAACGCTGCGCGCTTTCACGACGCGATTGCGAAGCACGAAGGCTTCACCGAAATCGAGCGCGTGAGCGACCTACGCGCCGGCGACGTGCTCGCGATCAAATACAAAGACACCACAAAAAACAGCGGCCACATGCTGCTCGCCGCCGGACCCGCGAAGAAGATCAAAGCCTCCGCGCCGCTTGAAGAAGGCACGCTTCAATGGGAACTGCCCGTGATCGATTCATCCGAGACGGGCCACGGCGTGACCGACTGGCGGCACAAAACGGGCCTCAACGGAAAAGACCACGACGGCCTGGGCGAAGGCGTCTTCCGCCTCTACACCGACAGCGACGGCAAAATCGCCGGCTACGCGTGGAGTTTGCTGAGCGTGTCGAGCTTCAAGAGCCAGAGCGAAAATAATCTTGTGGTGGGGCGGTTGGTGGGGGATTATAAGCCGTGAATGAAGCCGCGCTCGGCGCGTCGTCGAACAAGGAGCCGGACATGCCATCGTACCTCACCCCTGAACATGCGCTAAACGCCGTCACGCAGGACATTCGGACGCACTTTGCAGGCGTATCGCTCGTTTTTTACAACGACTATCTGAAGGATGGCATTGGCGTCGAAGTTCACCTCCGAACGCGCAGCCGGCTTAAGGAAGTAAAAGAATATTGCAAATGGCTAATGAAGGATCCGCCTGACGGAGTGCCGGTGAAAATACGGGTGACGTGAAGCTATCGTTGCGCCCACGAAGTCTCGAGAAAAATCATGGATCGTCAGTCTGTCTTTTGCCCTATTTGCGGCGGAAATAAAATTCCCGGTACGGCGACGTTTAGCGCCGACCTCGGCAGCGGCGTGGTGGTCGTCCGCGACGTTCAAGCCTCGATCTGTTCCCAATGCGGCGAAGAATGGATCGTTAACGCGACCGCGCGCAAGCTGGAGAGCATGGTCAACAGCGAACGAAGGAAGTAAAATGGGTTTGTTGAATTGGTTGTTCGGACGCGGCAACTCGCTGCCTGACGAAACAAAAAAGCGCTTTGAAGCAGCCATTCAAGGCCGCGGAGGTCAACTCCTGTCTTGGAGCGGCACGATTGCTTCCGTGAAGATAAGCGGAGACACTCATGAATACGATCTAATCAATTTATGGCAGACCGCAACAAGACAAGGGCGAGATGTTTTGGACTCGGATATTGCCGAACATTTGGACCGGCTTGATGCCGTGAGTAGTCGTCACCGTGATTTGCTCGATCTAATGAAAGTCCGCGCACTACTTCGCCCCAGAGTAACAAGCCACCAGCTTGCCGCAACGCAACCAAAACTATGCCAGCGTCCATTTGTGCCGAATTATCTCGTGAGGACGCTGAGCGTCGATTGGGGGGACACCGCGTCGTACGTCACAGACACCACACTTGAATCGTGGAACGTTCCATTTGAAGCAGCATTCAAAATCGGCATTGAACAACTCAGGGCCGCGTCGTCCGTCGATCAGTTCCGTACAATTGACGGCATTGAAGCAGTATTGGTCAACGACTGTTCGGACGGGATTGCGTCAAGCCGGAGTTTTATTTTGGATGATCTCTTTACAAAGCACGATCCGGAACAAGGGATATTATTTGCCGTGCCGAATAACAGTATTCTCTTGGCTCATTTGGTAAATGGGGCATCCTCGGCTACAGCTCCGTTAATTGCGGATGTCCCTCCGTCCGTTGAAATTCGGGGCGGGGTGCTGAACTCCCATACGTTATGATGCGGCTCTTTTTTCTGCAAGCTCCTGTCTCGGAAGTAACGCGTTGATGAGCATGGGCATGGATCGATGCCCTTTGATCC
>DATGGK010000224.1:0-192137 GCA_035308565.1 Planctomycetota bacterium | reverse complement strand
TAAAGGTAGCGTGTATTACACCTGCATTCCAAATCTGTGGCGCTTGCAGGACACGAAGGGAACCGGCACGGCCGGCGTGAAGACGATTCTGCGCAGCGGGTTTGGCGTGCGCATCGCGTACCTCGGGCACGATCTGCACGGGCTGGCGCTTGGGCCGGATGGCAAGCTTTATTTCAGCGTGGGCGACCGCGGCTACAACGTGAACGTGGGCGGGAAGCAGATCGACGGGCACGATCGCGGCGCGGTTTTTCGCTGCAATCCGGACGGATCGGAGTTCGAGATTTTCGCTACGGGCTTGCGCAATCCGCAGAAGCTGGCTTTCGACAAATACGGCAATCTTTTCACCGCGGACAACAACGCCGACCTGGGCGATTCGGCGCGCTGGGTTTATGTGGTCGAGGGCGGCGACAGCGGCTGGCGCTGCGGGTATCAATTTATTCAGAAGCCCAATCCGCTGGGCATGTGGACGTCGGAAAAGATGTGGTACGAATTTCACGAGGGCCAGCCGGCGTTCATTGTGCCGCCGATCAAACAGCTTGGCACCGGGCCGTCGGGGATTGCGTATTTTCCGGGCACAGGCTGCTTGCCCGCGCGGTATGCGGACCATTTTTTTTACTGCGATTATATTGGCAACGGCGGCGTGTTTTCGTTTTCCGTGAAAGCAAAGGGCGCGGGCTTCGAGTATGTCGAAGACAAGGACCGCGAGTTTTTCTGGAAGACGCAGGCCACCGACATCTGCTTCGGCATCGACGGCGCGGCGTATTCCTGCGTGTGGGTCGGCGGAATTAATCATTCGGGCAAAGGGCGCATCTACCGCATTCTCGATCCAACGATGAAAGATGATGCGGCGGTCCTTGGGACAAAGAAGCTGCTCAGCGAAGGATTTGATAAACGCGCGCCGGAGGAGTGCGCGAAACTGCTGGCGCACTCGGATCAGCGCGTGAGGCAAGGGGCGCAGTTTGCGTTGGTGGAAAAAGGCGTGGCGGCGATTCCCGTTTTTATTGAAGCACTGAAAACCCAGAATCAACTTGCGCGTATTCATGCGATTTGGGGATTGGGGCAGATTGCGCATGACGCTGCGTATTCGAAATTGAGCGCGGATGAGCGCGATAAGAATTTGAGCAAGCCGTGGGACGAAAAGGCGCTCGAAACGCTTCCAGCGCTTTTCGAGGATAAGGATGCGGAAGTTGTCGCGCAGGCGGCGAGAATCTGCGGCGATGGGCGATTTGCCAAGGCGCACGACGGCTTGATTAAGTTGCTCGCGCATGAAAGTCTGCGCGTTCGATTTTTTGCGGCGTATGGACTGGGCAAGCTGCAAAGCTCCGCTGCGATCGAGCCGCTTTGCGCGGCGCTGCGCGAGAATGCGGACAAGGATGCGTTTGTGCGCCACGCTTGCGTGATGGCGTTGTATTGGATTGCTGAAAAATATCCGGAGCTTGTTATCGCGAAAGGCGAGGATGCGTCGTCGCCGGTGCGCATGGCGGTGCTGCTGGTGCTGCGGCGCATGGAAGATGCGCGCATTGCGAGATTCTTGAAAGACAAAAGTCCTCTGCTGGTGCTTGAAGCGGCGCGTGCGATCAACGACGTGCCGATTCCGGCGGCGTTTCCGGAACTCGCGGCGCTTGCCGTGCCGCCTGATGAGGGCAAGAAGGATGCCTCGAGTTTCTCGTTCAAAGCTGAATTTTGGGAGAACGTCACGGGGAATTCGGTCGGCGATTTGACGAAGAACAAGAGTTTTCCGGATAAGCCCGATAGCACGCTGGACCTCGATGCGTTCGAAACGCCGTCGGATCGCGCGGATAATTATGGGGCGCGCGTGAGCGGAGTGATCACGGCGCCGCAGACGGGGGATTATTTTTTTTGGATCGCGGTGGACGACTGCGGGCAATTGTGGCTGAGCAGCGACGAGACGCCTGAACACAAAAAGATGATTGCGGAGACCAAAGTGCCGCAGTGGGAAAAGCCGCGCGAATGGGAGAAATATCCGAATCAGAAATCGGCGGCGGTCAAGCTTGAAGCGGGAAAGAAATACTACATCGAAGCGCTGATGAAAGAGGTTGCGGCCAACGACAACCTGGCGGTCGGCTGGCAACTTCCCGACGGCACGACGCAGCGCCCCATCGGGAATCCGGAGCGTGATGAACCGAGCGGATTGATTCGCCGCGCGCTCAATGCGGCTTTCAGATTGGGCGGCGCGGATCAGGCGAAGGCGCTGGCCGCGTATTGCGCGCGCAAAGATGCGCCCGCGGCGGTGCGCGTCGAAGCGCTCACGATGCTGTCCGAATGGGCGGCGCCGCCGGCGCGGGACAAGATCATGAATTTGGTTCGGCCGCTGCCGGCGCGGGATGCCGCGCCGGCGGCTGCGGCGCTCGCGCCGAATCTCGAGACGCTGATTATGAAAACTACGGGCAACGATGTGCCCGTCGCCGCCGAGTCTTGCGCGGCGAAGCTCCAAATAAAGGAGGCCGTGCCGGTCTTGCTGGCCGCGTATGACGACGCGAAAAAATCGAGCGAGATCCACGTCGCCGCGCTCAACGCGCTCTTCGAATTGAGCGCCGATGGCGTGCTCGACCGCGTGCGCAAAGCCATCGCGGGCAAGGACGCAAACTTGAAGAAAGCCGGCAGCGCGCTGCTGGCGAAACTGAGTCCACAGGACGCGCTTGCGGCGATGAAGCGGGCGCTTGAAAACGAGCAGACGCCGTACACGGAGAAACAATTTGCGCTTTCGATTTTGAGCGGGATGAAGGCGAGTGAGGCCGATGAAATCGTTGGGAAGAGCATGGATCAAGTGCTGGCGGGGAAAATACAGGCCGAGATCGAATTGGATGTGACGGAAGCGGCGCGCAAGCTCGGCGGGGCGGCGCTTAAAGAAAAGCTTGAAAAATACGATGCGTCGATTCCGCGCACCGAACACAAATCCGTGCAGATGGCGGACTACAAATCGGCGCTGCTGGGCGGCGATGCCGATGCGGGGCGCAAAATCTTCTATGAAAACGCGAGCGGGCAATGCATCCGCTGCCACAAGCTCAACGGTTTCGGTGGAACTGTCGGGCCGGAGCTGAAAGGGATCGGCGCGCGCGAAAAGCGCGAGTATCTGCTGGAATCGATTGTCGATCCCAGCGCGAAAATCGCGAAGGGGTATGAGACGGTTTTGGTGAAGACGACCGAGGGGAAAATATACACGGGAGTTTTGAAGACGGATGACGAGACGAAAATCGTGCTGATTCAAGGCGACGGGAAAAGCGTCGAGATTCCCAAAGCCGAGGTGAAAACGCGCAAGAATCAGGAGGAATCGACGATGCCGCAGATGGGGAGTGTGCTGAGCAAGATGGATATTCGGAATCTGGTGGAGTTTTTGGTGTCGCTGAAGTAATGCACGCAAAGGCGCGGAGGAAGGCGCGGAGACGCCGGCAGATTTGATATTTGATATCACTGCTGTCCAAAACGGGCGCGCGAAACGCGCCGCCGCTGTCAGTCCCGTTGGGGCGAACTACGATAGCCCAGAGTGGAGCGCCCGCGCAGCCCTGGGCCGAGGGCACGACTGCGACCCAAAGCCCTGAAGGAGCGACCTATCGGATCGCGGTTGCGTGCACGATTTGCCTACGAGTTTTGAATTTGTTTTGGACACGGCTGATTTAATATTCGGAATCTTGAATACGCAGTTATCGCTCTCCGCGCAGTTCGCCGGCTTTGCCGGCGAGCTGGATGAATTCGCGCCGGTAGCCGCCTTCGTCCACGCCGCGGTTGTCGTCGGCCAGTTCAACGGCCTGGCGCATCGTCGCGGATTGAACGTAGCGCGAGTGGCGCAGGATTTGGCCGAAGAGCGCCACGGACGCGCCGAATTTGAAATCGCTCGTGGCCTGTTCCAGCGTCGCGCCGCGGTCGGTGAAGGCGAATTCCAGCCGCTTGCTCGTGTCGCCTTCGGGGTGCTTGTAGCGAATCTTCAGCGTCAGCAATTCGCTGCTGGCCGTCTCCGGCTTCGTTGCGGGCGCTTCGACGCGCTTTGGTTGATCCTGATACTTGAGCGGATCGACGCCCGGAACTGGCGCGCCTTGCGTCGGCACCACTTCGTAGAACGCCGTGACTGTGTGCCCCGCGCCGATTTCGCCGGCGCCTTTGGCGTCGTTGTTGAAATCCTGCGCGGCCAGCGCGCGTTTTTCGTAACCAATCAAGCGGTACCATTCGGCTTGCGCGGGATTGAACTCGACCTGGAACTTCACGTCCTTCGCCACTGCGACCAGCGTGGCGTTCATCTGCTCGATCAGCACTTTGCGCGACTCGTCGGCGTTGTCGATGTACGCGTAGTGCCCGTTGCCTTTGTTGGCGAGGCGCTGCAGCATCGCGTCTTTCAAATTGCCCATGCCGTAGCCGAGCGCCGTGAGGAACACGCCGCTGGGCGTTTCGCGTTCGATCATCTTCACCAATTCGTTTGGATCGGTGACGCCCACGTTGAAATCGCCGTCGGTGGCGAGGATCACGCGGTTGACGCCGCCTTTGATGAAATTGGCTTTCGCGGTCGCGTACGCGGTTTGAATCCCCGCGCCGCCGTTGGTCTCGCCTTCCGCGTGCAGCGCATCGATCACGCCGATGATGCGGTCCTTCTCGGCGCAATTCGTCGATTGCAGCGCGATGCCCGATTGCCCCGCGTAGGTCACGATCGCGACATGGTCGTTTTCGTTCAAGCGCCGCACCAGCGCTTTCATGCCCTCTTTAACCAGCGGCAGGCGCTTGGGATCGTCCATCGAACCGGAGACATCGATGAGAAAGACGAGGTTGCTCGCGGGACGCTGGTTCGCGGCCAGGCCGCTGGCTTTGATCGCGACGCGGACGAGGCGGTGCGCCGAATTCCACGGGCACGCGGCGGCTTCGACGTTCACGCCAAACGGGTCTTCGGATTTCAGCACGTCGTAGTTGTACTTGAAGTAGTTGATCAATTCTTCGACGCGCACGGCCTCCGGCGGCGGCAAATGGTTGCCGGTCAGGAAGCGGCGCACGTTCGAGAAGGAAGCGGTGTCCACGTCGGCGGAGAAGGTCGAAAGCGGTGCGTTGCGCACGGATTCGAAGCGATTTTCCGGGTAGAGGTTGTAGGCTTCGCCGGTGGTGGGCGGGGTGTAGGGACTGTAAGTTTGGTCCGGCGTAATGGTGACGGATTCGGGGTAGTTGGGGTTGAGTTTTTTGTCGCGCGCGCCGTGGTCGAGCGGATTGTTTGGCAAAGAAGCGTTCCATTTGAGAGGCGGCTTCACTGTCGCGGCAGCCACTTCCTCATTGGGATCGACCTTTTTGCGCGGCGGCAGCGTTGTTGGGTCATTTTCGTCAACGCGCTGAGGTTTCGTTGACTCGGCCTTAACGACTTCGGGCGCGGGTGAGTTGCCCAAATTGCCGCGACCGCCTATCGGTTTCTTTTTTGTTAGACCGGGATCGGCTGGGATATTTGGCTCTCCGCGGCTGTTCTCGAAGATGTCTTTAAATGGTGTGGGCGCTACGTTGTGGAACCTGCCCGGCTCAACAGCAGCATAGCCCCCTTGACCTTCAGTATTGTTTGCTTTGTCGGGCTCAATTGTTTTTGGCACGGAGACCGTCGGCGGGGGCGCTTTTAGCGGCGGTAAATTCGTGTCCAGCGGTTTGATCGCCGGAATATCGACGTTGTACGCGGCTGTATTCGGATCGGGTTTCTTGTCGAAAATACTTTTTTTTACTCCGGCTGTGACGTCGGCGCCATGGTTAATAACCGTAACCTCGGCATCTTTGTTGTTGGGCTTAAGTCCGGACACGTGGTCCGCGTCACTCATAATCGGCATCGGCGTTTCCAGGTTATTCATCTTCTCTCTGAGTTCCTTCATTGCGGGGGCATCATCGGCGAGAACTGGAGGAGAGACATTTTTGTGGGGAGCCTGAGCCGTGTCGGCCGGTGGAATTACTTTCGTTACGCGCGGGACTCCAACGCTTTCGCCAATTAGCGGATCTTTATCACGTTGAACAAGGCCGCCGCCGTTTTTCACTTTGCTGGAATTATCCGCATCGTATTCAAAGACGCCTGCACCCTGCGGGACCAAGTCGTTTGGCGGCACAGTAACAACGTCACCATTGTCGCCGTTACTCTTCTTAGACCCGCCGTTGAGCGGCACACCATCCCGACTCGCATCATTGGCTTTCTCGGCTGACTTCGTATCGTTCGACGCGACATCGTTGTTTGGTGTCTTGGCGGGAACGGTTTTGGAATCGGCTGTTGAACGAGAGCTGTGTTCTAGCTTCTTCAGTCCATCAGGCCCTCGTGCCGTTTCATTAAGGGAACCCGCTGTCGCGGCATCTGCCTTTTTCTCATCTTCATTGTTGGTCGCGGATGAATATACAGACCGCGAGTCAATTACCAGCGGTTCGTCCGCGTTCTTTGAGGCCTGAGGAGCATTCTTCGTGCGGTAGCTCTGTCCATTCCAGATCAAAACCCCAAACACCACCAGCGCTGCCGCCGCCGTTCCGTAAATGGCGAAGCGCTTCCATTTCGAGGGCGGAGCGAGCGGCACGATTTTCGCCGGCGCGGGTTGCGCGGCGCCTGTTGCGCCGAAGGCGCGCGCCAAATCGTCCAGCCGCTCCTTTTTCAATTCAGTCTCCAACTGCGCGGCCGTGGCGCGCACGTCATTCACGAACGCCTGCGCGTTCGCGTCGTTCTTCAATTGCGCTTCGACATGCGCGCGCTCGGTGGTGTCGAGTTCGTTCAGCGCGTATGCGGTCAACTGCTCTTGCGGAGTGAGGATGGGTTCTGGCATGGGAGGGGTCCTTTTGATTTCAAATGTGAAGTTGTCGTTTCATCGTGCTGTTTGAAAAACTAAGTGAACAATCGCATTCCGAAAACTTGTAACCTGTAACGTGTAACCTTTAACGTTTTTTAGCGCATCTTCGCGCGCAGCGTGGCGATTCCCGTGTGCATCAGGAATCCGACGTTGCTGACGGTCAAACCGGTGACGGTGCTGATCTCCTTGTACGACAGGCCGTGCTGAAATTTCAGGCGGATGACTTCCTGCTGATTGGGCGGCAGCGCGTGCAGGTGTTCGGCGAGCAGCGCGCGGGTTTCGTTGCGTTCGACCGCGGCGAGCGGTTCGGCTTCAGCGGGCTTTGAACGGGCTTCGGGTTCGGCCATCGCGATCATGCGGCATTCCTTTCGTTTTAAATCCAGCGCACGCGAACGGCACACGCTGAAGAGCCACTCCTTAAGATGTCCTTCAAGTTCCTCGCGCCGCGCCTGGCAGAGCCGCACAAATGTTTCCTGCACGGCGTCGTGCCCGCGCTCGACGCTGCCGGCGAGCCGCACGGCGTAGAGCGTGAGCGGCTCGTGATAGAGCCGCACAGCGTCCTGCACCCATTGCGTGTCGCGGGCCGTTTCGATCGGCGTGGCGGTGAGCAAGGTTTCGAGCACCCGGGTTGTCCCCATTGGTCTTTCAGCGCGCGTTGTTTCAATGACTAGAACGCGCGAACGCGGGGAAAAATAGAGGAAAAATGGAACGGCGAATTCAAAATTCAAAGTTCAAAATTCAAAATTAGCCGATGGCAGGGCAATAACCTTGAATCTTAAATCTTGAATTTGCCGTTCAGCGCAACACCAGCCACCCCACGACTGCGCCCGCCAGCACCAGCCACGCGGAATTAATTTTGTAACGCAGCAGAATCAAAAAACTCAATACGCCCAGCAGCGCGGTCTTCCAATCCACGACGGCGTTTTGTCCAAACTGCCAGCACACCAGGATCATCAACGCGACGGAAGCGGCGTTGATTCCGTCCAGGAACAAAGCGGCCCAATACGAGCGGCGCAAGCGCGGCATGATCAGGCCGCTGACGGCCACATACAAAAACGCCGGTCCGAAAAGTCCCGCGGTCGCCGCCGCAGCGCCCGCGAATCCGTGCAAGTGATAGCCAACAAATGCCGACGACGAAAAGAACGGCCCCGGCGTAAATTGACCGACCAGGATAGCGCGGTTGAGCTGCTCTTCGGTGATCAAATGCTTCACCACAAATTCTTCGTGGAGAAACGAAATGAGCACGTAGCCGCTGCCATAAAACACGGCGCCGATTTTCAAGAAACTCACGAACACGCTCCACGCTCCGCCCAGCGCGGCGCTCGCAGGCAGCGCAACTGACGCTGCGCCTCTTACGCTTGCTGCCTCTTCCGCGGAGACGCGCCGCGCTGAGGTGGCAGACAGGAATGTCTGCCCCACCACTGCGAGCGCTGCCGCGCCTGCGGCTTTTTTCGCTGCGAAGACGCGGCCAACGATCAGATTCAGCGCGCCCGTGCCGAGCAGAATCCAGGCGATTTTGATTTCGCAGATTTTCGCCGCGTCGAGGATCGATGCGGCGGCCGCCACGATCCCGCAAAAAATAAGATGGCGCTTCTTGAACGCCGTCTTCGACAAATTAATCAGCGCCTTCGCGATCACTGCAACGATCACCGGCTGCATCCCGCGCATCGCGCTCAGCAAACCCGGCCGCTCGCCGCCGGCCGCGAAAAAAGCGGCGATCGCCACGACCATGAAAAACGCCGGCAGAATGAAGCCCGCGCCCGCCAGTAGCAGGCCGATCCAGCCGCCGCGTTCGCGCCCCAGCAGCAGCGCCATTTCCGTGGACGTCGGCCCGGGCAGCAGATTCGCGGTTCCAAACAAATCGAGAAAACGTTCGCGCGTGATCCACGCGCGCCGCCGCACGAATTCGTCCTCCATCATCGCGATATGCGCGGCCGGGCCACCAAACGCGGTGGCCCCCAGGCGCGTGAAGAACACGAAGACTTCGAGTTGGCGGTTCACTGTTGATTTCGAATTGTGAGACGCGAGTTTACGCGATGCCATAAAAAAAGCATTCCCGATTGGGAATGCTTTTTTGTATCGCCGGCGTCCCGCCGGCAAGATTCTGGCCGGCGGGACGCCGGCGGTACAGTAGCTCAACCCGCCGGCTTTTCAGGCTTCTTGTCGTCCGGCACCTTCAAGTTCTTCGAGGCCGCGCCGGCTTCCGTATCGGCGAATTGCGCCTGCAATTGTTGCACGCCCTGCCGCGCGGTTTCGTGGTCGGGTTTGCGCGGCGATGCCGCGAGTTCCTGGACCTTATCGAAAAGGAATTTCGCCTGCAACTCCTTTTTCACTTTCGCATCGCCTCTCAGTTTTCCGATCTCGGCCTGCGACTTCGCCACTTCCGGATAGGGTTTGAAATTGCCGGCGATGAAATCGAAGATTTTGTAGCCGTCCCATTTTTCGCCCGCCGAAACTTTCGCCTGCGCATCGGCGAAGCGTTTGGTCACGTCAGCCTGCACGGCCGCATCCAGAGTTTGCGCGGCGGCTTTGACTTTCGCGTCCGTGGCGCCGAGTGCCTGTTTGATCGTGACGATCGCAGACGAGAATTGGCCGAATTCCAACGAGAGCCACGCCTTTTTCAAACTTGGCGGCATATCCTTGCCGTCAATATTCCAACTGGCTTTGCCGATTTCGCCTTTGACGGCATCGTCCAATTTTTCGCCGTCGATGAAGTGTGTCTCGCCCGACGGTTCCATGAGCATCGTTTGATGGATATTCTTCAGGCTGATGACTTGTTTGAGCACGGCGGATTCAAACGCGCGATCGGTGTCGGCGTAAACCGGCCAATCGGTTTTGACGGCCTTGGCATATGTTGAAATTGCAGATTTCGGATGGCCCGAGCAGATGGCCACTAACAAGACGGGATCGTTTTCCAAGCTTTTTCGAGTCTGGTCCAAACTGGGCCAGCGCGCGCGGCACTTCGGTCATCCTTCTTCGAAGAAATAAAGCACGACCAGTTTGTTCTTCAAATTGGAGAGCGCATACGGCCCGTTGTTGCCCCACGACGCGGCGTTGAAATCGGCTTCAATCGCGAACGACGGCAGCGACAGGCACGCGAGCGCCAGCGCAAACGCGCATTTCAATTTCATGATCGTCCTCCAACGTGACGGATTGAAACGAACCACATCACGATAATACGTCAAATATGCGGACTTTGATGCAACATTTCGCTGAAATTCGGAGCGGCGGCACTCTTGCCGCCGAAGATGGGCGGCAGGAGTGCCGCCCCTCCTATTCCTCACGCAACGCTCCCGCCGCATTGATCCCGCGTCCGCGCCACGCCGGATACAGCGCCGCCGCAGCGCTCATTAATAGGGCCATCGCGCCAGCGCGCGCGAAGACTTCCCACTTCATCGAGAACAAAATCGTCCAGCCAAACGCGCGGACGTTGATCACCTTTATCAGAAGCACGGCCAGCGCCGGCCCCAACACCCACGCCACCAGCAGCGCCGCTGTGCCGAGCAGCAGACCCTCCAGCAATACGAGCGCGAAGAGCCCGCGCGCGGTCAATCCCAGCGCGCGTAGAAGACCGAAATCTGCCGCGCGTTCGCGCAGCAGCGCCAGCAGCGCGCTGACGATGCCGCACAAGCCGACCGCGAGACTCAGGTTTTCCAATTGTCCCGTGATCGCGAAAGTTCGATCGAAGACGCGAAATGCTTCGTCGCGCAGCGTGCGATTCGAAAAAATATACATGCCAAACGGCGCGCCGATTTCATCGCGCAATTCTTGCATCGCCGCACTCAAATCCGCCCCCGGCTTCAAATACAGCGACGCGCTCTGCGGCGCGGATTCGCCGAAGAGATCCGCATACGTCTTCGCGTCCATGCTCACCACGCCGCGGTCGGTCGCGTATTCGTAGTAGATGCCTTCGATTTTCAACGCGACCGGGCGCGTCGTCCCCGGAAGCGTCAACGTATCGCCAAGCTTCAAATTCTGTTTGCGCGCCATCGGTTCGGAAATCAGGATTTGGCCATCGAGCAATCCGCGATAGGAACGCTCTGGATCGCCGCCGTCGGACGTGATCGGGAAATTCTCCCGTCCGCGCGTGAACGTGACGCGCGTGTCGGTGGCGGCGATCAAAATCAGCGAGCCGTCGTCGAGCGCCACGTCGCGCCCGCGAAAAGTATCGACCGCTTCGACGCCTGGAATCGCGCGCAGGCGCTCCAACACATCAGCCGGAATATGCGCCGTCGAACGCAGCGATGCGGGCACCGCGGGACGCAGATAAATGTCCGCCATCAGCGATTGGCCCATCCAGCGGTCGAGTGTGCCGCGAAAGCTCGCGATCATCAGCGCCACGCCCACGGTCATGCTCAAGGCCATACCCAGCGCGCCGACGGCCAAACCTGTGCGGCTCAGATTCGCGCCCAGCCCGCGCGCGGCCAACATGCCTTTCACGCCGAACGCGCGCCGCAACGGCGCGGCAGCATAAAGCGAAATCCAGCGCGTCACGGCGGGAGCGCTGAGTGCTCCGCCCATCGCCAGCGCAAACGCCGCAAACAAACCGGGCACCGGACTTTTGCCCGGCAGCGCCGCGAGTACCGCCGCGACGGCGCAGCTCAACAATCCTGCGATCAGCAGTTTCTTCCACGACCGTTCCGCCCACGCTTCAGAGCGTGAGCGGCGCAGGATGCTGGTAGGCGCTGTGCGTCCTGCTTCAAGCGCCGGCACATACGCGCCGGCGATGGACGCAAGCATTCCGAGCGCGACGCCTTTTATCGCCGCGAGCGGATCGTAAAAAACCGCGAGCGCGCCGACATGCGCGTACAGGTCCGTCATGATTCCGCCGACGCGCTCCAAAAAAACGCGTGCCAGCGCAGCTCCAGCGAGCAAGCCCAGCACACTGCCCACGCAGCCAAGCAGCATCGCTTCGAGCAGCACCGCGCGGCGCGTGGTTTTCTCCGACGCGCCGAGGCAGCGCAGCGTGCCAATCATCGGCATGCGTTGCAGCACGGCAACCGTAAGCGTGTTGTAGACCAGAAACATGCCGACGACGAGCGCCAGCAGCGAGAGCGCGGTGAGGTTCAATTGAAACGCGCTCAGCAGCGCCTCGGTGCGCCCCGCGCGTTCGCCCGAGCGCTGCAAGACGACGCCGCGCGGCAGCAGCGCGCGCAGATTTTGTAGAACGAAGCTCCCACTCCGTTCATCTTCGGCGCCGGTCGGAACGGAGCGGGAGCTCCGTTCTACGTCTTGACCATCGGGCAGAATCAAATCGATCGACGATAATTTTCCCAGCGTGCCGAAGCGCTCTTGCGCGGCGGCGATGTCGATCAGCAGGATGTCGTCCTGCGCGAGTTTCTGTTCGAGCCGGTACGTAGCGAGCAATTTAAGCGTGTGGCGTTTGCCCGATTGAATCAGAGTCAGCGTGTCGCCGCTCTTGACCCCCAAGCGCGCCGCAAGCGCTTCAGAAAGCGCGCAACCATCGTCGCGCAGAACCCATTGATTGAAGACGTCCGCGCCCAGCGACATCTGCACGCCGCCGCTCGTAGAACGGAGTTCCCGCTCCGTTCCGCTGGCGATTGAACGAAAGGGTTGATCGAGCAGCGGCTCAACGCCGAGAATGCGGACAAGCGCCTGGAGGGGCGGCTTTCCAGCCGCCGTCGCATTGCGCGCATCGATTGGTGAATTCGGCAGCGCCGCTTTCGGGTCCAGCACGAGCGTCCCATAGGTCTCAATCACCGGCGCGGCGGCGATGACGCCCGGCACAGCGTAGACTTTCGCGAAAAGTTCTTCCGGCACACCGTTTTGAAACGAGCCTTCCTGCGGCGCGATCTGATGCGTGGCCCGCCCGCTGACGGACGCCAGCGACTCGCGAAAACTCGCCAGCGCGCTGGCGTTCGCCAAATCCATTGCCGTGACGACGGCGACGCCGAGCGTGATGCCAAGCAGGCAGAGCGCGCATTGCAGGCGATGGCGCGGCCAATGGGAGAGGAGGGTGCGGAGAGTGAGGCGGAGAGGGGAGGGCATTCGGAAGAATGATAATCGCAGGATCGGCCAAGTCGAACGGCTTGCGGCGCGCGTGTCTGGCGCGTAGAATTACACAGCGGATTGAGGATTGGAGTATGCCGCAGATTGCATTGAAACGCGAGACAAGCGAACTGCTTGGCAAATTGGCACAGTTGCCGTCCGGCTGGGATGGACACGATAGTCCGCCGATCAAAACGGAAACAATCGAACAGGCGGAGCGTGTACTTGCGGCACTTGAAGCCGAGTCCGCGCCCGCGCCGCACATTTGCCCCGTCGCGGGCGGTGGCGTGCAACTCGAATGGCAGCACGGCGGACGCGAACTTGAAATTGAAATTCTACCTGACGGTTCAGTACAGTATCTAACGGTGCATGGCAACGATATGGACGAAGGGATTCTGCCGCTGCCGGCTACGGACGATTAGCTTTGGAGATCAATCGCGCAATTTCATCACATGTCGCAGCATTCGCGGTAAGATGAATCATCGCGTGGCAATTTGGGCACACCGGACGAAGGTCCGCAATTGGGTCTACGCGATAACTGGATTTTATGCTGGAAAGCGGCTTTGTATGATGCACATGAATGAATCCCTTACCGCGTGCGCCGTACATTCGTTCAAAATCAAACCCGCAAATGAAACAGGCCGCGCCAAAGTGTTTAATGCATCGATTGCGCGCGCTTTTGTTTCGCTCGTAAACGTTGACTTCTATCGTTTTCCGAACGCCTTCCCATAAATTCGCAGACTCGACAATTTCCTCAGGGATTCGAATTTCACCACTCCGCCGTGTTCCCGATTTTTTTATGGAAAGCGGATACGCGCAGTCGAATATCACCTTGGCAACCGCGGATATATCCGATTTTGTGTCCAAGACGATGAAGAACGGATATTCTTTATCATACCCCTTTTCAGTTTTTGGCCTAATCTGCGTAGTTACTTTTCTAGTCGTGTCGTTCGGGGGGTTAGAAACATCACCACGAAAATAGACGCGCGCCTGGTCCGCGACCTTTCGGTGATAGACGTGCGCGAAACGATTCATGCCCCTATCGTAAAGTGCGCAGGTATTGAGACTTTGAGATTCGCGTAACGTTGGAATGAAATGACGCAACTCTTGCTGAAGTCGCTCGCAAATCGACCGCGAATCTTCACTGGCTTCGGCGTGGCTTGGCATGGTTTCCTAATTATGCCTAGAAATCAGGAATCGACTATAGCTGAAAAAAGCAAGATGTTCTTTGCACCAGTGCGCTCCTCATTTTTCATAGAGAAACCCCGCCGTGCTCCCGCCATTTTCCCTGCCCCCGTGCGCCACTCGTGCAAATCCCCGATAATTTGATTCAAGCCCCCGCTCGTTCGCGTCGAAAAATTAACCATGATTGCACAGGAACCGTCCCGGGGGGGAAACGGCTCCGAGCAGTTTATCGAGCATTTCCTCTCCTACCTTACCAGCGAGCGCGGCTGCTCGCCTCACACCACCAAAGCCTATGCCGAGGATCTCTCCGCGTTCGTGTCGTTCGTCGATGCGCGCGGTGAAATGCCCCGGTTCCCCAACCGGCTCGACCGGTTGGTCATCCGCGGATTTTTGGCCGACCAGACGGAGAAAGGCACCGGCAAGCGCACCTTAAGCCGCCGCCTCTCCGGCTTGCGCAGCTTTTTTAAATTCCTCATCAAGCGCAAGCTGATCGACACCTCGCCGCTCGACGGCATCCACAACCCGAAGACGCCCAAAGCACTGCCCAAGTGCCTCTCCGAAGCCGATGTGAAGAAACTCGTCGAAGTCGTCAGCGGCGCGCATTGGATGGACGTGCGCGATCGCGCGATTTTGGAGCTGCTGTACGGCGCCGGCGTGCGCGTGTCGGAATTGGTCGGATCGAATCTCGAAGACTTCGATTCCGAGCGCGGGCTGCTGCTGGTGCGCGGCAAGGGCAAAAAGGAACGCATGTTGCCCGTCGGGAACTGCGCGACGACGGCCCTGCGCAATTGGATCATGCGCCGCCCGGAAGTACTGCGCGGGCGCAACACGCCGGAGAATCTCGGGCCGCTTTCCGCCGTCTTCGTTAACCGCTTCGGCACGCGCCTTGACGTGCGCAGCGTTCGCCGCGTGATCTCGAAACGCCAGGAGCAAGCCGGCCTGCCGCCGGGCATTACGCCGCACACGCTGCGCCACAGTTACGCCACGCATTTGCTGGACCGCGGCGCCGATCTGCGCAGCGTTCAGGAATTGCTCGGCCATTCGAGCTTATCGACCACGCAAATTTACACCCACCTCACGCCCACGCGGTTGAAGACCGTCTACAATGCCGCCCATCCTAAAGCGTGACGCAGTCCTCAAAGCAACACCCGACCCTGCACAACCCGCGCGCGCAAGTTCGCGGGTTGTGTGCTTTTTTGCCAGACCAGATTTGAAGTCCATGCGGACTAATCTCGCGAAGGGAAACGCCGCCGTTTTCCCCGGAGGGGGAGCAGAAGGCATCTGGGGGTGTCGCGCTGCGGGCCGGCCTGCGGCCGATACCCCCGGCTGCTGTGGCTATGAACCCTGATACCATGACCGATGTTATCCATGAGTCTCTTCGGGGCTGACAGCGGCGGCGCGCGTCGCGCGCCCGTTTTGAACAGCGGTGATTGATCCTTAAATGTTCTTTGAGACGCCCGGAGTGAAACACACCGGATAGACGCCCTTTTCATTGGACTGCGTCGGCGGCGGCATGTCCCACGTGCAGCGCTCGGGCGCGGGCGCGAAACAGAAATCCGATTTCGTCACCGCGTCCCACGCCACTTCTTTTCCGCTGTAGCACGAGAGCTGTCCCATGATCGCGACGAGCGTGCTGCGCGGCATGTAATCGCCGCAATTAATGGGCGCGCCGGCGCGGATCGATTTGAAAAACTTCTGATGCTCGACATCGTACGGGCTGCTCTTTTCGCCCGCCCACTGCCACGCCCTTTCGCCGGTGATGCGGCCTTCCAGCGGGTACGCGGTGCCTTTGGAACCGAGGATCGTGCTGGAGATTTCGTTGTAGCAATTGAGCGTCGTGCGCGTGTTTGCGTAGAGGCGCACGCCGTTGGCGTATTGGTACACGACCGAATGATGATCGAAGACGTCGCCGAGCAAATCCTGTGAGGTGGACCGGCCTCCGAGTCCATGGCATTTCACCGGCGGGGTTTCGCGCATGGCCCACGTCGCGCGGTCGAGGTTGTGGACGAGCGATTGCGTCACGTCGTCGCCGCAGAGCCACGAAAAGCGGTATTGGTTGCCGTATTGAATTTCCAATTCGCTGCCGCTGGGACGCTTGATATTTCCATAAGGCCCGCGGATAAAATTCTCCTCCATCGCAATGATCTCGCCAATCTGCCCATCATGCACGCGCTGTATCGTCTCCTTGATGGGCGCATGGAAGCGGCTTTGCAGGCCGCTCAGCAGGCCCAGCTTTTTTTGTTTCGCGATGTCCACGGCTTGCGCGAGAACTTTGATGCCCGCGGGATCGATGGCGTGCGGTTTTTCGACAAAGACATGCTTGCCTGCTTCGAGCGCCGCTTTTGCGTACATCGCGTGGAATTTCGCCGCGCAGGCAATCAGCACCACGTCGCACGATTCGATCACCTTCGTGTATCCGTTCAGGCCGGTGAAACAATGCGCCTCGTCCACTGCGACCTGATCGGGGTTCTGTTTCTTGAGCGCTTGCAGTTTCGCTTGAATGCGGTCCGCGAACAGATCCGCCATCGCGACCAGCCGCGTGCCGGAATCGGCGTTCATGGCTTCGTGCGCCGCGCCCGTGCAGCGTCCGCCGCAGCCGATCATGCCGAGGCGAATCGCGTCGCCGCCGCCAGCATAGGCGCGGTGTCCGATGGCGGCCGCGGCCGCCGCGGCGACGGCGGACGTGGCGAGAAAATGACGGCGCGAAGAAATGTCGATGCTCATATCTGAATATCCTTAAATGTTTTCCCTAATCGATCAACACAACCGCAATTTGTTTTCTGTAAATCCAATTGAGCAGGAAAAGAACGCTTGCCGCGGCCAGAGGGCCGGAGATCGACAACTGCTCGGCCAGGGGTACGAGACTCCATGACCAATACACAAAGCAAACGGCCGATGCGCCGTAGAGAATCGATCCCAGCAGCGCCCAGCGCCAGGCAATGGCCAGCGCAACGAACATGGCGCACGCCGGCATCAGGTGCACGAACAGCGCGGACATGGACTTCCAGAAGTCATTTCCGCCGCTTAGATCGTCCATGGCAGACATGCCCAGAAAGACGGCAAACAGAATCCCCAGAACGCGCGGAGTCCAGAAGAGAAGGCCCATCGCGTTCGTGGTCCTGGTTCCTTTCTTTATCAATCGAATCAACGTGTCCCGCTGCGGCCGCCGATGAGGCGCGGGGCGCGGGGACGAGGCACTGATTACAATACGAACCTCTTTTTTCCGTTCGCCATTCATGCTTCACCTCTTCTTCTTTGTCGAATGCTTCTCAGCCGATCTTCGTCTTTCCGGGAATTGCCACAGGATACTTTCCCGCTGCGTCCGGGTTGATCGGCGCGGCGCTGGTCAGCGTCAATTGGTCGAGGCCAGGCGCCAGTTCCAGATTCGAGCGCAGCGCCTCTTCGCGCGTCACGCACTGGCCGGATTCCGCCGCCATGCGGCCCATGATTCCGGTGAGCGCCGCTTGCGCGCAGCGTTCGGTTTCGTTGTAAGGCTTGTTTTCGCGGATGGCCTCGAAGAGCAAATCGTGCTCGCGCTGATACGGATCGTACGGCCCGCCGATGTACTCCCAGGCCAGCGTCTCCGCGGATTGCTTGTGCGCTTTGTAGAGCTTGGGCTGCGTGATGCCTTCGCCCAGCACCGCGGAGCCCTTCGTTCCGAGCACTTTCGAGCCAAAGAAGCCCCAGCAGTTGAGCATGTGCCGCGCGTGCGCTTGAAGGATTGTGCCGTCCGGAAAGGTGTACTCGACTTCGAAATGGTCGTACATCTGATCGGCTTCGGTGCGCGTCTGCCGCCCGCCGGAACCCTGCGCTGAAATCGGCCACGCATTTTTGGTCCAACAGCACACGTCGAGATTGTGAATCAGCCAATCCAAAATGAAGCTGCCATTGAGCCACGTGAAATTGGAATAGTTCCGAATCTGGTGCGCCAGCTCCGAACTTTCCGGCGCGCGCGGACGAAAACCAACGGGACCGTGCATGCGAAACGCCGAGCAGGTGACGATGCCGCCGATGGCGCCGTCGTGAATTTTCGCGATGGTTTCTTCAAGCGCCGAATTGTGCCGGCACATCAATCCGCCGGCGATCTTGAGGTTCTTTGCCGCCGCCGCTTCGCCCGCGCGCAACACTCGGCGAATGCCCGGCGCATCGACCGCGAACGATTTCTCCATGAACACGTGATGACTTTGCGCGACGGCGTATTCGAGATGAATCGGCCGAAACGCGGGGGGCGTGGCGAGGATGACCAGATCGTCCTTGTCGAGCGCGTCGATGGCTTTTTTGAACGCGTCAGTGCCCAGAAATTGACGGTCGGACGGGACGTCGATCTTGTCGGCGAATTTCTCCGCGAGCGTTTTTTTGCTGGAGTCGAGGCGGTCCGGAAAGACATCGGCCATCGCCCACAGCTTGACTAAGCCTTTCGTTTTCATCGCATTCGCCGCCGCACCCGTGCCGCGCCCGCCGCAACCGATCAGCGCCAGTTTGATCGTGTTGTTCTCCCCGGCGTAGCTGCGCGCGGCGATGGCGGCAGTCAGCGTCGCGCCGGCCAGCGCGGTTCCGGACGCGCGGATGAATGTGCGGCGGCTGGTCTTCTCCGCAGGCGAATTGTGTGCGGCGTTCATCGGTTTCTCTCCCTCCATCAATGAGCATTCTTTTGCGCGAAATCTTTTTGCAACTGCACGAGCTTCGCCGCGTCGTAGGAGCCCGGGTGAACCACGATCCGGTATCGCAGCGTAAACGACTGCGCCGCTTTGACGCGGAGGGGTTCGAAGCACAGCGCCGCCGCGTTGAAGAAACACATCTGGGCATCATTGATTGCGTACCACGGCGACGGCGCATGGATATTTGCGGGGTGATCGAGCATCGCGACGCCGACCGCGGCGCCAGACAACTCGCCGCTGTAATCGAACGCCGACGATTTGCCGCGGAAGCGGTGTTCGTCGTTGAACTCGATCGCACTTTCAGCGCTTGCCGCTTTGACGTTGGCCAGCTTGCGCATGCGCAGCGACAGGCCCGCATAGCCGCCGTAGGCCACGCCATTTTTTTCGCCGGGCGGCGGCGTGCGGTCGAAAACCAGGTCCTGCGCACCAACAGTGAATGCCGCGGTCCAATCGAGGCTGTACGATCCATCCGCCGCGGGCGCTGAAATGTCGATGCCGCGGCGCTCGGTCAGGAGAGGCGCGGCGTCATCGCCGGGCGCGTATTCGACGTCGAGCGTGATGTGCGCGGAGAAATCAGGTCGCGCGTCGCAGTGAACATTCTTCCAGCACGTGGTTCCCTGCGGACGGCCGGTTTTTTTCTCAATCTCCCAATAATTGACGCCATTGATGAATTTCCAACTGAACCACAGCCCGTAATGCCAGGCATGATCGGGCGGCGAAAGCCAACTGATCGAGGGCAGCCCGACTGGTGCCAGCGGATCGAAATTGGGCTTGCCGGCATTTTTCCCATAGTTGAAGCGCCACACAATCTCGCCGCCGCTCATGAGCGCGAGCGAATCATCGGCGCGCGCCCAGCGCAGAACGGACGGCTTGGCGGCCGATTCGCTGGCTTGTGCAGCGGCCAGAACCGCGAAGAACATAAGCGCGGCGTGCGCGGTTAAAGCCCAATTGCGTGCCATTATCCTTCCTCGCAGGAGCAAAGAGCGCCTCTTGAAATCAATATACACCGCATCTAATCATGACAAGATACGTATATCTGTAGATAACGGGTTGAATCGCCGCACTTCAAAAGCACTTGCGTGCTGTTGCAGCGATTGGCTGCGCCAAGTATTGTCCGATCTTGTCAGCCATTGACCGTTTATTCTCTGCGGCAAAAGCGCCGCTGCGTGAAGCGCTGTTTGGGACCATAATGCGAATAGCCCTCGACGTTTCCAGCGCCGCGCGCACTCAATCCACTGGCGTGGCCATGTACATCCGCCGCATGATCGCGGCGTTTGCGCGTGCCGGCGAGGCGCACCGTTTCACGCTGGTCACGCGCGCGTCGCGTCTGAAAAGTATGTTTCGCCTTCCCGCGCTGCCGGCGCCGAATTTTTCGAACAAGCTAATGCTGGAAGGGCTGCATCCATTCTTCGCACGGTCGCAGGACATTTTTCATGGCCTCGACGCGCGCCTTCCCGGGCGCTGGATGAAAGCGAAAACGGTGGTGACGATCCACGATGTTTTTTCGTCGCTGCAGTCCACTGAATTCGCCACGGCCGATTTTCGCGCGATGAAGCAGAAGCGCTACGCCGAGCTCGTCGCTCGCGCCGACGCGATCGTCTGCGTGAGCGAAGCGGTCAAGCGCGATGTTGCGGCGGCGCTCAATCCCGATCCGGCCAAACTGCGCGTCGTCTACGAAGCGGGCGGCGAAGGTTTTTCGCCGCGCTCCACGGAAGAGGTCGCTGCCGTGCGCGCGAAATACAAGCTCGACCGCCCCTACCTGATTTTTGTCGGCAGCATCAACAAGCGCAAAAACGTGCTCGCGCAGGCGCGCGCCTTTTTGCGCGCGCGGCGTGAACTGAAAAGCGATGCGCTCTTCGCGATCGCCGGCCGCATCGGATTCGGCGGCGACGAAATCCGTCAGACCATCGAGCGCGACGAAGGCGGATCGGCGATCCGCATCCTTGGCTACGTTCCCGACGCCGACGTCCCCGCGCTGTACACTGGCGCGCGCGGGCTGCTTTTTGCCACGCTTTACGAAGGTTTCGGCATCCCCGCCATCGAAGCTTTCGCGTGCGGGTGTCCGGTGATCGGCGCGAATGTGGGGAGTCTGCCGGAGATTGTGGGCGAGTGCGGATTGCTTGCGGATCCCAAATCCGAAGAGTCGATCGCCGCCCAAATTCAGCGGCTGCTCAGCGACGACGCGCTGCACTCGGAGCTTGTGCGGAAGGGCCTCGCGCGCGCGCCGCTCTTTTCGTGGGACAAAGCGGCGCGGGAGTGTTTGGGGATTTATGGGGAGTTGGCGGGGCGGTAGAAATCGGGAGCAAAATACGTCTAAGAAATAGTTAGAAAGCCATAATCTTAAGCGCGGCCACCCCTCACCCCCGGCCCCTCTCCCCCAAGGGGAGAGGGGAGAACGGCGGCGCGTCGCTTGTGCGAAGATTTGCAAACATTTCCAGCGGGGTCATTGGCTAACTGTCCGAAAGCGCGGTTCCCTTATTCTCCCGCCGCGCGAGCGAGCGCGGGTAGTTCCACGGGCTGGCCTCGTTTCAGCGACCAACCTGTTTTCAGGCCAATCATAAACCACACCAGTGTCACGCAGCCAAAGGCGAAGCTCACGTCGCCGATGGCGCGCAGCCATTTCAGGTTTTGCACCAGCGGGCTGCGCAGCAAATCGACTGAGCGCGCGTACCACATGCCCGTGTCGATGCTCGCCGACGCTTGAATCAAGCCCAGCGGCAGCAGGCTCAGCAGCGCCATGGCCATCAAGCCGCCGTTGAGCGACCAGAACGCGATCGTCAGCGGGCGTTCGGACCATTCGCGTTTGGCGTAAAGGCCTTTCAGGCAGAAGAGCAGGAAGCCGATCCCGAGCATGCCGTACACGCCGAAAAGCGCGGTATGGCCGTGCAGCGGCGTGAGGTTCAAGCCTTGCACGTAATAAAGCGCGATGGGGGTGTTGATCAGGAATCCGAACAAGCCCGCGCCCACGAAATTCCAGAAGGCCACTGCCACGAAAAAGTAAATCGGCCAGCGGTAAGTGCGCACCCAGGGGGCCGCGCGCACGCGCCACAGATTCTCGTACGCTTCGAAGCCGATCAGCACCAGCGGCACAATCTCCAACGCGCTGAAGACCGAACCCATCGCCATCACCGCCGTCGAAGTTCCGGTGAAGTACAAATGATGCAGCGTGCCGACGATGCCGCCTGAAAGGAAGATCGAGGTGCTGAAGAGCACTGAGGTCGTGGCGCTGCGCAGATTGAGCAGGCCCATGCGCGTGAACAAAAACGCGATGGCGGCTGTGGCGAAGACTTCGAAGAATCCTTCAACCCACAGATGCACGACCCACCAGCGCCAGTATTCGGCGATGGCGAGATTCGTCTGGCGCCCCCACATCAAACCTGCGCCGTAAAAAAGTCCGATTGCCGCGCAGGCAATCATGAACAGCGCCAGCAAGTGTTTGTGCTGGCCGGGGCGTTTGAACGCCGGCCACATTCCGCGCACCATCAAACCCAGCCAGATGAACAGGCCGGCGAAAAGGAAGATTTGCCAGAAGCGGCCGAGATCGACGTACTCGTAGCCCTGATGCCCGAACCAGAAACCCATCTCCAATCCCAGGCGCTGCTGAATCGAAAACCATTGTCCGGCCATCGAACCGACCACGATGATCAGCAGGCAGACGAAGAGCACGTTCACGCCCAGCCGCTGATATTTTGGTTCGACTCCCGACACGGCGGGCGCGAGATACAGGCCCGTCGCCAGCCACGCGGTTGCAATCCAGAAGATGCCGAGTTGCGTGTGCCACGTGCGTGTCACGGCGTAGGGCAGCCACTTCGAAATCGGAAAACCGAAAAACGAAAGCCCTTCCACGCCGTAGTGCGCCGTCAGCGCGCCCAGCAGGACTTGAACGACCAGCAGCGCGCCGACGACCCAGAAATATTTCAGCGTGGCGCGCATCGAGGGCGTCAGGTTCAGCAGGCGCAGCGGATCGGCGCCGGGCACCACATGCGCCGCTTCGTCCGCTTCTTTTTTTTTGCGCTGAGCGGCGCTGTACCACACGAGCGCTCCGACGCCGGCGAGCAGCATGATCACACTCGCAATCGACCAGATCACGACGGACGAAGTGGGACGGTTGCCGACCAGTTCTTCGTGCGGCCAATTCTGCGTGTAGGTCACGTCGCGGCCGGGGCGATTGGTCGTGCAGGCCCAGCTTGTCCAAAAGAAAAACGCGGTCAGTTTCTCCATGCGCGCTTGATCTTTGATCGTGCCCGCCGGCATCGCATAGGCTTCGCGCAACGCGGCGGTGTCTTTGCCGCCCATAAAAAGACTGCTGTAATGCGCGGCCACTTTCGTCATCGCTTCGGCTCGCGCCGGCGAGACCGTGAGCGTACCGGCCGCGGCGTCGTAGGTGTTTGGGCGGAGTTCTTTCTGCAAGCGGACTTTCTGCGCGACTTGTTGTTCCTCGCTTAATTGGTCGAAGGGCTTGCCATGTTCGCTGCCCGCCCAGCGGTCGAGCAGACTCATTGACTCGCGGTGCAGCCAATCGGCGGACCAATCGGGCGCGACATAGGCGCCATGTCCCCAGACGGTTCCGAGCTGCTGTCCGCCCGTGGATTGCCAGACGTTCTGGCCATCTTTGATTTCCTGTCCGGTAAAGAGCACGCGCCCGTCGCTGCAGACGACGCGCTCAGGCACGGGAGGCGCTTGGCGGTAAATGTCGTATCCAAAATAGCCGAGCGTGGCGAACGCTCCCACAATGACCACGCCGAATGCCACCCAGAGCCGTGTGTATTGCATGGATATCCTCCTTTATGTTGCGCGTCCTTTGCGCGCTAAGGTTGCTTTTGAAAGCTGCATCATTAGGCGAACCAAAAGGAGTATACACCAACTAATTAGATATACATATCGAAATATCTATTTATTCAAGAAATCAGGAGACCCTGATCCCGCACATCCACTCTGACGTGGACAGGCGTGCAGCCGAGACTAGCATGAGCAGCGTGGAGAAGATTCGCGATGACGAAGCGCTTTCAGTTTTCGCTGGCAGAACTGCTGCTGCTGGTGATGTTCAGCGGCGGGAGCGGCGTGTTGATTCTGCGGCGCTGGCCGGCGTTGGACGGCGTGGCGCTGACCGCGTCGATCGTGCTGATCCTGATTGTGACGCTGATCAGTTGGATCGCGGGATTGGTGATCTGCGCGGATTGCAAAATTGAGCGTGCCGGGGCGCGGACGATGGTGCTGGCGGGGTTCATGGCGTTTTTGTTGGGTCTTTTTATGGCGCCGAGTTTTTTAAATTAGCGGCGGACGACCGCTCCAAATTCAACGCCAGCAGCTTTTCCAAAATCTGTTCGTCGCTCAAATCGGCGGGCCAGCCGTAAGCGGCGCTCGCGGCTTCGTCAAGCCGCTTGTGGGCCAGGTCAAGCCACGCGGGGCGCTCGTTGTAGAGATTCGTGAGCGTGCGCTTGGCAAGCCGCTTGGCGCAATCGGCGTCAGCGGGCACACGCCGCGGATAATGCACGGTGCCGATTCCGGCCTTGTTTGGCTTCGTCACGTAGCGTGCCCACGGGCCAGCGACAGAGCCGGGGAAAGGCTTGCAAATGTTCCGGTTCGATGTAGTTTCATTTTATGGCGCGCACTTGCAGAGCAGAAATCGAGCGAATGCTCAAGAACTCCCAAACCAAAGTGATTGTTCCGGTCCTCACGTTAGGGTCTGCTCCGTGAACATTGCATTTCGGGGAAAGCCGCGTTTTCCGATTCTGAAATTCGAAAGAGCTATGAAGCAGCGGTTAATCAATTAAAAGCGTTCCTCGGCCACGATGTTCATATCGGCGCGAAATACTACGACGCCTATGGCTCCCGTATGTCACGATATGGAGTTCTTGAACAAGTTGGGCATCTTAAATACAGACTTCTCGCGCCATACACTGACGAAGCCGAGTCGCTCTGCGAATGGATTCCTGAGCGAATCAAGCAACATATTGATGACCGCTTGGGCGTTGTTCAGCCCCAAAGGGGCAAACTACGATAGCCCAGGCCGGAGCGAAGCGCAGGCCTGGGTCACGGATTCGATAACGATCCCAAAGCCCCAAAGGGGCGAACTACAGCGGTTAATCCCAAACGTACTGTTCGTCAAATGCAATACCGGAGTTATTCAAAATCTCGCGATACTCCTCTTGAAACGTCTGCTTTTTGTGGTGCTCTCGCTGATTGGCGATGTACCGCTTCACGCTTTCGACTTGCGATTGGCTAACTGAAAACGCGCCGTAACCGTTTTGCCAATAAAAACGCGCGTAGGATTTCCCCTTTTTCTTCATCCACTTGGACGAATCAGTCTTTATCCCCTCAACTAAATCTGCAACCGCAATCGTTCGCGATAAGTTGCATAGAATATGGACATGATCCGAAGGGCCGCCGACTTTTATCGCCGGCGAACCGGCCGTTTTCAACGCCGTCGCCAGATATGAATGCAATTCCGGCTCAATTTCCAAATCGATGAGCGGTTCGCGGTTCTTTGTGCTGAAGATCACATGGATCACGAGATTAGCCAAGGATTGGGGCATAGGACGCTCCTTTTTAGTTCGCCCCTTTGGGGCTGTTGGATCGTTGTCGAATTTGTGACCCAGGCCTGCGCTGCGCTCCGGCCTGGGCTATCGTAGCTTGCCCCTTTGGGGCTGAATGGCACGGCTCGCTACACTCGCAGAAATTCACAGGCGGTACGCCTTGATGCTATCGAATTTCTCACACACTCAATCGGCTTTTTCAAGGTCCTTGTGCTTGCCCTTGTATTCCCAGGCGAAATGCCCCTTGAACCACACGTCGGCGAAGCCTTGCGCGTGCGCGGCCTTGACGGGTTGCTCCCCGAAAAGCGTATCCACATAGACTTCCGCGCCCGCGGCGTTTTTGGTGACGCCTTTTTGAAACGTGAAAAAGTCGCCGGCGGGGTCCGCCGCGGCGGGCGTGGGTTGCCCCAGCATGTGGCACAAATCGCAAAAATGCTCGCTGTACGCGGCGGATTCCTTCAACCGCGCCGCGCGCCATTTTTCGATAAACGCTTGCGGAGTCATTTCGGGCATAGGCGGGATGATAGGCGCTTTCACGGCGGTTTGCAATGCGGCGCTCGTGGAGAACCGTCCGCACGTTCGGCTGGCGCAGAGCTTCCTCGTGCCGGACGTCAACGTTGCGATTGCAGTTTGATTTTCGGCTTGGCGCATTACGATGCCAGACATGGAACTGCTTGAACTGACACCTTCGCAACTGGAGACATTCGATTTCGCACGAGGATTTGGCATGAGCACGATTGGCTCCGACGCGATTCAAAAGACAGTCGAGGATCTTAAAGCTTGCCTCGGTTCTGCGTTGATCATTGGTGGCCTCGCGGTCATTCATCACGGATACGAGCGCTACACCAACGACGTCGATATTCTGTACGCTCACGCCGACGGCTCGATCCTCAAGCGGCTTTCAGCGAAATTCAAGTGCGTTCAAAAGGCCAAGAACGGCTGGCACAAACTGGCTCATCGGAAAACCGGTGTGCGGCTCGAATTAATTCCTGAGGGTGACCTGACAACCTATGGATTTATTCCGGGTCCACATTTTTTCGGTAGCGACAATGGCTTTCTCCCGCTCTGGGGCCTCATCTGGCTAAAGCTCGTCTCCCGCCGCGCCAAGGATCAGGCCGACGTTGTCGAGCTCGCCAAAATCCGCATGAACGATGTCCTCGCCGCGCGTTCGAAACTGCCCGACGAATTACTCGATTGCTTCGACGAACTCATCGCCACCGCCAAACGGGAAATTGAGAACGATCCGAACAATGGACCGGCGGAAGCCGAATAACCGGAACTCGACATCTTCTTGGACCTTGGACTTTTCCTTCATGCGCCCCCAATTCTCTCTCCGCCAATTCGACAACGGCTTGACCGTCATTCTGGAATTCATCCCGCAGGCTGTTTCCACCGCCGTCGGCTTCATGGTCCGCACGGGGGCGCGGGATGAGGATAAAAAATACGATGGCGTGTCGCACTTTCTTGAACACATGATGTTCAAAGGCACGCACAAACGCGGCTGGCTGGAGATCAACCGCGACTTTGACCAGATGGGCGCGCGCTACAACGCTTTCACGAGTTGGGAGGAAACCTGCTACTACGCGTGGGTCTTGAACGAGGAGACGCCCAAGGCGCTGGATCTGCTCACCGACATGCTGCACTCGCGCCTGCCGGACGACGAATTCACGACCGAGAAAAAAGTGATTCTCGAAGAAATCGCGCGCTACCGCGACATGCCAGAACACGTCGCATTCGAGGAAGCGATGAAGCTGGCGTTCGCGGGGCATCGGCTGAGCAGCAATATTCTCGGCACGCCGCAAACGATCGGACGGTTGACGCGCGCTGAAATGAAAGCGTATTTCGACGCGCGCTACGTGCCGAACAACATCACGCTCTTCGCCTGCGGCAACGTGGACGAAGCGCGCTTCATGGCGCAAGTCGAGGAATTGTGGGGCGCGCGCAACGGGCCTCGCGCGGATCGTTTCTCGCCGCCGCCGGGCTTTCACAAAGGCAAAAAGAAGGTCCAGAAAAAAGGCGTCGCGCGCCAGAACATCGTGATGCTTTGGCCGATGCTGCCGTTGAACGACACGCGCGCCGCCGCGGCGTCGATGCTTGGCGCAATCCTCGGGGACGACCGCAACTCGCGCTTGTATTGGGCGCTGCGCCACACCGGTCTGGCCGAAGACGCCGGCGGCGGATACTGGGGTTTCACCGACACGGGCTTGATGGCCGTCAATGCGGCGTGCGATCCGGACAAAGCCACGAAAGTGGCCGACATTCTGCGCAACGAAACGAAAAAGCTCAAAGACGGCATCAAGGAAAACGAATTGCAGCGCGTAAAAAACCGCGCCCGCACGACGCTGGTCTTCAGCGCCGAAACGCCCTTCAACCGCTTCCGGCAACTGATGCAGCAATGGATGGTGCGGCGCGAACTACTGACGACGGAGGACATGCTCGCGCGGCTGAACGCGGTGACGCGGAACGATATGTACGCGCTGCTGGAGGAATTTCCGATTGGAGGGGAAGGCGTGATGGTGGGGTTGGGGCCGAATTGAATCAGGGGTCAGGAGTCAGGGGTCAAGAGTCAGGTCTATTGACCTCCGCTCCGCGCGCGCTAGAGTGCCGCGCATGCGCACGCTCTACGAGGACTGGCAGCTCCGCCGAGAGCGGCTGAATTTTGCCGAGGTGCTGCCGCATTTCGAGGAGCAGGCGCGCGTCTTCGATTTTCTGCTTAAGCGCTACGCGGACGATCCCGCTGCGCAGCGACCCGCGCGGTGTCCGCTTTCGGGCGGGCTGTTTCTCAATTCGCGGCGGATTATTTTGAACCATCATTCGCGCAACCGCGAGTTCAACTCCACGCGCAGCCCCGCTGAAGCGCATTCGCGCGCCGGCGCGATTTTGAAGCACATGCGGGATGTCAGCACGCGCACCGAACCGCTGGATGAGGCAGAGACAAGCGGAAACGTTCTGGCGAAATCGGACCGGCGCGCCACGCAGAAACTCCCGCCGGCTCCTCCGCGGGAAACCGTCAATTGTATGAGCGGCATCAACGTTTCGTACCCGCTCCCGACGCCGGAACGGCTTAGCAAGCTTTTCAACGATTGTCGGGACGCCTTGGAACTGGACTGCATGCTTTCGGAGAAGACGGTGGAGTTTCTGATATTTGTGTCGCGGCTGAGCAACCTTGCGAGTGACAAGTTTGAACCGCTTTTTCCGCAAGCGCTGGAAATTCTGAGCCGGTGCGATGGCGAACGCGTGCTGCGGTACTTCACAAATGCATGGGTTTCGGCGACCGCGCCGGCAGAACTTCAGCGGCGCGCCGCGCTGTATCTCGAGCGCGCGGGTGAGCAGTGCGCCAAACAAGCGCTGCAGATTCGCGAGGCGCGGGCCGAGTCTGCGCGCGACAATTTGGACGACGAGTGCCTCGGTGTTCGCTTGTACGCCGTGGACATGCTTGCGCACATCGGCACGCTCGACGACATCGGCCTCTTTCAGGATTTGCTGGCGCTGCCCGAAGTTCAAACGGATCCGCAGGAGCGCAACGCGTATCTCAAGGCGATGCGGACGTTGTCGGGGATTGAAATGCATGACATGCAGCGTCGCGGATGAAGTTTTGCACGCTGAATTAACGACTATTTCCCCAGCGCCGCCTTGTGCGCTTCGCGCAACGCCGCCCCCGCTTTTTCCGGATCGGCGCTCTGTCCCTTCGTCAGCGGCACCAACTGCCACACTTCCTCGTCGGCAAGTTTCTCGCCGGCTTTCACCGTTTGCAGTGGGCTGAGCAATTCGAGTTCGATGTAAAAATTCAGCCCCTTGTCGGCGGTGAAAATTTCCTCCGGGCAGTTGCCGTCGGGATACTTGCCGTCTTTATGAAGCGGGTGCGATTTCAAGACGGCGATGTCGTCGTAGACCGCCGCGGCCCAGCCGTCCGAATAATTGGCGTCGGGCGCGACGCCGGCTTTCTTGGCGGGCGTGTCCTCGTTTTTGATCACGAAGAATCCGCCATGCTCCTCGTGGTTGGGATTTTTCATCAGCGCTTTGAATGGCTGGCCGTCAATGGGCTGGCCCATCGGCATTAGCGCGTAATTGGGCCGGCGCACTTGCGTGACGCTCCACAACGTCATCTCGGCGGGATTGCCTTCGGTTTTTTCGAAGCGCTGCGTGACGTGGACAAGCGGCCTTTTTGGATCGAGCACAAATTCGCGCACGGCATGGGCGCCGAAATGCGGGCTCTGCGGCGTGGTCAGGCGCACGCCACCGGGGATACCTTCGGCGGCCGCGGCGGCGCCGTCGAATTCAAACGGCGGCGGCCAGCCGTCTTTTTTCGTGTACTTGATCCACATGTCCTGCTGTGCCGGCCAAAGTTTGTCGCCGCCGAAGTTGTGCCAGGTGCCGTCTTCTTTTTCGACGGTCTTGCCCGCCAGCTCGCGGTTGAGGTAAAGCATGTTTTCCTTGCCGGCCAGCGAGAAATGAATCACGCGCGTGATCTGCGGCACGATCACCAGCTCGCACGCGGCATTGCGCACACGCAGCGCATCGGGCCAGCCTTCGTAGGTGATTTTCTCGACGGTAATGTCGGGGGTGCTGGCGGCGTCGATTTTGATGGGCGCGGATTCGAGCGCAACAAGCGGCGCAGCGAACAGGCATACGATGGCGAGAACCACGCGAATCGGGCTGAAAGAGTTGCGCATCGATCGATCCTCTATTGGGAATGCATTCGGAATTATACATCTCATGCGGCGACGCGTCGCGCATGGGTTGCGCGATTTTTAATGCCGAATTGTTGACATTCGCCCAAATCTTGATATTTTCTTTACGTCACAAGCAGCCTAAACGGCCTTCTCCACGAAGGCCGTGCGGAGGACCCAAACTCCTCGCGGATTGGATCGGCGAGGATGGGGCTAAGGCAGCGAGGCAACTCGCCGCCAGGTCACTTCCATGACCGAGCCCGGCAGCTAACTTCGCAGGCGTATGGAAGGGCGATCCTCATCCGGGCGGTTTTCCGCCACGAACGATCCCCTTGAATTTGGTTTGCGTGTTGGAGCGGTGCTTTCGTCGCCAAGGAAAGGGCGGCAGGAATGCCGCCTCTCCAAACGCCCTATGGAGGATTTGAGGAAATGGCATTGCCGGAGAAGTCGAAATTCGAGCGGGTCACGCAGATTCTCAGGGAAGCGCCAAGCCGGTTGAAGCGCACGCTCATTGGGGGCGCGCGGGATATTCAAGACCCGCATTTGTTTCACAAAGTCTCGCTGATCGCGTTCCTCGCCTGGGTCGGGCTGGGCGCGGACGGGCTGAGTTCCTCGGCGTACGGGCCGGACGAAGCTTACAAATCGCTTTATCAGCAGGCTGAGAAGTATCACGTCAACTTGAATTATCTCGCCGTGTATCTGGCCTTCGCGGTGTCGCTGACGGTGTTCATTATTTCATATGCGTACAGCCGCATTATCGAACATTTCCCGACGGGCGGCGGCGGTTACGTCGTCGCGACCAAATTGCTGGGCCAGCACGCGGGACTGGTCTCCGGTTCCGCGCTGCTGGTCGATTACGTGTTGACGATCACCGTCTCCATCGCCGCGGGGGCGGATGCGATTTTTGCGTTCCTGCCCGGCGACAAAGTGCTGTGGGTTTTTCACAACTGGACGCAGCTTGACGACGGTTCGTTCAAGGACTGGGCGTTTAAACTGACGGACTTGAAACTCCCAATTGAATACGGGGTGGTCTTCGCCTTGATCATCATGAACCTGCGCGGCGTGAAGGAATCGATTAAGATTCTGGTGCCGATCTTCCTGCTCTTCGTCTTTACACACGTCATCATGCTCGGCGCGGCATTTTTCAAACACGTGGGCGACGTACCTCAACGCGTTTCGGAAGTCTTGTCCCAAACGTCGCGGGACACTCATGGCGACATTGGTTTCGTCGGCGTGCTTGGAGTGTTGATCCTGGCCTTCTCGCGCGGCGCCGGCACGTTCACCGGCATCGAAGCCGTCTCAAACGGACTGGCGATCATGCGCGATCCGAAAGTCGAGACTGGCAAGCGCACCATGCTCTACATGGCCGCGTCGCTGGCCATCACCGCCGGCGGAATTATGATTGCGTATTATTTCGCCGGCGTAAAACCGCAGCTTTCGGGCCTCAAGCCCGACGACTACCGTCCGATGAACGCAGTGTTGCTCGAGAACCTTGTCCAGGGCAGTTCGTTCTTCGGCAACTGGTTCGTCGTGCTGACGCTCGTCGCCGAAGCGCTGCTGCTGACGATCGCCGCGCAAACCGGTTTCATCGACGGACCGCGCGTCATGTCAAATATGGCCCTCGACTCGTGGCTCCCGCATCGCTTCAGTTCGCTCTCCGAACGGCTGACGACGCATTACGGCGTGCTGCTCATCGGCACCGCGGCCGTTGCGTCGCTCTGGTACACCGGCGGCAAAACCGACACGCTGGTCACGATGTACGCGATCAATGTTTTCATCACGTTTTCGCTCACTGAATTGGGCATGTGCAAGTTCTACATCCTGCACCGCAAAGACCACAAAGAATGGAAAAAGGCGCTGCCAATCCACATGACCGGATTGTGCCTCTGTACGACCATCCTGACACTGACCATCCACGAGAAATTCTTCGAAGGCGCATGGGTCACGGTTGCCGTGACAATGGCGCTGATCGGTCTCTGCCTGCTCATCCGCCGCTATTATCGCAAAGTCTATTCCAAGCTTGGGCTGGTCACGATCAACCCCGCTGAACTTGAACCCCGCACGCCGATGACACCGCCGGAGCACCTCGACCGCAACAAACCCACGATCGTCCTGCTGGTCGGCGGTTACGGCGGGCTGGGCGTGCACGCGTTCACGCAAATCCGCCGCATATTCCCGCACTTCCAGCAGATCGTGTTCATCTCGGTGGGCGTGATCGATTCAGGTAATTTCAAAGGCATCAAAGAACTGGACGCGCTCAAAACGCAGACCGAGGAATCGCTCGCCAAATACGTCGCGCTTGCTCGCAAATTCGGCATGGCCGCGACGAGCATGATGGAAATGGGCAACGAACCCGTCGAACCCGCCGCGGAACTGTGCATCGAAGCCGCGCTGCGCTTTCCGCAAGCGATGTTCTTCGCCGGCAAACTGGTCTTCCAGCGCGATACGTTTTTCTCGAACATCTTGCACAATCAAACCGCTGTGGCGATCCAGAATCGCTTGCAGTGGCTGGGCTACGCGATGTTGATTCTGCCGATTCGCGTGTGGGGTGGCGGGGCGAAGATTGACGTGGCCGATTTGACGAAATCGACGATCGGGCTGGGCACTGCGGAAATGCAGGGAGAGCATTGAAGCAGGAGTCAGGGGTCAGGAGTCAGGGATCAGGAACCAGAGGTCAGCAGGCAGAAATCAGAATCAGACGATCAGCAAAAGAACCGCGCAGCGGGTTTGCCGCCATTTCTGACTCCTGACTCCTGATTCCTGACTCCTGGCTCTTGGGCTTGGAGTTTGGAGTCGATGCCCGACGGATGCCGCCCCGCTTCCGTCCCGCATCCGGCGCGCCGTCCACAAATTGGGCTGGGCCAAGCGTGGAAAAAGAGCGCGCCACTCCAAACTCCGAGCTAAATTTGCCAATCAAAACTTCCGCGTCCATCCAACTCTTTTGAAACCCTCTGCAACCCCTCCAGGGGCGAACTAAATTCAACGGGCGCGCGCCAAACATTAGTTCGCGCCGTTGGCCGCTGACGGCGGCGCTCGCTTGCGCGAGCAAATCTTTGCGCGAAACAAGAATTCTGAGCGGTTTGCATTGCGAAGTGCGGCGAACAGGGGTCAGGGGTCAGGGGTCAGGCTGCGTCGCTATAAAATAGCTTTATCATGAATTCTGTAGAAATCTTAAAGAATCATGTAGGCGTTTTTCACTCCGAATGCACAATGTGTTGTCGGAGCCTTAACCATACATTGGAGGATCGACCACATGCTCAAGCTTCAGATTCTTTGCCTTGCCGCGGTGATGCTCGCTTTTAACGCCAGCGCAATGGGGAATGGCAACGGGGGAAACGGCGGCGGCGGAAAAGGGCGGACGAAGATTCAATTCCAATTCGACACCAGTTCCACGGCCAACAGCCAGTTCTTCGCCAAGATCGACGTGTCGGCGGCGCTCAGCCAGCTTGGCAATTCCGGCACGAAATCGCACAACGACGACCTCGCCGGCTACACGCTGACCCTCACCATCGGCAGCGCCACCTTCTCCGGCGTCGCCGATGCCAAGGGAAAGATTACGGCTAATTCGACTGCGACGCCGCCGGTTCCGTTCAGCGCCAAGCTCACCGCCAATGGCAAAATTCTGCAGATCATGGCCAATGGCTGGGATTTGAAAACGCTGCTCGGCGTTGACACGACAAAAACCAGCGGTCAGGTCACGGTTGAAATCGACGTCTCGGCATCCAAAACGGATTCAACGTCGGGACAAACGATGACCGTTGCGCTGAGCACGCAGAGCGTTACGTTCAACTATTCGGTGAAGGGGACGACGGTCAAAGGTAAAAATTTCTAATTGAGCGACTATCGCTGAAATTTAAACGCCGGCTTGCCCATCGTCGATGCATAGAAAACATCCGCCTTCGGATCCCACGCGAAGTTCGGGCCGGTGAAGCCGACTTTGAAACCGTCCGGCAGCGGTGCGACGACTTTCCAGGTTGCGCCAGCGTCCTTCGTTTCTTGAATACCGTCCTTGCCGACAACCACCAGATGCTTTTCGTCTTCGCCAAAATACGGCCCGTAATACGCATTGACCGCGCTGCCCAGCACGCTCCACGTCGCGCCTTTGTCTTTGCTCACGAGCACGCCCTTGTCGGTGGTCCAGTAGCCGGCGCCTTTGAAGACGCGCATCGACAAGCCGGCGGGCTGCGAGGGCGACGCGTCCGTCCACGTCTTCCCTGCATCGGTGCTGCGCAGGATGCCTTTGCCTTTGCTCGCGACAAAGGTCGTTGCATCGAAGACGCCGACGGCTTTGAAGCCTTTGCCCAAGCTCGTCCACGACTGCGCGCCGTCGCTGGTCAGGACCAACTCGCCGCCGCTTTCGTGTTTGATCGCGAGCATCGTCTTCGCCTCGGGGTCGCTCCAATCGGTCGCGCCGAAATCGAGATGCTGCAGCTTGGATTTCGTCCATGTTTTGCCGCCGTCGAGCGTCCGCGCGGGCGAGCCGTAGATCATGAAGCACATCAGGCGCTGGCCGTTGGGATCGAAGTCGAGCGCGAAGCCGGTCTCGCAGCGGCCGCTGATGGCTTTTCCATCGACGCGTTCAAAATTCGCGCCCTTGTCCGAGCTTTTCCACAGGCCCTGATCGCAGACGACGACGTACACGTCGCCCGACACGCGGTCGGCCGCGACGCCCGCCGTCAGGCCCGGGTAGCCGATCTTGAGATTGTCCTTGGCGAGTTTGGCGACGATGCCGTCGGAGAGGGGGAGCCATTTGCCTTTTTCGTCTTCAGCGCGGAGCGCGGCGCAGAGCAGGAGGGTGAGGCAGGCGAGCAAACGTGTCGTCATGTGATGTCTCGTGAGGAATGTAATGTGCGGGACGCAAATAGAGTACACCGCGCGCGATGCGGGGGGCGTGGCGCGACACAAATGGGCGGCGAAAGGAAATCCATGGAATAAGAACCTGTTTCAAAACTTCGCGAAGCGAAGCGCCGCCGTTCTCCCCTCTCCGCTTGGGGAAGAGGGGCCAGCGGTGAGGGGTGGCAGCGCTTGCGATTTGGCATTTGAAACAGTTTCTAATACGATGGCGATCAATTTGTACAGCGGATCACGATTAAATGAATTGGTTTAAGCGCCATTGGGGAAAATGCCTTCTCGCAATCGCGCTCGCTCCGGTACTGCTCATCGTCGCCCCGGATACGGGACTCTTTGACACCCGCAATTACCGGTTCAATACGCGCTTTGATTCGCACTGGCACGAAGACATGGAGCAAGCGCATTATTTCGGGGACTATGCGACACCGCCGCCGACAGAGACGAAATTGACCGTGTCGTCCAAGTCGTCTGGCCGCGATGCCGCTATTCTGCGCTCGAGAATTTCATCCGATCTTGCCGAAAATGCTTTCACAGGTGAGGTTTCGGCCGAACTGAAAATATGGACCGTCGAAGGACTGTGTTGGGTCCCGCTGAAGAAAACCGGGACACTGACGTTCGAAGTAGCGTACGATGCGAACATTCGAAGAGCGTCCAAAGGACTGAAGGTGAAGGGCACGGCGAGCGGCACACTTGATTGCTCGGTGTCAGGATGGTGCGGTTATTTCGAATACCGGGCCATCCTCGCGCGCGAGATCGGGCAGCAGATTGCGGACAAGTTGAAGCAGGATGTGGAGGAATGACTTAGATTATCGTTGACCAGTTCGCGATTTGCACCTACGTTTGCGACATGCTCACCACAGAAGCAGCGCCGCCCCCGCGCGCCGGCTATCCGCCCGGCCCGTCGGGCTGGTTTTTCTCCGGGCCGCTCTTCCAATTCCGGCGCGATCCGCTGGCATTCCTCTCGCGCGCCGCGCGCGACCACGGCGACATCGTTCATTTCAGAATCGCCACGCAGCATTTTTATTTTTTGAACGACCCCGAACTGATCAAAGACGTGCTGGTCACGCATCACGAGCGTTACATGAAAGGGCGCGCGCTGCAGTTGATGAAGCCCGTGCTGGGCGAAGGGCTGCTGACCAGCGAAGGCGAAACGCACCGGCGCCAGCGGCGGCTGGCGCAGCCGGCGTTTCAAAAGCAGCGCTTGAGCGCCTACGGTCCGGCGATGATGGCATGCGCGGCGGACGCGGCATCGCGCTGGCGCAGTGGCGAGACCTACGACATCGGGCGCGAAATGACGCGGCTGACGCTGCGCATCGCCGGCAAAACGCTCTTCGGCGCGGAGGTCGAATCGGAAGCGCAGGCCATCGCCGACGCGCTCAACACGCTGATGCTGAATTTTGCCACGCAGCGCTTCGTGCCCTTCGCGAGCCTGCTCGAAAAATTGCCGCTGCCGCGGATGCAGCGCGGCAGAAGAGCCATTGCGCTGCTCGACAAAACCGTGTTGAACCTCATCAACGAACGCCGGCGCGATCCGGCGGACCGCGGCGATTTGTTGTCGATGCTGCTGCGCGCGCGCGACGACGAAGGCGACGGCGCGGGAATGAGCGACAAGCAGTTGCGCGACGAAGTGCTGACGATTTTTCTGGCCGGCCACGAAACGACGGCTAACGCGCTGACGTGGACCTGGTATCTGCTCTCACAAAATCCAACCGCGGAAGCGGAATTGCACGCGGAACTGGCCCGCGTGCTGAACGGCCGCGCGCCTACAGCCGAAGACGTGCCGCGGCTGCGCTACACGGAAATGGTTTTCGCGGAAGCGCTGCGCCTGTACCCGCCGGCGTGGGCGATTGGCCGGCTGGCGCTGGAGGACCATCGGCTGCACGGATTCGCGCTTCGCAAAGGGGATGTGGTCCTCGTCAGCCCATACGTAACGCAACGCGACGCGCGCTTTTTTTCGGAGCCGGAAAAATTCGATCCGCTGCGCTGGACGCCGGAAGCGCGCGAAGCGCGCCATCCGTTCGCGTTCTATCCATTCGGCGGCGGCCCGCGCCGCTGCATCGGAGAAGGCTTCGCATGGATGGAAGGCGTGCTCTTGATCGCAACGCTGGCGCAGCATTGGAAACTGCGGCTGGACGCGGCGCAGAAAGTGGAACCGATGCCGGTGATTACGCTGCGGCCGAAGTTTGGGATGAGGATGAAGGCGGAGGAGGCGCGGTAGTCAGGGGTCAGGAATCAGGAGTCAGGCCGACACAATGCCGACAGCTTGGCGAATTCCTAACATTTCGCCGGAATTCTGACGAAAAAGCAATCCCACCCACACAAAAATTCGGCGCTGTTCAACTCCGCTAACATCCTTGAGGACAAAGATATGTAGCGCTGCTTTTACGCATAACGCGGGTCCGGCGGCGGCGCGGCATTGCAAATGCATTGCACCACGCGGGGTGGATTCAAGGAAACTCTTTTTTAGGAGGTAAGATCATGAAACGATTCCTGGCGCTTGCCGTCGCGGCCATGTTCTGCTTCGGAACGTATTCGGCGTCGGTCCGTGCCGAAGAGAAAGTGGAGATCAAGAAGAACGACAAAGAATTCAAAATGAAGATCAAGCACAAAGATAAGGATTGGGTCGGCGAATACGATGGCCACACCTACATCCTGCGCGGCGAACCGACCATCTTTGAGACCATTAAGGATGACGGCGATTACACGGTCTACGGCACGCTCGCGCCGGACAACACGTACATCACCACGACCAAGATCACGCGAATCGAAACGAAGTAATGCACGGTACCGGTTCAGAGCCGCGGATGGAGCTTAAGGTGCTTCGAGCTTGATCTGGGCGCGTGAACCCAACAGGGTGCTGAAAGGCCAGCTTGGCGGCAACCGCTTTTCTTCGGATCAATCCGAACAAAGCGTTGGCGTCAAGTTGGTTTTTCGGCACCCTGTTCTTTTAAGGAGATAGGAGACAGGAGACAGCCAGCAAAAAAACCGCGAAGCGGTTGCCGCCGTTCTCTCCTACCTCCTATCTCCTGCTGTCCTCACGGCTGATTATCATATTTCGGATAGCGCGTGTCCGTCGAATACGGAAACGTCGGCACGGTGTCCCACCCCACCGCTTGATCGGGCGCCTCACGTTTGACGCCGCACTTGCGCAGCACATAATTCACCATCGTGTTGCTGTTCTGCGCGGGCTTGTACGCCGGTCCACCCAGTCCGCAATTGGTCTTGCCGTCGCCGCCGGTTCCCGGACTTCCCGGGCGCAGACCGTACGCCGCATAGCTGCGGATTGCGGAGTCCAGCTTGTGGTAGTCGCATTTGACAACTTCGTCGAGCGTGATCGTCACCGGCCGCCCGATCGCATCGATCTCCCGCGGAATCCGGCCGGGATGGATGAACACGCCATAAGCCACATAGCCGGTGCCAGGAAACTGTCCCAAGCCCACGCGGTATTCGGTCTTGCCGCCATCCCATTTGGATGAGCGCATTTCCGAATAAAACCACTTTCCCGAATCATCCTTCCATTCCAGCGCGCAATGCACGGAAACGCGATGCTCTTTAAGCCACTGATGCCAGCCTCTGAACGGCGGAATCGGAATGGCCGGCGCCAGCCAACTGTAGCGGGTCCCGATGTCCGTCGTCATGCCGACCAGCCGCACGGTTCCCGGCGGATCGGTGTCCGCCACTTCCTTTTTTGGGGTTTGATCGCCGGCACCAACCGCGTTGAGCGGCGTGGAGGCGCTCGTTTGCGCAACGCCTGCAGATCCCGCGCTCGCAGGCACCGGCACTGTTTCAGCCGGCACGGACGCATCGGACGCGCGCGCGGCGGCCAAAAAACTCACCGCCGCTCCCAAAACGACGCTGAAAATCGAATGCAGACTCCGTTTCAGCAAAACTCCTCCATGCCGCGCGGGTTTCCGAAATTGTCGCCGTGTATTCAATGTGTCGGCAGAAAATATACTCAACCCAAGCACATTTCATAGCCCCGATGCAGACGATTTTTCGAATGATTTTTTGGGTGCCAAGAAGCACTACCCTGCTCCTTGCTATAGCGCTTCCAAACAATCAAGAAAAATTAAACAACGGATCGGCCCCCCCATTCGCGAAGATTCGCGCGATTCGTTGTTCCAAGATCTACGGCTCGTAATTCAGATTCGGCGCCAGCCATCGCTCGGCTTCCGCAACCGTCATGCCTTTGCGCACCGCATAATCCGCAACCTGATCGCGCCCAATCTTCCCCACCGCGATGTACTTCGCTTCCGGGTGCGCAAAATACAACCCGCTCACCGAGCTCGCCGGCCACATCGCAAAATTCTCCGTCAGCGAAATGCCCGCGCTCTTCTCCGCGTCAAGCAACTTGAACAGCGTCCCCTTCTCCGTGTGATCTGGGCACGCGGGATAACCGTGCGCGGGACGAATCCCGCGGTACTTTTCGCGAATCAATTCCTCGTGGCTCAGATTTTCCGAACGCCCGTAGCTCCACTCGTTGCGCGCTTTCTTGTGCAGATATTCCGCAAACGCCTCGGCCAGCCGGTCCGCCAGTGCCGACGCCATGATCGCGCTGTGATCGTCAAGCTCCGCCTTGAATCGCTTCACCAATTCATCGACACCGATCCCCGCCGTGCATGCAAACGCGCCGATGAAATCACCGCGCCCGCTCTCCTTTGGCGCGATGAAATCCGAGAGCGAATACAGCGCCTTGTCCTCCGCCTTCGCCGGTTTCTCGACTTGCTGGCGCAGCATGTAGAATGTCGTAAGCACATTCTTGCGCGACGCATCCGCGTACAATTCAATGTCGTCCCCCACCCTATTCGCCGCGAAAAATCCATACACGCCGCGCGCGCGGAACAGCTTTTCGGCGCAAATGCGCCTCAACAGCGCCTGTCCTTCGGCAAAAGTCTTCCGCGCAACTTCGCCGACGAGTTTGTCGTCGAGAATCGACGGGTATTTCCCCGTCAATTCCCACGCGCTGAAAAACGGCGTCCAGTCGATGAACGGAATCAATTCTTCAAGCGGCACATCGTCAAGCACGCGCAGCCCCGTGAACGACGGCGTCGGAATATCGACGCTCGCCCAATCCGATTTGTACGCAAACATCCGCGCTTCCGCAATCGGCAGCAATTTGCGCTCGGCATTTTTGCTGCGGTAATCTTCGCGCAAGCGGTCCTGCTCGGCGCGGTTATCCGTATCGTACTTCGCGCGCAACTCCGGACTCAGAAGATTACCCATCACGCCCACCGCGCGCGACGCGTCCAGCACATGTACGACCGGATTCTTGTACGCCGGCGCAATCTTGATCGCCGTGTGCGCGCGGCTGGTCGTCGCCCCGCCGATCAGCAGCGGAACCTTAAACCCCTCGCGATCCATCTCGCGCGCGACGTGAGCCATCTCATCCAGCGACGGCGTGATCAGCCCGCTCAAGCCGATGATGTCCGCGTTGAATTCTCGCGCCGCCGCGAGAATCTTTTCGCACGACACCATCACGCCGAGGTCTTTCACGTCGTAATTGTTGCAACTCAACACCACGCCGACGATGTTCTTGCCGATGTCGTGCACGTCTCCCTTCACCGTCGCCAGCACCACGCGCCCCTGCGCGCGCCCGCCGCCCGCGGCTTTCTCCAGCTCCATATAAGGCAGCAGCACCGCCACGCCTTTTTTCATCACGCGCGCACTTTTGACGACTTGCGGCAAAAACATTTTCCCCGCGCCGAACAGATCGCCGACGACGTTCATCCCGTCCATCAGCGGCCCTTCGATCACCTTCAGTGGCTTGCCATATTTCTGTCGCGCTTCTTCCACGTCCGCTTCGATGTAATCGACGATGCCTTTCACCAGCGCGTGCTCAAGCCTCTTCTCGACAGGCTGCGAGCGCCATTCATCCGCGACGACTTCAGCCTTGTCTTTTTTTTTCACCGTCTCCGCGAATTTAATCAGCCGCTCCGTCGCGTCCGCGCGCCGATTCAGCAGCACGTCTTCGACAAGCTCCAGCAAATCCTTCGGAATCTCCTCATAAACCTCCAGCATCCCCGCGTTGACGATGCCCATGTCGAGCCCCGCTTTGATCGCGTGATACAAAAACGCCGAATGCATCGCCTCGCGCACCGTGTTGTTGCCGCGAAAGCTGAATGAAATGTTGCTCACCCCGCCGCTCACGTGTGCCAGCGGCAGATGCTCTTTGATCCACTTCGCTGCGCGGATGAAATCGAGCGCGTAATTGTTGTGCTCGTCCATCCCTGTCGCGACAGTCAATATGTTCGGATCGAAAATAATATCCTGCGGCGGCAATCCCGCTTTTTGCGTGAGCAGATCGTAGCTGCGTTTGCAGATTTCGATTTTGCGCTCGTAAGAATCCGCCTGCCCGCGTTCGTCAAACGCCATCACAACGACCGCCGCGCCATAGCGCCGCACCAGTTTCGCTTGGGCAAGAAATTTCTCTTCGCCTTCCTTGAGACTGATCGAATTGACGATGCCTTTGCCTTGCAGGCATTTCAAGCCCGCTTCGATCACGCTCCACTTCGACGAATCGACCATGACCGGAACTTTGGTCACGTCCGGCTCGGCCGCGATCAGATTCAAAAAGCGCGTCATCATCGCTTCGGAATCGATCAATCCTTCGTCCATGTTGACGTCGATCACATTCGCGCCGTTCTCGACCTGCTGCCGCGCAACTGCGGCGGCTTCTTCGAGCTTATTTTCTTTGATGAGCTTCGCAAACTTCGGCGAACCGGTCACGTTCGTCCGTTCGCCAATCATCAAAAAATTGCGCTCGTCATGTGTGTACGGCTGCGACCCGCTCAAGCGCAATTTCGGCTCGATGTGCGGCGGCACGCGCGGCGGAATGCCTTCCAACGTTTTCGCAATCGCGGCGATGTGCTCGGGCGTGTTGCCACAGCAGCCGCCGGCGATATTGATCATCCCAGCGCGCGCGAATTCGCCTAGAAAATCCGCCATGTGGCACGGATGCAAATCGAAGCCCGTCGGCGACAGCGGATTGGGCAATCCCGCATTCGGGTAGCACGAAATATACGCGTTCGATTTGTTGCCGAGTTCTTCGAGAAATGGCCGCATCAAATCCGGACCGAGCGAACAATTCAACCCAACCGCCAGCGGATTGACGTGCGCCACGGCGTTCCAATACGCCTCGACGGTCTGCGCCGAAATCAGCGTCTCGCCGCCGCGCCCGACCGCCGCCGAAATCATGATCGGCAGACACACCTTGTCTTGCTCGAAGACTTCTTGAATCGCGACCAGCGCTGCTTTCGCGTTGAGCGCGTCGAAGACGGTTTCGACCAGCAGAAAATCCGCGCCGCCGGCAATCAACGCGCGCGTCTGATTGCGGTACGCAGCCAGCACCTGATCGAACGTCACCGCGCGAAACGACGCATCGTTCGCGTCCGGCGAAATCGACAACGACACCGTCAACGGCCCGATCGCTCCCGCCACAAAGCGCGGCTGGCCCGTCGCATTTCCAATTCGGTCCGCCCATTCACGGCACTGCCGCGCGGACGATTCGTTGATGTCCCACGCCAGATCGTTCAGGAATTTATCTTCGACCACGCGCTGAAAAAACGCAGGATCCTTCCGCCCGCCATGCTCGCGCGGATCATCGACAAAGAATTCGCTCTGCCCAATGCTCGTCGCCGAAAACGTATTGGTTTCAATAATGTCCGCGCCGGCTTCAAGAAATCGCCGGTGAATGTCGCCGATCATTTTTGGCTGAGTCAGCGAAAATAAATCGCCGTTGTTCTTCAAATCCTTCTTCGCATCCTTGAAGCGCTCCCCGCGAATGTCCGCCTCCGTCATCCCGTACGTGCGAATGGTCGTGCCCATCGCGCCGTCAATGATCACGATGCGCTGTTTGAGCAGCTCGACAAGTGCGCGGGAGTGGGTGGGGAATTGGGCGACGAGGGCGGGGTCCACGGGCGGTCCTTTTCAACAATCCAAGCACTGAATTATACTCGAAACTGCCATGCTCGCAGCGGAATTCCGCACGCGTTGCGGTGGAGCGATGCGTGTGGTACTATCATGTCAAGTTGCGCTAAAGAGGGGTGCGGCGGCTTTGACTTACCAGATCGAAATTGAACCGGAGGCCGAGCGACAGATCCGAGCGTTTACCGCATTTTATCGCGGAAAAATCAGGAGCCAAATTTATCGGCAGCTTGAGCATGAACCGCATGTCCTTTCGAAGCACAGAAAGCTACGGCGAAACGACAGCACCTATCCGTGGCACCTTCGAATCGACGATCATCGTGCGATGTATACTATAGAGAGCAATGTAGTTCGAGTTCTCGCGATTGGTGTGAAGATTGGAAACAAATTGTTGATCGATGGGAAGGAGTGGAAGGTCGATGACGAAGGGTAAGCCGGCAGAGCAGGTTTGGCGGGAGATGGGCTTTCCCCCTCGACATCGTGTACACGCGGTACTATGTGCTCCAGCATGTGATGCTGCGTCGTCAGTGTTGGACTTGATCGCAAAGATTTGGCCTCACGCCTACATCGAAATGAATGACGACGAAGGCTACGACCGCCCTCTGGCGGATCGTGCCAAGATCGATCCGAACGAAGTCGATTTGAAATTCTACAAGGATAAATCCGTCTTCGACTTCTTCTCCGGCGAAAAATACAACTGCGAGCGCCTCCAAGCCATCAACTTTCACACGGAGCCGAATCATTTTGTCCTGGCCTGGGATGAAGACCCCACCCATGAACTCGAACACATCGCGGAGAGCATCTGCTTTTATCTCTCGCTGCTTGGAATGATTCAGCTCGACAAGGACGATTCCAGCATTGAAATCCCGTCGATGCTGAAGCCGATTTTGGAACTCGTCGAAGAGAAAAAGCAAACGCTCGCCTGCGCCAGTTAGCGCCAATCCGCATTACGCAATCGGCGCCACGTCCACTGACACGCTGATCGTATGATTCCGCCCGCCCAAAATCACCCCTTTGATCGGGCACACGTCCGCGTAATCGCGGCCCCATGCGACGAGCACGTGTTTGTCCGACGGCACCATGTCGTTCGTCGGATCAAGATCGATCCACCCGAAGCCGGGGCAATACAGCGAAATCCAGGCGTGCGAGGCATCGGAGCCAACGAGCTTTTCCTTTCCGGGCGCGGGCGCGGTGAGCAGATAGCCGCTGACGTAGCGCGCGGCCAGACCCAGTGAGCGCAGGCACGCAATCTGCAAATGCGCGAAATCCTGGCACACGCCGCGTCGCATCTGCAACACCTGTGTGATCGACGTCGTCATCGTAGTGGCTTTTGTATCGTAGATAAATCCCGTATGGATGCGGTGCGTCAGTTCGAGTGCGGCTTCCAGAATCGGCCGCGCGCGCGTGAACGACTCGCGCGCAAACGCTGCGAATTCCTCGCCGAACTTGATGTAACTCGAATCGTGCAGGAATTGCGTGGCTTCAAGATGCCGCGGCGCGTCTTTGCCAATCAGCATCTCGCGCACGTCCTCCCACGGCGGCGTGAGCGACGCGGCCGGCGTGTTCGACGGCAGCACAGCGACTTTGCTTTCCGCGGCAATCGCCAATTTCTGATGCCGTTCCTGAATCGCAAAATACGCCGCGGTGTTGCCGAAGAAATCGCGCCGCTCCGTCATCACCGACGGCACGGGCAAAATCTGCAAATGGCTGTAGTGGCAAGTCTGCTGCGTGTAGTTGCGCGGCGCCAGATGGATTTCGTTCTGACACAGCGAAATCGGTTCGCGGTAGTGGTATGTCGTAAGATGGAGGACGCGGTATTTCATGGGTAAAGGCAGGGTTCAAGGGTTAACGGTTCTAGGGTTCAAAGTTCACGGTTCAAGATTCAAGATTTCAGGGTCAAGGATTGATGGTTTAAGGTCGTGAGTTTTTGAGTCGAGACTCGCCAATTGCCGCGAGGTCTGCGCGTGGCTCAAGAACTGCCGCGTCACGATATCGCTCAACGTCGTCATGTCCTCTTCAATTTGCGTCAAAAGATGCGCCAGGTTCGTGCGCTTGTCGTGCGCATCGGGCTCGCAGAGTTCCTCGATGTTCGCCAGGCGCAGAGCGGCCAGCCCACCGACGGTCACCCGCTGTTCGGGCGTGAGATGCGCCAGCGTTTGGTCGCGTGGCAGCGCTTCGACATGCTCCTGCAGCATCACGTATTGAAACACCACCGAGCGCGGATTGGTTTCGTCGCACAAAAGCAGATCGATCACCGGCGCGAGCTGCAGGTTCGCCAAATAGCGGCGGCGGTAGGTCATAAAGGAGTCGCCGACTTCGAGGATCGCTTCGAGCAGCGAGCCGTCTTCGCGCACGGGCGTGATCAGCGTGCTGCGCAGCAGCCCCACCATATTAATAGCGCGCTCCAGCCGCCGCCCCATGTCCATGAACAGCCACACCTGCCCGCGCGTCATGCTTTCGCTGGCCAATCCGCCAAACGACGCCAGCGTCGCGACCATCGCGTTGAGCCGCTGCACGATTTCGGTGAGCCCCGTGCCGTCGAGCTGCTTGGGCCAGACGGCGTCTTCGGCGAGGCTGTTCATCACGCGCCAGGTGTCGTTGGAAATTCTGTCGCGCACCGAGCGCGCGACGCCCTGCATCAGTTGCAGCGTGGAATAAAGCCCGCCGGGACTGCGGCTTTCTTCGAGCAGCAGTTTCAATTCGTCGCTCGGCGCGTCGGCGTCGGGTAATTCCGGATCCTCTTCCGATGGCTGCGAAGCGATGGCGTCTGACGGCGGAGCGCCCGCGCTGCGGGTGCCCGGTTGGTGGCGCAGTGCGCGCATGAGATCGCCAAGTTCGCGCACCTCGCCCCAGATCGATTTCTCCGAAAGGCGGTTGGCGATGCTGCGCATGAGGCGCACGTTGTTTTCAGCGCGTTCGACGTAGCGCCCCAGCCAGAAAAGATTGTCGGCAACGCGGCTGGGCAAGTCGCTGCCGCCGCGCGTCAGTTCGATCGGCTCGTTCTCGTGCCGCAGCAAACTGAAATTGCTCACCGGGCCGGAGGATTGCACCCATGTGTCTTTGCTCCCCGCGCCGTGTTGCAGCGAGAAGGCCTGCATGGTGTCGGAGGTCGGAACTTGCGTCAGGCCGCCGGGCATCACGCTGTACGAACCTTCGGACGCGACCATGTAGGTGCGCAGCACGGCGTTGCGCGGCTGAATCTGGTTGCCGATCATCACCGGCACAGTGGAGAACGCGATCTCCTCCTGTGCCACGTAGCTCCACGGCTTCGCGCGCACTTTGGCCTTGAGCAGCTCGCGCTGCGCGGCGGCGAGATTGGACGCAAAAATAGATTCCGCGCCGCGCTGCGGATAGGCGGGTTTGACGACCATTTTGCCGAGATTGTCCAGCACGTAATCCATGTCGTTTTTCTGCCCGCACCAATAACTCGGCGCCGACGGCAAAAGCAATTCCTCGCTGAGAAGGTGCTTGCATAGCACCGGCAGAAACGGCTTGAGCGCGTCCGTTTCGGCGAGGCCGCTGCCGAGCGGATTGGCGATGGCCACGTTGCCCGAGCGCACGGATTGCACGAGGCCGGGAACACCGAGAAACGAATCCGCGCGCAATTCGAGCGGGTCGCAGTAATCGTCGTCCATGCGCCGCAGGATCACGTCCACGCGATGCAGGCCGCCGAGCGTTTTCAAATACACGCATTGGTCGCGCACCGCCAAATCGCCGCCTTCGACCAGCGTGTAGCCGAGGTAGCGCGCGAGGTACGCCTGCTCGAAATACGTTTCGTTGTAAGGGCCCGGCGTGAGCAGCACGATGCGCGGGTTGTCGCGGTTGTGGGGTGCGGCGGCGCGCAGCGTTTCGCGCATGCGCCGGAAAAATTGTGCGAGTCGCTGCACCTGGCAATCTTTGAAAACTTCCGGAAAAATGCGGGACAGAACGATGCGGTTTTCAAGCGCGTAGCCCGCGCCGGAGGGCGCTTGGGTGCGGTCGCCCATCACCGTCCAGCGCCCGTCGGGCGTGCGGACTAAATCCGCCGAATGCAAATGCAGATGGATGTTCGCGGGCAGCGCCACGCCATGGACCGGCCGCAAAAACCCCGGATGCGCGTAAATTAATTCCGGCGGAAGCTTGCCGTCTTTGAGCAATTTCTGCGGTCCGTACAAATCGGCCAGAATCACGTTGAGCAGGCGCGTGCGCTGCGTGAGCGCCATTTCCAAGCCGCTCCATTCGCGCGCCGAAATCAGAAACGGAACCGCGTCGAGCACCCACGGGCGGTCGATCCCGCGCGGATCGCCGTAGACGTTGTACGAGACGCCGTTCTCGTGCAGCAACCGCTTCGCGAAATCCCAGCGGCGCGAGAGTTCCTTCTGCCCCAGTTGATCGATGTGTTCGACGAAGACGGACCAATGCGGGCGGATGGCCGCGCTCTCATTTTCATTCAGCGAACCGCTACTCTGGCTTTGCGAAAAACTGTCCTGGCTTTGCTGAAGTGAATGGGCGCCCGCGGCGTGAGGCAAGAGCATCTCGTCGTAGACGCCGGGGAGGGCGGCGTAATTTTTGCGCCACTGGATATCCACCGTGGCGCTCTTCAAGTCCTCGGTTTCAATAGAACTCATGGCGTCCCGAATTCGTGCGAGTCCATTCCCCAGCCCGATTAACGGTTACTATACCGGCATTAGAGATTATCGGCAATTGAACGTTCAAAGTTCAAGGGACATGCGATCCGTGGTGCAGGCGTCTCGCCTGCACGACACACAGGCTGAACGCCTTCGCCTCGGATCGCCCGCTTTTAAACGTTGAATTGGCTCGACGCTTGCGCATGATGAGTGCATGACGCCGCTGATATTCACGCTGCTTGCGTTCGTTGTGTCCGTCGCCGCGGGCACGCTTGGTTCGCTGCTCGGATTGGGCGGCGGCATCATTGTTATTCCGGCGCTCACACTTTTTTTCGGCATCGATATTCGCTACGCCATCGGCGCGTCGATTGTTTCCGTGATCGCGACATCCACCGGCGCTGCGGCGGCGTACGTGCGCGAACGCATGACCAACCTGCGTGTGGCCATGCTGCTGGAATTGGCCACGACGTCCGGCGCGTTAACCGGCGCGTACGTCGCCGGCCACATCGGCACGCGCTGGCTCTACGTGGTCTTCGGTTTGGTGATGGGCTATTCGTCGTTGATGATGTTTCGCCATCGCAGCAAGACCGGCATCGGCGCGCCGCCAACGCGCCCCGCGCCGTGGGCGGATTATTTGCGCCTGCACGGCAGTTATTTCGACGGTGCCGTGGGCCGCGAAGTCCCCTACCGCGTCTCCGGCACGCGCATCGGCCTGCTGCTGATGTATGTTGCCGGCATGGTCAGCGGCCTGCTGGGGATTGGCTCCGGCTCGCTGAAAGTGCCCGCGATGGATTTGGCGATGCATCTGCCGATCAAAGTCTCGACGGCGACCAGCAATTTCATGATCGGCGTCACCGCCGCGGCCAGCGCCGGCGTCTATTTTTCGCGCGGCGACATCGACCCATTCATCACCGCCCCCGTTGCGGCGGGCGTGCTCGCCGGCGCAGCGATGGGTTCGCACCTGCTTGGGCGAATGAAAGGCTCGACGATTCGCGTGGTTTTTGTGGTCGTGTTGTTGTGGGTCTCGGCTGAAATGCTGCTGAAAGGAATCCGCGCATGAGCGATCTCAAGTCTGAAACTGCGGCCCCGGCGCTGCCCGAAGCGGATGATCCCGATCATCGCGTCCGAAAAGTCGAATTGCTCATCAGCAATCTGCTGCGCATCGGCGTGATCGCGAGCATGATCGTGATCCTCATCGGATCGATCGTTGGTCTTGCGCGTCATTCCATGGAACTGTCCTCTCCCGCCACCTTTCAACGCCTGACCAAACCCGGCGCGGCATTTCCGCATTCGCTCCAGGACGTGGGCGACGGCCTGCGCCATTTTCAGGGACAAGCCATCATCACGCTAGGCCTGCTCCTGCTGATCGCCACGCCGGTGCTGCGCGTGCTGGTTTCGGTCTTCACGTTTATATACCAGCGCGACCGCATTTTTACGGCGATCACCGCGCTGGTGTTTTGCTTGTTGATCTTGTCGTTTGTGTTGGGAAAAGCGGGATAGGAATTAAGTGGAGAGTCGAGAGTAAGGAGTAAGGAGTAAGGAGTTTCGACCATGCCGGACAGCCTCGATTCCCTCATATCCGCAGTCAAATCCCGCTTTGCGCGCGTGGCTTTGTCTCCGCGCGAAAAGCCGCCTTTTCCCATCGGGCCGGAGAGCGCGAAACAACTCGGCTATGCTGCGGCGGAAATCGATGCGTTGCCGCCGGAAGTGACGGAGTCCTTCGCCGGCGTGGGAAATCCCTTTTCGCTCGGGGCAATCCATCGTGGCGAAACGGTGCTCGACATCGGTTGCGGCGCAGGGCTGGATAGCATCCTCGCGGCGAGGCGCGCCGGGCCGCCGGGCAAAGTCATCGGCATCGACATGACCGCCGCAATGATCGAAAAGGCCGCGCGCAACGCGCGCGAAGTCGGCATTTCGACTATCGAATTTTATCTGGCCGATGCGGAGAAAATGCCGCTGAAGGACGCGAGCGTGGACGTCGCGATCACCAACGGTGTCTTCAATCTCTGCGTCGATAAGCTAAAAGTGCTGTCCGAAATCCTGCGCGTGCTGAAGCCGGGCGGGCGCCTTCAGATGGCCGACATTTTTCTGGTAGACAGCGTGACGCCGGAGGAGGTCGCGCGCAAAGGCAGTTGGTCGGACTGAATTGCCGGCGCGATTTGGGAGCGGTCGCTCCTGACGATGCTCACTGAAAGCGGATTCGCCGGCGCGAAATTTCACGGCTGGACGGGCTATCGCACCTCGGCGTGCACGCAGGGCGGCTTGGTGACGGCGCGGAGAGCGGCGAGCGTTTGAAACGGCCTTGGCCGGAACGGCGCCGCTTGCGGGCTATTGAGCGCGTGCACTGCGATAATTCAGCCAGCCTTTGTACGATGAAATATCCTGCGCGCCGTGTGTCGCGAGCGGTTCGCACAAAAAACCTTTGACCAGCGCGCCGGATTCGAGTTTGAGTGTGCCAATGCCCATCGGCGGCGGAACGTTGGCGACGAAAGTCCCAAACGCGGCCGGCGCGAGTTCCCACACCTCCACTTCGATCGCGGTGCCCTCGCCCGCCGCGACTTGGATCAGCCCCGGTTTCGGCGGCTGTGTCGCGAGCGCATAAAGTTTGTACACAGGCGCAGTGCGGCAGGATTCGACGAACCGCGCGTTGAGCTTGGTCAATTCATGATTCAACGGCTGGCCGCGCAAGTGCGCGCCGACGACAGCGAGACGAATGCCACTCACCCCTAACCCCTCTTCCCCAAGGGGAGGGGGGAACGGCGCCGCTGCCGGAACGGGCGAAGTTTGCGCGATGGATGCGAGCGGAGCCGGCGTCGCGCCAAGATTTCCGCCAAGCGCGCGATGATAACTTGCGCCAAGCTCGAAGAGCGCGGCGTCGTTGAGCGCCGGCGTGACGAGCGAAATTCCGAACGGCAGCCCGTCGCCGCGAAATCCGGCGGGGAGCGCGAGCGCGGCGCAATCCAGCAGGTTGACGAAATTTGTGTAATAACCGAGGCGCGCGTTTAATTCGAATGGCTCGGCATTGACGGCGGCAATCGTGTAAATCGTCGGCGCCGTTGGCAGCAGCAGCAGGTCCATCTTTTTCCATTCACGCAACGCGAGCGTGCGCATCGCGTCGAGGCGAACGACGCCATTAAACACATCGGCGCCGCTGACTCCGCAGCCGCGTTCGAGAATGTCGCGTGTGACGGGGAACATTTCATGCGCCAGTGTGTCGATGAACGTGCGCAGCGCAGCGTAACGTTCGGCGAGCCACGGGCCGTTGTAAAGAAGCTGAGCGGCTTGCTGGAACGGCGAGAAATCGATTTCGACAATCTCCGCACCGCAGGTTTTAATGCGCCCGACTGCCGCGTCGAAGAGTCTTTCCGCTTCGTTGTCACCGAAAAATTGTATCTGCCCGCGCTGCGGAATTCCGCATCGCATGCGCGGCGCGGAGATGGTCGCGCGATCGAATACGCCGCGCGCGTCGCGTGGAGTGAAGCTGGCTTCGTCGAATTCAGCCGCGGCGCGCACCACTTCAACGGCATCCGAAACTGTCAGGCCGAAGACGGAGACGCAATCCAACGAACGGCACGCCGGCACGACGCCGCGCGTGCTGAGCAGCCCGCGCGTCGGCTTGTATCCGACGAGATTGTTGAACGCAGCCGGCACGCGGCCGGAGCCGGCGGTATCCGTGCCGAGCGCAAACGAAATTTGCCCCAGCGCAACGGCGACCGCCGACCCGGAACTCGATCCGCCGGAAATGTACTCCGGGTTAAATGCGTTTTGACATTCGCCGTAAGGCGAACGCGTGCCGACGAGGCCCGCGGCGAATTGATCCATGTTCGTTTTGCCAATACAGATCGCGCCCGCGTTGATCAGTCGGCGAACGACCAGCGCGGATTCTTTCGGCGTGTACGCAAAAGCGGGGCACGCGGCCGTCGTGGGCATCCCCGCCACGTCGATGTTGTCTTTGACCGCAAAGGGAATTCCATACAGCGGCAAGTCGCGCGGATCGCGTTTGCGCAACTCGCCAGCGGCGGCGAGGAGCGTCTCGCGCGCGGCGCGGTGAATCCAAATGCCGCTGCGCGTTTCGCGCTCGATGCGCTCCAACGCGATCGTGAGCACCGGCTCAACAGTCAACGCGCCGGAGAGGTAAGCGGCGCGAAGGTTTTGAATATCGAGACTTAGTTCGAATTGCGCGGCGGCATTCATATCGCGTTTCACATCTCCGTGACGCTAGTTGCAGGAGCGGCGGCACTCTTGCAGCCGAGATTCACGGCGGCAAGAGTGCCGCCGCTCCTATTTTGCCGCGTCGATTGAATTTATATTCTACTTTTCGATGCGCGCCGCGCCAATGAGTTCGAACGATATCGGCTTTTCCCAGATCGCCAGCACCACGCAACCGGTGGCGCTGGTAATACTGTGCGAGGTGCCGGGCGGACTGGCAAGCAGATCGCCCGCCGAATAATTGTTCTTGCCGTCGCTCTGCGAACCATCCAACACGATGATATGTTCGCAGCCCAGATGCACGTGCGCCGCGACGCTCGTGCCGGGTTTGTAGCGCAGCAGCGCGGACGCGCATTGGCCAGCGCCGTTGGCGTCGAGAACCGGAAAAATTTCAATGCCCTGGCGAAATGGCATCCACGCCAGATCGTCAAAGCGCGCACGGCCGGCGTTCAATTTTCGCACCACAGCGGGCGCGGCGTTGAGCGCTTTGGCAATCGCCGCGTTCGCATCCGAGCGCGGAGAAAGCGTCGCGAGCGCCGCGAGCACATTCTCCGTCGTCGAAGTCCAGCCGACGATGCCGCCTTGCGCGCGCACCATCTCCAGCGTGGCGCGTTTGAATTCGGGAAAGTAACTTTCGGTCGCGTCTTCAATCAGCACGCATTCGTAGCCGCGGTCGTTCGCTTCGCGCATCGTGGTTTGTACGCAGACTTCCGTCGTCACGCCGCCCAGCATCAAATGCGTGATATGCATGCGGCGTAAAATGCCGTCGAGATCGGTGCCGAAAAACGCGCCCTTGCCGGGCTTCGGCAATACTATTTCGCCTGGCGCGGGACGCAATTCATTGACGAAATCGCAGCCCGGTTGCCCGAGCACAAGAATGCGCCCCATCGGCCCCGGATCGCCAATCGTCGTTTTGCCGCGCCCCCGCGCGCGTTTCGACGGCGGGCAATCCGTGAGACTTGGCACATGTCCTTCTTGCGTGTGAATGACCGGCAATTTCGCCCGGCGAAATCCGTCAAGCAAGCGCTTCACGGTCGGAATAATTCTTTGGAGAAGCGTCACATCGTTGCCGAGCGCCGCGCCGAATCCACCGGGCTCGACGAAATCGCGCTGCATGTCGATGAGCGCCAGCGCCACGCCGTCCGTGGGAAAGCTGTAGTCGTAGGGCTGAGCGGAAAGAGTGGGCATATGTCTAAGTCCAAAGTCGAAAGTCAAAAAAGTCGAACGCCACGGATTCGTGGCTCGGCGATCATGTGGAAACGACTGCGGCGCTCAAATTCGGCGCTTGCGCGTGCGATTCCTTCACGTGCGCTTTTCCGGCGCTCATGCCGGCCATGTGCGAGCCGATCGTGCGAATCTGCGCGCTTTCAATGGGCGTTTCGTGAACGATTTCACCGCCGAACATTACCAGCAAGCGATCCGACAATTCGAAAAGTTCGTCCAAATCTTCGCTGACCAGCAAGACCGCCGCCCCGCGGTTGCGTGCTTCGATCAATTGGCGATGAATGTCCGCGACGGCGCCGAAATCCAATCCGAAGACGGGATTGGCCGCAATCAGAATTTCCACGTCGCCGCTGAGTTCGCGCGCGAGCACCGCGCGCTGCACGTTGCCACCGGACAATTGGCCGATGGAGGCGTGCGGCGAAGGCGTGCGGACGCGGAAGCGTTCGATCAGCGAATGCGCCTGTTTCAAGAGAGCGCGTCCGCTCAGCAGCCATTTTCCAAACGAAATCGGCGCGCGGTCGAAGTTGCGCAGCGCCAGATTTTCAGTCACGGTCATGTTCGGCGCGCAGGCGTTTTTGAGCGGTTCTTCGGGGAGGCAGAAGAGCTTGTGCTTGCGCGTTTCCTTGCGCGACGCGGAGAACCTTTCGCCGTTGACGCGCACGTGTCCGCCGGAGGCGCGGCGCTGGCCGGCGATGACTTCGACCAATTCGCGCTGGCCATTGCCGGAGACGCCCGCAATGCCGGCGATTTCCCCGCTGCGTAATTTCAGCGACACGTTTTTGAGCGTGCGCTTGCCGGTTTCGTCGTGGGCGCTCAAGTTTTCAATTTCAAGCCGCACCGGCCCGGGCGCTTGAGCCGTGCGCGACGCGCCTTGCGTGGAACTGCGGCCGCCGACCATCATGTCGGCCATCGCGTCGGGCGTGAGGTCTTTGACCAAACCGCGCCCCGCGAATTTGCCGCGCCGCAGCACCGTGATTTCGTCGGCGTAATCCATCACTTGCTTGAGTTTGTGCGTGATCAGCAGCGCGGAGAGCACGCCGTCGCGCGTCATCTTTCGAATCATCCCCAAAATCTCAGCGGCCTCGTCCGGCGTCAACACCGACGTCGGTTCGTCGAGAATCAACATGCGCGTATCGAGATAAAGCTGCTTGAGGATTTCCACTTTTTGCTTCTGTCCCGCAGCCAAATTCTTGACGAGCGCGGACGGCTCAACCCTGAACGGCATCGTGTCAAAGAATTGATCGAGGCGTTTTCGCTCGGATTTCCAATCGACGACCGCAGACAAGCCGGCGCGCGCGAGCACGAAATTTTCGAGCACGGTCATGTTCGGCACGAGCGTGAAATGCTGATAGACCATCCCGATGCCGTACGCTTGCGCGTCGCGCGGATTCGAAAAATCGACCTCGTGCTTGTCGATCATGATTGAACCGCCGTCGGGTTTCTGGCAGCCCATGATGCATTTGACCAGCGTGCTTTTCCCCGCGCCGTTTTCGCCCAGCAGCGCGTGGAACGAGCAGGGGAGAATTGTCGTCGTAATCGTATCCAGCGCGACAAACGAGCCGAAACGCTTGGTGACGTTGTAGGTTTCGACCAGCGGCGGAGTTCTTTTCGTGGAATCGTGCAGGCGGGACGCCTGCACCACGGGATTGTTGCTGATTGTTGCGATCATGTGAGCGCCTCCAACAGAGCCGACGACGTGGAAACTGCGCCGAATACGCCGCCCTGCATCTTGACCATTTTTACCGCGGCGGCGTGATTTCCAGCGTCGGTCGCGCCGCAGCAATCTTCAAGCAGCAAGCATTCAAAACCGCGATCGTTGGCTTCGCGCATCGTCGTGTGCACGCAGACATCGGTCGTGATGCCCGTCAACACGATGTTGCGAATGCCGCGCTGATGCAAAATCATTTCCAGATCGGTCGCGTAAAACGAACCCTTGCCCGGCTTGTCGATCACTGGTTCGCCGGCCAGCGGCGCGAGTTCCGGAATGATTTCCCAACCGCGTTCGCCGCGCACCAGCACGCGCCCGCACGGTCCCGGGTCGCCGATGCCCGCGCCTTTTTGGCGCGAACGCCATCTCTTATTAGCCGGCAAATCGGAGAGATCGGCCCGATGGCCTTCGCGCGTGTGGAGGATGTGGAAGCCCTTCGAGCGAAACGCAGCGAGCAGGCGTTTGATCGGCGCGATCGGCGCGCGCGTCATCGAAATGTCGTAGCCCATGCGCTCCACGTAACCGCCGATGCCGCAAAAATCGGTTTGCATGTCGATCACGATCAGCGCCGTGTTTTGCGGCGAGAGCTGGCCGTTGTAAGGCCAGCGGTAGGGATCGGCTTGGACGTACTTCTCCGGCATGGCTTTACTCCGTAGAACGGAGCTCCCGCTCCGTTCAGCCCTGCGACCAAAATGAACGGAGCAGGAGCTCCGTTCTACTTAACTCATCTTCCTAACGTCAGTTCCCCTGGCGCGCCCGCCAGCGCTTTGCTTCTCGAACTGGTGATGATCATCACGACCAACGTCAGCACGTATGGCGCCGCGTTGAACAAGTGATAGCCGTATGAAATTCCAGCCGATTGAAGCGCCGGGCCAAGCGCGCTGGCGCCTCCGAAGAGCAGCGCGGCGAACAAGCAGCGCACGGGACTCCAGCGCGCAAAAATCACGAGCGCCACGGCCATCAAACCCTGGCCGCTGGAAAGTCCTTCGCTCCAACTTCCCGGATAAAAAAGCGACAAGAACGAACCGCCGACGCCCGCGAGAAATCCGCCGGCGACGGTCGCCCACAAACGCACGCGGTTAACGTTGATGCCCATCGCGCGCGCGGCTTCGGCGCTTTCGCCGGTCGTGACGAGCCACAAGCCCCAGCGCGTATTTTTTAAGCCCCACGCAAACGTCGGCGCCAGCAACGCGCCGATGGCGAGCAACACATTGACCTGCAGCGACGATCGCACTTGCGGGTTGCTGCTCCATGAGCCCAATTCAATCGCGGGAAGACGCGGCGCGGTGGGTTGAATGAGTGCTTTGCCCAGGAAAAACGCGAAGCCGACGCCGAGAATCATCATCGCGATCCCGACCGCCACGTCGTTGACGCGCGGGCGGCTGCAAATCCACGCGTGCATCGCGCCCAGAATCGATCCCGCGCCACCGGCGGCGAGCACGCCCAGCCACGGCGATCCGCTCAGGTACGAGACGCCGTAGCCGGTCATTGCGCCCATCACGAGCGTGCCTTCGAGGCCCAGATTAATGCGCCCGCTTTTTTCGGTGAGGCATTCGCCCAAGCCTACGAAAAGATAGGGCGTGCTCACGCGCAGCGTGCCGCCGAGCACGGAGATGGCCACGCCGGTCCAGCCAAGAGAGGTTGCTGCGTCAGCCAACGGCGAGCCCTCCTTCCGGCGCGGCGATGGGTTTGCCGTCGTCTTTCTTCTCGGGCGTGTGCGGCTTTTCTGTCGCTTCGCGCGGCTGGAAAATTTTGAAGCGCCCGTACAGCGATTCGCTGGTGAGGATCACGATAAACATGATGCCTTGCAGAACTTTGACCGTCGCATCCGGCAGTTTCATGTTTGTTTGCAGCAAATTGCCGCTGGCCATGATTCCGCCCATTAACACCGCGACGGGAATAATCGCGAGCGGGTTATGCCGCGCGATGAACGCGACGAGAATGCCCGCATAACCGTAGCCCGAAATCAGGGACGCATTCGCTTGCTGATTCACCGCCGCCACTTCCACCATGCCCGCGACACCCGCCGCCGCGCCCGCCATGAAAGTCGTGATCAACGTCAGCGCACCGACGGACAGCCCGACGATGCGCCCCGCGCGGATGTTCGCGCCGGTCGTGCGCACCGCAAATCCGAACGTCGTATGCTGAATCAAAAAGTAACAGACGAGGCACGCGATCACGCCGTAGGCCAATCCCCAATGCACATCCATACCCGGAATTGAGCCGAGTTGATGTTCATCCGCGAGCGGTCGCGTGGACGGCTTGTTCAAGCTTTCCGGATCTTTGAACGGTCCTTCGACAAAATGATTGAGCAGCGCAATGGCGATGTAGTTGAGCAGCAAACTGCTGATCGTTTCGTTCACGCCGCGGTAATATCGCAGCGCTCCCGCGAGCATGATCCACAAGCCGCCGGCCGCCGCGCCGGCCAGCAGCATCGCGATGAGCGCGGTGTACGGCCCGCAATTTTCGCACGCCAGCCCAACCAGCGCCGCGCTCAAACCGCCCATCAGCAGCGCGCCTTCGCCGCCGATGATCACCATGCCAAGGCGCGCGGGCAACGCGGTACATAAAGCGGTAAGCAAAAGCGGCGCGGCGCTGGTCAGCGTGAATTGAAACGCAGTCCAACTGCTGAACGCGCCTTTGTACATGTTGGCGAACGCGTCCAGCGGACTTTTTCCGGTGCATTTGATGAAGATGCCGAACAGAAACAGCGAAACCACCAGCGCGCCGATGCGCAGCGTAAGCGTCTCCAGCGCTTGCCGGAAACGCCCGGCGGAATTTGATGCGGTGCTGGCCATGATCTATTTTCTCACGCAGAGGCGCAAACGGTCGTTTACGCAATCCATTATCGCTTTGCTTCTCTGCGCTCTCCTCCGCGTCTTTGCGTCTCTGCGTGAAAATTATTTCGTCGAACCGATCACTCCCTCGACCAGGTAATTCATGCTCTCCAGCGCGATGTCGGTCTGGCCGTGTTCCTTGCCGGCTTCGATCACGACATTGCCTTGGTTGTCCTTGAGCGGGCCTTTGTAGACGATGAAATTGCCGGCCATGAATTTCGCTTTCGCAGCGTCGCCGTCGGCCTTGGCTTTGTCGGAGCACGCCGCGCCGTAGGGCGAAAGTTTGACGATGCCTTCCTTCAATCCGCCGCGAACCAGATGCGGCCACGTCTTGCCTTCGCGCACACAATTCACATAATCGACGTAGACTTTGCCCCAATTCCATTCGGCGCCGGTAAGGTATCCTTTCGGCGCGAGCGTGGCTTGGCTGGCGTGATAACCGCTGACGTAGATGCCGCGCTTCTCCGCGGTTTCGACGACGACTTTCGGACAATCGACGTGGCAGGTCAGCACGTCCACGCCCTGATCGATCAAACTGTTCGCGGCTTCAGCTTCCTTCACAGGCATCGACCAATCGCCGGTGAAAATCACTTGCGTCGTAACCTTCGGATTGACCGAGCGCGCGCCGAGTTCGAACGAATTGACGTTGCGCAGCACTTGCGGAATTGGTTTCGCGGCAACGAATCCAAGCTTGCCGGATTTGGTCATATTCCCTGCGACCACGCCGCAAACGTACTGCGCTTCGTCGATGTAGCCGAAGTAACTGCCGACGTTGGCGGGGTGCTTGCCCTCTTGATACAAGCCTCCGCAGTGAAAAAAGGTGACAGTCGGATTTTTGGGCGCCACCTTTAGGATGTGCGGCGAGAAGTAACCGAACGATGTCGGGAAAATGAGCGTGCAGCCGTCGAGCTTGATCATGCTCTCCATGGTCTTTTGCACGGCGATGGTTTCGGCGACATTCTCAGCCTCTTTCACCGTCACGCCGGGAAGCGATTTGAGTGCCGCGGCGCCTTCGGCGTGCGCCTGGTTGTAGCCGAAATCATCGCGCGGCCCAACGTAGATGAAACCGATGGAGATCGGCGCCTCGGAGGCGTTCAAACAAGCCACCGACGACAATATTAACGCAGACAAAAAAGCACGGAACGCAACCAGAGTTATGCGCATGGGAATCCCTATTCTTGAGTGGTCAAAATGAAGACAGTGAGCAACTATGCCGGGTAAAAAGCAAACCCTATACCGCCCGTAGCGCGCGTGAAGATTGCGTTTATCCGCCCTATGCGTGAGCGCTTGCGCGGCACGGAACAATGGGAATCCGTTCGATGCGCGATAGCACGCTTTTGCTCGGAGCGCTCAAAAAAGAGCAAAAAAGAACACTGGGCGACGAATGATGAATGAGCGGCTAACCGCCACGCAATGTAGTACGAAAATTCGGCGAAATTAGCGAGCGTTCGCCGATGCTTCTTGGGGCGATCAATGGTCTAAGCTTTGCGCAGCTTATCATCGTGACGAATCGCGAGATCGCGCGCAAAAATGAACACGCCGCCGGACATATCCAAAGCACCGAAATTTAGCCCACGAGACATGCTTTTTTTCTGGCCGTACATCCGGCCCGATTGGGCGTGGCTCTCGCTTTCATTTTTCGGGCTGGCGATTCAAGCGGCCTTCTCCGTGCTTATCGCGATGGTACCCGCAATTTTGGAACGCAATTGGAGCGCGGCCCTGCGCGACAGGCTTTTTTTCGCCATTGGCGGCTTATTGGTCGTTAACCTGATTGTGCTGATGGTGCAAGTCGGCGTCAATTGGCTGATGACGCGCGTAACCGAAAACGTGGTGCGGCGCGTGAAGTTGGCGATCTTTAAGAAAGTCGGCTCGCTGCCCAGCGAAGAGATGAGTTTTCAAGTCGTGGGCAAATTCGCGCAGCGCACCACTGGCGACGTGATGCGGCTGGGCGGAATTGTTTCGCCCGGCGTGCCGATGGCCGTCTTCGCGGCGCTTCAATTAATCTTCATGCTCTGCGCGCTCTTCTGGCTGGACGCGCGTTTCGCGTGGACGCTGCCGGTGGTCGTGGTCACGATCTGGTTTGTGCTGCGGCGCATTAATGAGCGCGTTCGCTTTTGGGCGCGCAAAGACCAGCTTGAACACGAGCGGCTGCTGACGCAATTCATCGAATCGATTGGCGGCGTGCGCGACCTCGTCGCGTCGGGGCGCTTCGACAAATCGGCGGAAGAATACGAACGCGAACTGATTAAAAAGCAGCGCTTCCTGATTTTGAGCGCGTGGTGGAACAACCTCGCCGGCATGGTGCCGACGGCGATTTTTTCGATGCTGATCTTCGGCTATTACCTGTCGCGCATCGCGATGACCAATTTCAATGGGCAAGGCGAAGTAGGCACGATTCTAGCCTACGGCGGAAATCTGCTGATGGCGCAAGGCTTGGTCTTGAGCGTCTTCAAACTCGCGACCGATTTTGAACTGTCCGCGCCCAGTCTCTTCGAACTCAAGCGTCTGCTCGAAGCGCCCGAAGTTTCCGACCCGGGCGTTAGCGCCGCGATCGCGTCGGGCGAAGTCGTCTTCGACCGCGTCACCTTTGCGTACGGCGCATTCCGCAGCCATTTCAGTTCGCGGCGCCTCCGCGTGCCCAAAGCGTCGCGCACAGAGGCGCTGAAAGCGGCGTTTGCGTCGCTCAGCGGATCGAGCAGCCCGGCACACGAACCGCGACCGCAAGGGAGCGGCCCCGCGGTACCATCAAACGGCGCGAGCGCGAAGTCAAACGGCGCGAAAACCAATGGAACTCAAGCAGTCGAAACCGAAACCGCCGTCAAGCCAGTGCTCGACAACGTCACCTTTCGCATTCGGCCGGGCACCTTCGCCGCAATTGTCGGACAATCCGGCAGCGGCAAGACCACGCTCTTTTATTTGCTGCTGCGCTTGCTCGAGCCAATCGCCGGCGACATTCTGCTCGGCGGTTTGTCGCTGGGCGAAATCCCCCTCAAACTGCTGCGCGATTACGTCGGCTTCATTCCGCAAGCGCCGTTCATTTTCAGCGGCACGATTCGTCAGAATCTGTTGATGGGCGCGAACGACGGCGAGATTTCCGACGAGCGCATTCAATACGCCGTTGAAATGGCAAAACTCGGCGCGCTGATTTCCAAGCGCCGCAAAGACGGCGGCCTCGACGCGCCCGTCGGTGCGGGCGGCGCGAGTTTGTCGGCGGGCGAACGGCAGCGCATCGCGCTGGCGCGCGTGTTCCTGCGCAATCCAGGCATCGTCGTCTGCGACGAATACACAGCGAACATCGACATCGCAACCGCGAAGCTGATTCACAGCGCACTGAAAAACGAATTCGCCGGCAAGACGCGCATCGTGATCACGCACCAGCTTTACACGGTGCGCGGCGCCGATTGCATTTTCGTGCTCGACGAAGGCCGCATCGTGGACCAGGGCCGGCACGATGACCTGCTGAACAAAGAAGGTCTGTATCGCGAAATGTGGGATGTGCAGCGATTGGGATAGGCTAGGAGTCGGGAGTCAGGGTTCAGGAGTCAGGGGGTCAGGAGTCAGGAGTCATCCAGGCGCATTCACCTACTTCGCAAGAGAGCGCCTTCCGAATGCTTGGCCTATTGGGCCTATTGGGCCTATTGGCCCGATAAGGCCTATTTCGCCTTCACGAAATGCGCGTTTAGTTCCGCTGCATCGCCGGCACTGTCAGCGGCGCGGGAGCGACGGCGGGGATTGCGATCAGCGGGCTGTTGTCGATGGGCTGCGCCAAGGTCGCCACTAGTGGCGAGATTTCCTTTGCGTTCATAAACAATTTCCAGCACAAGCCCGAGCGATAATTCTCAATCATCGGCGCAATCGGCCCGACGTCGATGCCGAGCACGTCGTCGCTGACCCAATTGCGCTTGAGGTTGAACGCATCGTAAAAACCAAACGGACCCCACAGCTTCTTTCCGTATTTCTGGTACATCTCCATCAGACATGTGCGGCTTTCGTTTGGAACGTATGGCATCGACGAGAGCGCGGCGGTCGGCGCGAGCGTGCCATTATCGAGGCGGCCCGGCGCGAAGGCGCGGTAGCCGTCGGGCCCGTAGCTGGCGGTGAGGCCCCACATCGGGCCATAGCCGTCAAACTCGCCGCGTTTGCTTTCGGCGTAAGTGATCTGCGAATGGCACAGGTCCTGAAAAACTTCGAAATAACTTTTCGTGCCGCACGTGATTTTTCGCGGATCGAAACCGAGATAGGAATAGTGCGTGAAGAACATCGGCCCGACGTTCTCGCGCGGAAAATCCAGCCGCGCGGGCGTCGCGTTCGCCGTTTGTCCGAAGAGCGGATTGATCCACCCATCGCGATAGCATTTCGGCTGGATCGGATGCGTCGGCGAGGCCAGCGCCAGCAGGTACGCCGCCTGCGCTTCGTTGAAACCGGCGATGCGAAGATTCTTCTTCCAGCCATTTTTCGGCGACCAATGCCATTGCAAACACAGGCTCGAATTGGTTTCACGCACGAACCAATCCCATTCGACGGCGCGCCACAAGTCGTCGGCACGTTTGCGCAGCCGCGTTTCGTCGGGCGAATTTTGTGCGAAATACTCGCGCGCAGTGAGCACGCCTTCGATCAGGAATGCGGTTTCGACCAAATCCGCGCCGTCGTCCAGCGCGCTGAAGGGAACCGTCTTTCCGGTCGTGCCGTCTAGCCAATGCGGGAACGCGCCGTGGAAACGGTCGGCTTTTTCGCTGAGGAAATCGAGAATCTTCAGCGTGCGCGCAAGACCGTCGTCGCGCGATATAAAACCGCGTTCGATGCCGACGACGAGATTGAACAAGCCCATGCCGGTCGCGCCGGTCGCGCAGAGATTCGGGTTGCGCAGAAAACTTTCGCGCGCCAATCCCGAGACGGGATGGCCGTAATCATAGAAATAACGAATCCCGGCTTCCTGCACTTCGCCGAGCAGAGATTCGGGTTCCGCGGGCAGCGGCGAACCTTTCGCCACTGCCGACCAGTCGGAGAATTCGAGCGCCTTTGATGCCGGCGCAGGCTGCGCGGCGCGCACTCGGTAATAGTAGTTGCCGCCGGATTCGCCGATAAAATCGGAAGCGAACGGGCGCGTCGCGCTGTGCAGGGCCAGCATTTCAAAAGGGCCGTCCGCTTTTTGCGCGCGCTGCACTTCGAACTGCGCCGCGTCGTCATCGCGCCAATGCAGATCGACGCGCAACTGCCGCGACACGACGGTCAGCGCCTGCGGCACGGGCAGGGCGGGCGTCGCCGCGAAGAGCTGGATCGCGGCGAACGTCAGGAGAATCAATAGTCGTTTGTGCATGTCGCAGCACCCAAACGCGCCGGCGCATCGCCAACGTGAGATCCATTTTGCTTTTAAAGATGAAGACTACGAGCGAACGGCGAGGAAATTCAAGAGCCGCGCACGTCAGTAAGCGGCAGATTTCTTTGCAAATTCATCCGGCAACTTCATCGTACTCGATCCACAAGAATGATACACCATCCAGTGCGCGTCGTCACGAAGTTAGATCACATAAAAACGCGCGCCGCGAAATATTTTTTCGCGGCGCGCGCTGTTCGGATTATCAATCGTCAGATCGCCGATTTTTCGTCGAGATTCTTCTGACGTTAACGAGCTTTAATCAATGACATAGTGATTCGACGAGTTTCTGTCATGCGGCGCAAGTTAACGACCGCGGCCAACAAACGCGCTGAACTGTGATAATTTTCGACGGAATCCGCGGGCGCGGCGTCCTTGGTTGGACCGGATACGGTGCTCTCTTTTTTTCTTTCGCTGGTGACGTTCATCGATGAAACTCCTAAGGCAAGTTGGGCATTCCTCCATGAATGCAACGCATTTCTAAAATACGCAAACGGCAGACCTAAGAAAGGAGTCAGGGATCAGGAGTCAGTAATTAGTCACGCCGTCCTTGACTCCCGATTCCCGACCCCTGACTCCTACTCCTGCGCGACCAACTGCGGCGCGTCTTCCAGCTTGTGCTCAACCAACGGCGGCACTTTTTCATCGACAAAGCGCATGAGCACCTCGTGTTCGCGGCCATCGTCAACAAGTGAGAGCGAATTCACGTCTTTTTGTTCGGCGCCGTCCAAGCTCAGAGACGGCGTGTCGCCGCGCTCCATCGAAATTTTGTAGAGCGTTTCGCGGAAGCGGTAGCGGATGCTAAATTTCTTCCAGCTTTTCGGCACGCGCGGGCGAAGATGAAGCGTGTTCACTTCGCGTTTGATGCCCAGCAGCGATTCGACGGTGAGGCGATACATCCAGCCGGCGGAGCCGGTGTACCAGGTCCAGCCGCCGCGGCCGATGTGCGGCGCGACCGCGTAAACGTCGGCGGCAATCACGTACGGCTCGGCTTTGTAGAGTTGAATTTCAGCCGGCGAGAGGCCGTGGTTGATGGGATTCAGCAGATTGTAGCATTCCCACGCGCGGTCGGTATCGCCCATTTCAGCGAAGGCCATCACCGCCCAGACCGCGCCGTGTGTATATTGCCCGCCATTTTCACGCACGCCCGGCACGTAGGCTTTGATGTAACCGGGATTGAGGTTCGATTTGTCGAAGGGCGGATCGAAGAGCTGAATCAAGCGGCGGTCGCGCCGCACGAGGCGCGTATTCAGTGAATCCATCGCTTGCCGGCAGCGTTCGGGTTCGCCGGCTTTGGAGAGGACCGCCCAGCTTTGCGGCAGCGAATCGATCTGGCATTCCGGATTGGAGGACGAACCGAGCGGCGAGCCGTCGTCGAAGAACGCGCGCAGGTACCACTTCCCATCCCAGGCATGCTTGCGGATGCTGTCGCGCTGTTTGCGCGCGCCTTCCTCGCATTTTTCGGCGAGGCCCGTGTCGCCCATGCGCCGCGCCACGGTTGCGAATTGCTGCAGCACGTCATAGAGGAAAAATGCGAGCCAGACGCTTTCGCCTTCGCCATGAATTCCGACGAGGTTCATGCCGTCGTTCCAGTCGCCGCAGCCCATTAATGGGAGGCCGTGGCGGCCGATGCGCGTCATGCCCCGATCGAGCGCGCGCTTGCAGTGTTCGTAGACCGTCATGCTTTTGTCGGTCTGGTGCGGCAGATCGTAATACGCTTCCTCGTCGGGGCGCAGCGCTCTGCCGCCGATGAAATTTGCGCTTTCGCTTAAGACGCCGGTGTCGCCGGTAGTCAGCACGTAGCGGCTGACGGCGTAGGGCAGCCAGAGATAATCGTCGGAGAATTGCGTGCGCACGCCGCGGCCCGAAGGCGGGTGCCACCAATGTTGCACGTCGCCCTCTTCGAATTGGCGCGAAGCGCAGCGCAGCAGATGTTCGCGCATCAATTCGGGCGCGGCGTAAGTGAGCGCCATCATGTCCTGCAATTGATCGCGGAAGCCGTACGCGCCGCCGGATTGGTAATAGCCGCTGCGTGCCCACACGCGGCTGCACAGGATTTGATAAATCAGCCAGCCGTTGCCGAGCATGTTCACCGCCGGGTCGGGCGTGTCGATCTGCAGCTTATCCATGATGCGCAGCCAAACGTTGCGCGCCTGATCCAGTGCACGCTGCGCGGCATCGACGCTCAAGAAGCGCTGCACCAACGCCGCAGCTTCAGTGTTGTTTTTGCCGGTGCCAAGCACGAAGACCGTCACGCCTTCCTGACCCGGCGCCAGATTAAATCGCGTCTGCAGCGCCGTGCAGGGATCGAGACCGCCGCCGATGCGCCCGGAGAGGCGCCGCCGGCGCAGCGCGGCGGGATTGTCATAGGAACCATTGCGGCCAATGAATTCGGCGCGGTCGCAGGTCACGGTACGAGCGCGGTCATTGACGGCGCAGAAACTGATGCGCTGTTGAAAATCGGCGTTGTAGGCGTTGCGCGAGAGAATCGCGCCGTTGTGGTTGTCGGCTTCGGTGATCACGTGCGGCGCATTTTTGTAGCGCGTATCGCCGAGCACCCATTCCCAATAGCCGGTGGCGCTCAAGCGGCGCGCGTCGGGGCCTTCATTGCGAATCTTCAGCAGCGCGATTTTAATCGGCGCGTCGGCGGCGACGAAGACCGTCAGTTCGGAGCGGATGCCGTTGTGCGTCGTTTCGTAAACGCTGTAACCAAAGCCGTGGCGCGTGACGTAATCGCCGCTCCCGCGCGCGGGTTTGGGCTGCGGCGACCAGAACGCGCCGCTTTCTTCGTCGCGCAGATAGAAACATTCGCCGCTGGGATCGATCAGCGCGTCGTTGTGCCACGGCGTCAGGCGGTATTCGTGCGCGTTCTCGGCGAAGCTGTAGGCGCTCCCGCTTTCGGAGACGACCGTTCCGAAATCTGGGTTCGCGATCACATTGCACCACGGCGCGGGTGTTTCCTGGCCGGGCTTGAGCAAAATCACGTATTCGCGGCCATCTTTGCTGAAACCGCCCAGCCCGTTGAAGAACTTCAACGCCTTCACGTCCAGCGCGGAACGTTTGGGCGGAAGCGGAAGCATGAGGCGCGTGGGCGTGAACGGCGGCGAACGCAATTCGGCGTAGATGCGGCGGTCGATCTGTTCGGCAAAGCGGCCGCGGCCTTCCTGCAGCGTGACGCGCGCCAGCGATTGCAGCAGCACGCGGTCTTCTTCGGCGATCAAATCGCCGCGGCGAATAAAGATCCCGCCCGGATGGTCGAGCGTGCTGGCTTCGGAGCCGGTAAGCACCAGGCCCATCAGTTCATCTTGCAGCACCTGGCGGTAGCTCGATGCGTCTTCGTTCCAGATGACGAGGTCGAAGGTCAGGCCTTTCATGCGCAAAAATGCGTGCGCTTTCAACGCGTCGCGAACAAGATCGAGACCTGATACGTCGCCGATGCGCAGCAGCACGATCGGCAGATCGCCCGAAATGCCGTAGCCCCACAGGCCGGATTGCGCGCGCTGGTTGCGCGCGAGCACGCCTGGCGCGGCGCGGTGCGCTTGCGAGGCGAAGAGGATCGGCGCGGCGAATTCGCAGAAGGTTTGCGCGTCCTGTTCGGTCGCGTTCAACTGGCTCAAGATCACGCGGCTGTGCGTCCACGCGACTTCGAACGCGCGCTCGCAGAGACGATGGTCCTTGAATTTGTCGAGCAGCGAAATGGCCGCGTCGCGGCTTTCGGTGACGCCGGTGACGAGTTCCAATTCGATCGACTGCGACGGCTCAAGCGTCAGCACGCGGCGAACGGACACGATCGGATCGAGCACCGAACCGGCCGTGTTGGAGAGCGCCTTGCCGGCTTGAAGCGCGAGCGGATTTTTGTACGAGCGCCCGCGGCCAAGGAATTTCGCGCGATCGGTTTCGAACGAAATCTCGCTGCTTTTGTCCTTCTTCACCGTGACCTGATGGAACATCCACGCCGGTTTGTCGTGCGCTTCGCGCGGGCGGCGCGTGCACAGAATCGCGCTTTTTTCAGGGACCAACTCAGTCTGCACAAAAAGGTTGCTGAAGGAGCGGTGCGCAATGTCCGCCGCTTGCGGATTCAAGACCACTTCGGCGTACGTCAGCACTTCGATGCGCCGGCGCTGGCGCGTGGTGTTGACCAGTTTCAATTCGCGAATCTCGACGTCGTCTTCCGGCGAGACGCACACGCTCAGGTGGCTGGTGATGCCGTGCTGATGGCAGCGGTAGTCGGCGGTGGAATGCGAGAACTGCACGAAATATTCGTCCGGCTCGCCGCCGCAGGGCTGGTAAGTTGCGCACCAGACTTTGCCGGTGTCGGCGTCGCGCAGATAGCAGAACTGCCCGTAGGCGTCGAGCGTGCCGTCTTCGCGCCAGCGTGACACGGCCAGGTCGTGCCAGCGGCTGTAGCCGGCGCCGCTTTGCGTGAGCATCACGTGGTACCGGCCGTTGGAGAGGAGCTGCACTTCGGGCAGCGGCGAATCGGCGCTGGTAAACTCGCGCAGGCGCACGCCGGTAGGCTCGGCTTTCTTTTCGAGATGTTCTTCTTCCGCCGAATGGGGATAAATCGGCGTGGCCACGCTGGGCACGCGTTCCTGCAAGAGGAAGTTCGCCGCTTTCATGCGCGGGTCTTTGAGAAAGCGCCGCTGCATCGGGTTGTTGAGCAGCAATTCGCCCAGCGCCACGAAACTCATGCCTTGATGATGCGCCATGAACGAGCGCACGATCGCAAACTTTTGTCCGGCCATGAGGCGCGTGGGCGTGTAATCGATCGCTTCAAAAAATCCGCACGTGTCGAGCGCGCCCATGTTCACCAGCCGGCGCAGATTGGCGCAGGCTTCCTGCGGTGCGATCATCGCCGCAAGCACGCACGCGTACGGCGCGACGACCAGGTCTTCGGAGAGGCCGCGCTTGAAGCCAAGCCCCGGCACGCCGAACGCGCGGTATTGGTAATTGTGCTGCATGTCGCGCGAATTGAATCCGGACTCCGAAACGCCCCACGGCATGCGGTTGCCGCGCGCGTAGTCGATCTGCCATTTGACCACGGCTTTGTTGGTGGAGTCGAGCAGGCTGCCGTCGTAACAGGGCAGTATCAGCGAGGGCATCAGATACTCGAACATCGAGCCGCTCCACGAGAGCAGCGCGGCGCTTCCGTCCACCGTCGTGAGTTTACGACCGAGCATGAACCAGTGTTTTGCCGGCAATTGGCCCAGCGCGATGCAGACGTAGCTGGCCACGCGCGCCTCGGAGGCAAGCAAGTCATAGTAGCTGCCGTCGAGGCGGTGATCGGAGGCGTTGTAGCCGATGGCCAGCAGCAGGCGCACGGGATCGAACAGGAAGCCGAATTTCATCTCGCACAATTCGGCGCAGAGTTTGTCCACGGCGTCGATGGCGCCGAGCAGTTTGCGCGCGTTCTCCGCGCCGCTGCGCACGTCCTCGCGCCAGGCGTTGAGCTGTTCGTGATGTTCCTGATCGAGAATCGCAGCGAAGTCGTCGAAGAGCTTCGCCGTTTTTGGCTCGAGTTCAATCGCCGCATTTAAACTGCGCACGTCTTCAAAGAGCTTGAATTGTTCGCTGCCCGATAGCCACTTGGGCACGTCCTCGCGCGCCAGCCACGGAGCGATTTGCAGAATGCAGTCGCGCAAATCCTCGGCGTGCGTTTCGAGCGCTTCGGCCCATTCGACGATTTCGGGATGCGCTGCGCCAGCGGCGAGCGCGCGCAGTTCCGCGGCGCCGGCGGCGATTTGCGCGAGCGCCTTAACGCGCTGCGGCAGCGTGGCGGCGGGCGCGTCAGCTTGAGCGAGAAGTTTGTGTACGGATTCTTCGATGCGCGGGTCCGCGGCGTTCGGACGCGGTTGACTTTCGAGCCGCTTGCTGTCCAGCCGGATGGACGTGCCGCTTTTGCTGGGATGCGCGGCTGCGTTCTGCGTGGCGCGTTCGATGCAACGCAGCGTGTCGGCGATTCCGTCGAAGCCGTGGGCGGCATCGGGGAGCAGTCGCGCGTCAGGCAGTTCAGTCAGCGCGCAGCGCAGCGCCAGCAGATGTCCGAGCAGATTGCCGCTGTCCACGGATGAGATGTAATGCGGGTTGAGCGGTTGGAGCGTGCGCGTGTTGTACCAATTAAACAGGTGTCCCTGGTAGCGCGGCAAAGACGCCATGGTTTGCAGCGTCGCGTGCATGCGCTGCACAAGCGTGCTCACCGAGATGAATCCGAAATCGAACGCGGAAAGCGTGGAGAGCAACGCCACGCCCATATTAGTCGGCGAAGTGCGCGACGCGATTTCGGGCTTCGGGATGACTTGAAAATTATCCGGCGGGAGCCAGTTCTCTTCGGGCGTGACGTATTTGAGGAAAAACTGCCACGTGCGGCGCGCGACTTCGCGCAGAAAAACGCGATCGTCCTCGTCCAACGGCCGCGGACCGGAGGGATGCGGCACGCTGATGAACCACGCGACCAGCGGCGAAAGCAGCCAGAATGCCAGCCAGGGAATTGCCTGAAGCAGCGCGACCGGCGCGACGACGGCGAGGGCGATGCCCAGCGCACCGGTCAGCGCCAGCGTCAGCCGCATTTCGCGCACGAAGCCGCTCAACGTCGTGGCCGAGTTGCGTTCGGCTTCGCTGGCGGTCTGCCATTCGAGAAGTTGGCGCCGCGAAAAGGCCACGCGCCAGCAGGTGCGCGCTATCGCGTCGGCGCTCAGCAGCGCTTCGTACGCCATGAACAGCAGCGTGAGCTCGGCTTGCATCAGGCTTTTGAAGTAATCGTGAAAGACCTTGCGCAGATGAAGCGCGAGCGGCACGTCTCGTTTCTTCGCAAACAACTCGCGCGGGAAGGCGTACAGCGCGGGTAATAGCGCCAGCACAACCATGGCCGCGGAGACGATCCAGGCCGACGCCGGCGCGAGCAGCCAAGAGAGCGCGAGCAGCGCCACGCCGCAGCAGGGCACGACACTGCGGCGCAAGTTGTCGAAGATTTTCCAGCGCGAAAGCAGCGAGAGAACATTGCGATCGTATTTTCCGCCGCGCGTCGGCACCCACGGCAGCAGCCAGCGCGCGATCTGCCAATCGCCGCGCATCCAGCGGTGGCGGCGGTGCGCGTCGGCGTTGAAACGCGGCGGATAATCCTCGAAGAGTTCGACGTCGGTCAGCAGGCCGGAGCGCGCGTGGCAGCCTTCGATCAAATCGTGGCTGAGAATTCGATTTTCGGGGAAGCGAGTGCCGCAGGCTTGTTCGAAGGCGTCCACGTCGTAGATGCCTTTGCCGACGAAAGAACCTTCGCCGAACAAATCCTGATACAGATCGGAAACCGCGCGCGTGTACGGATCGATGCCGGCGTCAGACGCAAAGAGGCGCGTAAACCAGGAGCGGCGCGAACTCGTCAAATTCAGTGCAACGCGCGGCTGCAGCAGGCCGTAGCCGTCCACGACGCGCCCGCGTGCTGCATCGAAGACGGGCTTGTTGAGCACGTGGGCCATCGCGCCGACGAGGCGGCGCGCGGCGTTGCTGGGAAGAATCGTGTCGGTGTCGAGCGTGATCACGTATTTAAACGTGGGGAGCAGCGCGCGGTCGCCGACCACGGCGGCGAAACCGTCGAGGCTGCCGCCGCGCAGCGCGCGGTTGAACTCGGCCAGCTTGCCGCGCTTGCGTTCGACGCCCATCCATTTGCCTTCGCGCGGATTCCAGCGGCGCGGGCGATGAAACAGATAAAAAATCTGCGGACGATCCGAGGCATATTTGAGATTGAGATTAGTAACGGATTGCCTGGCGAAGTCGAGCAAATCAGCGTCGCTGGGTTGCGTTTCTTTGTCGGCATCGGCGAAATCGGTCAGCAGTGCGAAGAACACATTGTCGTCGCGATTGGATAGGTAGCGCGTTTCGAGCCCGTCGATAAGGTTCTCGATGCCGGCGCGGCTGCACAGCATCGTGGGCACGGCGACGACGGCGCGGCATTCGCGCGGTATGCCGTTGGAGAAATCCATCTGCGGCAGGCGCGCCGGCGCAAGCACGCGCGTGACGATGCCGTTGGCGATGAAAAGCGCCGTTTGCGAGGCGAAGGCAGCGAACAGCGCAGTGAGCGCCGCGACGATGCCCGCGGATATTCCCACGTGGATCAGCGCCCAGGCCAGCGGCACGCTCATGGCCGCGGTGAGCAGCGCGATTAGCGAGAGGTAGCCGAACAGGCGCGCGTTGGGGTGCATGCCCACTGAGGGGCGCAGCGAGTGGATGCGCACGCGAAACGTGGTTTCGAGTTGCTGGAGCCCTTTGTCGAGCAGGTAATAGCCGATGTGGGCTTTGCGCTCTTCGTTCGTAGTCCCGCCTTTAGGCGGAATAGCGCTCCCGGGACCACCTGAACGCGAAACTACAAACGCATCCCGCGCAATCGCCACGACGCGCTGCGCCACAAGTGTTTCATCTAAGCCGCTTTTTTTGGCGATGCATTCGACGATGTGGCGGTACGCGTCGCGCGTGGCAAAATCCATGCGCGCGTGAATTCCCGCCGGATCGTCGCGCAGCACGCGTTCCATGGCGCTGTGGCGTTCCACGAATTCGCGCCAGTCGATCGCCGACAGCAGGCGCAAGCTCGTGATGGAATTGCCGATCGACACCTGATCGGAAGCCTGCCCCTGGCTTTCGGCGAGAATCAGCTGCTCGGACGAAACGCCCTGTTCGGCGAGGCGCTGTTCGAACCAGCTCAGCGCCAGCGCCAGTGCGGGGCTTTGGCCTTGCAAACGGCGGCACAGATCCGCGACGAATGCGCTGGACGTGGGCAGTTGCGCGTTAACCATGTCGGCCAGCACGAGCACCAGATTCTTCGGATCTTTCTCGGCCATGAAAACCAGCTTGTTGGCCCAATTTTCGGAGAGCAGGCAATCTTTGCGCGCGATGCAGACGCGCTGCGCAACGCGGCGCAGGTTTTCGATCAAGGCCAGGCGCAGCATGATCGGCACGGCCCACAGTTCGCCGATGGTCAGCGTGGCGGCGCGCTGGTAGCCGGTGATGAAGCTGCTTAAGTTTCCGGCATCGACGCGCCCGTCCACGTGCGCGATCAGTTCAGTGGCAAGGTGATAAATGCGCGGAAAACCGTGGCCGGAGCCGGCTGCGAGAATGGGCAGTTCGGTGCTGAAATGTTTCGGAAGATGCTCGCGCGCCAGCGAAATGTGTTCGTTGATCACGTAATAATTGTCGAGCAGCCATTCGCCCGCCGGCGGGACATGCACGCCGCCGTGGACCATCGACGTGATTTCCTCATAGGCGTGGTCGATCACGCGCTCGTTCTCGCGCAGCCGTGAGAGCAGCCTGTCAGGGTGCCGCTTTTTGGAGATGCGATGATCCCCGGCCAGAGAAAGCGCGTGGGCCTCCAGCCGGTCGGGACTGAGCAATTCAGCCCGAAACGGAGTTTCATTTTCAGCAAGCGTCGCGTCCCACACATGGCCCCGAAGGGCGAGGCTCCACTTCTTGATGCGGGCCGGCCGCAGGAGAGTGTCAAGCAAAGCAGGAATGAGTGCATCCTCCAATAAGACCGCAATCAGGGGTCAGGATTCAGGAGTCAGGAGTCAGAACGAGCAATTTTTCGCGGCGCAACCTTACGGACGAGCGCTGCGGCGGGATCGAAAGCGGCAGGAAAAGTGAAATCGAAGTGCCCGTATTGTGTTCGGATATAGGCGAGCTGACGTAGAGCCGGCCGCCGTGGATTTGGATGTAATCGCACGCGCGGACGAGTTGCCAGCCGGGCAATTCCGGCGAGGGCATCGAATTTTTTTGCGCCAACTGCGACATCAATTCGTGTGAGAGCGTGACGGTTTCATCGCTGAGCTCCAACGCCGCGCCGTAGCCGCTTAGGCATTCGTAAATCACCGGCGAAATGCAGCGCTCTTCGCCATCGCCCCAGATGCCGGTGTCGTGCAGCGCCTCTAAAATAAAGCCGAGCGTGCGGCGCAGCACGATTTCCTCGACGCGCACTTCCATTTCGCATTCGACGATGGGCGCGACATATTTGTCGGAAAAGCGCTCGGCAAGCTGCCCGAGCGTGCGTTCGAAGACTGAAATGAGGTTGCAGGCTGAAGCCATTCTCGGCGCACGCTGCTCGGCACGCCCGGACGCGAACAATGGGACACGCTTGGCGCGTGTACTGATTTTGGAAACGGGAGAAAGTGTTGCATTCATGTCCGCAGGGCTCCGGCAAGAGAGTTTCGAATAACGCTTGTCACTGACTGCGGGTTGGGCAAGGTTTGTGCCAATTGCGTCTGGACCGCTGGAATGCGCATTTCTCCTAGAAGAAATGGATTTCGGTGAAGCGAGGCGACGACGACGACGCGAAGTGGATTGCCGTTTTCTCGGCGCGAAGCGCTCCGCAAAAAAAAAGCTGCTGAATGATCCAGCAGCTTTTGCGGTCGTCAGTTTTTCACTTCGCGAATGTCCCATTATGTTGGGACAACTTTCAAGCTGTGAACGTAATAGTGCCGCACACCGCAAACGGTGCAGACCGTTTCACCGGCCGGCAGATCGACGCTTTGACGGGTTGTATTCCGGCAATGACAACAATAATGATTGGTTATTGTCGGCCGGCGAAGTGTCAGTCCAGTTGAATGAGCAAGATCGCGAATGGAGGTGACGAACGCTTCAACAGGTGAGTTGCGCATGACGAGCCTCCTTTTTCTTTTCCCCTCGCTCCATTGGATATTTGAGCAAGCGATGTGCCGGAGGCAGGAGATAGGAGATAGGAGATAGGAGGAACAGCGGCGAAAACCGCTGCGCGGTTTTTACACAAAAAAATCGGAAGCGTTTGCTCCCGATTTTTTGCGGAATGGATTTTTACTTCAGAGCGCGCCGGAGACGCGCCCTACTCTATCGTAGCGTGTAGTACGTCCTCAACTGATCGGCGTTCAGCACGTCGGCCAGGCGGCGGTCGAATTCCTGCCGCGCCTCATTGCCGCGCATGTTTCCGTCGCCAGCTTTGCGGTTGATGTCGGCTTCGATGCGGTTGACCTCCTTCATCTGCTCCCGCGAGAGGTTCAAGCGCGGGCTGATTTGATCGAAACGATTCGTATCGAGCGCCACGTAAAAGTCGGAACTTTGCCGAACTTCCGACTGATGCGTGACGGGCGGCGAAGAGGGCGCATTTCCGCCGCCTCCGCAGGCTGCGTATGCCGAAAGATTAAGCACCAGCAGGACCAGAAATCCGGCAAGACTGAATGAGCGAATCATGATGTTTCTCCTTCGAGGGCCTCAATGGCCATCATTAAAGTTTAGAGACGCTGCCAGAACCGATTCAGCATGGTGCAGCGACTTCATTTGAAGAACCAAGCAATTGAGCCGCCCGAAAGAATGGAATCACAAAACTATTTTTGGATTTGCAAAGTTCCCCGCGAACGGCACCGTGCTTGCTTTAAGGAGTTCAGAAAATGGTTGGAGCTGAAAGAGAGGGTGACTTCTGTAGTCGGCGCCGACCGTGATTCATTGAAAGGAATTTAATCATGGCTAATACAGCGGTTTTTGGAGTATACGCGACCTTTGGCGGCGCTGAATTCGCGGTGGGGCGGTTGAAGGACGAAGGCTTCCGCAACACGGATATTTCAGTGCTCTTCCCGCACAACGAAGGCTCGAAAGATTTTCTTCACGAGAAGCACACCAAGGCTTCCGAAGGCGCGGCCGCGGGCGGCGGTGCGGGGATGATCGTGGGCGGCGCGCTGGGCTGGCTGGCCGGAATCGGCGCGCTGGCGGTGCCGGGCGCGGGTTTGTTCGTCGCCGCCGGGCCGATCATGGCGGCGCTCGCCGGATTAGGCGTCGGCGGCGCGGTCGGCGGAATATCAGGCGCGCTGATCGGCCTCGGCGTTCCGGAGTACGAAGCCAAGCGCTACGCGGGCCGTGTGGGCAAAGGCGCGATTTTGCTGTCGGTGCACTGCGACGATACCTCGTGGGTGAACAAAGCCGAAGCAGTGCTCAACCAGACCGGCGCCGAAGATATTTCGAGCGCCTCCGAATCGGAAGCGGATTACGATCAGACGGACAAGCCGCACGACCGCGCCGAGGTCGTGGTGCCGCCGAGGTAAGTGCCGAGCGATGAGTGTATGGCGATGTGCGTTGAGCGACGTTGCTCATCGCTCATCGCTTTGCACTTTTTTACGCCGGTACCGGCAAAGCGATTTCGTTTTTTACTGCGTAGGCGCCGATGCTTCCCGCGCAGCTTTCCTTGAGAATTTCTTCGGCGAGAGTGGATCCCTGTTCGTCGCTGCAATGAACGGCGATCAGCAGCGCGCCGCGGGCGACGCGGCCGGCGTATCGGCCGGCGTCGGACTTGGGCAGGCCCAGATCCAGCAGGGAATTGGCGACGACCGGCGACGTGCCGCGCGCATTGCTCGAAGAAAGCAAAATCATGATCGGGCCTGCCGCAATGAAGGCCCCTGCGCCGTTTATTGGAAGAATTCCGGCGCCCGCCAGCCAGCCCAATGGCCCGCCGATGGTGGCATCCGCATAGTCGCGGGCGATTTTGGAATCCGACATCTTTGTATACCGCTGCGACGCGCTGCGCGCGCTGGCGTAAGATCCGAGCACGGATATTTCCGTGTTTTGAAAACCCGCGGTTTGGAATCGGACAACCGTGTTTTCAAGTTCTCCGCAGGTATCAAGTAGCGCGCAGACGATGAGATTTGACATACGATATTTCCCCCAGTGAAAAGTTCAGTTTGCGCAAAAGCAAACAACAGGCCGTCCCTTCGGCAAACCGCTTAACTATGTGGCGCGCTTGGAGATTGAAAGACCGTAATCCAGCGCGATGAAATATCGGAACTGCGGACGGGATTTCGGCATAAAAAGCGTTCTTGGGCGCTTCAATTTCTCTGCACAAAATTTCTTGTGCGATTGAACACTTCAAATTTTCTTGCACGAAAGCGCGCGGATGTCCGTTAAGCCGAACAGAGCAGGACTGATTTCGCGGAGGGTGCTTTCATGCGTGCTGCGAGCCGGCGAATGGTTGCGGTGACGTTTTGTGTTGCGCTGTTGAGTGGAGCTTTCATGATGCTTCCACACGCTGCGCGGCGCGCGGCGGCGGATGGAAAATCCGCGGCGCCGATTTTAGCGGGGCGCGTGGACGGCGGACTGGCGGCGTGGCAGGCCGACGCGGAAGCGTGGCGCGTGGTTCTTTCCGGAGAAGCGTTGGAGCCGGGCGCGCGCGTGCGCGTGGGACACGGCGGGTGCGCGGAGGCGCTGCTTGACGCAGGCGCCTCACGCGTGGTGTTTGGGCCGGGCGCAACGGCGACGCTCGAAAATGCGGATTCGATTTCGTTGACGCACGGCGCGGCCGCGTTCGTAGTCCCGCCTTCAGGCGGTCTGGGCACGAGCCGCGGCCGCAAGGGAGCGGCATTTCGCGTTATCACAGCGTCTGGCGATTTGGAATTGATCAACGGCGAAGCCATCGCGGTGTGCAGCGGCGACGGTGTCATTTTCTCGCTGCTGCGCGGAGAAGCGCAGCTTTATTGCGGCAAGGAACGGACGAAGCGCGCGCTCGAAATTGGGAAGCCGATCGAAGTGACGGCCAGCGGCGTGCGCGCGAGCGAAATTCCAGCGGCAACGCTGGCGGCGTTGGCGTTCAAAGCGGAGACGAATGGCGACGCCGTTTCCGGCATGGGGCGGCTGGTGGTGCGCGATTCGGCGGGGCGCGAAGCCGATGCGCTGGAAGTGCGCGAACTGCGCGCGCGCGCTCACATCGACGGCGCGGTCGCTCAGACTGAAATCGAAGAAACGTTTTTCAATCCAACGTACACGCGCGCCGAGGGCACGTTTTATTTTCCGATTCCGGCCGGCGCGAGTCTGAGCCGCTTTGCGATGTACGTGGACGGAAAACTCGTCGAAGGCGAACTGGTCGAACGCAACCGCGCGCGCGAAGTGTACGAGGAGATCGTGCGGCACATGCAGGACCCGGCGCTGATGGAATGGCAGGAAGGGAACATTTTTAAGACGCGCATTTTCCCAATTCCGCCGCACGGGCCGAAACGGATTCTGATCAGCTACACGCAACTGCTGCCGGCGTCGAACGGCGAGCGGCGTTACATTTTTCCGCTGGTGAGCAAAGCCACACAGGCGAGCGCGATCGGCTCATTTGAATTCGAAGCCGAGATTTTGAACGCGCAAGCCGCGCCGCGCTTGGCGGCGTTTCCCGACGCGCAAAGCTGGATGGATAAGAGCACGGGCTGCGTGCAGTTGAAGCGCACGGCGTTTCGGCCGGCGCACGATTTGGTGCTGCACATCGACGCGCCCAAGCGCGAAGCGCTGGAGCTGCTCGCAGACCGGCGCGCAGCGGAAGACGGATTCTTTCTGCTGTCGTACTCCCCATTCGTAGTCCCGCCTCCAGGCGGAACAGCGCGCCGCATTCCGCCTAAAGGCGGGACTACGAACGAAACTACGAACCGCGACGTGATTCTACTCTTCGACACGTCGCTCTCGCGGCGCGCAGACGATTACAAAGCGCAGCTCAAAGTCGCGCGCACGCTGCTGGGCGAATTGGGCGAGCACGACCGCTTTGCGGCGATCAGTTTCGACGTTGCGCCGCGCGTGCATCAGGACCGATTTGTCTCGGGCGAAGCGGCCAAGGCAAAGACGATGAGCGAATTGGAAGCGATTGTGCCACTTGGCGCGACGGATGTGGAAGCGGCCTTCGAAGCGGTGGAGAAATTCCTCGATAAAAATTCGCACACGAGCCGCGACCGCAAGGGAGCGGGTACGGAGGCGCGCACGTTTGTGGATGTCATTCTCATTGGCGACGGCATCGCAACCCTCGGCGAAACCGCGCCGGAGAAATTAGCGGCGAAAATTTGTGCAATGGCCTCGGCGCGTCACGCGCGGATTCACACCGTGGCGATGGGCGCGCAGCACGAACGGCTGCTGCTGCGCGAAATTGCGCGGAAAAGCGGCGGCTTAAGCCGCGTAATTGTGCCGGGCGACAACGTCGAAGCGGAAGCGTTTCGTCTGGCGCTGGCGTTGGAATCGAAGCTTCTGCCCGCGCCGAAATTTGAATTCAGCGGCGGCGCGGTGTGCGACGTGTACCCCGCTCAGCCGGAGACGCTCGTCGCCGGCGAGGAATTGATTTTGACCGGACGATTCGAAACGCCGGTGAAGACGACGGTATCCGTGACACGCGACGGCACCACAACGAGCAGTTCGTTTGATCTTCCGGAAAAGGAAGGGCGGCACGTCTACATTTCGCGGCTGTGGGCGCGCGAGCGGCTCGATGCGCTGATGCTCGCTGAGCAGAATGCAGCGACGGTGAAACAGATCGTCGATCTGTCGCAGGAGTTCACGCTGATCACGCCGTACACGTCGTTTCTGGTGCTGGAAAATGAGGACGCGTACCGGCGCTACGGAATTGATCGGCACAAACGGCGACAATATTGGGACGACGCGGGCTCGTTGAAAAGCGTGCCGCCGCCGGAAGAAATTCAGCCTGTCGCGCCGCCGCGGCCGCGCTGGATCGATAATTCAATTGCGAAGAACGATGCGGCCGACACGCCGAAGCCTGCTGAAAAAGCGGCGGAGCCGCCGCTTACGCTGGGCGATTTGGATTTGTCGCTGCTGTGGCGGCGAGCCGGGAGCGGTCGCGAGACCACGACCGCGCTCTCAACAATGTGTTTTGAAGTTTACTATCGCTACGCACAGCTCTCGACGGATTCGGGGCCGCCGCCCGCCACGAACGTTACGCCGCCGGAGTTGCCGCGGCGCGCCGCAAGCCGGCTGGAAGCCGGCGCTCCGGGCAACGCTTCGGCGGCCAGTGAAATGCCGTTCATCGAAGTTCCGCCCGACATTCTCGCGCGCGCCGAATTGGGCGATCATTTTGAGACGATGAATATGAACAGCGCGTGGGGCAATCCAGACGCGAGCGGGTGGCATTATGTGCCGGCGGGAAATGAAAACGCCGTGACGGGTTGGTATGTCAATCCAGCGGGTGGCGCCGGAAACAATGGCAAGTCGCTGGAGGACATGGTTGGCGCCGGCGGCGCGCGCAGTTCTGGCGATGGCGGCGGATGGGGCGGCGGAGTTGGTGCGGGTACCGGGAACGACGCGGGTTCAGGGCACGGCTCATTTGGAAATCGCAACGGCGGCGGGCGCAGATTAATGGTCAAGCGCCACGGCGGATCGAAGGCGACGGAGAACACCTGCGATTCGGGATTGAATTGGCTGGCGTATCATCAGTACGCGGACGGGCATTTTGGCGGGAATGGAATTGAAGAGACTGGCTTGAGCCTGCTGGCATTTTTAGGCGCGGGGCACAGCGAAAAGGTTGGCGAGTACAAGAGCAACGTCAAGCAGGCAGTGAGTTGGCTGATTGCGCAGCAGCGCGAGAACGGGCAAATTGGCGTGACCACGTTCGAACACGCGGTGGGGACGATGGCGTTGAGCGAAGCGGCGGCGATGAGCAACATTCCAAACACGCGCGATGCCGCGCAGCGTGCGATCAACCGGCTTACCGAGGATTTGCAGGACAAACATGACGGCGCGCGCCACGGCTGGAGCAATTCGCCGCACTGGAGCGATCCGTTGATTTCGGTGTGGGCGGTGCTGGCGCTGAAGTCGGCCAAAGTCGGCGGGCTGCATGTCAATCACGCTGCGTTTGATGGCGTGATCGCATATTTCGATTCGATCACAAGTTCGAATGGCGCGGTCGCGGGCCGGCTGGAAGCCGGCGGTCCGGCCAGCGTCGATGTGTTGAACACGGCGGGTGTGGCGCTAGCGCATCAGATGCTGGGATGGCGGCACGAGGATGCGGTTGTGCTGGGGCCGGCGAAGATGCTCGCGTCGCTGGTGAACCACGCGCAAGGCTACGAAGACGATTTGTTGCTGCTGCGCTACTTCGGCACGCTGTTGATGTTTCAGCAAGGCGGCGACGATTGGAAGAAGTGGAATGAGTGGGTGAAAAAAGATTTGATTGCGGCGCAGCGGCGTGACGGCGACTACACGGGATCGTGGGACCCGGCGCGGTTGTTCAAATTTGGCGGGGCCGCGCCTGAGAATCCGCAGGAGGCCGCGATTCAGATTTATGCGGCGTTGAAGGCGGTCGCGGCGGCGCCGCGCGATGCGGAGGCGTTGGAAACCTTCGCTCGCGCGCTGGCGTTGTGTGAGGATGCAGCGCAACTAGAGCGCATTGCCGGCAAGGATGCCGGCGCTCCGGAAGCACGGAATTTGGCGCGGCTGCGCTTGGGGATGATTTTGTTTATGCAGAAAAAATTCGACGAAAGCATCGCGCTGTTCAAAGCGGTCTATGCGGAAAATGGGCGGCCGGAGAACGTGCTGACGATTTATGCGGACGCGCTGGCCGAAGCGGGGCGCGGCATGGAGGCGCTGAATCTGCTGATCGGCGAGGCGAACGAAGGGCGCTTGAGCGCTTGGCGGCGCACGATGCTGGCGACGCTGCTGTTTGAGGCCAAGCCAGAGATTCTGGATCCGGCGCAGACGATTGAAACGCGCCTCACGGGAAAAGCGGCGCGCGACGCGGAGCTGATGATTGCGTGTGCACGCAAGGCTCGCGCGAACAATCTGCGGCACATCGAGTGCGCGTTTTACAAGCGCGCATACAGATTCGGCGCGCGCGGCTTTGAAGTCAGCGTGCCCTATGCGGAGTCGATGCGCGCGAGTTTGCATGGGGCGGAGGCGCTGGCGTTTTTGATAAAGGAGAGTTTGGCGGACGATTCCCGCTCCCTTGCGGTCGCGGCTCGCTGTGCGGCACCGATTGCGGAGATGTTGCTGGATGAGAAATGCGGGGAGCGTGATCCGGCGGGGCGGATTGCGAAGGAATTTACGGGGAACGCGGAACTGCGTCTGGCGGTGTTTCAGCGCGCGGTTGAATGCGCGGAGCGGAGCACCGACAAGAATGTCGGTGCCGCCAGGCTCGTCGCGGAATTGTTTGAGAAAATGTATCTGGATTGCGGGCGGCCTTCGACGCTGGTGCAGACGTATGTGGGAAAGTTAAACGCGGCTCGACGGAACGCGGACGCGGCGCGCGAATTGGAGCGGCTGATTCAGGCAGGCTATCACACGACGTGGGCGTTTCAGACTCTGGCCGACGCGTACCGGAAAACGGGGCTCGGGGCGACGGAGATATTGCGCGCGGTGAGCAGCGAGACGGAGATTTTTCCGCGCGACGTTCAGCCGCACATCAATCTCGGGCAATTCTACGAACAGAACGGGCAGGGCGAAGCGGCGCTGATGCAATACCGCGAGGCGGTGCGGTTGAAGCCGTCGGATGCTTATTATTACAAGCAATTGGTCGAGCGCGCAGTGGCAGTGGGGCGCTTCGATGTGGCCGGCGAGATGCTCGAGGCGATGCACGCGCGTTTTCCAAATCAGGCGAACGTGTGGGGAAGCGACGACGGAGAATTGCGCGAGCTGCTGAAGAAGAGCGGCGATGCGGAAGGCCAGCGCAAAATTCGCAGCTATTTCGAACAGGACCTGGTCGTGATTTTGAGCTGGGACACGAGCGCAACGGATATCGATCTGCATGTGATTGAACCCGGCGGCGAAGAATGTTCCTATAATCATAGGCAGACGGCATCCGGCGGCACGCTCGACCACGACGTGACGAGCGGCTTCGGGCCGGAGACGTACGTGATCCGGCGCGCGAAGCCAGGGACGTACAAAATCGATGTGGAGTATTACGGCGGCAGCGGCGCGCCGACCGTGGCGACGCTGAAGATTTTCACGAACCGAAACGGCGCGAAGGAGCAGCTCGATACGAAGACGGTGAATTTGGGAAAAGTGAAAGAGCGGGTGACGGTTGGCGAGTGGGGGAAGTAGGGAATTCAAAATTTAAAATTCAAAATTCAAAATTGAACACTCCACTCAAATCGCGCGCCTTCCCCTCACCCCGCGAGCGGGTACGCTCGTCGGCCCTCTCCCGGTGGGAGAGGGGAACTGCGTCGGCGCTTGTAAAAAAATCGAAAACAGTTCATAGTGCGGGCTGATACATCTTTGCTTCAAATAAAAGGGGATCGGCCATGCATAAGAACAGGATTGCAGCACTGTTTTTTTTGGTTGTGGTTTTTGCTTCGCTCAACGCCGCGGAAGCGACGGGGGACCGCGAAGGCGAAGGCGATTTTAAGATTGGTCCGGCGTATGCAGATTCGCCGGATGTGAAAGCGAAGGAGGGCGTGCCCGCCGGGATAATTAAGGAATTCGAGATGGATTCGGCGGACAGCAAAATCTATCCGGGATTGAAGGGGCCGTACAAGCGCAAGGTGGCTGTTTATGTGCCGAAGCACTATGTCGAGGGGACCGAGGCGCCGTTCATCGTGGCGCACGACGGGCTGGGCTACAAAGGCACGCTGCCCAAGGCGCTGGATAACCTGATCGCTCAGAAAAAAGTGCCGGTGATGATTGCGGTCATGGTCAATTCCGGCGGCGGCGACGGAAAGGGCAGCGAACGCGGGCTGGAATACGATACGGTCTCCGACAAGTTCGCGAGTTTCATCGAGACCGAAGTGCTGCCGCGCGCGGCGAAGGAATGCAATGTGAAATTCACATCCAATCCGGACGGGCGCGCGACGATGGGCGGAAGTTCCGGAGGCTCGTGTGCCTTCACAATGGGCTGGTTCCGGCCCGATTTGTACCACCGGATTCTCACGTATTCGGGGACGTACGTGAACCAGCAATCGCCGACGAATCCGGAGTCGCCGCACGGCGCGTGGGAATACGCGGAGAACCTGATTCCGAAGAATCCGCCCAAGCCGCTGCGCATCTGGCTGGAAGTGGGGGAGAAGGACAACGGTTGGCAGCGCGCGGAAACTGACATGCACAACTGGGTCTCCGCAAACGTGCGCATGGCCGCGGCATTGAAGGAGAAAGGCTACCACTACCGCTACGAATTTGCGCTTGGCGCGGGGCATACGGACGGGCGGGTGTTGAGGCAGACGCTGCCGGAGGCGTTGGAATGGTTGTGGCGCGGGTATAAATAAGAGGTCAGAGGTCAGAAACGGCGGCGAAACGGTTCTCGTTTTTGCTGACTTCTGACTTTAGAGGGTGTTTAAAAAGTGGGTGCGAGCGGAAAACGAGCGATTTTTGTTCGGATCGAGGCGCGAACTTCATGCGCTATCCGAAGGAGATAATGCTTGAAGTTCGCAACGAAGAGCCGGACAAAAAGCGCCGTTTTACGCCGCGCTCACTTTTTAAACACCCTCTTACTGACTTCTGACCTCGTCGTAGCGGGAATCGCGCTTCACGCAACGAAGTGTGCGGCGAGCGGCCGGTGTATCCGTTTATAAAGAATTCGTTAATCTCCCCGCAATGCGGCAGCAAAGCTTCTAATATCGCCGTTTTGATCAATGCCTGTAAGTCCAAACGGTTCGATACGCACAAAACTCACGTCTAGGTATTTCCACACGACCTCGGCGAGGAAGGGAGTCGAGCATGACTAAGATGCGGACGGCGCTGGTGTTTTTGGTGGTGGTGGCGCTGGCGGCGAGCGGGACGTACGCGGCACAGGGGTTTGTTCCCTATTCGGGGGGAACCGTAAATAGCACGACGAACCCTGGAAATTTCAACTTCAACTCGCTTCCGACGACGAGCGCGGATGTAAACGCCTCCACGGCTCCTGTGATCAACAGCGTTACATACACGCTAACGTCCTTCGGCAAGAACCAATTCTCTCTCTCTGATACGACGATCGGCACAGGCGGCACGGCCATCGCTTCGGGATTAGACGGTTGGTGGAGCGAAGCGACCGTAGCGGATCAGCTTGGAGCGCAAGCGGGCCTTCAAACCAAGGGGGGCCTGATAAGTTTTGGCGCGACCAGCAGCACGACGCGAGCGCTGGGGCTGCTCGCCACGTCAACCAGCGGCAATACCACGTTTGCGGTGGCGATTAAGAACACGACATCATCCACCACCTACAATTCGTTCAGCCTTTCGTTTACTTACCAATTGTGGCGCCAGGCCGGGACGGCGAACCCGTTGCTTTTCACCTATTTTGTCGATACGACAAATTCAACGCCTATTTATCCCACAACGGGCACGGCGGTCGCTGCTCTCAATTCCTCCTTTGCGACTGGAACGGCAACGGCTTCGGATTTGACTGCGCCGGTCAACACGAGTTCACCCAGTGTTACCAATCAAGCGATCAGCAACTGGGGACCCGGCCAGTATCTTTGGCTGGTCTGGACCTGCACGTCCGCGAGTGGCGCGCAAGGTACCGCTATCGTCGGCCTGACTTTCAGCGCCGCCTCCGTGATCCCACCCGCCAACGTGACGTGGAACGTCGCGGGTTCGGGGACATGGGACACGACGTCGCCAAATTGGGTCGGCGGCAATCCAGTCGCGAATCTTTATAAGGACACCGACAACGCGACATTTAACAACGCGGCAGGCGGGACGATCACGGTTCAGGCCGGCGGCGTGCTGCCGGGGAGCACGCTGGCATCGGCTTCGGCCGGGACATATACATTTTCGGGCGGGTCAATTGGCGGGTCGGGCTCGTTTACCAAATCGGGCGCGGGAACGGCGGTCTTGAGCGCATCCAATGCGTACAGCGGCGGGACGAGCGTCACCGGCGGCGTGTTGCAGATTTCCAACGACAGCCAGCTTGGCGCGGCGTCGGGGACGCTGAGCGTCGATACTGGCGGAACGTTGACGCTGACGGGAGCCGTGACGGGCGCGCGCAATTTGACGTTTGGGAGCGCCGGCGCAACGGTGGCGACGGGCGGGAATAATTTCTCGACCAGCGGGACGAGCGCGATCAATGGGACGCTGAGCACCACCGGATCGGGCAACGTGGCGCTCAACGGTGCGGTGACGTTCACCGCGCCGGGTGCGCTCAATATCGGCGTCGGCGGGTCGGTGACGCTGGGGCAGAGTTCCGGCACGGTCTCGCAGCAAAGCGGCGGGACGTACAACGGGAATTTGGTCGTGACCAACGGTGGCGCGCGGCTGAATTTCGACGTGGCGACGGTTTCCGGCAGCGGCCAGATCAACGTTCAATCTACGGGTTTGCTGATGTCGAACACGTCTCAAGCCGCGGCCGGGACGGTTAACGTAGCCATCGCGCTGAACAGCGGGAACGTGAGCTTCACCAAAGGCGACGTGACGCAGGCGACGTATGTGCCGGGAACGTTTGTGACGACGATGGGCGGGACGAAGCTCAGCGCGGGCAACGACAATTTGCTGACGTTCGGCGGAATCATTTCGGGCAATTCCGATGTGAATTTCGCGAACAATGTAAGCACCGGCGGGGGCAGCGGCATCGCGCTGCTGGGCGCGGCCAACACGTACACAGGCGTGTCAGCGTTCAACATGGGCAACGCGTCGATTCAATTGGGCGTGAACAACGCACTGCCGACCGGCACCGATGTAATTTTCGGCACGCTCAGCGGAGTGACGACGCCGATACTGGATTTGAACGGCCACAGCCAGCAAATCAATTCACTGTCACACGGTGCAAACGGCACGCCGGGGAATTTCAAGATCACCAACGGCGGCGGGGCGGACGCGACGCTGACGATCAGCGGGTCAACGACGCCGGCGAATCCATTTGGCGGCGTGATCGCCGACGGCTCAACGAACAAAGTGGCGCTCGTCAAATCCGGGACGGGGACCCTGACGCTCTCCGGCGCAAGCACGTACACAGGGGCCACGACAGTGAACGGCGGGACGCTGAGCCTGGCCACGAGCGGCTCGCTGATTAGCAACGTGACCATTAATGGCAACGTCGGCGGATCGGGGGCGCTGCGCGGCACCGGAACGGTGGCGGGATCGGTTTCCACGTCGGACGTCGTGAACCAGAACGCGCGCGTGTGGCCCGGAGTCGCGGCGAGCGTAGGCGCGTTGAGCGCGAATGAGACGCTGACCGTGGCGAGCGTGAGTTTGGCCAGCGGCGGAAAACTCGCGGCGATTGTGCGGCACAACAGTGGTTCGCCGGTCAATCAGAAGCTTTCGGTGACGGGAAGTTTTACGATCGACGCGACGTCGGTCTTGTCGCTGGCGTATGAGACGGGGACGTACGCGGACGCGTTCAGCATTTTGAAAGCGGGAACTCCGCCGGGGGATATGCCGGCATTTACCAAAGTGCTGCCGCTGGGGACGGCGGGCGTGGCGTACGATCTGGTTTACAAAAAAGCGAACAGTGTTGTGGCGACCAATCCAGTGTTAGGTTCCACGATCACGGGCGGCTACGACGAGCTGGTCGTGCAGTTCAAGAACACGGCGGTGACGCCGGTGACGCTGGCGGATTTCAGCGCGCGGGCCGAGGGCGCGGGCGTGGCGCTGGAGTGGACCAGTGTTTCGGAGTTTCAGAACGCGGGGTTCAACGTCTACAGACGAAATTCAAAATTCAAGATTCAAAATTCAAAATTGACAAATTCATGGCAGCGCGTGAATGCGAACTTGATTGCGGGACGGATTACGAGCGCAGACGCAAAGGCGTATCGACTTTACGATTGGGTTGAGCCTGGGATTTGGGAGTATCGGTTGGAAAGTGTGAGCGTGCGGGGAGTGAAAGAGGATTATCGCGAAACGGTGCGGGCCGTGGTGGACGAAGCGGCAGTGGATGGGGTATCGCAGGATTTTGCGAGCGCGCTGGGCGAGGCGCGGCACTGGCAAGGCCAGTGGCACACGAACGGCGAACAAGCTGACGGCGGGAGCTTGAGAGAGAGCGAACGGCTGAATTTGCGAAGAGACGGGGATGCAAAAGAGCCGTGGTACGCGAAATATTTTGGCAACCCCGTGCTTGTGCAGGGAAGCGAAGTATTGCCGAGCTTTGCGCCTCGTGCGTCCGTGCGCGAGATTAATCCAGACTCGCCGGGCGACTTACGAGGGCCGCAGGCGCACCCGCACATTTCGGCGCGGTGGTTTACGGCGCAAAGCGCGGGCGTGGGCGCGGGAAGTTTTACGGCGGCGAAGGTGGTCTACGGCGACGGGGGCGTGCTGCTGATTCCGCAGGCGAATTTGCCGGCGGGGTTCGATCCGCGTCACGTGGCGCTTTTGCGCGAAGGCCGGGCGCTGACGGCGCTGGCACTGAACGCGAACGGGCTGCTTATCTACGGCCCGGGGTATCAGGACGATTACACAAACGAGGACGCGATTTTCTTACGCGCGATTGCGGGGCCGACGGCGGCGGGCGCGGTGCTTCATGCGCAAGGTTTATTCGATGCGAACGTGACGGCGGCCGCGAGCGCGCCGGCATCGGTGACGGCGGCGTATCATGATGTGTACTTCGATTACAATTACCGGCCGTTCACCTTTGCGCCGTGGTTTTCAAATCAATATTTGACGGACGGCAGCGACCAGATTTTCACGCTAGCCACGCCGCGCGCGGTGGGTGGGCCTGCGTCGTTGATCGTGAATTTGTGGACGGTGAATCAAGTGGGTGCCGCGGTCGGCGACGGCGCGGCGCCAAATCACGCGCTGAATTTGATGATTAATAGTATGGCGGCGGGTTCGGCGCAATGGTCGGGCGGCGACGCAATGATGCAGCTTTCGTTTCAGCTTCCGGATGGCATTTTGAACGATGGCGCGAATCAGATCGAACTGATTACACCCGATCTAGGCGGGACGCAGCTTTCGTTTGTGCATTCGATGACGCTCTCGTATTCGCGCGCGCTGGCGCTGGACGGATCGAAGCCGCTGACGATTGTGAACGCAAGTTCGACGTCAAAATTATACGAAGTGAGCGGATTGCCAACCAGCAATGCATGGGTCGTCGATGCGCGCTTCGCGGATCGCGCGGCGCTGGCGGCGTATGAGGCTCAAGCTCAGGCGGACGGGACGTACACGATTCGCTTCAACGCCGCGAGCGGCGGAACGGGGCAATTCCTCGTCGTGCCGGCGGGGAGGGAGAACGCGCCGATTTCAGTGACGAAAGTTTCAGTGAAGCCGATCAAAGCGGGGAACTACTTGGCCGTCGGGCCGAGCCAATTTAGCGCGGGCGTGCAGCCGCTGCTGGCGCTGCACGCGAAAGAAGGCTTGCGCGCGGCGTTCGTGGATCAGGACCAGCTTTTCAATTACTACAATTACGGGCGCTACGGCCCGGCGGGAATTCAGAACGCCGTGCGCGCGGTGCGGCCGAAGTATCTGCTGCTGCTGGGGCGGACGACGTACGATTACAACAATTATTCCGGCGCGAACGTCGATCCGCTTTGCCCCACGTTTCTGGTGCCGACGACGTTCTGGGCGCAGGCGACGTCGGATTCGCTCTTCGGCGATTTGGGGCGCAGCGTTCCGGAAGTCGCGGTGGGCCGTTTGCCGGTGAACAACGCGACTGAATTGAGCATGGCCGTGCAGCGCGTGACGAGCTACAGCGGCGCGCCGGTGTCGGGCGTGCGCGCGCATGCGGTGGCGGACCGCGCCGATCCGGAAGCGGGCGATTTCGCGGCGGAATCGGATGCACTCGCCCAGAGCAATCCGGAAATGACGTGGCAGAAGAATTATCTGGGCGTGACGTATGCGACGTCGCCGGAAGTCACGAGCGCGATGGCGCAGGCGGCGAACGGCGGCGCGGATTGGATTGTGTACGTGGGCCACGGAAACGCGGTGCGATTGGGCAACGAAGTGCCGCGCATTCTGGATACGGATACAGTGCAGGCGTGGACGGGGAACGCGATCTTTTTACAATCGACCTGCACGGGAAACTGGATGGCGAATGACGTGCAGAATTACAAGAGCATCGCGATTCAGGCTCTGACGCAGCCGCAAGGCGGCATCAGCGCGTCGATCGGGACATCGACGTACATGAATTCGAGCTACGCGACGGAATTCATGGGGCAATTGATGAACACGGCAAGCAGCGGCGGACGCTGGGGCGATGCGCTGATGAAAACGCAGACCTGGGCCGCGGCGCGCGGCGGCGAATCGGGGTATTATTTGGATTTGAGCCGGACGGAGATGATTTTTGGGGATCCTGCGATGAGGGTTTTTGCGAAGCCGGCGGGGAATGCGAAGACGGGGACGCAGGGGCAATTCTAGGGGTCAGGAGTCAGAGTTCATTCCAGAGATACCGCCCTGTTGCGCCAGAGTTGTTGCAGGGCTTCCACATTCCAGCGTTCGATGCCAAAGCTGGGGTCGGCGATGTAGACTTGGCTTTCGTCGCCGTCTTTTCCGAGAAACACCACGGCGTGGGCGACGTTGATTTCCCAATGCCATTCCTGCGCGTAGCGTTTGTCGCGCGCATCCAGTTCCGGCGTGAGCATCAGATAAACCAGCGCGGGCCGGCCGCGATTAATTAAATCGGTGGCGGATTCCGTGCTGACGGTGACGCGTTTGCCCCGCGCATCCGAGGCGTCGCGCAGGCCGTGGTAAAGCCCCCAAAACGAAGTGCCGCGAAATCCGGTCATGCAGGTTTTGACCAGTTCGGCTTCGTGCGCGTCGATGCCGTTGACTTTCAACAGCGTCGCCGCCGCGGCAGCGCCGCAGGAATAGTCGGTGGATTGCAAACAACACACGCCTTGCCAGCGGTCGAGCGATTTCACCGGTTGGTAAAACGCGCCGCTCCAGAAATAAAAATTGACGCTCAGCATCAGCCCGAAGAACACGAGTGTGCGCGAGAGTTGTTTGGGGCGGCTGGCGTTCAGCAGCGCGACCGCGATCGTTAACAGCAGCGGCACAAGATTGAAGAGAATAACGGCGTATTTGAACGGCGCGACGGTGAGGACCTGCGCGGAATCGTTGATGAAAATCATCCAGGCCGCGGCGGCCGCGAGCGAAAGGATAATTAATGCGCGGGCAAAGGGGATCGCGCGCTCACGCCGGTGGGCAAGGGTTAGCAGGCTGCATTGAATCAGGATGTACAGCACGATCAGGGCCGCCAGCATTCATAGCCTCTGCATCACTACGCGGCGGTGATGATAGAGGTTCGTTCAATTCCGCCGCAGAATGCAAGCTTGCGCGCCTTGCAATCGCAGCGTCGGACGAACTGCGTCGCGGCGGAGCGTCAGAAGCGCCTCAAACCGCTTCTTCACGCTCCGCCGCTACGAATCGATTTACTTGCCCAGCTTTAACTTCAAGTTCGTGGTGCCGTTTGCATCCACCTTGACATTAGCCGCATGTTTATGGCCCTGGTATGAGTAGATGACCTTCGCTCTGCCGGGGAAGAAACCGCGCAGCGCGAACTTGGTTGAACGCGTGACCATGTGGAGCTTGACGATCTTCTTCACCAGTTTTCCAGTGTTCGGATCTTTGCCTTTCGCCATCTGCGTGGCGTCGATGGTCAAGTCGGAACTGAGATCGCCGCCGGATTGGCCGGTGTCCACGTCCACTTCGTTGGTGCCTTTCCTGATTTTGATTTGCAAGGCGACCAGCGCCGGCAACTTCGCGGGGTCCAGAGTCAGCTCAACATTCTGCCCCGCGGCCAGATCGGCCAAGGTGAGCGGCACCGTGTTGGTGTCGTCATCGTTGCAGCCTTCAAAATGGGCCGTGGACACATCGACGACCAAACCCAGCACGGTGATCGTGACCGTGTTACCGTTCGAGGTCACGGCCTGGATGGGCGCCTTGAGGCTGTAGCCGCCTTCGCCATAGCCGCCCCAATCGCGAATGGCCACCGCGGTCAGCGGGGTCGCATCGCTGGTCAGATCGATTTTGACGAAATTGCCGACGGCGATTGTGGCGGTCATATTGTTGCAGTTGTTGCCATCGTCATCGCCGCCGCCCTTGTCATCGCCTCCACCGTTGTCATCGCCGCCGCCGTGATTTCCGTTGTTACCATTGCCTTGGTTGCCGTTGTTGTCGCCACCGTGGTTTCCGTTATTGTCGCCGCTATTGCCGCCGTTGTTGCCATTGCCGTTACCGTTGCCGTTGCCGTTTCCGTTTCCGTTTCCGCCATGGTTTCCGTTGTTGCCGCTATTCCCGCCACGGTCTCGCTTTTTCTTTCCTTGGTCGCCATGACCGCTATGACCATCGTGGCCACCTCCACAATTGCCGTTGGAAGTCACCACGAACCCGGGCGGGAGCGCGATCTTCAGTCCGAGCACGGTGACGCTGGTGCTGTCAACCGCCGTGACTTGGCCGGTGACAGAAACTGAAAGCGCTTCTCCATTGGAATCATCGTCAGCGTTCAACCGCGCACTCACAAACACAAGCGCACTGACAACTAACGCAAAAGCAACGTTGAGTTTCATTACTAAAATCCTCGGCTAAAAGGTGACCGTGCGGGGACGACCCGCACCCACTTCATCAACTCTTCGACGCATCTTCAGACTACGCTACTTTGATGATCCAAGCAAGCCAAGTAGGACGGTAATGGCTGAATCTTAATCGAATACGGGCGCTGCCGAGAACCTGTAAACTCACACCACTGATTGACCTGCGCAATGTGCAGCACACGTGCGGCGTTTTGTCTGATAATATTTAAAATCCAGGCAGCACGACGATCATTCACGGATGAATTGATCGCGCAAGCCGGTCAGCGCTCAGTTGTGTGAGCGCGAATACTTACTTTCAGCAACGCATCATCACACGTAAGATCATCCCCGTAACTTTTATTTCAGGACGAGAATCGTGCGATGGGACGCGGCCGGCGCAAACAATCCAAACAGCGTGCGTTGAATTCTGCATCTGAATTGCAGCACGCGCCCCTGAAATTAAGCGCCCGATTTTGGAACCGCTGCCTGCTTGCGGCGGCGCTGCTCGCGGGACTGGTGGTTTATTGGCCGGCCCAGCACGCCGATTGGTTCTACGACGATACGGACTACGTGGTCAACGATCCGCGGCTGAAGCACATCGAGTTGTTTCTGCCTTGGCACTGGCACGACCCGCCGCCACCTTTGGAAGCGCAAGGGATTTCAGCGGAACAACTGCCGGGCTACGGCAAACCGCTCATTGCGGATCGCTATGTCTGGCGGTTGAGCTTTGCGCTGGAACGGTATTTCTTCGGGGCCAACGATTCTTCTCACGTGGCGCACACGATTAATTTGCTGCTCCATCTCTGTTGCGTCTGCGCACTGTTTCTCGCCTTGAAACGCTCGCTCGCGCTCTATTCCAGTGCGCCCGACTGGGCTGAAGCCTCCGAAAGCAAGCTTTCAAGCAAGAATCTCTGGCCGCTGCTGCCGGGAAGCGCGGCGCTGATCTTCGCCGTTCATCCCTGGGCCGCGGAACCGGTTTGTTACGTGGCGGCGCGCAGCGGCAGCCTGGGCACGCTGTTTGTCCTGCTGGGCACGTTTTTTACCGCCTGTGCTTTTGACGAGCAAAGATCATGGCGCAGCCGCACCTTGCTTGTGCTGGCAGTGCCCGTTTGCGCGCTGCTGGCATTCGGCTGCAAAGAGAATTTCATTTCAGCGCTGCCCGGATGCGCGTTGGTGGTCGCGCCCGTTGCATGGCGCCGACTGGGCTGGTCGCGCGCGAAAACGTGGGGACTCGCGAGCGCGATTCTGGCCCTGTTCGGCGTTGCCCTATTCCTGGCGATACGAAGCAGCGAACGCGCGCAGGGGCTTTTCGCGCAATCAAGTATCGCGCGCAGTTGGCCGTATTTTTTTGAAATCCAAAATCCGCTGCTGCTGCTGACGGCATGGGACCAGTTGCCGGTGCGCCGTATTTCGCTCGAATTCAATCATCCGGGATGGAGCGCCGCTGCGTGCTGGGCCGCGCTGCTGGTCAACGTTTTTTTGTTGACGCTGGGAACCATCGGCGGCTTTCGCTGGCCCTTATTTTTGTCGATAGGCTGGTTCTATCTGCACCTGCTGCCGACGAATTCAATTTTGGTCCGTCAGGATTTTCTCGCCGCGCGAAATGTTTATTTGCCGGCTTGCGGAACTGCCGTGCTCTTCGCCGGTTTGTTCCTGTGGTTTGGCGCGAAACTCGTTTGTAAAGCACGTGACGTCTCGCCGGCTCAGCGCCGCGACGCGACGCTCGCGCTGACGGCGCTGGGCTTGGGACTTTGGACATATTGGAGCGCCACGACTTGGCATTGGGCGGCGGCGTTCGTGAACCCAATTCAGGTCTGGGCGCAGAGCGCGAAGATTGCGCCCGATCATTCAACGGTTCGACTTAATCTGGGCGTCGCTTTGCTGAACGAAGCGTCGGAGCTCAAGACTTCACACGAAGAGAAGAGCGCGGCTGAGTGGGAAGCGATTGCGGCGCTTAACGCAGACGCTGAGCGCAATCTGACCGCCGCGCTTGACGCCGAGACTTCGCCGACGATGCAATACCACAACCCATCGCATCGCATCATGCGCAAAGCCGTGGCTTATCGCGCTCTCGGTGAATTGCGCCGCGACGCCGGAAATTTTGACGACGCGGAACGCTACTTTCGAGAAGCCTGGCGCGCCAAGCCCGCGATCATCGTCACATGGGTCGAATGGGTGGACCTGGCGCTGAATACAAACAAAATCGACGCGCTGCGGGATGCTGTCGCGGAGGGCTTGGCGTACTGGCCAGGAAAATGGTGGCCGGTTGCGGTTCGCGGAATGCTTCGCGTCAAGGAAAATCCCAGGCAGCAGCTTACGCCGGAGGCGTGTGCAGACTTGGAAGCCGCCGAACGCGCCGAAGACGCGCCCAAATCCGCGCTGACTCTCATTCAGGCGCGCGCCTTGTATTTTCTCGCCCAATCGCAGGAGAAACGCGAGCGCCTGCCCGAACTGCTGCAGCGGTTGAGAAATCTTGGCTTGCCGGAGAAAGCGCTGGAAGGGCTTCGATAGCCGGCTTTCGCGGAGAGAAAGAAGACTATTTTTTCCGCGCGGCGATTTGCAAATGACTGGCGCGTCCTAACGCCGAAGGGATGCGGCAGAGCTTTTTTTCGAGCGCCATGATGCGCTCAGACGCTTCTTCATTTTCAAACAACGCTTCGAGTTTCTTGAATGGCAGGATGGTCTTGCCGAAGAGGTCGAGGACTTCAAAACCGGCGGATTCGAAGAGCGCGCGCAGTTTTTCCGGCGTAAAAGTATGGACTGGAAAGCGCTCGCTCTCGTCGTTGGCCAGCCATTCCATTTCGCCGTTTTTGACAAGCAGTTCGAGGCCATCCAGATCGCTTTTTTCCGCGTAATGGTCCAGCGCGGCCAGCATCGCATCAACAGACGCGACCAGCACGCCGCCGGGGCGCAGGATTTTCGAGATTTCTTTCACCGCTTTCGGCGCATGCGCGGCAAACGAAATCGGATCGCCTTGCGCGATGGCCAGCGCGAAACGCTCGCGCGGCAACTCGCTCAAATCCATCACGTCGGCTTTGACGAACGTGACACGCTCGTCGAGGCCCTGCACGGCAGCCTTCTGCCGGCAGACCTCCAGCATCCCGCGCGATAAATCGCTGAGCGTCACCGCGTACCCCGATTTCGCGAGGCGCAAGCCGTACTTCCCCGTGCCGCACCCAAGGTCCACAATCGGCGCACGCAAATCGCTGGGGATGTGCGGCTTGATGCCGGCCCACGATATTTCGAACCAGCGCGCCCAGCGCGCGCTGGAGTAGATCTCGTCGTAACGGCGGGCGATGCGGTCGTGGAAGGATTCGTTCGGGGTTTTCATATTCATCCGAAGTGTCCCCATTTAGCTAACTTGAATGATTGTTCGAGTATCGCCCGTTGGCGGATCGTAGAAGAGATAAAAAGAGGCTTCGTCATGAAAAGGACTCGTTGCTGCCGGAATATCAATTTGTCCAACGAACACCATCGGGCGCGAATCAACGACTGGCCAGTTCGCCGTTTGAATCCACCGCGGCAACGAACCGAAACACACGAACCAACAACTCAATTGAGGGCGTACCCATGCGGCGAACTCAGAGTCCATTCCGTCGTACTCGTTCAACAAATTGACGAAATAATCTTCAATCTCGACGGAGCCAAGAGGATCAAAACCGAATTCGTTTCCGAGCTCAGCTAAGATCGTTAAGCGCTTAAGAGGAATTTTGGATTCGAAATCAGCACATTCATTCATTTATCGACGCCCGTAAAGACCGCCGTTACTCAGGACTCAGCACTCAGGACTCAGCACTCAGGACTCAGGACTTCTCTCTTCACGCCGGAAACTTTCCCGCCTTGACCTCATCCACATACTGTTTCGCGGCTTGCCGCATGGTGTCGGCAAGAGTGGCGAAGCGCTTCGCGTGTTTCGGCACAAAATCTTCAAAAAGACCGAACGCATCGTGAAACACTTGCACTTGGCCGGAGCAATGCGGCCCCGCGCCGATGCCGATCGTCGGGATTTTCAGCGACTGCGTGATGCGCTGCGCCAAATCAGCGGGGATCAGTTCCAGCACGATCGCGAACGCACCTGCGGCTTCGAGCGCGAGGGCGTCGGCGAGCATCTTCTCCCTTGCGTCGGTGGTCTTGCCTTGAATTTTGTAGCCGCCAAGCTGGTTAATAGACTGCGGCGTGAGGCCCAGATGCCCCATCACCGGAATACCCGCGCCGGTGAGTTCCTCGACGACCGGGACCATGTGCGCGCCGCCTTCGAGTTTCACGGCTTGCGCGCCGCCTTCCGCCAGCGCTCGCGCGGCGTTGCGCAAACTGGACGGCAGATCGTTCGGCGAATACGTCGCGAAAGGAAGATCGAGGATGATCAGCGCTTTGGACGAGCCGCGCGCGACGGCGGCGGTGTGCAGCAGCATCATTTCCAGCGTCACCGGCAGCGTGGTGGGATGCCCATGCACAACCATGCCCAGTGAATCGCCGACCAGCAGCACGGGGATATTGGCGGAATCGAGAATCTTCGCGGACGTGTAGTCGTAGCAGGTCAGCACGGGAATGCGGATGCCGTCCTGCTTCATCTTGAGGAGATCGTGGGTGGTGGTGCGCATGTGGGAGTGTGTATAACCAATTTGGATGTTCTCAACAACTAAGAATACGAGCCGCAACCGTAAGGGAGCGGGCATCCGCGTTAAAGTCAAGCTTACCCGCTCCCTTGCGGTCGCGGCTCGTTGCCATCGCCTAAAATTCAAAGGAAAAATGGCCAATTTTGCGCATTGATTGCGCTTTTTTCAAAATAATTGTTTGTCAAACTGCCGATATGCTTAATAATCATGCCTGTAGCGATCTGAATTTCGGGAAACTTTGAGGCCCACGAATGGACGCGATTGACTTGAAAGTGCTCGATATTTTGCAACGCGATGGCCGCACGAGCCATTCTGAAATTGCGAAAGCGGTCGGACTTTCGGCACCCTCGGTGGGCGAGCGCGTGAAAAAACTGGAAGGCGCCGGCATTATCCGGCGTTACGTCGCGCTGCTTGATCCGCATAAAATCAACCGGCCCATCACCGCGTTTATCGCGGTCACGCTGGACAAACCGATTCACGCCAAAGCGTTTTTGGCGCGGATTGCAGAGTTGGAGGATGTGCTGGAATGCTACCACGTCACCGGCGAGATGGATTATCTGCTCAAAGTCCGCACGCGTTCGACCACCACGCTGGAGACGCTGATCTCGCAGGACCTCCGCCCGCTCGACGGCGTGGTGTCGTCACGGACGAGCGTAATCTTAAGTTCGCCGAAGGAAGAGACGCGCTTTGGGCTGAAGTTGGAAGACTTGAAATAAGTATGAGAGTGTTATCTTTGGAGAAGAGAAGTGAGCGAACCGCAGTTGATGGACATTGTGCTGTACCCGGACCCGTTTTTGATCAAGGCGGCCCGCGCCCTCACAGCTGAAGAACTGCGCGAAGGCAAAGCCGATGGCTGGAACCTCGCGGAACTTGTCGAGCGCATGAAGGCGACGATGTACGCCAATGAGGGCGTGGGCCTCGCGGCGGTGCAGGTGCGCGTGGGCTTGCGGCTGTTTGTCGCCGATCCGTCGAAGGACAAGACGGGATTTTTTGCGATCTTCAATCCGGTGCTCGACAACATGACCGGCAGCATGCTCGAAGAGGAAGGGTGCCTTTCGATTCCAGGCGTGCGCGCGAAAGTGAAGCGCGCGAAATCCATCACCGTGTCGGGCCTCGATTTGAGCGGCAAGCCGGTGCAGATCGACGCGACCGAATTGCTCTCGCGCGTCTGCCAACACGAGAACGATCATCTCGACGGCGTTCTGTTTATTTCACGCATCGGCATGACCGCGAAATTCACGGCGCGCCGGAGGCTGGAGGAATTGGAAGAGGATTACAAGGCGGAACAGGGGAAGAAGAAGAGTAAGAGAGTGTGAGAGTTCGAGAGTCTATTTGCGCGCAGCGCTCAAGCCGCCGTTACTCTCAACTCTAATACTCTCAAACTCTCACACTTTCCATGCTATCCGTCGCTACCTATTGCTTCGACCGGGCATTCGTCGAGCGCTTGTTTGCACAATTTGATTTCGTCTTCCGTCTGAGGCTGTTTGCAGACGTAGGAATAACCGCCCTTCGCGTTGCGGTCGAAGAAATCGGGGGCGGTCTGGCGGCAGAGGTCGCAGTCGATGCACTGCGTATCGGTGTAGAACGGGCCGGAGACGTTGTCTTTGTATTTGTCTTTGGCGCTGGCCATGCGTTCATTTTGCCGCGAATAAAGCAGAATTCAAATTTCCTTCCAAAAAAAGAAGGGCGGCACGAATGCCGCCCTTTCTGACTTCTGACTCCTGACTTCTGACTCCTAGATTTTATACTGCCCCGGCACCGGAATCTGGTAATTCCCGTTCGCATCCGGTTTGTTAGGCAAATCGGTGCTCCACGTCGGCGCTTCCTTCGGGAATGTGCCGAAATCCTTTTTCCACAGGTCGTCCCATTTCCATTCCTGGCCTGAGTACGTCGCAGTGCGGCCCAGCACCGCGGTGAAAGTGCTGTCCAGCGTGTAGTACGCGTTGTTCACTTTCTGGTTGTCGCGGATGAAGCCGTGCAGTTCGTTGTGCTCGACCTGGTAGGGATCGGGATCGCGCTTGCCGCCGTTGTCGTATTTCCAGAGCGTGTTGCCTTTGTAATCGACGGCATGGCCGTTGCCGAGGTACAGGATGCCTTTGGTGCCGCGGATTTCTTCGCGCACGTCACTCTTTGTCCCACCGATTTGGCGGCACTGGCTGTTGACGACGATGTTGTTCGGGTAGCGGAATTCGACGTAGTGGTGGTCGAAGATTTCGGTCTTGCGCGTCTTGTCGGTGCGTCCGCCCATGCCTGAAGCGCTGATTGGATGCGCGCCGATGAACCAATTAGCCACGTCGAGATTGTGGACGTGCTGCTCGCAGATATGATCGCCGCAGAGCCAGTTGAAATGGTACCAGTTGTTGACCTGGAACTGAATTTCGTTCTGCGCCGCATCGCGGTTGCGGTACCAAATGTCGCCCTGGTTCCAGTAGACCTGCGCGGAAATGATGTCGCCGATGATGCCGTCCTGCACGCGCTTGAGGGCTTCGCGGTAGACGTTCTGGTAATGGCGCTGCAACCCGCACACGACTTTCAGGCCCTTTTCGTCGGCCTTCTTGGCCATCTCCAAAACTTTGCGCGCGCCGTTGGAATCGACGCACACGGGCTTTTCCATGAACACGTTCTTGCCGGCGTTGACCGCGGCTTCGAAATGCTGCGGGCGAAAGCCTGGCGGCGTGGCGAGGATCACCATGTCGCAGTGTTCGAGAACTTTGTTGAACGCGTCCAGTCCGGAAAACATGCGCTCGGCGGGCACATCGACTTTCTCGCCGTGCTTCTTCGAAAGCTCTCCGTGCGCGCCTTTGACTTTGTTGTCGAACGCGTCGGCCATCGCCACGATCTTAACTTTGGAATTGGGCACGCTCAGCGTCTGGTTGGCCGCGCCCGAACCGCGCCCGCCGCAGCCGACCATGCCCACGCGAATCAGGTCATCGCTGCCCGCGTACGCCCGCGACCCGATCACTCGCGCCGCCAGTGCCGCACCCGCCACAGCGGCGGAGCCTTTCAGAAAATCTCGACGTGTTTTCGCATCTATGCTCATAGAGCCTCCTTGATTTTTCGTTCTATCTGCTTGCCGCAAGCAAACCGGTGAATTAACGGACCATTTGTCATTTGGCATTTGTGATTTGGCATTTGTCATTGGGCCGAACGCAAATAACAAATCACAAATGACAACTGCCAAATAACAAATGAGTTGTTCAGCGTTATCTTTCCGCGCCTCTTTTAATCGGCGACCGAAACCCCTTCAAATTCTCCTGCTCTTCCAACGGCCGGCAAATCCGGAAGCCCACGTGCAGCGCGTCGGTGTGCCACCACACGCTCTGCGGCAACTGGGGGTCCTGGATGCTGTAATCGTCGTTGGACGGCAGGCGCCGCGCCACGCGCAAATCTTCAGGCTTGTCCTGCCACGAGCCGCCTTTTGCATTGTAGGGATATTCTTTGTCGGTGGGCAGCAGCACCGGTGTCACCGCGGTCTTGCCTTTGAACTGCTCGAAATAATCCTTCTGATAAAGATCCAGCACCCATTCGCCGACGTTGCCTTCCATGTCGTACAGGCCCCAGGCGTTTGGTTTCTTCTGGCCGACCGGGTGCGGCTTCTTGCCCGCGTTGCCAACGTGCCAGGCGTAATCGTCCAGCGCTTTCGGATCGTCGGTCACGCCGTAGACTTTCGTGCCGCCGGCGCGCGCGCAATATTCCCATTCGGCTTCGGTGAGCAGGCGGTAGTCCTTGCCCGTCTTGGCGCTCAACCAGCGGCAATATTCCATCGCGGCGTGATGCGTGATACACATGGCCGGATAGCGGTCGTGGCCTTTTCCGAAGGTCATGTCGGCGTAGGGCGGCGTGGGCCGCGTGCAGGCGTCGGCAGCCTTATCCAGATCGTTCGGCTGAATCTGCATCTGCTTGCGTTTTTTGATGTCCATCTGGAATGCGAAGACGTCGTACTCGTCCCAGGTAACTTCGCAGGTGCCGACCCAGAGCGGTTTGATTTCAACTTCGTGCTGCGGGCTTTCGTCCTTGCCCCGCCCGGCTTCGGTTTCCGGACTGCCCATCATGAATTTTCCGCCCGGAATCGGAACCAGATCGAACTTCACGTCCGTTCCGGGAATCGTTTCAGAATAGGGCTTCATCTCAGCCGCGGTTTCACAGCGTCCGGACAACGCAATACACAACACACCCAGAATCAGGGTCGCAGGAAATAATCTCATCGGGTCCTCAAAGCTGTACGCAAAAATGGTTTCAAACTCTCTAAATAAGGCTACACGATTTTTAAGAAAAAAAACAGACAAAATCCACTCGCGGAATGCGGACGTTCCTGCGCATGACAGTTGGAGCGCGCATTGCATTAAACGCCAACGGCGTTTCGTAACAAAGCCCAGGGTTGCGTCGTACTCGACGCTACCGTGGGAAATCGGCGCAAGATTTCCATTCAACTCGGAAGGAACTGCGTCAGATCGCGGACAAATTGCGGGCGCGGCGCGGCGACCCTCTGGACGCAACGCCGCTGGCGTTGAAGGGCGGCGTCGTGCTTCGACGTTCACCCGCACAACTCCTTCACCACATTCCCCGCAATTCCCGTCAGCCGCCCGTCCAATCCCTGAAACTTGAACGTCAGCAATTTGTGGTCGATGCCGAAGAGGTAAAGCATTGTCGCGTGCAGGTCGTGGACGTTGACGATGTTTTCCACCGCGCGGTAGCCGAGTTCATCCGTCGCGCCGTAGACCGTGCCGGGCTTCGAGCCGCCGCCGGCCATGAAGACCGAGAACGCGAGAATGTGATGGTCGCGGCCCGTGCCCTGGCCCATCGGCGTGCGGCCAAATTCGCCGCCCCACAGAACCAGCGTGTCGTCGAGCAGGCCGCGCTGCTTGAGGTCCTTGATCAGCGCGGCGCTGGGCTGGTCGCAGTCCTTCGCGGCGGCGGTCATGCCGTCCACGATTCCGCCGTGATGGTCCCACGCGCGGTGATAAAGCTGGATCATGCGCACGCCGCGCTCGGCCAGCCGCCGCGCCATCAGGCAGTTCGACGCGAAGCTGCCGTCGCCGGGCGTCTTTATGCCGTACAGCTCCAGCGTCTCCTTCGATTCCTTGCTGAAGTCGCTCAGCTCCGGCACCGACGACTGCATCTTGAACGCCAGTTCGTACTGCGCGATCCGCGTTTGGATTTCCGGATCGAGCCGCTCTTCGGCCAGCATCCCGTTGAGCCGGTTGATCTCCTCGACGACCTGCCGCTGCGTGCTCTGGCAGATGCCGTCGGGGTTGCCGACGTAATGCACGGCCTCGCCCTTCGATTGAAATTGAATCCCCTGAAATTTGCTCGGCAAAAATCCGCTCGACCACTGCCGCGCCGAGACCGGCTGCAAACCGGTTTTTCCCGCGGACGTGAAAACAATGAAGCCCGGCAGATTTTCGCTCTCCGCGCCCAGCCCGTACAGCAGCCACGAACCCATGCTCGGCCGGCCCTTCACGATCGAGCCGGTGTTCATGAACGCGTGCGCCGGATCGTGGTTGATCTGCTCGGTCTGCATCGAGCGGATCACGCAGAGTTCGTCGGCGACGGATTGGATGTGCGGAAAGAGGTCCGAAATTTCGATGCCCGACTTGCCGCATTTCTTGAATCCGCAGAACGGCCCGCGCGCTTTCAGAACAGTGTTCTGCAACTGAGCGAGCTGCTGGCCTTTCGTGAACGAATCGGGAAACGGCTTGCCGTCAAGCTTCTTCAATTCGTCTTTGTAATCGAACGTCTCCAGATGCGACGGTCCGCCGGCCATGCACAGATGAATGATGCGCTTGGCCTTCACCGGAAAATGCGGCGCGCTGAGCACGCCGCGCCAATGCGCGGGCTTGGCGATTTTCGCATCGTCGGCGCGCGCGGAACCGATCAGCGCGGGATTGAGCAAGCACGCGAGGGCGGTGCCGCCGAGGCCGTAGGCGGACCGGCCAAGGAAAGTGCGGCGGGCGATGCTGCGCTGAAATTCCGGGGAGGAGGGAGGGGGGAGGAGGGAGGAGGAAAATTGTCGTTTCATGCTTGAATGTCCAATCTGCGTTCCAATGACCGTCGAAGGCTCAACAACATTCGGCTGATTTCTTCGGCATCCGTCAGCAACTTCTCAAGTGCCTCGGGTTTGAGCATGCCGACGCGTTGCGAGAGCATAAGATGAGTTTCAAGTTCCTTGAGTGATCCTCTGGCAATGCTGATGTGGCGCAAATAATCCTTCGTGGACTGGCGGCCATTTCCTTCGGCGATATTTGCTGGAACACTGGCGGCGCATCGTCGAATCTGGCTTGTCATGCCAAACAATTCGGAACGTGGGAACGACTTTGTTTCGACATAACATAGTTCCGCGAGGTCCATCACCTTCTGCCAAACTCGAAGGTCGCGATACGATTGAATCACCACTTCCGGATTTTTGTCCAATTGCTATCTCCTCCCTCCTCCCCCTCCCCTCCTCCCCCTCAGTACCGCGTGATCGTCTCATGCAAATTCAAAATCACCCGGCACACTTCCGTCCAAGCCGCCAATTCCTCCGGCGCAACCGATTTTTCTTCCGGCGCGATTCCCACCTTCAACGTCTTCTCCGCATCGGTGGGATTGCCTTTGCAACTCGCGCGCATTTCGTCGAGGAACTTTTTCAACGATTCCAACTCCTTCGGTTTCACCGAACGTGCCAGCGCTAATTGGTATGCCATCTCAATCCTGGCGCCGTCGCCTTTCTCTCCTCCCTCCTCCCCCCTCCCTCCTCCCCGCAACACGCGCTGCGCAAAGACGCGCGCGGCTTCGAAGAATTCCGGATCGTTCAGCAGTGTCAGCGCCTGCTGCGGCGTATTAGAAACGACGCGCGTGCAGGTGCATTCGTCGCGCATGGGAGCGTCGAAATTGGCGAGCATTGGGTGCAGGAACGTGCGCTGCCAGTGCATGTACAAGCCGCGCCGGTATTCGCGCTCGTCGGTGTCGGCGACGTATTTGCGATCCGGGAATTGCAAATTCGCGTAGTAATTCTGCGGCTGGTACGGCTTGGCGCTCGGCCCGCCCAAATCGAGATTCAGCAGTCCCGCGATGTACAGCGCATTGTCGCGCACAAATTCCGCATCGAGCCGCCGCGGATTCTGCGACGACAAATAGCGGTTGTTCGGATCCCACTCGCGCGTTTCGGCGCGCAGATTCGAACTCTGCCGGTACGTGTTGGACATCACGATTTCTTTGATCAGCTTTTTGAACGACCAGCCGTTCTCGCGGAATTCCACGGCCAGCCAATCGAGCAACTCCGGATGCGTCGGCCATTCGCCCTGCGCGCCGAGGTCATCGACGACCGCCGACAGCCCATTGCCGAAGAATTGCTTCCACAACCGGTTCGTCACCGCGCGGCCTGTCAGCGGATTTTCCGGCGAGACGAGCCACTTCGCCAAATCTAATCGCGTCAGGCGCCGCTTGCCCGCGTCCGTGGGCTGCGGCAAAAAATGCGGCACCGTCGGCTCGACGACCGGCGCGCTGTCGTCCTGCCAATTTCCGCGCGGCAGAATACGCGTCTCCATCGGCGCCTTCGATTCAGTCACCAGCGTCCAAGTTTTGCCGTCGCGGCATTCGTAAATTTCCTTGCGCAGCTCTTTGAGCTGCGCGCTCAATTCCGCGTCGGCCGCCGTGCTCAGCGTGTACAACGCCAGCAATCTTGCGCGGTGGGCAGCGCCAAGTTTTTCGATCGGCATCGACACCAACGCCGCCAGTGTGTCGTTGGCCGAATCCTGCGGGCGTTCAAATCCAAACGGCGACACCGAAATCCGCGCGCAGCCGATGTTGTCGCTCTTGAGCGTCACGGTCAGCACGTCGCCGTCGGCGGCTTCGAAGGGCTTGTCGAGCAGCCACAGCGCGGTTTGTTTGGTCTTCGAATTCTTCGCGGTCTTCCATCCGTTCAGCACGCCGAGAATCGCTTCGCCGTTGGCGTAGCGGTCTTCTTTCTGGTCAGCCTCCGCGTGATAAAACGCCAGCCGCGTTTCCTTGCCGTCGCGCGCCGATTTCAGCGTCGCGCTCAGCGAGATCGTCGTCGAATCCATTCCGTCGCGCGTGAATTTTCCGTTGAGCACCTCCAGCGGAATCGCCTCGACGCGCAGCGCCGCAATCCAGCCGGCAGCCGCGTGAAGCTGTATGATCGCCTCGCCGTTCTTCACCGCTTTGCCGTGAAACAGCAGCGAACCGTCGGCGTTGACCGACAGCCACACCGCCGGTTCGACCGGCTTCGCGGGCTTCTCGACAGGCGGCTCATCTTTCTTATCGCCGATGTCCTTCGGCGTGGGCGAGTCCGGTTTGGTCTGCGCAGTGTCCGTCGACTTTTTATCCGCAGCTTTTTTCGCCGCGGGATCGGCCGGCTTGTCCGTTGTTTTGGGCTTCGCCGCGGGCTTCCTTGCGGGCGCAATGGCCTCCTTCGTCTCCTCTGGAATGACCTGTGGAACACTCCACCCATCGGGATTCTTCTCAAAGAACGCGCGCAACGCGACACGCCATTTATCAAACGCCGCCAGTTGAATCTTGTCCGTTTCGATCTCCTTGGCTGCGGACGCACACACGCGCTCCATCTGCGCTTTGAGCGCCTCGATGCGCCGCTTCAGGTACGGGCTTTCAACTTCAATCTCCGGCGGGAACGGATGGTCGTTGCTCCAGCCTTTCAAATCGGGATTGGGCGTGTAGACGTAATCGTTGTAAACGCCCCACTGTTTCATGTCCGCGAAGAACGCCTTCATCGAATAAAAATCGCGCTGCGTGAACGGATCGAATTTGTGATCGTGGCATTCGCAGCAGCCCATCGTCGCGCCCAGCCACGCGCCGGCGACCGTGCGCACGCGGTCCGCGCCGTATTTGGCAAGATACTCTTTCGGCTGCGCGCCGCCTTCGCGCGTCATCATGTTCAAGCGGTTGAATCCCGTCGCGACGCGCTGCTCGGTCGTCGGATTCGGCAGCAGATCGCCGGCAAGCTGCTCAATCGTGAATTGATCGAACGGCATGTCGCGGTTGAACGCGTCGATCACGTAATCGCGGTACGGAAAAATGCGCTGGTTCTGATCGCCGTGATAACCGACGGTGTCCGTAAACCGCGCGACGTCCAGCCACCACGATGCCATGCGTTCGCCGAAGCGCTGGCTGGCCAGCAGCCGATCGACTTGCCTCTCAAATGCGCCCGGAGATTTATCTTCGAGAAACGCCTGCATCTCTTCGAGCGTCGGCGGCAAGCCCGTCAAATCCAGGCTCACGCGCCGCAGCAGCGTGCGCCGGTCGGCTTCTGGCGACGGCTTCACGCCGCGAGCCTCAAGCGGCTTGCGCACAAATGCATCAATCGGATTCGCGACCCAAGCTTTGTCCGCGACATCCGGAATCGTTGGGCGTTTGATCGGCGTGAACGACCAGTGCGCTTCGTACACCGCGCCCTGCGCGATCCAGTCTTTCAAGATTTCGCGCTGCGCGTCGGTAAGCGTGCGCTTCGATTCCGCGGGCGGCATGTGCTCGTCGGGATCTTTCGAAAAAACGCGCTTCACCAACTCGCTGTCGTCGGCTTTGCCGGGCACGAACGCTTCTTTCGCAAGCGCTTCCTCGCGCACATCCAGCCGCATTTTGCCTTTGCGCGAATTCTTGTCCGGGCCATGGCACAGGTAACAGTTCTCCGACAGAATCGGCCGCACGTCGCGGTTGAACTCCAGTTTGCGCGGAGTTTCCGTGGCGCGTGCGCACGCGGCAGCGAGAACGGCAATGAGAAAAACGGTCCGGCGAATCATGTGAAGGCTCTCGATTAGGGAGCGAATTTGCCGGTGAAAATATACACCATCTTATTGGGCATGGACAGAACTCATTTCATTGCAACGCTTGACTTTTTTCCACATTTCGAGTCACATTCAACGAGCGCAGTCGTCTGAACAGGCGGGTCAGAGCGTTCACAAATCCGAATGAGGGGATTCGCGCATGCGCGTTGCTTTTATCACGGTTTTGCTTTCAGTTTTTTGTTTTCAGGGCAATCTCTTCAGCGCCGACGGCGAAAAGTACGCGCTGCTCGTCGGCGTCGATACGTACCGCGAAGATTCCGGACTCAACAACCTCAAATGCGCCGAGTCCGACATGACCTCGCTCGCCGCCGCTCTGAAGGATATCGGTTTCAAGGATGACAACGTCCATTTGATGATTCAGTCCGGCGCCGGCAGCGACCGGCTCAAGCCGCGCCGCGAAAACATTTTGAAGCAGCTTGAACTGATGCTGAACTTCAAACGGCGCGAGGACATGGTCATCGTCGCGTTCTGCGGGCACGGCGTCCAATTTCGCGGCGACGACAAGCCCTTCTTCTGCTGCAGCGACGCAAAGGTCGCCGACAAAGATACGCTTCTCGATTTGAATTCCGTGCTCGATCAACTCAAAGACTGCGAAGCGGCGAAGAAACTGCTCATTGCCGATTGCTGCCGCGACGACCCGCTTTTCAAAGCGACGCGCGGCGTGCCCAGCAGCGTCACGCGCTTCACCCGAATCAAACCGCCGCAATCGGTCGCGACGCTGTTCAGTTGCAGCGAGGGCCAGTCGGCCTTCGAGGACGCCGATAAACTCAAGGGCGGTGTGTTCACGCATTTTCTAGTCCAGGGCCTGCACGGCGCCGCGGCGCACGACGGCATTGTGGATGTTGCCGGCTTGGGATCCTACGTTCAACGCGCTGTGTACGACCACGTCGCGAATCGATTCGGCGCGGCGCAGCGTCCGTATTTTCTCCTCGAAAACAACGAACCGATCGTGCTGGGCAAAGTTGAAGACCCGAAGGAACTCATGCTCGACATCGGCGGCGGGCAGAGCATACAGTTTGTGCGCGTCGAGGCCGGTGAATTTACGATGGGCGCCGACGCCGGCGATTTGCTGGCTTTCGACAATGAAAAACCGGCGCATAACGTCCACATCACCAAGGCGTTTTACGTCGGTAAATTTCCCGTCACCATCGCGCAGTTCAGGCAATTCGTCACCGATACCGGCTACAAAACCGATGCCGAGAAACCCGACGCGCAGGGCCTCACCGGCGGCTACTCGCTGCAGAATAATCAGTACGTGCGCATTCCAACGGCCAACTGGCAGACGCTACCGTTTCGCCAGGACGACAATCATCCGGCCGTCTGTGTTACCTGGAACGACACGCAGGCGTTCATTAAATGGATGAAAACAAAAACCAACACCGAATTGCGCCTGCCCACCGAAGCCGAATTCGAATACGCCGCGCGCGGGCCGCATAACAATCCGTATCCGTGGGGCCTGACTTTCGATGGCACGCTCTGCAACCACGCCGACTCGTCCCTGGAAAAGACGGCGATGTCCGAAGCCAACACCGAATACTCCAGCCTCAACGATGGCTACGCCTTCACGTCGCCGGTCGGCGCGTTCCAAAACGCAAGCTGGTGCGGCGCGTTCGACATGAGCGGCAATGTGTGGAATTTGTGCGAGGATTGGATGGGCGATTATTCAGCGCAGGCGCAAACCAATCCGACGGGCGCGCTGACCGGCACGCAGCGCGTGATCAAAGGCGGGTCGTGGCACTTCCCACCAAAATACTGCCGCTCGTCCGCTCGATTTTCGATTCCACAGGATTACGCCGGCGACAATACAAGCTTTCGATTGGTGCTGACGAAGTAACCCGCTAAAATTCCCGCGGCACTTCTTTATACAATACCTGCGCGAGTGCAAGATTTCCGCGAGCGTCATGACATCCTCTCCGTACGGACTTTTTTCTGGCGTATGGGCGTGAAGACCACGCCGGGCGGAAAGCGTTGCGCTTCTTCTTTCGCGAACGCGTGCGCCGATTCGGCTATGTAATCGAGCATCAGGTTCTTCCAATTCTGGTCGCGGGACATCATTCGATTTTGTCCTCCGCTGGAGTTTGGCGCGCTCACTCGACGTGGAATGAGCTTGGTGTATTCTCGTTTGAATCAAATTGCAACACAAAGCGCGCCGCGCCTTCGGGGAGAGTAACTCATGCACTCGAATTCGAATTCAATTCGCCGGACTTCCGTTCGCGTCCCGTTGGCAATCTCTGCCGTGGGGATTGTCTTCTGCGCGTTCGGCGCGCGGGCGGAAACGGTTGAAGCAAATCAGGCTTACTTGCGCGAGCATTACACGAAATACGAATACACGATCCCCATGCGCGATGGCGTGAAACTCTTCACCGCCGTGTATGCGCCAAAGGACAACACCAAGCCGTATCCGATCCTGCTGACGCGCACGCCGTATTCCGTGAAGCCTTACGGCGTGGACCGCTTTCCCGATCCCAAAGGCGGGCCGATGATGTATTACGCTGCGGAGCGGTTTATTTTCGCGCAGCAGGACGTGCGCGGGCGCTATGGCTCGGAGGGCACGTTTGTTCACGTGCGCCCGCAGCGCGATTCGCACACGGGACCAAACGACATCGACGAAAGCACCGACGCGTACGACACCATCGACTGGCTGGTGAAGAACGTTGCGAACAACAACGGCAAAGTCGGAATGATGGGCATCTCGTATCCGGGGTTTTATACCGCGGCGGGAATGATTAATTCGCATCCGGCGCTGAAGTGCGCGTCGCCGCAAGCGCCCGTGTCGGATTGGTTCATCGGCGACGACTTTCATCACAACGGCACGTTCTATTTGCCGCACGCATTTAATTTCTTCTCCAATTTCGGACAGAAGCTCGACGATCCCATCGGCGATCAGGCTAAACCGTTCAATTACAAGACACCGGATGGCTACGAATTCTATTTGAAACTCGGACCGCTTGCGAACGCGGACAAGCAATATTTCAAAGGTAAGATTGAATTCTGGTCCGAATTAATGGAGCACGGATCGTATGACGAATATTGGCAGGCGCGGAATTTGAATCCGCATCTCAAGAACGTCAAAGCCGCGGTGATGACCGTCGGCGGTTGGTTCGATGCCGAGGATTTGTACGGCGCGCTGCACGTGGCTCGCGAAGTGGACCGCAACAATCCGGATACGCCCAGCACGCTCGTCATGGGGCCGTGGGCGCACGGCGGATGGGGCGGCGGAACGGGCGATCGTCTGGGCAATGTGAATTTCGGCGCGGCGACATCGAAATACTATCGCGACAACATCGAGCTGCCGTTTTTGAAACACTATCTCAAGGACGATCCGAAAGGCGCGATGCCGAAGGCCGTCGTCTTTGAAACCGGCACCAACCAGTGGCGCAACTACACGGCTTGGCCTCCGAAAAATTCAAAATCGGTGCCGCTGTATTTTCAAGCCGGCGGAAAGTTGTCGTTCGATAAGCCGGCGAACGACGACAACGCCTTCGATGAATACGTAAGCGATCCGAACAAGCCGGTGCCCTTCATTCCGAACATAGCCGTGCGCATGACGCGCGAGCACATGCTCGATGACCAGCGCTTCGCGTCCACGCGCTCCGACGTGCTCGTCTACCAAACCGAGCCGCTCGCCGCCGACGTGACCGTTGCCGGACCGATCACCGCGGCGCTGAATGTTTCCACAACCGGAACCGATTCGGACTTCGTCGTAAAACTGATCGACGTGTATCCGGGCGACTATCCCAATCCAGACCCCAATCCCGCGGGCATAGAGATGGGCGGCTATCAGCAGTTGGTGCGCGGAGAAGCCATGCGCGGAAAATTCCGCAACAGTTACGAAAAGCCGGAGCCGTTTGAGCCGGGGAAAATGGCCGCGGTGAAATACGAATTGCCCGACGCGTACCATACGTTCCGGCGCGGACATCGGATCATGGTCCACGTGCAAAGCTCGTGGTTCCCACTGGTGGACCGCAACCCGCAGAGGTTCTGCGATATTTACCACGCGCAGGCGGAGGATTTTCAGAAAGCGACGCAGCGGGTGTTCCGCGGGGAATCGCGGGTGGAGGTGCGGGTGATGGGCGACAAATAGAATGAAATCATTTGAATGGCTCGCCCCACCACTCTTCAACGCGCCGCCTCAATTCGCCGGTGAGATTTCCAAGAAGTTTCGCACCGTCAAAAAAATGCATTTTGACCGGCACGCCATGGTTGCAGACTAAATAGGAGGATTCCTTCAAGCCCGTTTCTTTGAATCCTTCATCTGTGTCGTAGATTGGGAAATTGCCAGGCTCAATCAGGTCAAACTTGGTCGAGAAATAAACGACGACCGCGCCGACGGAATCAACGCGCATGACCAAGCACGGGCGGGCATATTTTGATTTGCCAAGCGCGGCGTGCTTGGACAGATAAATTTGCCCGGCTTGAATCGCCATGGCGCTAGAGGTCATCCGGGAGGATAATATTTAATGCGTCGATGTCTTCCTTGGCGTACAACGGTTGCCCTTTGGGCCCATATCCAACGGGCTTGAGATGCTTGGCCAAGTAGTCGCGCTCTTCCTGGCGAGTTTTCAAACGGATTGGTTCCGGTCCGGCGGGGGGCATGGATCTCCTCAAGGTCTTAACGGGCGGTTTTATTGGGGGTGGCGCGATTTTCGTCGGCATTCGTTTGTTCCTGCGTTACGTTCAACAATATAGCCAAGGCTTCGAGCATATTCAAGCGCTTGTGTCGTGGAAGTAGGCGCGCCAATCGTTACAGTTGAACGAGTATGACACTGAATTAATTTTGGAGCGATCATCGCATGGATGAACCGAGCGGGGAGATTCCTCAACGGCAGCAAAAACGCGGATGGTTTCAGTTCCATTTATCGACCGCAATCGCGCCGATGCTTACGGCGGGAGTTTTAATTTGGGCCAATTTCTTTAACGGTCGGGAATGGCAACCTCCGACCGTCGGTTGGCCCGATATTTTTTTATCGAGTAGCGTATCGCCAGATCCGACGGCGTTCCATTATCACTGGCTGATTTTCGATCTGATCGTTGCGGTGCTCATTCTAATAGTGGTCGGCTTCATTTTTGAAGCCAGAGCTTGGGGCTGGCGCGGCGGAAAGATTTTCGTTTGGGCTTTCATTGGCGTGGCGATCGAACTGCAAATCATTACAAATATTCGCGCATTGATTATTACTTACTACTTTCAATAGTTTGCGTTCCGGGCAGCCCTTCGGCCCGATCGCCGAAGGGCATTGAACGATTCTGAATAATCCTCGTGCTACTTGCACGCCGGCTTTATCTGCGGCAGCGGCTTGCCCGTCTCCAGCATGGTCTTGAGGCTCGAGAGCACCATCGGCCAGCCCTTCGCGATAGCTTCCGCCATCTTCGATTCGGGTTCCAGTTCGCTGTGCGTGACCGTCAGCTTCACCGTGCCCTCGACCGGTTCCAGATCGAAGGTTACGCGCGACGTTTTCTCCGGGACAGCCTCGTCCGGATGCGCCCAGGTGATCACCAAGCGCTTGGGGCGCGCGTTCTCCACGACCGTTCCGGTGACGCGGATGCTCCCGTCGCGGGTTTCCCGGTGTTCCCATTTCGAACCCGGCTTCCAGTCCGACACGTTGCTGTTGCCGAACCAGTATTGCTTGGTGATCTCGGTGTTGGTCAGCGCGTCGAAGATTTTCTCCGGCGTCGATGCGATGTAGGTCACGTAGACGAATTGCGGTTTATTCATGGCTCCCCCATTCTTAGGAGATAGGAGTTAGGAGTCAGGAGATAGGAAAACTGCGGCATCGCGCTTCGCGCTCCTATCTTCTAACACTACAACGCTGATTTTGTACCGCCGGCATCCTGCCGGCACGAATAGAAAAGAACTGAATCTAGCCGGCTGGAAGCCGGCGGTACAGTCCCCAGCGAAATCAGCGTTGTAGTGCTAACTCCTACCTCCTATCTCCTGATTCTCAAGGCCTCGCTTGAATTGTTCGAGCGCATCGAGGCGCATGCGTTCGAACTTGCCGATCCAGCGTTCGGCGATTTCGTGAATCGGGACCGGATTGAGGTAATGCAGTTTTTCGCGCCCCTGCCAGACCGTGGCCACCAGATTCGCTGCTTCCAGCAAAACCAAGTGCTTGGTCACCGCCTGGCGCGTCATGCTCAAGCGCGCGCACAGGCCGCCGAGCGTCTGTCCGTTTTCGGCGCGGAGACGGTCGAGCAGTGTGCGGCGCGTGGCGTCGGCGAGGGCTTTGAAAACCGGGTCCATGTCCTTCTTCACGCGCGATATTATGCAACCAAATGGTTGCATGTCAAGGCCGAAAAAAAAGAATTTGCAAACGATCATGGGAGGTTCGACGCCTTCCCCTCCCCCCGCGGGCGCAAACGGCCGCGCCCGTCGGCCCTCTCCCGGAGGGAGAGGGGAAACGCGCCGCAACGCCGGCGATGCGCCCAGCCGCGTACCGAATCGGTTTTTTGCGTTGGCACCTCCGCGATTTTGGACGATTATGTAGGCACGATTTTGCGGGCAAGGGAGTGTGTTTCCGTCAATGGCCGACGAGAAGAGCGAAGATCAAAAGCTGGCGCAGATTCTGGTGCGCGACGAACGCTACCGGCGCGAGGCGTACCGCTTTGTGCAGCAGGGCTTGGAGTACACCATGCAGCGGCGCGGACGGCGCGGGCACGTCTCGGGGCGCGAACTGGTGCTAGGCCTGCGCGATCTGGCGCGCGAACATTTCGGTTTGATGGCGCGCACGGTGCTCAACCAGTGGGGCATCAAGTCCACGGCCGATTTTGGCGAGATTGTGTTCAATTTGATCGAAGAAGAGATCATGTCCAAACAGGATTCCGACACGCGCGGCGATTTCGAAGACATCTTCGATTTCGAAGAAGCGTTTGAGCGCGACATGAAGATTGAATTGGAAGACTGAACGGCCTATTTGTCATTTGTCGTTTGTCATTTGTGATTTAAACAGCCATCGCGAGCCGCATCAATGACAAATGCCAAATCTCAAGTGACAAATGACAAATGAGTTTTTTTACAAATGTGGTCACGGACGATTGATATGATCTCATTAGAGCAGACAGTCCTCGATGTGGTCGAGCGTTCCGAATCGCGCGGGCGCGAGCGTCCCGCCGTGGTTTCGCCGGGCGCGGTGACGACCTATGGGCAGTTGATGGATTCGGCGCGGCGCATTGGGCGGGTGCTGTTCAAAGAGACCGCGAAGCCTGTGGTCGCGCTGTTCTTTCCGATGTCGCCGGAATTTGTCGAAGCGTATCTGGGCACGCTGTACGCGTGCAAGCAGGCGCTGCCGCTCAATCTGCTTTTGCCGCCGGAAGAATTGGCCTACATTCTCAAAGATTCGGGCGCCGATGTTATCGTCGCACCGGCTGATTTTGTGCCGAAACTACAGCCGCTGGGCATGCGCGTGCTGAGTTTTGCGGATGTGGTCAAAGGCGACGGCGCGGAAAATCCGCCGCGGCCGAAACCGGAGGACGTGTGCACGCTCCTTTATACGTCCGGCACGACGGGCAAGCCCAAAGGCGTGGAACTGACGCATCGGAATCTCGCGACGAATGCCGATGGCGGCGTGCAGGCGATGGGCTTGGCGCAGGATCACCGCGTGCTGGCGTGCCTGCCGAGCTTTCACACGTTCGCGATCACGGGCACGATGCTGGCGCCGCTGGCCTGCGCGGGGTCGATGGCGACGCTGCCGAAGTTCGAACCGGAGACTGTGCTCAAAACGGCCTCGTCGCTCAAGTGCGACACCTTATTAATGGTGCCGTCGATGTACCGCGTGCTCACGCGCATGCAGGAGCGGCGGCCGCAGGAGATGAAGCATTTGCGCCTCGCGATTTCCGGCGGCGAAGCGCTGCCCGATGATGTGCGCCAGAATTTTGAGCGCGTGTTTGGAGTGCCGCTGCTGGAAGGTTACGGCCAGACGGAGAGCAGCCCGATTGTCTCGTTCAATCTGCCGAACGCGAATCGTCCGGGCACGATCGGCAAGCCGATTCCCGGCGTGAAAGTGCGCATCGTCGATCCAGAGACGCTTAAGGACACAAGCGAGACGGGCGAAATTTGGGTCGGCGGCCCGGGCGTGATGAAGGGCTATCACAACCTGCCGGAAGAAACCGCCAAAACGATCACGCCCGACGGTTGGCTGCGCACGGGCGACATGGGCGAGCAGTTGCCGGACGGCTACAATCGCATCACGGGCCGTTTGCGCGAGATGATCAAAGTCGCCGGCGAAATGGTTTTTCCGGCGGAAGTCGAAAACGCGCTCGCGCAACATCCGGCCGTGCACGAGGCGGGCGTGACTGGGCAAAAAGACGACCGCAAAGGCGAAGTCGTGGTCGCATACGTCGTCTTGAACGAAGGCCAGAACGCGACCGAAGAACAATTGCTGGCGCATTGCCGTTCGCTGCTGGCGTCGTACAAAGTGCCGAGAACGATTTTCTTCCGCAGCGAGTTGCCGAAAGGGCCGACGGGGAAAGTGCAGCGGCGGTTGTTGAAGTGAAACGCAAGGGAGGCGGGAGGAGGGAGGAGGGAGCGGGGAGGTGAGAAGGAGAATTCTCCTCCCTCCTCCCCCTTCCCTGCTCCCAAGGATTGCTGATGCCGACCAACTTCAGCTTCGTGATCGAAAGCCTGCTGGCCGGCATGGAACGGCCGGGCACGTTCGCACGCCTGCGCGAAGACCTGGAGTTTTTGAAGGACAAAAAAATCGGCGCGATTGTGTCGCTCACCGAATCGCCGCTGGAAAAGGCGTTCGTCGAAGAATTCGGTTTCCGCTATTTGCATCTGCCAATTGCCGATTTCACCGCACCGACACTGAGACAGATCGACGAGTACATCGAGTTTCTGAAACGCGCCGAAGCCGAACAGATCGCAACAGTGGTACATTGTGGCGCGGGGTTGGGGCGCACGGGGACGCTGCTGGCGTGCGCGTTTGTCGCGCGCGGGCTTTCCGCGGATGCGGCGATTGAGCGCGTGCGGGAACTGCGGCCGTTTTCGATCGAAACCGTCGAACAGGAAGAGTGCATCGCGGATTTTGCTGACATTCTGGCGCGGCGAAGGTCGGATGACATTCTCAATCGGCCGGACGAAGCGAAATGAAATCCCGTGGCGCAGGCGTCCCGCCTGCGCATCGTTATTTTATTCGCTTTGCCTGTTTGCTGAAGAGCGGCATAATTGCGCGCTCTTATGAGCGTCAACGATTCATCCGCGCCATCGCCCGGCGGCAGCGCTGACACGCCGATCATGAAGCAGTATCTCGCGGCGAAGGCGCGCTATCCGAAGCACCTGCTCTTTTTTCGAGTCGGCGATTTTTATGAACTTTTCTACGACGACGCCAAGACCGTTTCGCGCGCGTTGGGCCTGACGCTGACGTCGCGAAATAAAGGCCCCGATCCGATCCCCATGGCCGGCGTTCCCGCGCACGCCGCCGAACCCTACCTTGCGCGCCTGCTGCGGCAGGGTTTTTCGGTGGCGATTTGCGATCAGACTGAAGACGCTTCGCAGGCCAAAGGACTGGTTAAGCGCGACGTCACGCGCGTGGTCACGCCGGGCACGGTGCTCGAAGAAAATCTGCTCGACGCGCGAAAACCCAACCGTATTGTGGCGCTGCTACCCCTCACCCCTGACCCCTCTTCCTCAAGGGGCGAGGGGAAAGCGGCGTCCGCGGTTCACGCTCAGGGTTCCGCGGACACGCGCCGCTTTGGGCTGGCCGCGGCGGATCCGGCGTCGGGGAGTTTTTTCGTTCAGGAATTGGATGGCCTTGCGGCGCTGCGCGCGGAATTTGCCCGGCTTTCGCCGAGCGAATTGTTGCTGGCGGAAACGATCCCCGATTCATCCGGCCGCGCACAACACGAGCTGCTCATGCTGCCGCTGGACGGCGTGGCCGTGTCACGGCTGAAACGCGAGGCTTTTGGTTTCAGCGAAGCACACGCGCGCGTGCTCGAGCGATTCGGCGCGCGCGACAAAGCGGAGGCGGCGCACTTGAAAAAACTTGTGCGCGATTTGCCGCTGGCGTGCGCCGCCGCGGGCGCGCTGGCCGGCTACATCGACGAAACGTGCCCCGGCGGAAAAGTGCGGCTCGACGCGCCGCAGCGTTTCGATCCAGAATTGTCGATGGCGCTGAGCGAATCGGCGATCCGCAGTTTGGAACTGATCGAAACACTGCGCACGCGTTCGTTCGAAGGTTCGCTGCTGTGGAGCATCGACCGCTGCTGCACGCCGGCCGGCAGCCGCTGCCTGCGCGAATGGCTGCTGCGCCCACTGCGCGATGTGGATTCGATCTCGGCGCGGCACGATGCCGTCGGCACGCTAATCGAATGCGCGGATCACCGCGCCAGTTTGCGCGGCGTGCTCAAACAACTGGCCGACATCGAACGCATCGCCGCGCGCTTGTCGGCGAACAAAGCGACGCCGCGCGATTTGGTGGCGCTCAAAGAGACGCTGCGGCGGCTGCCGGGCTTGCAGGACTCGCTGCGCCGCGCCGTGGAAAATCTGGGGATGCTCGAAGCCGCGGGGCACATCGGCGACGATGCGCGCAAGAGCGGCAGACATCGTGCGCAGAATGTGGTGGATTTGCCTGCGCGCATGCCGGACGGGTCGGGGACCCGTCCTACTAATGCCGGCGGGCCGGAGACCCGACCTACGAATGCCGGCGCGCCGCTGCTGACAGTCGTCGGCGAACGAATCAACGAGCTTCAATCCATCGCCGACATAATCGAAAAGAAGTTGCGCGACGATTGCCCGAATGTGCTCAACGAAGGCGGGCTGATCCGCGCCGCCATCGATGAGGAATTGGATCGCTTGCGCGAAATCGCGCAGGGCGGGAAGGGCTGGATCGCGAATTTTCAAGCGGGCGAAATTCAGCGCACCGGCATCGCCAGTTTGAAGATCGGCTACAACCGCGTCTTCGGATACTACATCGAAATTTCGCACGCCAACCGCGCGCATGCGCCGAGCGATTACGAGCGGCGGCAGACGCTCACTAATGCCGAGCGCTACACCACGCCTGAATTGAAAACGCGCGAAGCGGAGGTGCTTGGCGCAGAAGAGAAAAGCTGCGCGCTGGAGCAGCGCTTGTTTCTGGAATTGCGCGACGAGATCGCTCAATCGGCCGCGCGCTTGAACGCCGCTGGGCAGGCGCTGGCGCAATTGGACGCGCTGGCGTCGCTGGCGGAAGTCGCTCACAAAAAAGCGCACACGCGGCCTGTGCTGACGCTTAATGGGAAGCTGGCGCTCGAGCAGATGCGGCATCCGGTGCTTGAAGACACGCTTCCAGCGGGCGAGCTCGTCGCCAACGACGTGACGCTTGTGTCCGGCGCCCTTACCCTGCCCTCTCCCGGAGGGCGAGGGGAAAAAACGGCGGGAAAATCCGCGGACAAATCCGGCGCGCAGATCGTCATACTCACCGGCCCCAACATGGCGGGCAAATCGACGTACATTCGCGCGGCGGCGCTGTGCGCGATTCTTGCGCAGATGGGCGCATTCGTGCCTGCCGAGCGCGCGGAGATCGGGATCGTGGACCGCGTCTTCACGCGCGTCGGCGCCGCCGACGACCTCGCCGGCGGGCGCAGCACATTCATGGTCGAGATGAGCGAAGTCGCTGAAATTCTCACCGGCTGCACCAGCCGCTCGCTGCTGATTCTCGACGAAGTGGGGCGCGGCACGAGCACGTATGACGGCGTAAGTCTGGCGTGGGCGTTGATCGAACACCTGCACGAAGGCGCGTCGAAACCGCGCACACTTTTCGCGACGCACTACCACGAACTGAGCGCGCTCGAAGAAGAATTGCCGCGCGTGAAAAACCGTTCGGCGGCGGTGAAGGAGTGGCAGGGCGAAATCACGTTTCTGCATCGCATCGTGGACGGCCCCAGCGAGCGCAGTTTCGGCATTCATGTCGCGCGGCTGGCGGGCCTGCCCGAAACGGTGCTGACGCGCGCGCGCGATGTTTTGCTGGCGCTGGAAGAGGAAGGCGCGCGGCGCGTGAGCGACATCACTGAAGGCGGCGCGCAGATTGGCGAAAGCGCGGCGCCGGCGCGAGAGAGGAACGCGGCTCGTTCGAAAATTCCCGCGCGGGCTTCACGCGACGGACAATTGTTTTTGTTCGACGCGCCGCAGGAACTCGATCCCGCGATTCACGAAATCGTCGAGCGCATCAAAGCGCTGGACACCGACGGGATGACGCCGAAGCAGGCGCTGGCGATTTTGGATGAATTGGTGCGGAAGGCGCGGAAGGTGTAGGGGGAAGACGGACAGTTACATTTTTTCAACGCCGTTGGCGTTGAACCGCAAAAGTGCAGGGGATCTTGTCGCAAAGAGAGGGGCGTGTCCAATGAATTCGGAGGAGTTGCGTACGCGGATACAATCCTTGATTCTCCGCAATGCCTTGGGATAATGAACGCACGTGCCCGGAGCAATGCAATGCCCGTTCTGACCAAACCATGGACCGAAGCCGAACTCCTCGCTCTTCCCAAGGACGATGGGAAGTGTGAGCTCGTGAATGGAGAACTCATTTGTATGTCGCCCGCAGGCCCCGATCATGGAGACCAGACCTTATCGTTCGGCGCCGAAGTTCAACTGTTCGTCAAACGGCGAAAACTGGGCAAATGCTATGACGGTCAGACGGGCTTCTGGATGAAATCGGACAACCTTCGTTCGCCGGACATCTCGTACATTCCGAATGAGAGGTTGCCTCTGCTCGAAAAAGCCCGGTCGGGCGCATTTTATTTCGGCGCCCCCGATTTGGTCGTCGAAGTGCTGTCCATCACGGAACGACCGAAGGACATCGCCGACAATCTGCGCGATTATTTTGAGAGCGGCACGCGGCTGGCGTGGCTCCTGGTTTCCTTTACGAAAACTGTGCGCGTGTATCGCGATCCGGTTAAGTTCAAATTGCTGCGCGTTGGCGATACGCTGACTGGCGAAGACGTACTTCCGGGGTTCAAGATTGCGCTCGCAAAGATCTTCAGCGCGTGAATTTGAAAATGACTAAGCAACTGAACGCCGACATTGGTAAAGGGTTATGCCCCCTTTGAACTCGTCGTTCCGGACGCAACGCCGTTGGCGTTGAACAGCCGCCCGCAAAAATGTCACTCACGCGCGCAAATCATTCCTCTGCGCGCGCTCTGAAGCGACGTGATGACGCGCTCGCGCTTGTAGGTGCCGGCGGCGCGGATGCATTCCAGTTGCGCGTTGAGATTATTCTTGAATGCGTCGATCATGGTTTTCCAAACGAATGTTACAGGTTACAGGTTTCAGAGGTTTTATAGCCGCAAATTCGTATTCCCATGGCGTCTGCGCTGCCTCTTTGAGCGCATAACTAGACCGAACTAGCTCATACGCATTTGGAAGAATTGGCAACGATGCGACTATCGCAACGGCCATTCGTTTCCGCACGTGATACTGAATTTTGTTTGAAAGCGACTTAAGCGATTCCCAGTTCACACCAACATTTGTGCCCCATGCTCGTGCACGCGCTTCGCTTTGATGCCCGAAGTGCGATTTCGTTATGATTTTACCGTGAACTCCACCAAGATATAGTTGCATTAACCCGCCGCCATCAATGCGGTAACGAAATGTGTGCCCATCGCAGAAATCGGGATCTAGGGCAATCTGGGTAATCGTCAAGTCGCTCATGACTGATGGCGACCAAAGTTGAACGGATGCCGCCATGCCGTTGCCAAATTCATCGAGTCCTATTTTGAACGCTATCGCTAATTCATCAACGGACCGAAACTCTCTCAATTCTTGGCTGGGCTTTGAGTACGACTCAAAGACTCGGACATCCGTCGTGTAAAACAGGAATTCAAACAGCGCTCTTTGGTCGCCTTCCACTGCAAAGAAATCGAGTCTCGCCATATACCTCCGCGCTCCACAACAAAGTGGAACGGAGCAGGAACTCCATTCTACTTTATCACGCCCAATCCAAAACCACCTTCCCGCAATTCCCCGACAGCATCGCGTCGAATCCCTTCTGAAAATCCGTGTAGTGGAAATGGTGCGTGATCACGGGCTTGATGTTCAGGCCGCTTTGGAGCATCACCGTCATTTTGTACCACGTCTCGTACATTTCGCGGCCGTAGATCCCTTTGATCGTGAGCATGTTGAAGATGACTTTGTTCCAGTCGATCGCCATTTCTTTTTCGGGGATGCCGAGCATTGCGATTTTGCCGCCGTGCGCCATGCTGCTGAGCATGGAATTGAACGCGGCGGGGCTGCCGGACATTTCCAGGCCCACGTCGAAGCCTTCCTTCATGCCGAGTTTTTTCCGCGCGGTCTCCAAGCTGACTTCGCGCGGATCGACGGCGAGCGTCGCGCCCATTTTGCGCGCGAGGTCGAGGCGGTAGGGGTTCAAATCGGTGACGACGACGAAGCGCGCGCCGGCGTGTTTGGCGACGGCGGCGCCCATGCAGCCGATAGGGCCGGCGCCGGTCACGAGCACGTCTTCGCCGAGCAGATCGAAACTGAGCGCGGTGTGCACGGCGTTGCCGAAGGGATCGAAGATCGAAGCGATGTCGCGGTCGATGTCGGGCGCGTGGTGCCAGACGTTGGTCATCGGCAGCGAGAGAAATTCCGCGAACGCGCCGGGGCGGTTGACGCCGACGCCTTGCGTGTGCGCGCAGAGGTGGCGGCGGCCGGCGAGGCAATTGCGGCAGCGCCCGCAGACGACGTGGCCTTCGCCGCTGACGATATCGCCGGGCGTAAAATCGGCCACATTCGCGCCGATGCGCACGATTTCGCCGACAAATTCGTGGCCCACGGCCATCGGCACGGGAATCGTCTTCTGCGCCCAGGCGTCCCATTTATAGATGTGGACATCCGTGCCGCAGATGCCGGTTTTCAGAATTTTGATCAGGACATCGTTGATCCCGACTTCCGGTTCAGGGATGTCTTCGAGCCAGAGGCCGACTTTGGGTTCGCGTTTGACGAGGGCTTTCATTCTAAGTGCTGAGTCCTGAGTGCTAAGTGCTGAGTTCGGAGCGCCGGCTTCCAGCCGGCTTGGATCGGAGATTGACGCGCGCACGTTCGAAAAATCTCCGCCGGCAATTCATTCGCCGCTCGTGTTGTCCCGCCAGTGCAAAAGTAGGACGGGCTGCCAGCCCGTCAGAAGTTTCAGAATTTCAGGTCGTTCGTCTCCGGCGGGGCGGGCGGCGGTTCGTAGCGGCGGCCGCCGCCGAAACGCCGCCGGCCGCCCCACTGATTTGCCTGATCCACCATCAACTGCCGCAGTTTCTCGTCCAGCCCCGGCGTGCCCAGCGGAATAATCTGGTTGTCAACGGTGATTGCGTCGCCGGCCTGCTGCATCCGCGCCAGTTCCGCCTGCTTCGCATCGTCGGGCAATGCGTCAATCTTCTTCAGGCGCGCGGCGGCGTCCGGGTCGCGTGCGAACTCCGCCAGTTTCGCGTCGTTGCGTGCGATCATTTCCGCATACGATCGCGCGGCCTCACGGTTAAAAAAGGGATACGCGTTGATGTTTGTGTTTTCGTCAGCACGCAGTTGCTTCGCTTTCAAATCCGAAAGCTGCGCCTTCAATTCAGCCGCCTGCGCGCGCAAAAGATTGAGCTCCGTTTTGCCTTCTTCGGCGCGAGCGAGCCGCTCTCGCAAATCGAGCACCTGCGAATCCAGTTTGAACACGCGCGCCTCGGACAGTTCCGCGTGCGAGCGAGCACGGGCGAGTTCTTCTGACATCCGCCGGTAATAAGCCAACCCGCCGCCAGCAACGACGACCAACAGCAAGCTCATCAAAAAAAGCGCGAGGTTCTTCTTCATCGTCAATCCCTCACTGCGCATTCACGGCGGCAAGAGTGCCGCCGCTCCTTTCATTTCGTCGGCGAATAATCCGTGGGGGCCATGTAGACGGATTTTACGCCGTCTTTAATCGTCAGCGAACCATCTTTTTCCGAGTCGGCTTTGGCCTTGATCCAATCCGGATCGTCGCGGAACGCTTTGAAACTCGCCTCGCCGGCTTCCTTCGATTTGTGCGCGAGCATATAAAACAGCGTGTCGCCGGCGTTGGGCATTTTGGAATCGGAATCGATCACCCAATAAGCGAAGTTGGTCATGCCGTGCTTTTCGAAGAGCTTGACGGTGTAATCGCGGAAGCGCGCCAGCAGATTGGGCAGCTTGCCGGAATTGCAGGTGTACGTGCGCAATTCGAAGACGCGCGGCTCTTTTTCCTGCACGGGTTTGACTTCGGGAGAGAAATCGGTGCAATGCAGGAACGTGGAATCGACCTTCGTCACGAGCTTTCCGTCTTTTTCCGATGCGGCGGCTGCGGCCTTCCAATCGGGATCGTCTCTGAATGCCTTCCACGATGCCGTCGCGGCGTCGCGGTTTGGAAAGGCGAGGATGTAGTAGAGGAGGTGGTCGGGATTGTCGAGCGGCATCCAGTACCCAATGCTGGTCATGCCGTGTTTCTCAAATATCTTCAAGGTGTGATCGCGAAAGCGCGCGTTGAGCGCGTCGAGTTTACCTTCAGCGGCGTGGTACACGCGCAATTCGAAACAGCGCGCGTCCTTCGGTGCGTCGGCGGCGTGGAGCAGTGTGGACGTGATCATGATCAGTGCGAGCAGAAAAAGAAAGCGCATGCAGGAAGCTCCGGTGTCTGAGTTGACCAGAGTCTACAGCGCTGGCAAAGAATCGCAAGAATCGAGTGGCGCCGTTCTCCCCTCTACCCTTGGGGGAGAGGGGCCTGGGTGAGGGGTCGCACCCGTTAGAATTCTTCTTTCAATTCTTTCTTGGGCGGCTGCGCTTGCGGCGGTTCGGCGAGGCGGTATTTGCTCTTGGGGTCGTTCGTGGCTCTGGGTTCCTGTTCTTGCACGGGCGGCTTCGTTTCGGTCTTTGGCGCTACGGCTCCATCCTCCTTCGGCGCTGCATCGCCGGCTTTTACGCCCGGCAGCGCGCCGAAGCGCATCGTCTGACCATTAACAGTGATCGTGCCGCCGACGTTCACACCTGTTCCGCCGGGCGTCAGCATTTTTTCGACGACCGCCTCTTTCACTTCTTTGCCCAATTCCACACCTAACGGCAATTGAGTTGCCACACCATTCAAATCAAGCTGCAGGCGCCGGATTGCCTGAACCTGTTCGTTCTGCACACGAACCGCCTCATCACGGCCCAAATCCAGAATCACGGGCTGCGGCTGTTGCAGGCCGTCGCCCCAGAAGGTTGTGACGTTTTGATTGTTGTTCACGCGCGACTTCAAATCCGCAATCTGTTTTTCAAATTCAGCGGCCTGATTGCGCAGCGCCGACACTTCGCGCCCGCGTTCGTCGGCGATGCGCCGCGCTTCGGCGGCTTCGGCGTTCAAATCCGCCGCCTGCTGCTCCAATTCCTTGGCGCGCGCGTCCGCGGCTTGCGTTTGAACTTTGGCTTCGTCGAGATGCCGGACCAGCCGCATGTAGCCTGCGGCGCTGGTGCCCAGGATCGCCAGAATCAACAACGCCAACACGAGCGCAATTGCAGTGCTTTGTTTCATGGCGCAAACCCTTTCGAGTGCGGGCCGGCTGGAAGCCGGCGGTCCATCATGGATCAACCCTTTAGACGCACCTTCAACCCGTTTCATTTCACGTTTTATTAGATTTTCGCAAAAAAGAAAAGAGGCTCGCTCGCATATTTATCGAATCCAAACACAGTTTCCAGTTGCGAGCTTTCCATGCGGACGCTAAATTGTCACTCCGCTTAATTCATTTGACGAGTTCGCATGCCCAAATCATTCAGGCGGCGCAGGTCGCGCATTGGCGACCCTGCGCCGGAAGCACAAGAAGACCGTTCCAGCAACCCGGAGAGTCCAGACATGTCGGATGATGATGACCAGGACAGAAATAATTTTGAGAACCACGAATCGCGCTCCGGCCCCACCACGCCGAATAGCGCCGAAATCCAGGCGAAAATCAGCTTATCGGCCATCGACCGCTATGTGCCCCGCCGCGACGTGACCCTCGGCGGACAAGGTTCGTGCAAGGTTGTCTTCGATCAACTCTCCGAACGCGAAGTGATCATGAAGGCGAGCAACAATCAGACGCCCGGCGGTGTCGAGCGGATCGTGAAAGAAGCGCGCTATGCCGCGAAACTCAACCACCCCAATGCGATTCGCTTGCTGGACCTTGGCGCGTATGGCAAGGATCAAGTCTACATGACCATGCCGCTGATCGAAGGCGTGAGTCTCGACCAGATTTTTCGCCGCATCGCCGAAACGGGGATTCCGGGTCTGACCGGCTACAGCGTCACGGCGATGGCGGAACTTTTCGATAAGGTTTGCGCGGGAGTCGAGCACGCGCACATCGCGGGGATTTTGCATCTGGATTTGAAGCCGGAAAACGTCGTCGTGGGCACCGGCGGCGAAGTGGTCGTCGTCGATTTCGGCGAAGGCCAGTCGCTCAACGGCCCCGAAGAAACGCGCCGCTTCGCCACGAACGTGGACATCGACAGCGCGCCCGGCTTGACCACGACGCTCACCGGCGTGCTGGAAGGCAACCCCGATATTCGTGCCGTGGGCACGCCCGCGTACATGTCGCCGGAACAATGGAACGGCGATCCGGGCACGTTCACCGAACGCACGGACATCTACGGCCTCGGCGGAATTCTCTTCTTTCTGCTCTGCGGCCACGCGCCGAACCAGGTCCAACGCCCGACTGATTTGGAACCGTACTTCCGCCACAGCCCCGTGCCGAAGCCCTCCGATTTCACGCACCGCCGCGTGCCGCCGGAATTGGAAGCATTGTGCCTGAAGTGTCTCGCGCGCGACCAGAAGCAGCGCTTCACCAGCGTCTTCCAAATCCGCCACGAACTGCGCTCGTGGCTGGGGCGCTCGGAGATGTGGGAACTGTATCGGAATATGAGCAATTCGTAATGGCGTGAACGAGTATCGGTGGATATGAAAAACGCCGCGAGGGCTTTTGGCTCTCGCGGCGTCGACCGCTTACTGGCGTGCGCGGCTCTGGCTATTTCGCCTGTTTCTCTTTATCGAACTGCGCATCGAACACAATCGCGCTCGGTTTGAAGTCCACGCGCTTGACGAAGGCGCATGCTTCCGTCGCGCCTTGTTCGCGGTCCATTTTGCCGTCTTCCCATTCGACGCTCAGCGGGCCGCCATAACCCACATCGTTGAGGGCGCGGATGATTTCTTCGAAATTCACGCTGCCGCGGCCGAGGCTGCGGAAATCCCACGCGCGGCGGTGATCGCCGAAAGTGATGTGGCCACCGAAGACGCCGGCTTCGGTTGGCACCGGCGACATGTAAGCGTCCTTCATGTGCACGTGATAAATGCGGTCGCCGAATTTGCGGATGAATTTCACGTAGTCCACGTTTTGATAGACCAAGTGGCTGGGGTCGTAATTGAATCCGAATTCCTTCCGGCCGCCCAGCGCGGCGATGGCGCGTTCGGCGCTGGCGATGTCGAAGGCGATCTCGGTCGGGTGGACTTCGAGCGCGAATTTGACGCCGCATTTTTTGTATTCGTCGAGGATCGGGTTCCAGCGGTCGGCGAAATCTTTGTAGCCCGCGTCGATCCATTCATTCGGAACCGGCGGGAAGCTATAGAGGTATTTCCAGATCGACGAGCCGGTGAAGCCGTTGACGACGCTCACGCCAATGTTCTTCGCGGCCTTCGCGCTGAGGATCATTTCCTGCGCGGCGCGTTTGCGCACGCCGTCGGGTTTGCCGTCGCCCCAGATGCGGCCGGAGGTGTCGATGGATTTGTGGCGCGCGTCGATTTCGTCGCAGACGCATTGGCCGGCGAGGTGATTGGAAATTGCGAAGACCTGCAAGCCGTACTTCGCGGGGATTTCCTTGCGCGACTTGGCGTAGGCTTTGTCTTCGGCCGCGCGGGCGACATCAACGTGATCGCCCCAGCAGGCCAGTTCGATGCCTTCGTAGCCGAAGCTCTTCGCTTTTTCGCACATGACTTCAAGTTTAAGATCGGCCCACTGGCCGGTGAACAACGTGACGGGTCTACCCATGGCAAAACTCCTCCTCGCATCTGTAAATGGCAGCCGCATGGCCGGTGAATGTCGGATGAACGTACGCTGAGGGGAGTGTAGCGATTTTGGCTTTTGGTTCAAAGCTGAAAACTGAATGCGCGAGGCAAAATTCTTCTCACGAAAAGGCGCTAAGGCGCTAAGAAAAAAAATAAACAACGAATCGCACGAACTTTAACGAAAAGGATTATCATTCGTGAAGATTCGTGCAATTCGTTGTTTCAACGTTGTCGCTAACGCTTGTTCGATGCGTTGATTTGCGAATTGAAGCGGTTGTTCAATGCGGCGTTGGCGTTGTCGGCGGGGTTGGAGGTGGTGTCGTAGGGCGTGTTGCCGAGCGTATTGGTGCTGTTCAGGACCGGATCGGTGTTGACGGACGTGGGTGGCACGATTTCCTTGCCAATGAGGTGGCCGTTGGCGTAGCGCAGGCGCAGGCGTTCGGCGTTGGGGGAGTCGTCGCTTTTGTAGTATTGGGTCACGACGCCGTTCTCTTCATTGACGGTCTGGTCGGGCTGGCGTTTCATCACGCGGCGGGCGGTTTCGGGCGTGGAGTAGACGGTGATGGTGTTGGACTGAGCGACGAGCTCTTTGTCGAGCGGTTTGTATTGGTTAGGATTGTGAACCACGGCGCCGCCGGGGGTGAAGGAACTGGACTGGCTACCGCCGCAGCCGGCGAGGAATGCGAAGAGAAAGGCGGCGGCGGCGAATTTTGAGGCTGGATTGAACATGTGGGAAAGCACTCCGGGTCCTGAATCAACGACTTGTGATCGCGCGCGGGGACTACAGGATTTTTTGTCTGCTTTAATAGGCCTCATAGGGCCTATAGGACCTACAGGACCTATAGAATCTATAATGCCTATTGGGAAATTTACTTCAGTCCCAAACCAGTCCGTTCCGCGCGGTCCACTTTGATGCCGTATTCGCCGGCATGGGCCGATAATGTTATCGGCAGCTTTCCCTCCCTGGCTGAAGCCGGTTGCGTCTGGAATTTTGTGCCGTCTTTGGCGTCCCAGAATTCAATGGTGTAATTGCCGTCGTTCATGCCGGTCAATTCGATGGGCATGGCGCGGTTGAGCAGCGCGCCGCGGCGATTATTCGGGTCCACGGTCCAGTCGGGTTTGTGAACGTAGAAGCGGCCGCCTTGGGCGTCCATGATGCCGGCAACTTCGACGTTGTCGGGATACATTTTGCGGACCCATTGGCCGTAGCGGCCGCGGCGGTCTTCGCCGGCGATGAATTTTTTCGCGGCGGCCAGCACCGGATACAGGTTGCGCGATTCAATATACGTATCCCACCACCACGGCATCGCCACGCCGCAGGAGGGCGAGCAGGCGCTCAGCCACAGCGAGGCTTGCAAGCGCGCGCCGTCCTGGTCGGGGATGTCGTCGCGCGATTCGGTGCCGCCGCCGAATTCGCCCATCAAAACAGGCTTGGCGAGATTCTGGAAGGGGCTGATACGTTCGAAGAATAAATTCGAGACGTCCGTGCCGTAGGCGTGAATCTGGACCCAATCCAGGCGCGAATCGGTCCACAAATCCAACGGCGTGTTTTTCATCGTTGCGCTGACGGTGACCAAATGCCCGTGCGCATCGACGCCTTTGAGATGCCCGGCCATTTCGCGGGCCCAGGCGATCGGTTCTTCGATGTACGTGAATTTCGCGAGATCGATTTCGTTCATCAATTCCCACGAGAGGAGCGCCGGCGACGAGCCCCAGCGCGCGGCGGAATACGAGAGCAGACGTTTGAACTGTCCCTTCGCGCGGTAGTTGGTGAAGAATTCGTCGGGCCGGCCGCAGGGGCCGCCGTTCATCGAGTTATAAGGCGAATCGCCCCAGTTGCCTTGCGTCATGCCGTGGAAAGTGAAGCAGAAGATGATGCGCACGCCTTTTGTTTCGGCGTAGTTGAAGAGTTCGTCGATCTGTTCGGCTACGTCGAGGTCGTAGCTGCCGGGATCGCTTTTGCGTTCAAGGTTCAAGCCCCACGGGCAGAGCCAAACGCGGACAGCATTGGCGCCGTAATCGTGCATTTTGTCGAGGTATGGGCGCCAGTCGCGCGTCCAGCAGACGTTTTGGCCGAAGACGAAGAACGGGTCGCCGTTGCTCAATTCGAACTGGCGCGGATCGCGTTTGGAGACGCGCACGTTGCCGCCGAGGCGGCCGGGAAGCGCGGTGTTTTTGCGTTCGGGGAGGACGATCAGTTTTCGTTCTTCGGTGCGCACTTCGCCGGCGTTGTTGCGGACGTAAATTTGCAGCGTGTATTGGCCGGTTTCCAGCGGCGTGAAGCGAATGCCCCACACGGGCAGCAGCCGCGTGGACTGCACGCGCAATTTCGCGATCTGTTCGAGTTTTTTCTTCTGCTCTTCTTCGCGCTTTTTGACTTCGGCGATTTTCGCGGGATCCGTTTCTTCCTGTTTGGGCGGCTCTTTCTTTTCGGCATCCGGAACGGCACCATCTTTCGACGCAGAGTCCGTGGCGTTGGCCGCTCGATTGCCTCGGCCTCGCCCGCCGCCGCGCCGCGCGCCGCCGGCGCCTTGCCGCTGCGGCGTGTCGATCGGGCCCCACAGCGGCGGGTTGGCTTCGCCTTCGTTTTCGGCGAGCACATCTTTGGGCGCGGCCATCCAATCTTCAAAAAACGCACGCACGTCCAGCGCTTTGCCCGACGGCGAATAGACGCGCATGCCGGCGGCGATGTCGTTGGCGTCGAAGAAATCGCGGTAGCTGGCGCGGAAGAAAACGTGCGCGTCGATGCCTTGATACTGCGCGATGGTTGTGGGAATGCCGGATACGCCGAGCAACTCGGGGCGCCATTCGCGATGGACCAGCGAACCGGAGGGCATGAACGGCGTCTCGTCGGGTTCGGCGCGCAAGTTGTCGATCAGCACCGAGCCGCTCGATTCGCCGTTCGTGAAAATCAGCAGGCAGATGCGCTGGACGAATTGCAGATTCACCGGCGGCGCCGTGTATTCCCATTTGCTCTTTTCGTTTTTCCACGTGTTGCCGGTGAGCGGAATGCGGAAGCTCTTGTTCAGGCCTTTTTTTAAGTCGTAGGACTTCGATTCCTGCAAGATGTCATGCGGTCCGCAGGTGATCGAGAGCGCCAGCGAGAATTTGTCCGACGGCGCGGTGAAATCGATCAGCAGCGCGGCGGCGTGGGAGAGGTCCATCGAGACGTCGCGGCGCACGTTGAATTTGCCGGTTTTGCCTTTGCCGCGCAGCGTAATCTTGAGCGCCTTCTTGCCTTGCGTCGCGCCTTCTTCGACGTACTGAGCGGTGCCTTCGTCGTCGGCGGAATCGAAGGCCCAGACGGTGTGCTCGGGGCCTTCGAAGCCGTCGATCAGGTAGCCGTGTTCGGCGACGGGCAGGTCGCTCTTGGGCTTTTCCTTGACCGCATCGTCGCCTTTGTCGGTGTCGCCGCCTTTCGTGTCGCCGCTCGCCGTTGCGCTGGCGGGCGTTTTCGCCGGCGTCGCGGAAGTGGTTGTCACCGTCGTGACAGGCGCTTCGCGCTCGGTGGAATTTTCCTGGTGTTCGCAACTGGCGAACGCCAGCAGCGCGAGGATGGCAAAAGCGAGTGAGAACAGCGGGCGGGAAGTTGTAGGCATGACAATTACGATAAGACAGAAGCGGCGGGGAGTGAAGCGCAATTTCCGGAGGGTTACTTCGCCGGACAAGTGATGGCTTGAGCGCGCCTTGCATCAAATGTCAACGGCGTTGTGCAGCAAAACCGCTTGAAATCGTATGCGGCGTGAATCATCTTAAGGGCGAGGATCGCCTATCTATGGTTGCGAACGTCAGACAACTAGCCCGCTGGCAGCTTTGGTGCGTGCACCGGCTGTGGTGGCGCCTCGCAGCCTCGCTGCTGATGATTCCGGTAATCGGCTTGACGCTGCTGCGGCTCGGTGTGGACGACGGCGAACGAAATCTCGCGCAATCGCGAAAAACGCTGGCCGCGTTGCGTGCGCAGCCTGTGCCGGACGAGGAAAACGCGGCTGTTTTTTATGAGCGCGCGCACGAATTGATGCTGAAGGCATTTCCCGCCGACGCCGATGGGGAACACCCGCGCGCGATGAGTTTCGATTCACCCGATACGCCGGAGACGCGCCAAATGGTGGCGCGTATGAAGCCGGTGATTGACGCCATTGAGCAGGGAAACAAATGCGCAAAATGCTATTTCGCGCATGCCGGCGAGGGAGATTCGTTCCTATTTGGATTGAGCAATGACGCGCAACTCGGCGAGGCGACCAAAAAACTATGTGACCTGAATGCACTGGAATCGCTTGCGCGCGCCCAAGGGCGCTGGGGCGAGCACCGCGCGGCGGCGCACAATTTGGCGCTGATGCGCGGCGTGTGCGCTCACTGGGATTCGCAGCATTATGGATTTCCGATCGTGGGATCCTTCCTCGACTACAACATCCAGGCATTGCAGCAAATCGCGCTGATTTCGACGCCGCGAACCGTGGAGGAGGCGCGCATTTACGTGGATTCATTGTGCGGCGAGCGGATGCCATATGAGGATTTTCTTCAGACAGCCGAGGAGCGAGTTTGGGCGGCCGCGCTTGAGGTTGATTGTAAGTTTGCAGCGGGCTATCCGCCGGGAATGTCCGCCGGCGGCTGTGTCTTTCCGGCGAATGCGCTGGAATGGCTGGCGTTCTGGGCGGATGAGGCGCTGATGCAAAGTCATTATGCGCAGCAATACACGCGCGAGCGGCGCGAGTTTGTTTCGAGCGCCCAGAAGGTGCTCGCGGAAATCAAGCTCAATGGGATTCCCGCGCGGCGCGAATGGCCAAGCGGGGAGAGAATGTTTGACTTCAAGCGCAATGCTGACGCGAAGTACTTTGAGTGTGAAGAACTGCTGAGCCGCGCCCTGTGGGACGAAATCGATCTTGCGCAAAACAGCGAGCGCATTCGCTGCGCCGAAACTGCGTTTGCGGCGCTTGCGTTTCGAATCAAATATGGGCGCGACATTCGAACGCTCGATGAACTTGTGCCAGAGTTCATGGCGGCGATTCCGGCTAGCGTTGTGCCGCCGCGCAAGCCACAGCATTTGAGCATTGCGGGTGAGGGGCCCAAGGAGGGCGACGACCCATACGACGAGCTGATCATTCCCGTCGGCTCGCTCGTGATCGAAAGCGCCTTGAATGGCCAGGTGTGCAAGACGTACATTGAGAAGGACGGAACGCGCAACGAGATTCGCTACGACTGTCGCTTTTATTTGCCGCCAATGAAAGGCAAAGTAAAGCCATGAGCGCAATGTATTCAGACGCACCAACGAACATTCGAAACGCGCGTAATATCCGGCGTCGTCGCGCTTAAATTAATTGAGGGGATTCCATGACAAAAAGCTGTCTGGCAGGTGCCGTGTCGCTTATTCTCGCGCTGCATCACGCAAACTGCGCCGAACCCGATGCCGCGCTGTCACTCGACCTTGGTTCCGGCGTCAAACTCGAATTCATTCTGATTCCCGGCGGAAAATTCACGCAAGGTTCGCCGGCCGCCGAAGCCGGACGCGGCGACGATGAAACGCAGCGCGAGGTCACGCTCACGCACGCGTATTACATGTCGAAGTTTCCGGTCACCGTCGGGCAATTCGCGCGCTTCATCGACGATTCGAAATATATCACAGAAGCGGAGAGCGGGCCGTCCGGCGGATTTGGATTCGACGGCAAAACGCTGGTTCAGAAAAAAGAATATACGTGGCGCAATCCCGGCTTCACGCAGAACGACGCGCATCCGGTGTCTTTGGTGAGTTGGAACGATGCGACAGCGTTTTGCGACTGGCTTTCGAAAAAATCAGGGAAGACGATCAAGCTGCCTACCGAGGCGCAGTGGGAATTCGCCTGCCGCGCGAATTCAGCGACGCGCTACTATAATGGTGACAAAGACGAGGATATGGGCGAGATTGCGTGGTTCAAAAAGAACGCGGAAGGCGGCACGCACCCGGCCGGTTCGAAGAAACCCAACGGTTTTGGACTTTTCGATATGTGCGGGGGCGTGTATCAATGGTGCCGCGATTGGTATGGTCCTTATGCGCCCGGCCCGGTGAACGACCCGCAGGGCCTGGTGCTGGTTGAGAACACGGGCGAGAAAATGCGCCGAGTGCTGAGGGGCGGCTCGTTTTTGAAAGACGCAAAGCAGTGCCGTTCGGCGGCGCGTTATCGGAACGATCCGAAGAGCCGCAATGCGGACAACGGATTTCGACTGGTGCTCGAACTGGGAGATTAACGCATGGCTTCAGTGGGATCGGCATACTTTGCCTGGATGGCCGGCAGCGGGTGCTGCTGCTTTCTATTCGTGATCGTAGTCGCCTTTATCGTCTGGAAGATGATCTCGCGCAGAAAGACGCCGCCGCCCGCGGCGTTCACCGACAACCGCCCGATTGCCGCCGGCGTTGCTGGCGCGCCTGCCGTGGGACGCATGGCGCAATACGGAAATATTATTTCGGATATTTCCGACGAAGGCTTTTACATTTTTAATCAATACCTCACGCCTGGCTCGATGGTTCATTACCGTTACCGTACCGATGGCGGCTGGGTCACGCGCAGCGTGCCGTATCAACCCGGGCCGAAAGGCCACTTCGTGTACCTCGGCAGCACGCCGCAGGATTTGCAGGTCACCGACGTGGTTCCCGCCGGCACCGGCGCCGACGCGCCGGAAGACCCGATGCGAACGATGATCGTGCCGACGGCGACGGTACCGCAGCGCCGCGTTGAAGCGCCGGTGGACGATCGCCCTTCGCCGCCGCCGGCCGCTGCCGCGGGGAATTATCCGTCGGCGTATTAACGGCTTTCACGCCAAGGCGCAAAGATTCGCGAAGTTCGCAAAGACGACTGCAGGAGTTTCCTTTAGAATTCCTTTGCGCCCTTTGCGTATTTTTCTTTGCGACTTTGCGTGAAAAAAATGAGCTCGCCCAGTTCGCTCCCTGATTTTGCCTACGTTACGCCCATCGTCTTCGGCGGATTCGAAGGCGCGCGCTACCGCGGCGGGCGCACGCAGCGGCTGCTGGCGCGCGGCTTCGAGCATGTCACGGACGCTTCGGTGCTCGATCAGGCGCAATTGTCCGCGGCGGTGGCGCGCGCGGGCGCGCACGTCTGGCTGGTGCGCGCGGGCACGATGCCGCACAACCTCGCGCATTGGTTTTTGCCGCGGGCGAATGGACGTCCGCTCTGCGCGTTCGGCATTCCGCATCCCATTTTCACGCCGGACACGCCGCGCGCCAATGAACTGTTGCAGGACGGATTGCAAAATGAATGGGCGCGGCTTGAGAGTGAATACGCGCTGTGGAACGCGCTGCAAACGGAGACGGGCGGGAATTTTTCGGAGCTTCTAAATTTCCACGAGTATTGCCCGCGCATTGCAAGCGTGCTCATTGATTCGCGACTGACCTGCGATTTGGCGGCGAAATTAAAGCGCGGTTGCGAGCTCGAATTCGCGCTGCGCGAATTGCTGTGTGAAGCCAAGCCGCGCTGCGTGCGTTTGCCGCATCTGGACGTAATCGACGATCCGGCGCTGCGCGTCGCGCAAGTGGTGACCAGCCGCCAGCGCGGCGGCGCGGAACGCATCGCGCTGGATTTGACGCGCGAATTGCCGCGCTGGCGCGTACGGACGATGTACTTTGCACTGGGCGCGCCGACGCGCGCGGCGTTCGACGCGCCCGAAGAACTCGTGACGTTTCCGCCGGGAAAAAATCGCGCCGAGCATCTGCGCAATTTCGCAGCGACAGCCGTGGCAATGGGGTGCGACGCAGTGCACGCGCATTTGCTCTCCGCTGACGATATGGCGCTGGTTGGCGAACAGGATATGCCGCTGATTGCGACGGTTCACAACGCTCGCCCCGGCTGGCCGCCGGGCTTCGTTGGAACGGCGGCCGTCCAGCCGTCGTCGGAATTTCGCGAAACGGTTCGCGTCCAAAACAAGCCCGCGGATTCCGCTTCAACGCTTCCCGGCGTCACGCTTCTTGCCGCGTGCGCGCAAGCCGTTGAACGCGATTTGAGGGACGCAAAATTCAAACTTCCGGTGCGCACGGTCTGGAACGGCATCGATGCCGGCGCGTTCGCCGAGGCGCCGGAGCTCGCCGCGCAGGCGCAGCGGCTGCGCGAGCGGCTTGAATTTTCGGCGACCGACTTTGTGCTGCTGGCATTGGCCAATCCGCGTCCGCAGAAGCGGCTGGAACGCCTGCCGGCGGTGTTGAGCGCGCTACGCGATTTATTTTCGCGGCGCGAAATTGACCGCGACGTCAAGCTGGTCATCGCGGGCGAGCCGTCGCGCGGCAGCGAAACGGCGGCGCGCTGCGCGGGGGAATTGCGCGCGAAGATCGAAAAATACGACGTGGCGGAGCACGTGCGGCTGATCGGCACGAGCGATCATGTCGGCGCGCTGCTGCACGCGTGCGACGCGCTCGTGTCGCTCAGCGCGTGGGAGGGCTTAAGCCTCGCACACCTCGAAGCGCTCGCGGCCGGGCGGGCCGTTGTTGCGACGGACGCGGGCGGGACGGCGGAGATCGCGCGCGATTTTGCGGAATTGACGCTCGTGCCGCTCGAAGCGCCTGCGGAGTTGGTTGCGGAAAAGCTTGCATTGATTGCTGAGCGTGCCGAAGTGGAGCGCCGGCTTCCAGCCGGCTCGGCCGCCGTGGAACGGGCCCGCTGGAAGCCGGCTGTTCAGAGCTTTGCGCTTCATGCGATGGCCTCGCGCTACGCGTCGCTTTATCCGCGCGCGATTGAAGCGGCCGCACTACAACGTCGTCGTCCCGCCGGTGAGAGCGTCGTTTCGATGGGTGGCCCACCCCAGATGGGTGGGTCGCGAAGCGACAAGAAGCCCCTCCCTGAACTCACGCATTCCACTCGACTACACCGTTCAGGAGAAGCTTCTTGCGCCTACGGCGCCCACCCCGCTGGGGTGGGCCACCCGGCTCCCGGCGTCTGGCTGATCGCGAACAATTTCTCAACCGGCGGCGCGCAATCGAGTGCGCGGCGTTTGCTGCTGGGCATGCACGCGCGCGGCATTCGCGTTCGCGCGGCAACGCTTCAGGAGCGCGAAGACGATCCGACGCCGGGACTGCGCGCGCTGCGCGAAAGCGGTGTGCCGGTCTTCATTCCGAAAATGCGCTCCGCCGATCCGATCGACGCGGCGCAGCAGATTCTGGAACGCATCGACGGCGACCGGCCGCGCGCGATTTTGTTCTGGAACGTCATTGCGGAGCACAAGATCTTGCTCGCCGACGCGATCATAGATATTCCCATCTACGACGTCAGCCCGGGCGAAATGTTTTTCGATGCACTCGACGCCTATTTCGCGAAACCGCGTCCCGGATTACCATATCGCTGCGCCGCTGAATACGGCGCGCGGCTGGCCGGTGTGATCGTGAAGTATCGCGGCGAAGAGAAGCGCGCGGCAGAATTATTGCACACGCCAACGCACGTGATTTCGAACGGCCTGCCGCTGGGTGAATGGAATGCGCGGGCGCGCGAAGCCGACGGCCGCGTTGTCATCGGCACATCGGCGCGGATTTCGCCGCAAAAGAAATTGGAGGAACTGCTTTCGGCGCTGCGCATCGCCGCGCCGAACTTGCCACCGCACGCGCTACGTATCGCCGGGAGCGCAGAAGCTGGCGCGGCTGATTATGCTGATCGGCTTCGAAAATATGGCGCCGATTTGTGCGTGGAATGGGTGGGCCAGTTTCAATCGTCTTCGGAATTCCTCGCGGGCCTCGATATTTTCGCGATGATTTCGGAACCGGCTGGTTGTCCAAACGCGTCGCTTGAAGCGATGGCTGCGGCGCTACCGATTGTTGCCACCAATTACGGCGGCGTGTCGGAGCAAATCGAAGAGGGCGTGACAGGGCGACTTGTTCCGCGCGGTGACGTGCGAGCATTCGCTGCAGCGCTCGTGGAATTGGCGCGCGACGAGAAGAAGCGCCGCGAATTTGGCGCGGCCGCGCGCGTTCGCGCGGCGGGGCGATTCAGTATCGAGCGCATGGTCGATGATTACGTGAATCTGTGTGGGTTGCGTTGCGGCGGGTGACCCATTCAGAAACGGGCCGGCGGGACGCCGGCAATACAGGCCTTGGCGCTTGAAATCGTTTGAAGATTAATAAAATACGAGCATCCATTTTGTATGCGCAATATTACCGCGGCGTCATGCGCCGTGGAAGGTCGTGGCGCAGCGGCCATTCGGGAAGTAATATGGCGGGACTCACCAAACACAGGGGAATGCAATGAGCGGTGTCGATGTCGGCAAAATCAAAGAGCAAGTCGTCCAACATTCCGAATTAATTGAGCAAGCTGTTGCCGAAGTCCGCAAAGTCCTGGTGGGCCAGGATCAAATGGTGTCGCGCCTGCTGATCGCCCTGCTCACCGGCGGCCACGTGCTGCTGGAAGGTGTGCCCGGCCTCGCGAAAACCACCGCGATCAAGGCCCTGGCCGGCGCGATGCACTGCAAATTCAACCGCATTCAATTCACGCCGGATTTGTTGCCCGCGGATTTGATCGGCACGCTGATTTACAATCCGCGCGAAGGCGCATTCACCACGAAGAAAGGGCCGATCTTCGCCAATCTGATTCTCGCCGACGAAATCAATCGCGCGCCGTCGAAAGTGCAATCCGCGCTGCTCGAAGCGATGCAGGAACATCAGGTCACCATCGGCGACCAAACCTACCCGCTCGAAGAACCGTTCCTCGTCATGGCCACGCAGAATCCCATCGAGCAGGAAGGCACTTATCCGCTGCCCGAAGCCCAAGTGGACCGCTTCATGCTGAAAGTTGTCGTCACCTATCCGAGCAAAGCTGAAGAGCGCAAAGTGGTAGACAATATTCTTGAAGACGTGCGGCGCGAAGTGAAACCGGTGATCGAGCCGGCACATCTGCTGGCCATGCGCAAGACCGTCGGCGCAATTTACATGGACGACAAAGTTAAGGAGTACGTGATCGAGATCGTCAGCGCCACGCGCCGCCCTGCGGAGCACAAGCTGGCGGACCTCAAGCCGCTGATCGAATACGGCGCATCGCCGCGCGCGACCATTAATCTGTGCCTCGCCGCGCGCGCCAACGCGTTTCTCGCGCGGCGCGGTTACGTGACGCCGCAGGACGTAAAAGAAATCGCGTTCGACGTGCTGCGCCATCGCGTGATTTTGACGTACGAGGCCGAAGCCGAAGAAATGACGCCGGAGAACGTGGTGAAGAAAGTGTTGGACACGATTCCCGTGCCTTAACGGACAGTGCTGAGTGCTGAGTCCTGAGTGCTGAGTAACAGCGAGGCTTGCGCTTCGCGCTCGCGCGATGGCGATCACTCAGGACTCAGGACTCAGGACTGGACCCGATGCAAGACGTATCCGAATTACTGAAAGAAGTGCGGCGGATTCAGATCTTCGCCAACCGCCAGGTGAACGACATCCTGGCGGGCGAATACGTCACGGCGTTCAAAGGGCGCGGGATGGAGTTTGATTCGGTGCGCGAATACGTGCCGGGCGACGAGATTCGCAACATCGATTGGAACGTGACCGCGCGCTCCGGAATCCCGCACGTGAAAAAGTTTCACGAGGAACGCGAATTGACCGTGATGCTGGCCATCGACGTGTCGGCGTCGGGCGAATTCGGCACGGTGAACAAAAGCAAGCTCGAAGCGGCGGTGCGCATGGCGGCGCTGTTGATGTTCGTCGCGTTGAAGAACAACGACAAACTGGGCCTGGTTTTGTTTGCCGACGACATCGTCGAATACGTGCCGCCGCGCAAAGGCCGCGGGCGCGTGCTGCGCCTCATTCGCGATTTGATGAACGTCAAAACGATTCGCAAAACGGCGGACATCGCCAAGGCGCTCGAATTTGTAGGGCGCGTGCAGCGGCGCAAATGCGTCTGTTTTCTGCTCAGCGATTTTCAAGGCGCGGATTGCGCGCGCGCTCTGGCCGTTGCCAATCAGCGGCACGATTTTGTGGCGGTGAAATTGTACGACCCGTGCGAACTGACGCTGCCGGACGTGGGATTTATCACATTGCAGGACGCCGAAACCGGCGAGTTGGTCGAATTGGACACGCGCCATCCGCAGGTGCGGCTGTTGTTTGCACGCAATTCAAAAGCGCGCGGCGAATGGCTTGAAAGCGCACTGCGGCGCTCGTCGATCGACCGGCTGGATATTGGCACGGATTTGAACGACAAGGGCTACGCGCAATCGTTGCAGCGGTTTTTTAAAATGCGGGAGCGGCGGCAGAGATAATAGTTTCAGGGTTTCAGGGTTTCAGAGTTTGAACGCGGTACGATATTTATTGAGGGGATGGGCGTGGGCGAGTGCGCTGACGATTCTCTTTCTCAGCGGCTGCAACAACACGCCCGCGAAAACGCCGGCGAAGGATGCTGGCGTTGAAGGGCTCGAGAGGACCGTTGAGAAGGGGGCGGTTAGCTTAACCGCGCGCGTGACGCCGAAGCAGCCGCGGCTTTCGGACACGATCACCTTCGATTTAATCGTGCGCAGCGATCCGGAAATTGAGATCATGCCGCCCACGTTTGGAAAGGGCGTACACGAATTCACGATCCGCGATTTCGTGAAATTGGAAGAGAAATTCGAAGACGGAAAGCGCGTGCGCCGTTTCCGCTACAAGCTCGAAGCGGAGCAGGCCGGCACGCTGCTGATCCGTTCGCAGCAGATTGAATACGTCGATAAGCGTTCGCCGCAAAAAAACGGAAAGCGCACGTTCATCGCCAGCCCGCCGCTGGAGATTGAAGTCACGTCGGAACTGGGCGACAACAAGCCCGATCTTAACGACCTCGCGCAGATGGCCGATCCCGTGCCGCTGCAAACGCGTTGGACGGACGCGGTCTGGCGCATCGTCATCATTGGCGGAATCGTTGGCTTGATTTGTGTCGCGATTTTAGCGCGGATGCAGATGCGCAAGAAGAAGGAAGCCGCGGTCGTGATCCTGACTCCGGAAGATATCGCCCGCAAGGAATTGGACGCGCTGCTCAAGGAAAAGCTCGCCGAGCGCGGCGAATTTCAGAATTTTTACGTGCGGCTGACGGGCATCGTGCGGCGCTACATCGAGCGAAAGACCGGCATTCATGCGCCCGAACAGACCACGGAGGAATTCTTGCGCGACCCGGCGACGCGGCGAACTTTCCCGTTCGAACGCGCCGAACGGCTGGGCCATTTTTTGGAAGCGGCGGACATGGTGAAGTACGCCGCGGTGAAACCGGGCGAGCGCGAATTGTCGGAGTCGGTCGAGCGAGCGCGCGAGTTTATTGGAATGCAATCGGTGCTGGCGCCGATGCCTTCTGTCGCAATGGCGTGATCCAGAGCCGCGCACGTTAGTAAGCGGCAAATGTAGCCGCTTACTGACGTGCGCGGCTCTGAAATGTTGGACCTAAGCAATGGGTGGTTTTCGATTCTTCTCTCCGCATTGGCTGATCTTTTTGCCGGTGGTGGCGCTGGCGGCGTGGCGCGCGTGGCATCCGCGGCTGCGCGCGGCAGCGCTGTATTCGAACGTGGCGGATTTGAAGCGCCTGCCGGTCACGTTTGCACAGCGCGTCAAACGGCTGCTGCCGTGGACCAGTCTGTTAGGTTTGGTGCTGCTCACGTTCGCGCTCGCCCGCCCGCAGATGGGCAAATCGGAATCGCGCGTGAACACTGAGGGCATTGCCATCGAATTGGCGATCGACGTGTCGGGTTCGATGGAGGAGGCGCACGATTTTGTGCTCGGCGAAAAATCGGTGAGCCGCATCGCGGCGGTGAAGTACGTCGTGGATGCGTTTATTAATGGGTCGAAGGAGTCGAAATTGAGCGGCCGGCCCAACGACCTGATCGGTTTAGTCGCATTCGGCGGATTCGCCGACAGCCGCTGCCCGCTGACGCTCGATCACGGCGCGCTCACCGAGGCCTTGCGGCAATTGGAAGTGCCCAAGCCGATCTACGACCGTGCCAGCGGCGCGATCATGAACGGCGAGGAACTGCAAACCGCCATTGGCGACGGGCTGCTGGCCGGCGCGGACCGGCTGAAGAATGTGAATGCGAAAAGCAAAATCCTGATTCTACTGACCGACGGAGACAACAACCTCGGCAGCGACCCGCGCGAAGCGGCGAAGGCCGTCGAAGCGCTCGGCATCAAAGTCTATACGATTTGCATCGGCACCAACGATCCCGTGCCGGTCGTCGGGAAAGATCCCATCTTCGGAGTCGAAAGAATGGTTGGCAGCCAGGTCTTTCCCATCGACGAAAAGCTGCTTCAAGACATCGCCGACACCGCGCACGGAAAATATTTTCACGCCTACGGCACCGACGCGCTGACAAGTGTATATGCCGAAATCGATAAGCTTGAAAAAACGAAAGTCGAAGAGACGAAGTACACCGATTACACTGAATACTTCGGCGTGCCGGCGATTGCGGGTTTGGCGCTGCTGCTGGGCGCGCTGGTGTTGAGTTCGACGCGATTTCGGGCGATGCCGTGAACGGCAGGAGTTAGGAGATAGGAGTTAGAGCGGAGAATGAATTTTCAGCAACCGGAAGCACTTTATTTGATATTGCCGCTGACGATCGCGGTGTTGGCGCTCATGCTTTACGCGCGCGCGAACCGCCGCCGAGCAGCGCGGGCGTTTGCCGATGCCGCCATGTCTCCGCGCGTGCTGCCGGCGGAGAACAGCGCGCGGTTCTGGTGCAAGACGGCGTTGTGGGGAGCGGCGCTGATTTTCACGCTTCTGGCCATCGCGCGGCCGCAGTGGGGCGAGATTGTCGAGGAAGTGAAGATCAAAGGCAGCGACTTGTACATCATGATCGACGTGTCGCGCTCGATGCTCGCGACGGACGTTCCGCCGAGCCGGCTTGAACGCGCCAAGGCCGATGTCTCCGGGCTGCTCAGCCGTCTTAAAGGAGAGCGCGTTGGACTAATTGCGTTCGCGGGGCACGCGGCGATTCTGAGTCCGCTGACTGCGGACTATGCGTTTTTTCGCGCGCGGCTGGCTGAACTGGGTCCGAACAGCGTCGATCGCGGCGGCACGGCGATCGGCGACGCGATTCGCAAAGCGCTGAGCGTGCTGCCTGAAGCGCCGGACCGCGATCAGGCGCTGCTGCTGATCACCGACGGCGACGATCAGGAATCGGAGCCGCTGAAGGCCGCGGCGCTCGCCGCCGAACGGCACATCGCGATTTTCACGGTGGGCTTGGGCGATCCGAACGAAGGCGCGCTGGTGCCCGACAAAGAGGGCAAGGGCCATTTCATGACGTATGAGGGGAAAAATGTCGTGAGCAAAATGGACGACGAACTGCTGAGCAAGATTGCGCTGGAAACCGGCGCCACGTATGTGCCCGCGCGCACGAAGGCCTACGATTTGGGCAAATTGTACGAAGAGAAGTTGTCGCAGTTGCGCGGCGAATACGCGAAGGAGCAGAAGCGCACGCGCCAAGCCGAGCGTTTCGAAATTCCGCTAGCGCTGGCCTTGATTTGTTTCACGCTGGAGTTGTTGATTCGGCCGTATCGGCAGAAAAACGGAGCCATGGATGAGGCGCAAATAAAAAGGCGAAGCGGACCGAAGCCGCTGGCCGCGGCTCTGGCTGTGGCGCTGGCTTGCATTGGATTCGGCGCGCAAGCCGCGGATGCGCGCGATTTGGTCAACGAAGGTTTGAAGCTTTATTCGAAGCAGGATTTTGACGGCGCTGGCGAGAAATTCAGCGAAGCCGAAAAAGCCGCGCCGGAGCGCGACGTGCTCGAAGCCGCCGCGCGCGCGGCATTCGATGCCGGCTGCGCGTTTGAAAAAAAGGGCGACACAGAGAAGGCAGTCGAAGCGTACAAAAAGGCCGCGCTGGCGCGCGACCGTGCGCTGGCGGCATCGGCGGATTTTAACCTCGGAGAGATCAGCGCCAACGCCGCGAAGGAATTGGCCGGCGCTCAGCCGGAAGGCGTTCCACCGGAGAAGCGCAAGGCAGTCATCGACAAACTGCTCGAAGCGGTCGGGCATTATCGAAACTGTCTGGAGATTCAGCCGGAGCACGCAGCGGCGCGAAAGAACATCGAACTGATCCGTCAGTGGATCAAACTGTATTCAAACGTCTGGGCGCTGCTTGACCGCAAGAAGCGCCGCGACGACATGAACCTGCTGCAATTTCTGGAATTTCTCGCGCACGACGAGCGGCAATTGCGCTCTGGCGCATTGGCGCTGGGCGAGTACGGCAGCGCGGACGATTTTGCGGAACTCAAGCGCGCGCAGGACGAATTGAGCGAGGAGATCGAGCCGCTCAAGGAGAAGATCGAGAAGGATGCGATCAGCACGTCGCAATTAATGGGCGGCGCGGCGCCGGCGCCGAATTCGGAAGAGGCGAAGAAAAAAGCGGAGGCGGTGAAAAAACTCAAGGAACTGGCCGACACCGCTGGCGAAAAGATGCGCGCGGCGTCCTACAGTTTGGACGGCAGCCGCTACGATGACGCCGCGGCGCAGCAGAAAGAAGCGGCCGCGACGTTCGACACGATCTGGGAATCGCTGGCGCCGTTTCAGGCGGCGTTGGCTCGCAACATGAACGACGAGACGCGGGTCGTCGATGCGTTGAAAGACAGCGACACAGCGGAACCGGCGAAAAAGGACGCGGCGAAAATAGACCAGGCCGCGAGGAACGATGAATCCACTAAGAGAAATGAGGCTGCGAGAAACTTTGATGAGCTGGCGAAGGCACAAATCCCCACGCCAGAACTGGCCGAACTGCAAAGCGACGCGGCGCGGCGAACGATGCTGATGAAATTCCGCGCGGCAACAGAAATGGCGGAACTGGAGAAAAACGCGCCGAAGGCCGACGAAAAGGCGAAGGAAAAAGAGAAGGAGTGGCTGACGCTGGACGACGTGAAACGCGAAGAAGCGAAGAAAAGAGCTGAAGAAGAAAAAAAGAAGCGCGAAGAGGAATTGAAGAAAAACGGCGCGGCGCCGGACGCAAAGAAGGACGAAAAAGAGGAGGACAAGCCACCTTCGCCCGAGGAGATCAAGAAGGGATTGGAAAAGGCGATCGAGCTTGCGCCCAAAGCTGTGGAGCGGATGAATGCGGCGGCGGCGCATTTAAAGAAGGAGGAGCGCGCGGGCGCGCTGCCAGATGCCGAAGAGGCGAAGAAGATTTTGCAGGAAATCATGGACGCTCAGCCGAAGCAAAAAAAGAAGGACCAGAAGCAGAACGAAAAGCAGAACCAGCAGAACCAGGAGAAGAACGAGCAGCAGAAGAAAGACGAAGAGAAGAAAAAGCAAGACCAGCAAAAGAGGGACGACGAGAAAAAGAAAGAAGACCAGAAGAAAAAGGACGAGGAAAAGAAGAAAGACGAGGAGAAGAAAAAAGACGAGCAGAAAGATCAGCAGAAGAAGGACGAGCAAAACAAAGACAAACAGGAAAAACAGGAGCAGGGCGCGAAGGCGCAGCCGATGACGAAGGAGCAGGCTGAGGCGATGCTGCGGAAAGTGCGCGAACGCGAATTGGATCATCGCAAGAAAAAGCAGGACGAGCAGGACGCGATCATGAGCCGCCTGCGGGGTGTGGAGAAAGATTGGTGAAAACCGCGCGCGAAGCTATTTGCAGGCGGGACGCCTGCGCTACGAGACTGGTGCTGGCGTGCGTGTGCGCGGCGGCGCTGCCGCGCGCGCTTGCCGGCGAGCCATCGGTCCAGGCAGAGCTTGCGGCAAAGCAAGTCTTTGAAGGCGAAAGCGTGGGCTATGAAGTGCGCGTGTCGGACATGAAAGAAGCGGCAGTGCCGGACCTCACCGACATCAAAAAGGATTTCGAGGTCGCGACTGCCGGGCGGTACGAATCGTCGCAGAATTTCTTCGACGGACGAAAATGGACGTCGAGCGTCAGCACGTCGTTCCGCTATCAGCTCACGCCGAAACACTCGGGCAGCGTGACGGTCCCGGCCCCGTTTATTATGCTGGACGGCAAAAAAATCTCCGGCCAGCCGCTGCCGCTGCGCGTCATCGCTGACGAGCAGCAGGACATCGTCCTTGTCAAAATCGAAACGTCGCGCCAGCGCGTCGCGCCGTACCAGCCGTTCGACGTAATTTTGAAAATTTTGGTCAAGCCGCTGCAGCTCGACGACCGCGACCCGGTCCAGTTTCAACCGCGCTTGCAGTTCAACTGGATCAATCCGCCGGCAGGAGTGAACGCGAAAACCACATTCGTCGAATGGCTCGACCCGCTGCTTTCGCGCAACAACACCGGTTTTGTGTTCGAGGTCAACAACCAGAGTTTCGCCTTCAACCTCTATAAGGGGCGCGAGCAGCGCAAGGGGCTCGACGGGAAGAATTACAATTATTTTGTATACGAATTGAAGCGCACGTTCTTCGCCACGCGCGCGGGGAAATTCGAATTCGGGCCGGCCACGATCAAAGGACAATTCGTCGATGGTGTGGACATGGCGAAGCGCCAGTATTCCAACCGTGCGCTGGTCGCGGTGGCGTCAGCCGTCAGCGTCGAAGCCGTGCTGCCCGAACCGCGGCCGGCGGATTTCAACGGCTGCTACGGGCGTTACCATCTGCGGGCGTCGGCGAATGCGACCGATTTGCGCGTCGGCGATCCGCTCACGCTGAAATTGGATTTTGAGCGCACGGCCAATGCGGGGCTGCTTGAAGAAGTGACCGCGCCCGATTTATCAGCGAACAAAGAACTCGCCGCCGATTTCACGATCGTGGACAAAGCGCCGCCGGGCCAGGCCAAGGGCGACGTGAAAACGTTCGCGTACGTGCTGCGCCCGAAAAAAGCGGGCGTGTCGATTCCGCCGATCACCGTGTCGGCGTACAACACCGACAGTGAGAAATTCGAGCCGCTGGTTTCGAACGCCGTCGCGTTGAACGTCACCGATGCGCCGCAGCTTCGCCCCGATGAACTGATCTCCGGCGCGCCGATTAATTCCGGCCATCGCATCACGGGGCGCGAGAAGGGCGTGTTTCAAAACATTGCCGAGCCGTCTGAAATCAGTGTCAGCGCGCTGCATCCGAATGAGTATTGGCTTGCGATTGCCGGCATGTGGATTGCGTACGCGGCGGGGGCGCTGGCGATTACGCTGCATCGGCGGCGCGCGGGCGACGCGGTTTTGCAGAATCGCTTGCGCGCGCGCGCCGAAGCGGCGGCGCAGTTGAGTGCGGCGCGCGCGGCGATGGCGCGCGGCGATCACAACGGCGCGGCTGAAGCAGTGGCGCATGCCCTCACCGCGCTGATCGGCAATTGGCGCGGCATTTCGCCGGCGGGGATGACGGCGCAAGATGCGGCGAAAGTGCTGGAGAAGAGCGGCGCGTCGAACGACACGCGCAACGAAACCGTGCGCGTGCTTGAAGCGATCGAGGCGTCGAAATACGGCTCGGTCGAGGGCATGCAGGCGGCGGCGATGGTGGAGTCGGCGGAGAAACTGGTCGCGCGGTTGCAGAGGGAGATGGGCGGCAAGTGCTGAGTGCTGAGTGCTGAGTCCTGAATACGAGAGTACGAGACTATGAGACTATGAGAGTATGAGAGTTGAGAGTATGCAGAACGACAAGTTGAAGCGAACCCCTCACCCCCGGCCCCTCTCCCCCAAGGGGAGAGGGGGGAACGGCGTCGCGTCATGTCGCGTCATAGTGCCTCTCGCACTCTCGTGCTCTCGTGCTCTCATTCTACTTTGCGCGGCGCTTTTCGCATCCGTCGCGTGCGCGTCGGAGGGCGGCGAGCGCGAGCGGGCGTTTGTGAAGGCGTTGGAGGCATTCGATGCGGCGAAGACACCGGACCAGTTTCGCGAAGTGTCGGGCGAGTTCGAAGCTCTGGTGTCGCCGGAGTATCGCAACGACGCGCTGTATTACAACATCGGCAACGCGCGCGTGAAGGCGGGTGATTACGGGCGCGCGATTCTGGCCTACCGCAAAGCGAAATTGTTTCGCCCGCGCGATCCGTGGTTGGAGGCGAATTTGACGCAGGCGCTCAACGCCGCGCCCGGGCGCGTGCCGGTCGAGCCGGAGGCGTGGTGGCATCGCATTTTGTTCTGGAGCGACTGGCTATCGGTGCCGGAGAAATTTCAGGCGACGCTGATGTTGTGGGCGCTGTGCGTGGCGCTCTTGTTTGCCGCCGTGATTTTTCGCAAACGGCGCTTGAATTGGGCCGGTGGTGCCGTGGCGCTCGTCGCGCTGCTGTTCAATGTGGACGCGGCGATGGCGAACAACGAACTGACCAACTCGCGGCGTGGTGTCGTTGTCGCGGAGACGACCGCACGCAAAGGAAACGGCTTGAATTGGGAGCCGGCGTTCGATCAGCCGCTGAAGGACGGCGCGGAGTTCACGATCGTGGAGCGGCGCGGGGATTGGGTGCTGGGACATTTCTACAACAGTGGCGACGCCTGGCTGCCGCAGAAGAATATTGCGGAGTAAAAAAAGTGCTGAGTGCTGAGGCGCCAGATTCGCTTTGTAGTTTCCCAAATTTCCGGAAAAAAGGCATTCGCTTCGTCCTACTTCGTCGCGATGACCAAACAATTGCGATGGTATGGCGCGTGAAAAATATCCGCGCGGATCTCGACCGAGAATCCTTCCTCTTTGAGCAGCGCTTCAACTTCCGGCAACAGGAACGTCAGGTAGTACATGATGAACGGCGGTTTGAGCAGCGTGTTGCGGATGCGCATGATGGCGTTGAACGCGCGCAGCACCAGATTCACGCGCGAGAAGCGCGGCGGGTGGGGCGCGGTAATGAAGGCGAAACGGCCGCCGGGCTTGAGGGCTTTGCGGACGTGGCGGAGGAAATTGCGCTGGTCGGGAATATCGAAGTGGCCGAGCGCGCCGAAGCAGACGGCCAGATCGAATTGGGAATCGAAGGACATCTCCAGCACATCCGCGTGCACGAACGAAGTGCTGGGTGCTGAGTCCTGAGTGCTGGGTGATGAGTCGTGAGTGCTGGGTGATAAGTCGTGAGTACTGAATGCAGAATTTGGAGCGGGCGACGACGCAGGGGCGAGGTACTTTTTGGCGATTTCGAGCATGCCTTCGCTGAAGTCGATGCCGACGAATTCGCGGCGGCAGAGCGGTATTAAGAATCGCATCGCCGCGCCGGTGCCGCAACAGATGTCGAGCGCGGAATCGACGGGGCCGAGGGCGTTGATTGCGGGTTCGAGAATTGCATCGGGCGTGCGGAAGGGAGTCAGGTCGAATTTCGGCGCGAGCAGGTCGTAGCCGTGCCGCGTCGAGACGAGCGCCTGGTGGATCAGTTCGAAGAAGGTGGGGCCGTCTTTGGCGAACATGGTTGTCATAGTGCTGAGTGCTGAGTCCTGAGTGCTGAGAACTGAGTGTTGAGGAACAGCGGCGCGAGCGCTTCGCGCGCTCAGGGACCCAGGACTCAGCACTTAATTTTTCAACACCGGCATTTCATCTGTAACGGGCAGTTCGCCGCGGATCATGCGGGTGGCGGCGCCGACGAGTTTGAGGTAGTGGTCGCTGGGCAGGCCTTCGTAGGTGACAAAATTGGATTCCCCGACGGGCGGGTCGTTGGTGCATTTGAAGATCGCGGTGCCTTCGTCCACTTCGTCAAACATGGCCTGATAGACCATCGTCGCGCCGGCTTTTTTCGCGGTGACGTATTGAGTCCAGAGAAATTTTCCGCCGAGGCGCGGGGTTTGATTCAGCGGCGATTTCTGATTCATGTTGTGCCAACTGAATCCGGGGAAGACGACGGGCAGGTAATCGAGCTTGTGCTCCTTGCACCAGGCGATGTCGGGCTTCATCGTCTTCTCCGCGAAGCTCACGGCTTGCTCGGACTTTGCGAAGCGGCCAACCATCCACGGGCTGACGATGTCGGCTTTCAGAATCAATTCGTGGAGCGCTTTGTCGTTGACGGCGTCGCGTTCGAGCGTGCGCCAATAAGTGGGGACGCCGAGCATGACGGTGCAGCCGCCGTAAGTCGGATCGTTTTTCAGGAAATCGACGAGCGTCATCCCTTCGGCGAGCGTGTATTTGCGGCCGTCGCTGAAACCAAAACCCCACACGGCGACGACGGGTTTGCCGTTGTGATGGAGGTACGCGGGATCTTTGGTGATCTGCATTTTTTCGACGAGCAGTTTCCAATCGTCGATGACGCGCGGCATTTGGCCGACGTTCAATCCGGAGAGATCGTACATCACGGCGTACGTGCGGCCGTAGCGGTTGGCGCCTTCGCGGCAGTGATCGAGGACGGTGTTGAACTGGCGCAGGCCGGGCGGGTTGAAGACTTCGCCGGCGAAGCGCTGCACGAAGACGCCGTCAATGCCGTAGTCCTGCATCCATTTGAAATGACGCAGGACGGTTTTGGCGTTGAACGCGCTGTAGACTTCGGCGGTTTTGCCGCCGGCGGTTTTGAAGGGCGTCGCGTAGCGTTCGTCGGGATCGAGTTCGCTCACGTCTGGCCAGAGATCGATTTTGCAACTGCCCGGTTTGAAGCCATCGCGGCCGGACCAGTGGTACCAGCCGCGGTGGCAATCGTCGCCTTGCGCGGCGAACCAGCCCTGATAGCCGGCGAGAACTTTGCCGCGCATCGTTGAGCGGTCCACGCCTTTTTCGCTGGGGCCGCTGTAGGGCTTCATGGTTTGTTCGACGACTTGCTCACGCGTGAGGCGTTCGCCGGCGGCGCAGAATTGAATGAGGAATAAGACAACGATGGGCGGAAGAATTAAACGATAAACGCGTGCGCGCATTTTAAAAATGCTCCATTGGAATCATTGCAATCTACACCGAAACGGCGTCGCGTGCGCTTCGCGCTCTCAGGAGTTTCAGTACTTTGCAGGTCCGTTGGAGTACCGCCGCCTGCAGGCTGGAAGCCTGCACCACAACTAGCGACGGCTCGGAGAGCCGTTCTACTTTCCTTTGGCGATATTGTTGGAGATCGAGTACTGGACTGTTTTGTCACCGCTGAAATTGGTGTTGCCGATGCTCAGCGTCACGGGCACGCTCGCGCTGACTTTGCTCACGTTTGTGTTGGACAGGCCGAGCGCGTTGGTGGTATTTCCGTCAGAACTGGCGTCGATGACGCTGCTGGCCAGCTTCGCGGTAAAGCCCCAGTTTTTGCCTTTGTGGGTGAGCGCAAAGGTGCCTTGAGTGCTCTTGGCGTGGCCGGATTTGTCGAGCGTAAATGTGCTTTGCGCTCCGCCGGCGTTGAGCGTCACGGTCACGCCGGAGAAGTTAAATTGCTTGGGCAGGCCGCCGACGGTGCCTTTCAGCGTCATGCCGCTGCCGCTGTGCGGCTTGCCGGAGAAATCGACGCTGAAATTCAGGTTGTCCACGGAGAATATCGGATTGCCGGTGATTTGGACTTTGACGGTCGCGATCGTTTCGTCCGTGCCGTCGTCTACGTGCAGCGTCACGGTGTAGGTGCCGGGCGCTTGATAGGCGTATGTCGTTGAGGCATCCGAGCCGTAGCCGCCGTCGCCGAAGTCCCACCAATAATAGAGGTCGTCGCCGTCGGGATCGTGCGCGGCGGCGGTGAAGGAAATGTTCTGCGCGGTCGCGGCGGTGGCAGGCGTGGCGGTGGGGCCGGAGTCGATCACGGGCGCGTGGTTTTGCGTGACGGTAATTGTGGTCGTGTCGCTGGCTGAAAGCACGCTGTCGCTGGCGGTGATTTTGAGCACGTACACGCCCGGGACGGAGAAACTTACGGCTGTGAAAGCGTCGGTGGCGCTGTTGAACGTCACATCGCCCGGGCCGCTGACTTTTTCCCACTTCACGGTGACCGTGCCGGGCGGATTGGGCAGGCCGTCGTCGATGATCGTGGGCGCAAGCCAAGCCTGGTAATCGCCGTTGATCGCCGTGGTTTTATTTTGCGGAATCTTCACGGTTTGCGCATCGCCGGCGTGAACAATGGGAGCCGTGTTGACTTCCGCGCCGCCGCCGCCGCCAGTGGCGGTGTCGAGCGTCAACAGGAACGCATTGAAGCCCGTCGCGTCGATGGTGCCGAGACCGCCGATGCCGTTGTCGGTGCTGAACGAATAGCCGGCAACAATCACGCTGCCGTTGTAGACGGCGATGCCCACGCCGCCGTCGGCGTCGGAACCGCCGAACGTCTGCAAACCGTCGCCGCTGAAACTAGTCTTGGGCGCGCCGGTGCCAGCGTCAAGCGCGAGGACGAACGCATCGCTGATTCCGCCGCCACCGTACCACCAGATCGGGAGCAGATCCGAGACAATTCCACCGCCGGTCGTGTTCGGAGCGCTTTGTACGGAATTGGGAAGGCCGAACGCGTTGATCGGCGAACTGCTGGTATTGTTTTGGTTGCCGTTGACGTTCGCCGTCGAATTGATCGGCGCGGGCGGGCCGCTTTTGTTGGGCTTGGACGCGGGCGTCACGCCGCCACCCGTGGCTGTGCCCGACACATTCTGTGGATAGAAGAAGCCGCCAATCACGGTGAGGTCGCCGTAACCGCCGGTAACATAGACGGTGCCGCTGTCCACAGCCAGCGCCACGCCTTCGTCGTCGAACTGGCGGCCAAAAGTGGTAACGCCCGCAGTGCCGAAGGTGCTGACTTCGACGCCGGTCGATTCATTCACGGCGAGGACGTAAATGTCTGAATTCACCGACGGCGTCGTGGGAGAATTCACCGCGGTTGGAGTCTTGCTCGCAGTAGTAGTTGTCGTCGGTGGTGGAAGCTTCGTGTAGCCGCCGGTCAGATAAACCACGCCGCCAGACACTGCAAGACCGTTGCCCGAAACGCTGTCGGTGCCGCCGAATTGTTTAATGCCGCTGGTCCCGAAACCGGTGTTGTACGCGCCGGTCGTGGCGTCGAGCGAGGCGATGAAGGCGTTTTGGGTGCCCCAATATGGAAAGAAAATGCGGCTGGTGGCGCCTGACGAACGGCTCGCGGCTTTTTTCGGAGTCAGCAACGAGGCGATCGTATTTACGACACCCGGTTTGATTACTCCGCCGGCCAGCGGCAGGATGTTGGAGAAATCGAAGAGCGATCCACCGACGAAGAGCGAACCGTCCGCGGCTGCGATGCTGCGCCCGGCGTTGTTGCCGGTGATGTCGCTTAAGGTCGCCACGCCGCTAGTTCCAAATCCGGCGACGGACGCGCCACTGGCCGCGTCCAAAGCCCAGACGAAGGTATTGGATTTCGGAAGCAGCGCCGCAACGATGCTCGCGGCGGTTTGCAGCAGAGGGTTGTTGTCATACGCCGACCAATCGGGAAACAGTTCTCCGGTCGCGTAGACCACTCCGCCCGAAACCGTTAGCGCCAACCCCGTCGCGCCCGCGGCGCCCGAATAGCTCGCCGTGCCGTCCGTCCCGAAGCCTGTTTTGAGCGCGCCGGTGGCCGCGTCGAACGCGACGACGATGGCGTTCTCCGTCGCGTCGTAGGTCGATTGGTCCCAGATGAACTGCTCGCCGGTAACGTAAAGCGTACCGTTGGCTGCGACGATTCCGGCTCCGATGGTGGACGAATCCGCTGCACCCACGGTCTGAGTCCACGCGTAGCTGCCGTCGGCGTTGAATTTCGTGACGAATAGATCGGACCAGCCCGCGGGTGTCTTGATGTCCGCGCCGACGCCCGGATTGAAATCTTTCGCGTCGTAAAACGAACCGGTCACGTAGCGATTGCCGGCGGCATCGACGGCCAGCGCGGCGACGTAACCTTGGATGACCGGCGGCGTGGCGACGGCGTCTTCAGCGCGAAGCACGGTGCTGGCTGCCACCGCGCTCAAAATAAGTGAGATTCGAAGGGTGCGGGACGTGAGCATGGAAACCCCCGTTTGGGCATATAGTGATATTGCGCTAATATTGTGCGCGAGAGGGCAATTTGGTTCAACTGGAAAGTGAGATTATGCGGATTAAGAAGCGGTAATCAATCTGCATTCACTGGCTGTGAGTTGTTGACATCCTCTTCCCCGCGAACCGGTGCCCGCAATGGCCTGTTCTCAGCGATGGCGTGGGCGTAGCCCAATCCGGTCCAAAGCAGAGTAAACAACATCGCCAACATGCACCAACTCGCGCCGCCAATGTTAGTCCAGAAAACGCGAACATGCGCCATGGTGTCAACCGGCGGAAAACGGGTGCCCACTTGCAGCAGCAGTACGCCGATCAACAGCGGCCGGCGCGACACGCCTTCACGCGGCAGCAGCAGAAGCGCCGCGACTGCCAGATGCACCAGCAACAATAAGAACGAATGCCGCACCATGCTTTGCGGACTGAAGATCAGCGAGGCCACAATCAAGCCGCACCATTCCAGCAGGACAATTGCCGGTCCTGGGAACACGCGATCCGCTGCCTCAAAGCGGCCTGAGAACATCGCGACGCGCTGTTTTCTGAAGATGAACCAGGCGGCCGCGAATGCACCCGCGGCGAGCATGGCGATGGTGGCCATCAACGCGACTGGCTCATCGTCGCTCCACTGTCGCGCCGCGGCGCTGGAAAGCGATATGCTGCTCGTCCAGCGGATGTCGTGGACGTGCAAGCCGGATTTTTCACCGATCAATCCGGTATAGACCGAATTCACCGCCGTCCCCAGGAATTGCAGATTGCGGCTCCAACCGCACACCAACGCGGGGACGATGGCCCACACTACGCACGACAAGGCCATCCACGCCGCGGCGCTCCAACGCCGCCGGATCACGAGGTAGGGCAGGGCAATCAAAGTCTGGAATTTGATGTTGGCGGCGAAGCCCAGCGCCAGGCCGGCCGCCGCGGGAAATCGATCGAGAAAGTACAACCCCGCTGCAAACGCCAGAAGCATCAGCGTGTCGGTCTGGCCTTTCTCGAATTCCCAGCGCATTTGGTCGAATGTGAGCAGAATCGCCAGCAGCACAACGCTGAGCACCGTCACGCGGTCGCGTTCGATGCGCAAACGTTCCGACACGGCCAGGAAGCCCAGCGCCAATGCGCAGGCGGTCAGCGCAAAATTAATCAGCGCCCACCAAGCCTGCGCGGTTCGCACCGGCATGTGCGCGAGCGGTTGCAGGGCCGCCGCAAAGAGCGGCGGGTAGATGTAGCCGCGTTCGTGCGTGGCGTAGGGGTCCTGTCCCTGGCTCATCGCCACGACGCCGGAATGAATTTTGTAGAAATCGCCGGCGCCCTCATAGCCTTCGGGCAAGCCCATGTACGCACGCCGCGCAAACCATGCTACGCACGCAACGAGTACAAAAAGCTTAATCAGCGTGAGGTTGCGGCCATTGAAGGCAACAGGAAGAGGGTTCAATAAAGACTCTTTCGATGACGGCGCGGTAACGTATTGTCAAATTGATTGCATAGTTCGACGCGCGTGCCTTGAAAGACTTCAAACTTCATTTGTTCGTAGTCCCGCCTTTAGGCGAAAACGCGCGCGCCGATTCAGCGCTCGTCCGCCTAGAGGCGGGACTACGAACTTACTTCTTCTCCTGCTTCGCCAGCCACTTCACAATCTCGGTCTTGAACTCCGGCTTCAAGATGCAATCCATGTGTCCAGCGCCTTTGATTTCGATCACCGGCCAATCGGAACGCACAGTTTGCAGCGGCGCGACGTAGAGCGCTTTGCACGGGTCGCGGTCGCCGACCAGCACTTCAATCGGCACGCTGACGGCCTTCAGTTCGGCTTCGGAAACAGCGAGTTTGCCCAGCGTTTTCGCGGCCATTTTCGCGCCGCCGGAACTGCCGCTGCCCATGTGGTCCCAGACTTTTTCGAGCAACCCACCCTCGCGCAACCAGCCCATTCCGCCGAGCAATCCGGAGAGCACGCGGTCGGGATGTTTCGTGATGAATTTCATCGCAATCATCCCGCCCATTGAATAGCCGACGATATGCGCTTTCTTGATTTGCAGATGATCGATTAGTCGCGCGACATCTTCGGCCATTTCCGCGCCGTATGCCTCTTCTTTGTCGGGCTTATCCGACGCGCCGTGGCCGCGCGCGTCCAGCGCGATGACCTGATGATTCTTCGCCAACTCAACAACCACGCCGGGCAGTTGCCAATTCATCATGGCGCTGGAAAACAGGCCGTGAATGAGCACCACCGGCTCGCCTTTGCCTTCGACGACGTAATGGATTTTCACGCCGTTGGAATCGAAGGTGTGATCGTCGGCCGCGAAAACGTGCGGCAGAAAAACGCTGGCGACCAAGAGCGCGCAGGCGATTTTCATGGGAATTCTCCACACGGGCGCGTCGAGTATTGCGACACGTGCACAGTCACAGACTATTTTAGCACATGCCAGTCCATTTCGGCGCGTCCGGCTATTGCTTATCGCTGAACTTCAGCACAATCGGCTCCGATTCGCCCTTTGCGTCGAACGGCACGCCTTCGAAATGCGCCCATTCCTTGTCGTGGCAATGCACGTGTGCGTCCAGCGGTGTCGAAACCCACACGCCGTCGGCGCACTTGACCGCCAGCGCGACGTTGCGGAATTTGAATTTGTCGGCGGACGGATTGGTGACTCGCAGCGTGTTGTCGAGCGCGATTTTCTTGAGCGCGTCGGCGGGCAGGTCGAGCACGAATTCCTCCCAATTGTCGCCGTGCGCGTTGGCGGGGAGCGTGAGCGCTGGCTCTCCATTAATGAGCAGTTTCTTGTTGGCAAATTGGCCGCCGTCGGAGCCGAAGAGGCCGATGTGAATCTTGGCGGCGGTGATTGTTTTGAGCTGCTCGGCGGTGAGCGTGTGCGGGGCTCCACCAGTTTTCAATATTTTGGGCGTCAGGAGTTCGCGTGAATCATCGCGAAGCAGCGCAATGCTCATTTCTTCAGCCGCGCTCGGGAAGATGCCGTCGCCGGCCGTGGCGATTTCAACTCGAATCTTTTTGTCCCAGTACGATCGCAGATCGAATGACGCGGTCTTCCAGCCCAAGCCGCCATTTTGCTGCATGACACTCAGGCGCTGGCCGTCCACTTTGACGTTTGGAATTTCTCCGCCGCGAACGGTGAGTGCGAGTACGCAGCGGTTCGGTTTGCCAACTCTATCGGTCAAAACCATATCGAAGGCGACGTGAGTTTCTTTGATTTCGTAATTCGACGAATCGATAGGGTCGGATGCTGCTGGAACTTCCAGTTCAAGTGGATTGATCGAAGCGGTCGGGCGCAACTCGTAAAGCAGAGTCGTCCATCCGGGAATTTTGATGCTGAATTCCTTGCCGGATTTCAAGTCCAGTGCGTTGCGGTTTGTGAGCGGATACGTTTTCAGCGCAGTAAATGCTCTGGCGTTTTCGCCGCGATACCAGACCGTCTTGTCAAACGGTACTTTGATCGCCTGTTCCTTCATGTCCGGATTGCGGACGGTCACAATTCCTTTGTCGCCGTTCCATGCGACGTAACCGTACGCTTGGCCCTTCTCCGGATTGCCGCCAATGTAAACCGCATTCGCAAGCGTCGCCGAATTCTCCTGCGCCCATTTCGTCCGCTCGCCCAGCACCTCCCAATGCGCCGCGTCCATTTTGCTCGGCGTGATGTACCATTCCTTAAGCTGCACGCCGCGCGCGTAATACATCAGCACGTAATCCTCCCAGTCGCGCAGCGGGTCGCTCATCGGGCCGTCCGCGGCGCCGGTGGCGTTGACGATACCGTGCGTCATCAGGTGCGAAATCGGCACCAGCGGGCGCGTGGCGGGGTTGCCCCAGGCTTTGAACAGGTGCGCGTCGCGGTACGTGATCGCCATCTGGCAGTCGCTGAGCGCCGGCCATTTGCGGTTGAGACCCGTGTCGTCGCTGAGCATCCAGATGGTGTTGCAATGCTGCAGCCACCACGGCGAGAACCAGGCCCAATTCGTCACGTTTTGAAAAATGTCGGGATTGATTTGTCGTTCCATTTGCAAAATGGAAAGCGTTTCGTCCACGGCTTTCTCGTGGCCGTGGCGGTCGTCGGGCAGCGTGCCGTTGTGCGGGCCGCTGTCACACATATCGTTGAAATCGTGCTTGATGTAATTGAGCTGCCCGTCCTTGATGAGCGCGCTGAGCTGCGCGCGCAAATCGGCGTTGTAATGCGGATCGCCCAGCGAATAGTAGCGGTTGAAGCGCGAGAAATGCGGGTTGCGCTGCGCTTCGAAGTAGCCGTTCTTCACGCCCCAATCGGTGTTGAGTTCGTAGCCGTTCAGCGTGAACCAGAGGCCCAGCGACGTGCCTTCTTTCTTCAGCGCCGCGCCCAATTCCGCGAAGCTTTTCATGCCGTCGGGAAACTGGCGCGGATTCGGCTGCCAGATCGAGTTGCGGTTCTGCCAGCCGTTGTCCGGCACGAACGCGTCCACTTTCACGCCGAACGGTTCCATTTTCGTTTTGAATTCATGCGCGATTTTATCGACGAAATTGTCGGGCTTCAGATTCTTGCCGGTGCCGTCGTACCAGTTGTTGTAATGAATGAACGAACGCACGGGGCGGCGGATGGTGTTGAGGTAATCCATGAATCCCAATTCCGGCGTGTCGGCTTTTTTGCCGATCCCTACGATAGCGGTCTTGGTCTGAACCATGGAAACAAGCAGAAATCCAAACAGGTCCGGCCGCAACGTGATATTGCGTTCAAAGACGGTGGGAAAATGGGCGAGTGAAATAAGGCCGGCGCGCGGTTCGAATTCCTTTTCGCGGCCATCGAGATTAATAAAACTGTAGTTTCCCAGCTTGTCGTACGGCCGGCCGACGGGCGCGGAACTGTGCTGGTTCCACGCGGCAGGATGTTCGATTCCGAAGAACCAGTCTCCGCAAAAAACAGGCTCACCGCGGCCTCCGCGCGACGCGGGCGTGACAGTTGAAAAGCGTTCGACCTGAACACGATCGACAGATTTCTCGGCCAAGTCGAAACTGATTTTTTTTCTAAGCGTGCCACCGGCACCCGGAAAGTAACTTACAGTGACGCTGGTGGGCGCATTCATGGGAAGCTCGCGCTTTGGCACATACTTAATTGAGTAACTGTTCTTTCCGGCGTTGGCATTGGCTGGAGTCTGATTCGCTGCGCTCTCCCAGCCTTCTTCGAAAAAGAAAACACCCCATGACGGTATGCCTTCAACCTTGTAATCGTTGACCGTCCACCCCTTCTCGCTCCCCATCGGCAAAATATGAAACTCATCGCTCTGCACCTCAATCGCGTCCGACCCGTCCGCGCGTGCGAAGCGGACGGTGCGCCACACGTCGCCGTCTTTTTTGAGCACACGCTGGACGTACTCGTTCTTGATCACGAGGGTGTCGTTCTCTTCCGCGTGCGCGACAAACGCGAGCGCGACGAGCGCAAGGATCAGGGCCATTAATTTTGTCATCTGTGTTAAGCTCGCCATTCGATCTGTCACTATACCCGCCGGCCCGCCGCGCGTCACGCCGAGTCTGTGTTAGTTCGGTTTGCAACGCGTTAGTTCGCCCCGTTGGGGCTTAGGTAATTCCCCGGACACCTACCCAGGGCTCCGCGAGTACGCTCCGCCCTGGGCTTCAAAAGTTCGCGCCGTTGGCGCTAAAGACAATTGCAACCAAAGTGTCTCAGACCCCCTCACCAGGGCCATTCAAAAGTCGTGAGTTTTCATAGGAGAAATGGCAACGCGAACGAACACTTCGATTGAGAAAAACGGCTCCCTATGAAAATCAGAAATGAAACGCCGTCGTAAAGTGCATCTCCCTATGAAAGTGAAAATCGACTTTTGAAAGGCCCTGACCCCCTACGCCGCGGTGGAGAATTATCGTCGCATTCCCTGCGGATGCGGCGATAATCGGAATACAGCCCGTCTCAGGAGCCTCCCAATGCTAAAATTCGTGCGCGCGATTCGCGGGCTTAGTCTGGCCATTTGGCTGGGCGGCAGCGTGATGACCTTCATCACGGCTTACTACGTCTTCGGCGTCGCGGGCAACGATCCTGCGCGGCACAACCTGGCCGGCGACATAATGGGCCCGATTCTGCATTTTGGCGGCGTGATGAAACTGGTGCTGGCCACGCTGGCGCTGGCCGCGCATGGCATGTTGCGCGGCGACGGGCCGGACGGGCGGAGCACTTCGGCGCACAAAACCACGTACATCACGCTGGCGCTGGCGGCGCTGATTGCGTGTTTTGTGGTGCTGTATATTGAACCAAAACTGGTGGAATTGCGCCCGCAGTTTATGAACGATTCGAGCAAAGACAACCCGGCGCACCAGCAGTTTGCGATGTGGCATGGGGTCAGCATGGGCATCACTTCGCTCGAGACGCTGTTGATTGCCGTGGCATTGGTGTGCGTACTTTAAGTTAAGTGCTGAGTGCTGAGTCCTGAGTGCTGAGTCCTGAGTGCTGAGTAACAGAAGCGCGAAGCGCGTCCTCGCAGTTCCTCAGGACTCAGCACTCAGGACTGTGCTGGCTCACGGGCCTCGAATCGGCTAAAATCCCAACATGCTTTCGAACATCATGCGCGAGCTGCGTCAATTTGCCGCTGTGACGCGCCGCTCGCTTTCAAAATGGGAATTGGCCGGGCTTTTTATCGTTGCCTTCTTCTTTATCGGCTTCGCCGCCAACGTTGAAATCCGCGCCAACTTTCTGCACCGCCGCATGACCGACGTGGAAGTTTATTTCCGCGCCGCGTGGAGCGCGCGCACCGGACACGACGTTTACGAAGTGACCGATTCGAATCATTGGCATTATCTTTATCCGCCCACGCTGGCGGTATTGATGGCGCCGTTTGCAGAACCGCCGCGCGGCGTCGAACGCGTGGCGGCGATCCCATATCCGGTCTCGGTGCTGCTCTGGTACGGGATCAGCGTGCTGTTTGTGCTGCTGGCGATTCACTGGCTGGCGAAGGCATTGGAAGAAGCCGGGAACAAAAGCGTCGAACCCGGTTCCCGGCGCTGGTGGGGCATGCGGATTGTGCCACTGTTCTTCTCCATCCCCGTGCTGGCCCATGCGCTGGTGCGCGGGCAGGTGGGGCCGTTGTGGCTGCTGCTGTTGTGCGGGATGATCGCCGCGCTGATTCGCCGCCGCCATTTGCGCGCGGGACTTTGGCTGGCAGGAATGATCTGCTTGAAATTGATTCCGGCGTTTCTGCTGGTCTATCCGATCTGGAAACGCGACTGGCGCTGTCTGGCCGGTTGCGCGCTGGGGCTTGTGTTGTTCGGCGCGGCCATTCCCGCCATCGGCCTCGGCCCCAACGGCATGGTGCGGACGTATGCGCGCTACTACGATATCCTGCTGAAGCCTGGGTTGAGCGGTACGGTCGAGCCGGGGCGCCAGAGGGAAGTGATTGACATCCGCTTCACGGATACACAGTCCTTTTCCGCCATCTACAATAATGTGACGCACCCAGACCTGTACAATCGCCACAAGGAATTGCCTGCAGAGATTCCGTACGCCGCGCAACTGGGCATCAAGCTTTTCGCCGGCGTCATGCTGCTGTGCACGCTGCTGGCGATCGGCTGGAGGAAGACCCGTTGGGCGCCGGGAGTGGCGCTGGGTATTGGCGCGCTGACGCTGCTGATGATGCCGCTGAGTCCCGTTTTTCATCCGCATTACATGGTCCTGTTGGCACCCGCGCTGATGGGCTTGCAAGCGGCGTGGGTCGATTTTCGGCGGATTTTGATTTTGGGCTGGGCGCATTTTGCGATCTTCATCGTCATCGCCATTCCGCAATGGAGCGTGTTGCGGCACTTCGGGCTGGTGCTGTTCGAGACGCTGGCGTTTTGGGGCATTGTGACGGCGGTATCATGGAAGCGGCAAAAGTTTCCAATGGAATGCGATGAACCGCGTCCGGCCGCGACGCCGGCGTCAAACTGAGCGTGCCATGTATCGCTTTTTTTCCTGAATAAAATCTGTAAGAAAGCGCTAGCATGTGCTTATTCGAGCAAAGAATCAGCGGATCGCGTCCGCTTGGACCGTCTCATCTCTCTTTAAAGGAGTAAGCCATGCGTACAGTATGGGTATGCGCAAGTGTTGTCCTGGCTCTGGTATTTTCATCCGCTTGGGCGGAAGACGAAGGCGACACGGAAGTGGGCGTGCGCGCGGCAACGCCGTCGCCGTCGATCACCAAATTCAACAGCGTGACGGTGAAGAAGCCGCCCACGTTTGCTCCGGCTGGCGCGGCGCCCATCGCCGACGGCACGGGCAAAGCGGCGTGGGCGAAGGTCAAAGGCACCAACATCGACAGCAATCCCGCGTCGTCGGGCATGTTCCTCACCGCCGATGGCAACGGCGGCGCGTCGTGGACCGGCGGGCCGGGGGGAACACTATCGGGGAATCTGACCGGAAACGTGACCGGCAACGTGTCCGGAACCGCATCGAATGTGACCGGCATCGTGGCCATCGCCAATGGCGGAACGGGGTCGTCCGTTCAGAACTTCGTCGATCTCACGACCAATCAAAGCGCGGCCGGCAACAAGACGTTCACGGGCACCTTCACCGTGTCCTCGGCGTTTCTAGTCGAAGCCCGGCCGAACAACAACCCACCGAACGCGAACGCCAATAATTTCGTCGGATTCAACGCTGGAACCGCGAACACCACGGGCAATTTGAACAATTTTTTCGGTGTAAATGCCGGGCAGAAAAACAGCACCGGCAACAACAACGACTTCTTTGGCGCCGGCGCGGGGCAGGCTAACACGACAGGCTCGGGCAACTCTTTTTTCGGCGACTCGTCGGGATTCAATAACACCTCTGGAGGCTCGAACTGCTTCTTCGGCATCAACGCCGGCGCGTTGAACACCACTGGCAGCCACAACGTTTGCGCCGGCCTGAATGCGGGGTTTAGCAATACCGTTGGAAGTTCCATCACTTGCCTTGGCGATCAAGCGGGAGCGCTCAACACAGCCAGCTTTAACACATTTGTTGGCGGCATTTCGGGAACCAAAAACACAACGGGCTCGGCCAACGTTTTTGTCGGTTACGGCACGGGAGCGACCTGCACCACCGCCCAGCAGAATTCATTCTTCGGCATCAACGCTGGAAACAAAACCGACGGCATCGTTACCAGTTTCACGGGCTGCCACAATTCATTCTTCGGCGCGGGATCCGGCCAGAACAACACCACCGGAGACGGCAACACGGCCATTGGCAATGTCTCCGGATTCAACAACACGACAGGCTCGAACAACGCCTTCCTCGGCGGAAATTCCGGCGGCAGCAACACCACGGAAAGCCACAATTCCTTCGTCGGCGATTCGACCAATGGCGCGGCGGGCATTACGTTCGCCACGGCGGTCGGCGCGAATGCAGCGGTCACGCAAAGCAACAGTCTGGTGCTCGGCGCGATCAACGGCATCAACGGCGCTGCGTCCGACACGATGGTCGGCATCGGCGTGACGGCGCCGAATTCGTACCTGCAGGTGAACGGATCGCTCTCCTTCCCTTTCCGCACGGTCAATAGCGTCGTCCTTGCGGGCCTTAACAACAACGATTACGCCCTCGTCGTCACCGGCACCGTCGCCACCGCCGTCGGCTTGCCCAATCCGGTGCTCGGACGAGTTTACGCGATCAAGAACTTAACCAACAAGGTCATCACCCTCGGCCCGCTAACCGGGACGGCGACTGTGGATGGCAACGTCTCGATCAACATCGCAATCGGCGCCTCCGCACAAGTCATCAGCGACGGGACGAATTGGTTCAAGATCAACTGAGCAATCTCCAGGCGGCAACGCCAAAAGACGGCCTTCGTGACAACGGAGGCCGTTTTTTTGTGCCGCAATTTAAGGAGAGTTTCTTCTTGCGCCACGGCCGGTCTCGACGCAAGACAATTCCTTCTTGCGCAATTAAGAACGTAACGCTGCTGTTGAACCGAGTGTATTGTAAAAGCATGGCCGATTTAATCCAACCCAAGCGCCGGAGCAAATGGCTGCGCTTCTCGCTGCGCACGCTCCTGCTCGCATCATTGTTCGCGGGCAGCGCCGGGCTGCTGTGGCGGAATTGGGCGCCCTGGCGGGTGGATATTGTTCTGCCTTACTACGCGTTTCTTAAGGACGATCGAACGCATTTGATTGCGCAGGGAGGAAATGGAAAAAGGCGTGTTTTAAATCTTTCGCAAAGTGGAGTTGAAACCATTTTCGAGACAACTTTAGCCGATGTCGGTCGTTTGGAGTTATCGCAAGACAGCGCGTTTGCGATATCAAGCGGCTCGGCAGAGCACCAGAATGGACCTGGCGTTTGCGTCTGGGATATGCGCACTGGAGAAATGCTGGCGAAAGTCACGCTCGGAGAATGGCAAGTTGCAATATCGCGTCATGGTCATGGAAGAGCAGTAGTTTCCAACAGCGACAGTTTAACGATTTGGGACGTTGCCTCCAAAAAAACCGTTTTCGGAGCATCAGGCAATTTCCTCATCGTATTCCCCTATAGCGGAATTTCACTGGAAGGCGAGGAACTGCAACGCCACTTGGATGAACTTTTCAAAAAGCGCAGCGCAGCCGCATCAGCCGTTGAGTTCGATTGGTTTGTTGCACTTATGAATCGCCGGGATTTTGAATTTCGCGTGGCGCCGGGAGGCGAGCGCCTGATCACCGCCTTTCGCATAGGCCAAGGCTTCAAGGCTCAACTTTGGGACACCGCAACGCTCCGAAAGATCAGCGACCTCGATCTTCCCGCGACCGCTGAAACGCCCGACGCGACCGTGGATTGGGAATATCCCGCCGATTCACCCGCGCTGAAGTTCTCCGACGATGGGAAGAAAATATATGACTGGAACCTGCGCGAGTTTCGACTCTGGGACAGCGAGTCGGGCGCACTGGAGGGTTCGTTCACCACGGATTTTGCGATCAAGGATGGCGGCATTACTTCCAACGATGTCAGGTATATTAACGGCAAAGTTCTGTTTCGTATCGACAACGATTCTCTATGGATTTACGATCCTCATGGAAAGCCTCTGGTTCTCTTTAGCGAGATTAGCTATGGTCAGTTTCAAGATCTGGATGTATCTGTGGATGGCACTCGCTTGCAATACCGCGCCGGTGGGAACGGCAGTTTACGGTCAATCCGGATCGCCGACGCGAACACCGGAGAAAAGCTGACCGCAATCAGCTTCAACGGAAACGTCATGGATTCCGAGGTGAAATTCCTCCCAGATGGACGGTTGTTTGCAACTGGGTTCGACGATAACAGCACACGTATTTATCGGCGCGTGCGCTCCGAGCAATGGTGGGGCGTCGTGTGTCTTTGGGAATTCTGGCTCTGCGTCGCGCTGCTCGGCGCGACGCTGTTGAGTTTCGTGCGCGACACTCGAACGATTTTTCGTTCCACGCTTGCGCTTTGAAAAACTCCGCTTATAAAACCACCGTCTTACAAAAAATCAGAAGGTCCCGTTTCGGTGTGCGCATCCGATCTCGCTTGCGCATGAAAATGGGAAGGCGGTGCAAGTCCGCCGCGGTGGTCGCCGCTGTAATCGGGGACAATCCGCCACAATCCACTGAGGCGAGGAAAAGCGCCTGGGAAGGAGTGGCGGGGAGAACGATCCGAAAGTCAGTAGACCTGCCGAGATCGGGCCTTCACGCGTGTCCTCGACCCAAGGCGTGCGTGGAGCGAATTAGACTGGAGACTGGAGACGAGAGACTGGAGTGCTTTGCTCCTGTCTCCTGTCTCAAGTCTCCTGTCTCTCCCCACAAGGACACGCGCTCACCCAATTTTCCCCGCCGATCCAGCGGGAGAAGGGGTCCGTGTCATGTTCGCGATTTTCCGCAGTCTCCTCGCCGTTCTGTTGTTCAGTTCACTCGCCCTCCTTTCAGAAGAACCAAAACCAGTAACGCCGCCCAATGCAGGCGGGCAGCCAACGCCTCAAAAAAATGCAGGCGAGATGCCTGCACCACAAACGCCCCCGCAAGAAGGCTCGACCAAAGAAAATCCCGCGCCGCTTGAACCGGTCAACGTCACGGCGCAAATCGTCACCACGCCCGCGCGCTTGCCCGAACCGATCAGCAGCACCGGTGTGAGCGTCACGGTCATCAATGGCCACGACGATCGCGATGTCGAGCAGCACATCCAGCTCTCCGATTCCATCCGCAATTCGCCCGGCGTCACGGTCAACCGCAGCGGCTTCGACGGCGATTTTACGTCGATGTTCACGCGCGGCGGAAATTCGAATCAGACGCTGTTTCTTTACGATGGATTCAAAGTCAACCGCCAGGGCGGCAACTTCAATCTCGGTCCCGTCGATCCCGTGCAGATCGACCGCATCGAAATCGCGCGCGGGCCGTCGTCGAGTCTCTACGGCACCGACGCCGTGACCGGCACCATTAATATCATCAGCGCCAAAGGCGAAGGCCCCGCCGAAATCATCTCCTCCGCCGCCGGCGGCAATTATGGCACCGACCGCGAAACAACACAGCTTCAAGGCAGCGACAAAAATTTCGCGTACAACATCAGCGCCTCGCGCCTGCACCGTGACAACGAAGGCTTCGAGAATTCCGCAGTGAGCCTCTACAATTTCGCGGGCCGCTTCGATTATCAGATCAACGATTGCCAATCGCTGAAATTCATCGTGCGCGGCCTCGATGAGCGCAAAGGCTTCTACGAAGATTCAGGCAGCGGCTACGGTCCTGCCGTCGAACTCGTCGATCCCAACGACAAAGCGCTCGAACACGACCTGCTCCTCGGCATGGAATACAAGGCCACGCTGCTGCCGATCTGGGACATGACCATCCGCGCCGGAAATTATTCGATCGACAACCACATTATTTCGCTGGCGCCCAATCCGCCCTCGAATTTCGGCGGCTTCCCGCAGAACACCGGCCGCACGTACACGAAGGAACGCCGCCCGCAATTCGATTGGCAGAACGACATCACCGCGTTTCAAGACGAGTGCGGCGACATCAAGGACATCGTTACCGCCGGAGCGAATTTCGAAGACGACCTCTTCGACCAGCAGGATTCGCAGTTCGGCGTGAACGTTTCGAAGACGCGCACGAACTGGTCCGTCTTCGCGCAGAATCATCTTGAGGTTTTTCAGCGCGCGTACATCACCGGCGGAATTCGCCGCGAAGAGAACGAACAGTTCGGCGAATTCATCACTGCGCGCGGCGACGCCTCGATCCTGATTCCAGAAAGCGATTCGCGCATCCACGGTTCCGTCGGCAACGCGTTTCGCGCGCCGAGCTTTTACGAATTCTTCTCCGGCTTCGGCGGCAACAAGAATCTCGTCCCCGAAAAAAATGTTGCCTACGACGTGGGCCTCGAACAGAATTTCTGGTGCAAACGCATCACGCTCGACGGCACCTGGTTTCACAACCAGTTCAAAAACTTGATCGACTTCGACAAGAATTTTACGTTCCAAAATTTGAAGCAGGCCAGCACGCGCGGCCTCGAATTCTCCGCTCAGCTCAAACCGATTGACGAATTCACCCTGCGCGGCACGGCCACGCTTCAACACACAGAAAGCGACACCGGCGAACCGCTGCTGCGCCGCCCCGGCGAAACGTACACGGCGCAAGCCATCGGGCGTCCCCTCTGCGGGCTCGATCTTTCGCTCGATCTGCTGCATGAAGGCCCGCGCCTCGACCTCGGTCCGCTGCCCGCAAACGCCTTTTCACACGTGACCAACAAATCGTTCACGCGCCTGGATTTCGCCGGCAGCTACCGTTTCCTTTGCCATTGGCGCGTCTTCACGCGCGTCGAGAATTTGCTTAACCAGCGTTACGAGGAAGCCAAAACGTTCCCCGCGCCGGGAATAAACGTGCTCAGCGGCATCGAATTCAATTGGAAATTCTAAGCGAGTTGTAACGCCGTGCGCGAGAACGACATCATCGAACTAAACGCAGTTCAGGAGTGCGTAGCCTTGTGTGCCCTCACTGCTGCGACAAAGCAAGGCGACCAAGGCCGCCCGCGCCTCACGCCGCTTCGCCGCCCGCCCAGGCGAAGCGCTGGCACTGCTCGCGAAAAGAGTGGCGGACTTTTGAAAGGCCCTGCTCACGCAGTCGAATGCAAGCGTTAGTCAGTAGCAATTCGCGCGCTGACCGATTAAAATAAATCGTTTCAACGCTGCGGAACATCTCGCTTGCACCGTTTGTGGGCGTGGCCGCAGCGCTCAATTACGGAGTATCCCATGAAATCAGTCATGCTTTTTGCAGTTATCGCCGCGTTGGCCGCCGCTGGAATTTATGCAGGTGAGGAGAAGGAACCGCCCAAGCCGGATGCGCCGGCCAAGACCGAATTGAAGAGCGACAAAGACATTGCCAGCTACGCGCTGGGGCAGGATTTCGGCAACAAAGTGAAAATGTTTGCGGGCGATTTGAACCTCGACGTGATGAGCGCGGCGTTCAAGGACGCCGTGTCGGGCAAAGAGCCGAAGATGAAGGAAGCCGAACTCGCCGCGGCTCAGGACAAATTCCGCGCGTTTTTGCAGGCCAAGCAGGCCGATCCCACGAAGACGCCGGCGCTGGATAAAAAAGACGACGTGAGCTACGCGATGGGCTGGACGGTCGGGGAGAACCTCAAGCAATTTTCCGATTCGCTGAATGTCGATCTGGTGAGCGGGGCGTTTGTTGCCGCGGCGAAGGGCGAGAAGAGCGATTTCAAAGTGGAGGAGCATCAAGCCGCGGTGCAGGCGTATTTCAAAAAGATGATGGAAGATTTCGGCGCGAAGACCAAGAAGACCGGCGAGGATTTCCTGGCTGAAAACAAAAAGAAGGAAGGCGTGGTCACGACCGCCAGCGGCTTGCAGTACAAGGTTCTCAATGAAGGCAAAGGCGAGAAGCCGAGCGGGAACGATCGCGTGAGCGTCGTGTACGAAGGGCGCTTTATTAATGGGCACGTCTTCGACAGCACCGCCAAGAATGGCGGCAAGCCATTGGAGACCAGCGTTGCGGGCGGCGTGATACAAGGCTGGCTGGAAGCGCTGAAACTGATGCCGGTCGGTTCGAAGTGGGAGCTGTACATTCCGGGCGATTTGGCGTATGGGCCGACGGGGTATGGCAACACGATCCCGCCGAACGCCGTGCTGATTTTTCAGGTGGAAGTGGTGGACATGAAGAAAGCGGAGGCGCAGAAGTAAGTCCGGTTCGAAGGAGTGGAAATATGACTCAGTTGCTTGAACGCGCACTGAAACAAGTCAAGACGCTGCCCGTGTCGAAACAAAGCGGCATTGCCACGTTAATTTTGGATGAATTGGAAGACGAACGCCGGTGGGACGAAGCGTTTTCGAAATCCAAGCGCAAGCTGGCGCGGATGTCCGCGAAGATCGACAAGGACATCGCGAAAGGGCGGGTGAGCGCAATTGGATTTGACGAATTGTGAAATCGCAAATCACCGACGATTTTCGCAAGCATTTCGCCGCGCTTCCGGACGAAGTGAAGCATTACGCGTGGTGGCGAATAAATCCACGCCATCCCAGTCTCCATTTCAAAAAAGTGAACGTTAAGGAGTCGATGTATTCGGTACGCGTGGCGTTGGGTTAGCGGGCGGTCGGAAAACTAAAGAAGGACGATACGATCACTTGGTCATGGATCGGCTCCCACGCCGATTACGAAAAGCTGCTGGACGGATTCAGGCAAGGAGCTTCAAGATTATGTTCATTCACACGGTTTATTTCTGGCTAAAAGCGGGTACTAGCGACGAGGCAAAAACGAAGCTCGTCGCCGATTGTTACAAGTACCTCAAGGCGATTCCGACGGTGAAGGAATTGTGGGCGGGGCCGCCGGCGATGACGCCGCGCGACGTGGTGGACAATTCGTACCACGTCGGACTGACGGTGGTGCTGGCCGACGACGCGGCTCACGACGTGTATCAAAAGCACGCGCTGCATTTGGAGTTTATTGCGGAGAACAAAATGCATTGGCAGCGCGTGCAGGTTTATGATTTCAAGGCGTGATTTTCTAAAAAGTAGAATGGGGCCTATAGGTCGGTCTAGGACAATTCCCGATTGGCGAAGAGCGCCGCTGCGAGTGCGAGCAGCGCGCCGGCATAGAGCGCTGCGTACAGCGCTGAACCAGCGGCGATGTCCAGCGGGATCGGGGTGGGCTTTTCGATGTAGGCGGTCGCGAGCGCGTCGGTGATGTTGAATTGGTCGAGATCCGGCAGGATGGCGCGAAGGATCATGCCGAGTACGCTGAGGTGCTGTTGCTTGTCGTAGAACGGAACAAGCACGGCGCTGGATGCGTGACCGACGAGAAAAAATGCCGCGGTGCCGATGGAAGCTTGGACAAGCGTGAGGCGCGTGGCCAACGCGACGGCGAAGGCGGCGATCACGCAGCCGTGCAGCACAGAGAAAAAAATGCCCAGCACCAGACGGTAATCCCACAGGGCTGTGCCCGGCAGCAGGTACACTAGCATAAAAAGTGAAGCGAGCGGGTAGGCAATCCAAAACGAGCCGACGACGCCGGGCGCGCTCGCGAATTTCAATTTGGCCAGCAGACTCGCGACGGCGAGCACCAGAAAAATGATCAGCGCGAGTTTCACGCCGTTGGCAAAACGCGGGTCGAAGTATTCGTCGTAGCGCTGGCTGCGCACCGCCGCCATCAAGACAGGCGTGAGCAGCGCGCAGAAAGCGGATGCGACAACTGTGACGCCGATGAATTTTCCGAGAATGAATTCTTCGCGGCGCAACGGTTTGGCGAGCATCGTGAGAGCCGTGCGGCCTTCGATTTCGTCGCTGACAGTGGTGCTCGCCGTCAGCAGCGCGAGCAGCGAAGAGAATGCGACAGTGGTGGAAAGGCCCAAGTCCACGACCATCTTGGCGCTTTCGTTGAGCGAAAACGGGGCGAAGCGCGGCGAGAAAGCAGTCAGCGCGGCGGCGGCGAGAAAGAGAATGAAGAACGCCGGCTGGCGCAAGCCTTCAGAGGCGGTTAGGATGCCGACGGCCCAGATGCGGCGCAGACTTTTCAACATACCGATTATTATACGCGCGGCCGCAAATGACGGCCTAGTCGAAAGTCGAAGAAGTCCCTTTGGCCGCGCGTAGCAATTCACTATATTGACTTTCGACTTCTTCGACTTTCGACTTTCGACTATCTTTAAGCCATGCTGACGCGCTGCCCCAATCCGAAATGCAAGCTGGTCTTCGAAATCGGCGGCGAGCGCGAAGGCAAGAACGGGCCGTGCCCTCAGTGTGGGCAGGTGATCACGTTTCGGTCGCTGGCGGTGCTTAAAGAGGTCGAGCGGCAGCAGGAACGCTTGCACGCGGCGCGGCTGGATCGGTCTTCGCGAGTAGAGCGCGTCCCCGAGACGCGCCCTACGCATACCGCGCGCTTTTCGGCGCTGTTGGAGGACATCCGCAGTTTGTGGAACGTCGGATCGATGTTTCGCAGCGCCGATGGCGCTGGATTCGGGAAGCTGTATTTGTGCGGGATCACGGGCTGCCCTCCGCGCAAGGAAATCGCGAAGACGAGTTTGGGCGCCGAAGATGTCGTCGAGTGGGAACACGCCGCGGGCGCGCTGGACGTTCTGCCGGCTCTTGCGGCCAGCGGCGTGACGATTCTGGCGCTGGAGAAGACGGAGACGAGTATCCCGCTGCGCGATGCGCTGGCGCGCGAAATGATTCGCGCGCCGCTGTGCATGTTGGTGGGGAACGAAGTGTCGGGCGTGTCAGCGGAGGCGCTGGCGTGCGCGCAGCAGGTTTGCCATCTGCCGATGCGGGGAGCGAAGACGTCGCTAAACGCGGCGGTGGCGTTTGGGATTGCGGCGTATATGGTGCGGGAGTTTATCGAGTAGTCACACGATTCGCTTCTCTACGCGGACGGGCGCGTCCGGGTGGGCCACCCTTCCGCCTAAAGGCGGGACTACGAACGGCCGTGTCCTTTGTGCCATCGCTCCTTTTATGTTAAAAATATGCGCGTTGGTGCGCGGCTTAAAAGAATGGACGACTCACCGCTCAAAAATTTCGCCACCGGAATCGTGCGCATGCTCGTCGGCGCCGGCCACCGCGCGCTCTTTGCCGGCGGCTGCGTGCGCGACATGCTGCGCGGGGCCGAGCCGAACGATTTCGACGTGGCCACGTCGGCGCGCCCCAGCGACGTGATGAAACTCTTCGGCCGCACGGTTCCCGTCGGCGCGGCGTTTGGCGTCGTGCGCGTACTCTCGCCGGGCGACGATCCGCTCTGCGTCGAGGTCGCAACCTTTCGCGGCGACGGCGCGTACACTGACGGGCGCCATCCCGATACCGTCACATATACCAACGAAGTCGAAGACGTGAAGCGGCGCGACTTCACCATTAATGGCCTGCTCTTCGATCCGCTCAAAGACGAACTGCTCGATTATGTCGGCGGGCGCGAGGACCTCGATAGGAAACTCATCCGCGCGATTGGCGATCCGAAACTCCGCTTCGCCGAAGACCATCTGCGCATGTTGCGTGCAGTGCGCTTTGCGGCGAGATTGGATTTTGAAATCGACGGCCACACGCTCGGCGCAATCAAAGACTGCGCGGCGAACGTGATGACCGTGAGCGCCGAACGCATTCGCGACGAATTGAACCTGATGCTCACCGGCCCCAATCCGCGCCTGGCCTTCGAGCTGCTGAAAAAGTGCCGCCTGCTGCGTTACGTGCTGCCGGACATTGACGCGCTGCAAGGCGTGCCGCAGCCCGCGCAATTTCATCCGGAAGGCGACGTATGGGAACATACGCTGATGCTGCTGGGGCAATTGTGCAACTCACCGCTGACTGTGGCGCTGGGCGCGCTGTTGCATGACGTCGGCAAACCGGCAACAATCGAAATGGCCGACCGCATCCGCTTCAACGAGCACGAAAAAGTGGGCGCGGGCATGGCCGAAAAAATCATGGAGCATCTCAAATATTCACGCGAACAAATCGAACGCGTCTCGGCGTTGGTGCGCGGGCACATGGCCTTCAAAGATGTGAAAAAAATGCGTCCCGCAACGCTCAAACGTTTTTTGCGGCAAGCTTATTTCGACGAGCACCTCGCCCTGCACAAACTCGATTGCCTTGCCAGCCACGGCGATTTGGGCGCGTACAATTTTTGCGTGAATGAGCTGGCGCGCGAAACACCAGAGACACTGCGCCCGGAACCGCTGATTACCGGCCACGATCTCATCGCGCTCGGCCTGAAACCGGGACCGCAGTTTGCCGAAATTTTAAAGGATGTGGAAGACCGCCAGCTCGAGCAGGCCCTCACCGACAAATCCGCGGCGCTTGAGTACATCAAGACAACGCATCTAAAGTAGGGGGAAGCGAAGTCCCCGTGGTGCAGGCGTCCCGATTGCACGTTCGTCTTGCGAAGCAAGAACCCGCCGTTCACTCCAGGTAGCCGCATGAATCGCGAACACGAAATTATCCTCGAACTGTGGCGCCGCGTGAGCGACGGCTGGGGCTTTTCAACTACCGCCATCGCCGTTGCGTTTAAACGCGAACATCTCGACGATGCGCAAAAGCGCGAGATCGTCGAAACCCTGCACGACATGATCGCCTTCTATCGCCGCTTCGATTTCGCACTCCAGAACGAAGCTAGCGAACCTTCTGCGCGCGCGCTCCTTGCCGCCGCCCTGCTGCACGCGGGAAAAATCGATGCGCACGCGGCGCAGGAGTTTGCACGCGAAGTGGATTGGGACGCCGCCGCGCGCGCCGATGAACGCATCGCGCAAATCGCAGATCCCGTGAGGCGATTTGCTGTGACGCATTCGCTGACGGACAGCTTCGCGGCACGGTTGCTCGCGGAGTACAGCGCGGAAGCGCGCGAACTAGCCGCGGCGCTCAATTTGCGCGCGCCGGCGACGCTTCGCGCGAACACCTTGAAAAATTCGCGCGACGAATTGATCGCGGCACTTGCAGCGGAGGGCATTGCCGCGCGCGAGACGCAATTTTCCCCGACTGGCGTCGTCGTCGAAAATCCCGCGCGTCTCTTCGCGACGAACGCATTCGCATCCGGCCTCTTCGAAGCGCAGGACGAAGGCAGCCAGTTGATCGCCGAACTGGCCGCGCCGGCGCGCGGGTCGAGCGTGCTGGACGCCTGCGCCGGTTCCGGCGGAAAATCGCTGGCGCTCAGCGCATTAATGGGCGGGACCGGAACGCTGCCGGCCCTGGACATTTCCGAGTCGCGCTTGCGCGAATTGCGCCGCCGCGCCCGCCGCGCAAGCGCGCACAACATTCGCGCGCTGCGCACGGAGACGGACACATGGCCGCCAGAAATCCTGGCGCGCAGCGGAAAATTTCAGCGCGTGCTCGTGGACGCGCCCTGCGGCGGCTCCGGCGCGCTGCGCCGCAACCCGGAGGCGCGCTGGCGCGGCGATGGGGCGCTCGAGGAATTGCCGCGCATTCAGGAATCGCTGGCGCGCCGCGCGCTCGAACTCTGCGCTAAAAATGGCCGCGTGATCTATGCGACATGCAGCATCTTTCGCGCGGAGAACGAAGGCGTCGTGGAGCGCGTGCTGAGCGACGGCGGTTGCGAATGCGTTCCAATCAAGGAGATTCTCTCGAGAGCGCGCGCCGATCTGATCGCATCTCCCTGCGGACGATTTTTGAAATTGCTCCCATATCGACACGGGACTGACGGCTTCTTCGCGGCCGTATTGCGAAAGAGGTAGCCTTGTACCTCCGGCATCTCGCCAGCGAGATTCCGCCCGGCGGGACGCCAGCGGTACAGTGAAAAGCATGAGGCCGCCGCCCTGATTTCCCTGAAGGCCCCCGCCCTCCCCTGCGTCTCTATGACACTTTTGTTCAAGTTGACGATGCTGATCCGCGCTGTTCAATTTTCTGCGCTCGCAAGCCTGGCGCTCTGGCCGGTGATCGCCTTCTCCGGCGACGGAGTTTCACACGTCGAAAATCAAACCGTCGCGCAGGTCAACGCCGAAGCCATCAGCAAACGCGATGTCGAAGCGCGCATGAACGGCATTGCCGAGGAGATCGAATCAAAGCGCCGCATTTTCCACCTTCGCGACACGCTCGACCCCGCCACCGACGCCGAACTTACTCGCCTCTATCTCGACGCATTCCGCGAAGCGCTGCGCATCGTCGTGCGCGAACGATTGATGCTCCAGCATTTTAAGCTCGAAAAAATGAGCATCGACGAGCAAGCGTTTCAAAAGCGCCTCGCCGATTTCAAACAGCGCCTGCGCGAACAAAGAATCCCCTTCGATCCCGACAAAGACACGCGCCGCCTGCGCGAAATCATGATGCTCGAAGTTTTTCGCGCCGTCAAATTCGACAGCCTCCTCGACGCGCCCAAACGCCGCGAAGTCGAAGCGTTTTACCGTGCGCATATCGAGCGCTATCCGCTCAAAGCCGCCGTAAAAATCCGCATAATCAAAATCAATCTATCGATCGAAGATAAAGTGACCGGCAAGCGTACAGCGCGCGAAAATCCGTACGAAATAGCTGAAACTCTGCTCAGTGACATCACCAGCGGCGCGATCTCATTCATCGACGCCGCGCGCACGCGCAACGATGATGCCGATCTGCGCGCAAACGATGGCCTGTTGAAGGGGCCGAACGACAATGGTTTCATTGTTCCAGAATCCTATAAGCCGCTTGCCGAAGCGACGCGCGATTTAAAAGAGGGTGAAGTTTGCAAGGCGCCGTTTGAATTCGGCGAAGGCTACGCCATCGCAATGGTCGAATCCCGCCGCGGCACTGCCACAGCACCGCTGGAAGGAAAAGTTTACGATGCGGTGTACAATGAAGCCGCCGCGGCCAAGCGTGCGAAAATGGAAGACGAATGGTTCCGCGCCGAATTGGCAAAAGCGCTTGTGCTGCAAGTAGTGGAAGGAACCTCGCGCCCGTTGCCGCTCGATTTTTTCTTTCCGGACGACGCGAAGAAGGCCGATTTGAATTCACGTACCGAGGGACGCCGACCATGAAGCCGTATCTTTGTTGCTGCACTCCTTTATTGCTCGCGGTCCTCTCAGCGGCGGCTGCCGGCGAGCCGATCAAGATCGACATCTACGACCAGCGCGTCGCCATCGTCAACACCGAAGCGATCAGCAAGCGCGACGTGGAAGACCGCATGCAGGGCATGGCCGAAAAACTTTACGGCTTCAAAAAAGAAAAAATGGCCATGAACGTCTGGACGCCCGAACTCGACGCCGACTGGACCCAGACCTACGTGAAGGCGTTCCAATTCGCGCTGCGCGACATCGTCCGCGAACGCCTGATGCTGCAGCATTTCGCCATCGAAAAAATGAGCATCGACGATAAAGCGTTTCAGAAACGCCTCGCCGGCCACCTCGACATGCTCCGCAAAAACAAATACATCTTCAACGTCGCCGACGTGACCAAGGTCGTTCGCGAACAGATGATGCTGGAGGAATTCGGCGGCAAATTCGACAACCAGCTCGAATTTCCCAAGCGCCCCGAAGTCGAGGCGTATTACAAGCAGAACATCGAGAAGTACCAGCGCAAAGCCGGCGTGAAAATCCGCGTGATCCGCATCGACCTGTCCGTCGAGGACAAACTCACCGGCAACCGCAAAGTCCGCGAAAACGCCTACGGCATGCTCGAAGACATCCGTCGCGACATCGTCGAATTCGGCGCGCTTTTCGCCGAAGTGGCCAAGGCCAAGACCGACGATCCCGACCTGCGCGAGCGCGGCGGCCTCATCGTCGGCTCAAACGGCGACCCCTACATCAGCGTGGACGATTACAACAAGGTCCTCGCCAACGCGACGCGAGATCTGCAAGTCGGCGAAGTCAGCAAGATTTTCGAATACGGCAAAGGCTACGCCATCGCGCTTCTTGAAGACCGCCGCGAAGCCGGCCCCGCCCCGCTGGAAGGCGCGCTGTACGAGCAGATTTACAACGAGATGTATAAAGCCAAAAAGAAAAAGAAGGAAGACGAGTGGTTCCGCGCCACGCTTTCCAAGACGCTGGTGATGCAGATCATCGAAGGCAAAACGAAAGCGCTTGACATCGACTTCTTCTTCCCCGACGACGCGGAAAAGAAGCGCAAGGAAAAAGCCGATTTCGTCTCCGGCCAGCCCGCGCCGGGTGAAAAGAAGGACGAAAAGAAGGACGAGAAGAAGGACGAGAAGAAATAATTGGCGGCGCTGCTTCGATTTCTTCTTTCCGGAGGAACAATAACTCGGACCGTCATTTCTTGTCTTTCGTCTCTGCCGGGTCTTTGATCATCTTCAACGATTTCACCATCGTCTTAAACGCCTCCGGCTCGGCGGCGTAGGGCCCCGTGCAGTGAATATTGAGCAGCGTGTGTTCGCGCGTGTTGATCAGGTAAATGCTCGCCAGCAATTTTTTCCCGCTCTTGTCGGTTTCGGTGAACGTGACCCGCGCGGCTTTTTTCACGTCGGGCACATCGATGAATTCCCATTTATCGCTCTCAAGCTTTCCGCCCGCCCCCTCCACTTTTTTCTTTTCGTTGGCGATCAGCGATTCAGGCTGGTGTGCGACAAGGATGTCGCCTTTCAACTCGCCCACCGACACGCCGTAAATCTCCAGCGTCCGGCTGTTGAGGCAGAGATAATTCCGCCCCGCCTTCTCGTACGTCATCCACGCCCACCCCGCGCCGGGAAGCGCAATCGAACATCCTGCGGTTTTAATCAGCAGATTCGCGCCGTCCAGCATTTCCCTTGGAACGGGGACGGGCGTTACGGGTTTCTCGGCGCCCGGCTGAGCGGCGAAGATTGAACAACAAACAAGCGCAGTCGCGCAAATCACTTTCCGAATGAAAATCATGGATGTTCCTTTTTGCAAATTACGCGCGGCATAAATAAGACGATCCCGCCCATTCGCTTGCGTCCGTAAAATAGGGTACAATGTGTTCATGAAAAACCCACTCAAAACCGGCCTGCTCATCGACCGCCGCTACGAAAACCATGACCCTGGCGCGGGACATCCGGAACGTCCTGCGCGCATTTCGAGCATCCTCGCCGCGCTGACCAAAGCGGAATTGACCGAGGAGAAATCGCCCAACATCAAGCGCATCGCGCCGCGCCACGCCACCGCCGACGAAGTGCGCCTGTGCCACTCCGGCGATTACGTGCGCCTGGCCGAAACTGAAATCACGCGCGGCGATAAAACGCTCTCCACCGGCGACACAAACGTCTGCGCCGCGTCGCTCGAAACCGCGTACCTCGCCACCGGCGGCGTGCTCGAAACCGTGGACACGCTCTTCCGCGGCGAAATTGCCAACGCTTTCTGCGCCATCCGCCCGCCCGGCCATCACGCCACGCCCAACCGCGGGATGGGCTTTTGCGTCTTCAACAACATCGCCATCGCCGCGCGCTACGCGCAAAAAAATCACGGCGTGAAACGCGTGCTGATCGCCGATTGGGACGTGCATCACGGCAACGGCACGCAGGATATTTTTTACGAAGACGGCAGCGTCTTTTTTTTCAGCACGCACCAATGGCCGCTCTATCCCGGCACCGGAAGAACCACGGATACCGGCGCGGGCAAAGGGCTCGGCTTCACCATGAATTTCCCACTGCCCAAAGGCACGCGCCAGGCGGTGCTCGACGCCTTTAAGGACAAGCTCGTGCCCGAAATGAAAAAGTTCAAGCCGGAACTGATTTTGATTTCCGCCGGCTTTGACAGCCGCGAAGGCGATCCGCTCGGCGGTTTCAAACTCACCGACGCCGATTTCGCCGAGCTGACGCGCCTGATGCTCGACATGGCTCAGGAACATTGCAGCGGCCGGCTGATCAGCGTTCTTGAAGGCGGCTACAACCTCGACGGCCTCGCCAGCGCCGCCGCCGCGCACGTGCGTGAATTGCAAAAGGGCGAGGCGAAGGATTGAATCACGTGGAGCGCGTCTCCGGCGCGCCCGGCAAAGGCTGCTAAACCGCCTCGTGCGGCGGGATCCGCGTTGGTACGCGTCCAAACGACGGGCCGTGAGCTTGCTGCTCTAGCGGGCTTCTCAGAACTAAACCGATTTGCAGCACCAGCAAAAATGCGCTTGGAATTCCCTGCAAAATTCCCGTTCCAACAAACGCCGTTGCCCAGGAAACGAGCGCCAGCGTGTGCATGGCGTGAATACCCAGGCGCCAGCGGCGTGAGACAGGCGACGGCCTGTGCAGCGCCAGACTCACTAAAAACGCAACCCAGATCAACAGTCCCACAATCCCCTGCTCGACCGCGATGCGGATGTACTCGTTCTCCGCGCCGACCTGGTCGGGCTTTAAATCCTTGAGGAAATAGGGCATGCTCGAACCCACGGCCCCGCCCAGCCCCACGCCGATCGGAAATCGCACGATGCTTTCAAAAATGCCGTACTCGTAGCTGCCTGCGGCGCGCTGTTCCACTTTCTCCACATCCATTAACGACGTGAAACGTTGCATGCGCTCGTCCGAAACGATGTAATACGCCGCAACGGCTCCAATCACGAGCACGCACCCCGCCAGACGCCAGCGCGCTTCTGGCTTCAATCCGGGCATCACGGCCATGAGCACCAGCCAGGCGGTCAAACACACCACCGGCACCCGTGGACCCGCAATGAAAATGCCCAGCACCGCCAGCACGCTCGCCACGCCCATCATCGTTCGGCGTCCGGCGGAGTGCTTCGAATCGGTCAACGCATTCAACAGGAACGGAAGCGTCAACAGCATGTTTGCCGCATAAATATGCGACGACGAGAACGTCGCCGGAATGCGGTGAAACAACCCCTCCGACGTGCGAATGTCGTGCGATCGATACATGATCTCCGTCACCGCGTTCCTTGGAAACAGCAGGCCGATTCCGCCGAAATATTCGAGCAGCGCAACGCCAAATTCGAGGCTGCAGAGAACAGCGAATCCCAGCGCCATCGTCTCCAGATCGCGCCGCTTCAAGCGCGTGCCGTAGAGCATTGCCGGCAGAAAGAAGATGATGTGCCGCAAGCCCACCAGTTGAACGAGGTAATGATTGATCGGGAGAAAGAAGAGCAGCACGGGCCAGCCGATCAGAAAGCGCAGCCAGCGCTTGACTGTGAGTCCCGCCGCATCCTCTCCGGGCGTCAACGGCGCCGCCAGCAACGCCGCGTAAAATCCGACCACGCCGCAATCGAAGATAAAATATGAAAACATGTCCAGAAAGTTCGCGCGCAGCACGCCGTACGCGCAGCCCACGGCCGTCAGCGCCACAACTCCCGCGCCAAGCGAGCGGTGTGCGAAGTACGCGCACACCATGAACGCAGCGATGCAGCAAACCAGTCCGGTAGTCACAAGGTTGCCCAAATTCGATCGATCGCCGTCATTCCAATCATCATTGCGTCTTTGGCCGACACAGCAGTGAAATCACGAGGTTGCAGGTTTGAATCGGCACAAACCCCAGCGGGAAAAAGCGTCTGCGCTCGATGCTGAAATGCTTTTTCAGCGCATACACGATTTCATCGGCCAGGTTCACGTGCTCCGATTCCACCACGAAATCGTACGACATCTTGTTGCGCTTTTCGAACACCCGCCGCGCCGAAATGTTGCGCGCGAGTGTGTACGCCAGGCTGCCTTCGCACGGAATCACGACCTGAAAAAAACCCGTCGGTTTCAGCACGCGGCGGATTTCGGCAATGGCATCGGGCAACCGCGGCAAGTGTTCCAGCACGTGCACGGCCAGCGCGCGGTCGAAACTTTCGCTTTCCACAGGCAGTCCGGCCTGAACGTCGCCCACCAGCACTTCAACCTCCGGAAAACGCCGCTTGATCTCGCCGGCCATCTCCGGACGCAATTCGTTGGCGACGTACTGCTGCTTCGACAGGTCTTCGAATTCGATGTGCGCGCCCAGCCCCGCGCCGATTTCCAGCGTGCGCGTGCCGGGTTGTATCGCTTCCCGAAATGCGCCGCGATGATTGAAGCGCTCTATCATGCCGTATTTGTTGGGCAGCACTTTATGCCAATGGACCATGAAATCTTCGCGCGCGCGCTTCTGATCCTCGGTCAGCACCGGCAGTTGTTTTGGCCATTGGTACATCGGAGTAATGCGTTGAATTGCCATTGCGGGGGTAAGCGTTAAGTGGATGAATGCTTAAGTGTACTGGTCTTATCGGGCCGAGTAATGTATAACACAAAACCCTAAAGATGCGATACGGTTTCTTGCTTTGCCAATTGGTCATTCACATTTAGCTGCTAACCATGCATTGTTTCGTCACCGGCTGCGCGGGATTCATCGGCAGCAATCTTGTCAATCGGCTGCTGAAAGACGGTCACACCGTCGCCGGCTACGATAACTTTTCCACCGGCCAGCAGGAATTTCTGGCGCGCGCGCTGCTCAATCCGAAGTTCACGCTGGTCCGCAACGATTTGCTCGACGAGAGCGCCTTAAAAGAAGCGATGCGCGGATGCGAACTCGTCTACCATTTTGCAGCGAATGCCGACGTCCGCTTCGGCACAAATCATCCGCGCAGAGACCTCGAGCAGAACACCATCGCCACCTATAACGTCCTCGAAGCCATGCGCGCCAACGGCATCAAACGCATCGCCTTCTCCTCGACCGGTTCCGTCTACGGCGAAGCGCCTCTCATTCCCACGCCGGAAGATTGCCCGTTTCCCGTGCAGACGTCGCTCTACGGCGCGTCGAAACTCGCCGGCGAAGGCCTTATTGCCGCGTATTGCGAAGGCTTCGGTTTCCAAGCCTGCATCTTCCGCTTCGTCTCGATTCTCGGTGAGCATTACACGCACGGCCACGTCTTCGATTTTTACAAGCAGCTCAAAGAGCATCCAGATCGGCTGAAAGTGCTCGGCAACGGCAAGCAGCGCAAGTCCTATCTTTATATTCAGGACTGCCTCGACGCGATCGCCGTGGCGCTCGAAAAATCGACGGCGAAGGTCAGCGTCTACAATCTCGGCACGGACGGCTATTGCGAAGTCAACGATTCGATCGGCTGGATTTGCGCGGCGATGGGCGTCAACCCGCGCCTCGAATACACCGGCGGCGAGCGCGGCTGGATCGGCGATAATCCGTTCATTTTCCTCGACTGTAAAAAAATCCGCGCGTTGGGCTGGGCGCCAAAACTGTCGATCCGCGAAGGCGTCGAGACGACGGTTCGCTTCCTCGAACACAATCCCTGGGTCTTCGTACGCCGATGAGCGAATCCATCGCCTGTCCAATCTGCGCTGCCGAAACCGTTTTTTTCGGCGCGAAGCAGGGAACCTACTTCAACAAGGAGTTCAAATTCCGCCATTGTCCTCAATGCCGCTACAGCTTCGTCGAGAATTATTCAACCGAATACGCACGCATCTACGATGAAAATTATTACCGCGGCCGCGGCGCCGATAAGACGTTCAATTACGTCTACGAATTCGAAAATCCGCTGCAGACCGTGCGGCAGTACGACTGGCGCGGAATTCTGAAAGTCGTCAACGCGCTCAAGCCGCTCAGCACTGAAACGCGATGGCTTGATTTCGGATGCGGCAGCGGCGGCCTCGTGCGCCATGTCCGGGAACATTCACCGTGCCGCGCCTCGGGCTTCGAGGAAGGCTGGATCACCGATTACGCGCGCACTCAAGGCGTGCCGATCCTCGCCCGCGCCGATCTGCCCGCGCTGCACGGCACATTCGACGCGATCACCGCCATCGAGGTCATCGAGCACGTTCCCAATCCGCTGCCGTGCTTGAAGGAAATGCGCGCGTTGCTCAAGCCCGGCGGCCTGCTCTTTCTGACCACCGGCAATGCCCGCCCGTTCCGAACCAAATTCTTCAAATGGGCCTACGTCGTGCCGGAAATTCACGCCAGCTATTTCGAACCGGAAACGCTGGCGAAGGCGCTAACGCTTGCGGGATTCAAGCCCGAATTTCGAGGCGCCGTTTCTGGATTCGAGGATATCCTGCGCTTCAAAATTTTGAAGAACCTCGGCATTCGCAAAACATCCCTCGCCGAGAAACTGCTGCCCTGGCCGTTGTTGCGTTACGCCGCGGACAAACGCTACAAAGTCACCGCGCATCCCATCGGCTGGGCCGTATAATTGGGGTGCAGGCTTCCAGCCTGCATTCGTACTACGAGCCGCGACCGCAAGGGAGCGGGAATGGTTTCAATGCTGCTGAACGAAAAAAACATCGTCATTACCGGCGCCTCGCGCGGCCTGGGCAAAGCCATCGCGCACGCCTGCTGGACGCACGGCGCCAATCTGCTGTTGGTCGCGCGCTCGAAGGAAGCGTTAAGCGCTCAGCGCGACGAATTCCTGCGCGCGCCCGTTCGTAAAAATCAACGCGCTGAAATCTGCGTCGCCGATCTCTCGAAAGACACCGCCGTCGAAACGATCACGTCCAAAGCGCTCGGCTATTTTCCCGCCGCGCACGGCCTGATCAACAACGCCGGCATCCTCGGCCCCATCGGAAAATCATGGGAGAACAACTGGCGCGATTGGGAAGCCACGATCCGCGTGGACCTGCTCGCGCCCATCGAACTCTGCCGCGCCTTCGCGCCGTGGATGATCCAAAATGGCGGCGGTTCAATCGTGAATTTAAGCGGCGGCGGAGCGACCAGCCCGCGCCCGAATTTCACCGCGTACGCCACCGCCAAGACCGGCCTCGTGCGCTTCAGCGAAATTCTCGCACACGAACTCAAAGGCACCGGCGTGCGCGTGAACTCCGTCGCTCCCGGCGCCATGGTCACGGACATGCTCAAGGAAGTTCTCGACGCCGGCCCGGACAAAGTCGGCGCGGATGAATTCAACAAACTCCTCGCCCAATCCAAAGCTGGCGGCACGCCGCCCGAACGCGCCGCGGAATTGTGCGCGTTTCTCTGCTCCGACGACGCAAAAGAAATCACCGGACGCCTGCTCGCCGCCGCGTGGGATCCCTGGGAAAAATTGGCGGCGCACGCCGATGAATTGAATGCGTCGGACGTGTACACGCTGCGGCGGATTGTGCCGGAGGATCGGGGAAAGAAGTGGGATTGATTCATTCAACTATGGATATACGTTAATCGCATGAATACCGCTATCATCGGCTGCGGCCTCATCGGCCAAAAACGCGCCAAAGCCCTCGCCGGCGCCACACTCGTCGCGTGCGCCGACGCCGTTCCCGCACGCGCGGATGCGCTCGCGAAAACCCTCTCCGGCTGCAAGGCCGAAGCGGATTGGCGCGCCGTGCTCGCGCGCGGCGACATCGATTTCGTCATCGTCGCGACTACTCACAACGCGCTCGCCGAAATCACGCTTGCGGCGGTTCAAGCCGGCAAGCATGTCTTCGTCGAAAAGCCCGCCGCGCGCGCGCCGGCTGAACTCGATCCCGTCATCGCCGCCGCTGAAAAACACAAACGGCTCGTCCGCGTCGGATTCAATCACCGCTATCACTTCGCGCTGCAAAAAGCGCGCGAGCTCGTCGATTCCGGCGCGCTCGGCCCGCTCATGTTCGTGCGCGGGCGCTATGGCCATGGAGGGCGCACCGGCTACGACAAGGAATGGCGCGCCAACAAGGAACTTTCCGGCGGCGGCGAACTCATCGACCAAGGCGTGCACTTGATCGATCTGGCGCGCTGGTTCCTCGGCGACTTCACCGGCGTCCAGGGTTTCGCGCCGACGTACTTCTGGAACATGGCCGTGGACGACAACGGCTTCATGCTGCTCAAGACCGCGCAAAAACAGGTCGCCTTTTTGCACGCCAGCTGCACTGAATGGAAGAATCTCTTTTCATTGGAGATTTACGGCTGCAACGGCAAGCTCGACATCAGCGGCCTCGGCGGAAGTTATGGCGTGGAAAAGCTGACGTTTTACAAAATGCTTCCGCAGATGGGTCCGCCCGAAACGACTTCGTGGGAGTACCCAATGCCCGACCTTTCGTGGGAATTGGAGATGGCGGAATTTCTCGACGACATCCGCCTCAACCGCCAGCCGTCGGCGAATCTGCGCGACGCGAAGGCCGCGTTGAGCGTCGTGGAAAGGATTTACAATTCATGATCATCACCCGCAGCCCGCTCCGCATTTCGCTCGGAGGCGGCGGCACCGATCTCCCCTCTTATTACATGGAGCACGGCGGATTTCTGATCGCCGCGGCCATCGACAAATACGTCTACATCACCGTGCACGACACCTTCGTCCCTGAATTGATCGTGAAATATTCGAAGATGGAGCGCGTCAAATCGCCCGACGAATTGCAGCACCCTCTCGTGCGCGAAGCGATCAAATTGACGAACGTCGATGCCAGCGCGATGGAAATCGCCAGCATGGCCGACATTCCCGCGGGCACCGGTCTTGGATCGTCGGGTAGTTTCACGACGGCGCTGCTTCGAGCGCTGCATGCGCACAACAAAAATCTGATTCACCCGCGCGAACTCGCCGAACAAGCTTGCCGCATCGAACTCGATATTTTGAAAGAACCGATTGGCAAGCAAGACCAATACATCGCCGCATTTGGCGGGATCACGTGTTTCCGTTTTCACACGAGCGGGCAAGTCGAGGCGTGGCCGCTCAAACTGAGCAAGGAAACGCTCTACAATCTCGAAGACAATCTGCTGCTTTTTTTCACGGGCTATTCGCGTTCCGCGTCCGGCGTCTTGAAAGAGCAAGACACGAAGAGCAAGCAGAAAGACAAAGACATGATCGACAATCTGCATTTCGTCAAAGATCTCGGCCTGCAAAGTAAAGACGCGATGGAGGCTGGCAATCTCGCGAAGTTCGCCGAATTAATGAACGTCCATTGGGAGCACAAAAAGAAGCGCTCCGGCAACATGAGCAACACCAACATCGACGACTGGTACAATCTCGCCATGAAAAACGGCGCGCTCGGCGGAAAACTCATCGGCGCCGGCGGCGGCGGATTCCTCATGTTCTACACGGAAGACAAGGCCAAATTGCGCCATGCGATGATGCAAGCGGGCCTTAAAGAAGTTCGTTTCCGCTTCGACTTCCTCGGCTCGCAGGTGATTGTCCACTCATGAGCGCCGCGCCGATGCTTCCCGTCGTCATCCTCGCCGGCGGCCTCGGTACACGCATCCGCCAATACGGCGAAAACGTGCCCAAAGCGCTGCTCGATATTAATGGCGAACCGTTCCTTGCGCATCAATTGCGCCTGCTGCAGAAGAACGGCATTCGCCACGTGATCCTGTGCATCGGCCATCTCGCCGAACAGATCGAATCGTTCACGGGCGATGGTTCGCGTTTCGGTTTGAAAGTCGAATTCTCCTATGACGGCCCGGTGCTTCTGGGTACGGCGGGCGCAATTCGCAACGCGCTGCCGAAACTTCACAGCGCGTTTTTTGTGCTCTACGGCGATTCGTATCTCACGTGCGATTACGCAGCGATTCAAAAGTCATTTTTAAGGAGCCGCAAAAAAGCGCTGATGACCGTGCTCAAAAACGAAGGCCGCTGGGACAAGAGCAACGTCGAATTCGCAAACGGCAAAATCCGCGTGTATGACAAGAAACTCAATTCGCCCGCGATGAAACACATCGACTACGGCCTCGGCGTTTTCCAGCGCAGCGTATTTGAAGCGCTTCCCACAGATCAAAAAATCGATCTCGCCGCCGTCTATCGGGATCTGCTCGCGCAGGGAGAATTGGCGGCGTACGAAGTGCCGGAGCGCTTCTACGAGATCGGCTCGCCGGAGGGACTGTTGGAACTTCGAGCGTATCTGGCGGGGCGAACGCATGAAGAAAAATAGACGCGTGCACGCCGATGATTTTGACGGCGCCTGGAAGGAGGCTATGGTCAAGCTCTTCAGGCGCATGGTCCAGTTTTTCTGGCCGAATGTTCACGCGCAAATCAATTGGAGCCGCAAACCGGAATTCCTCGACAAGGAACTGCGTTCAATCATGCGGCGCGCAAAGTCCGGCAAACGGACTGTGGACGCGCTGATCAAAGTGTATCTGAAGGATGGACGCGAACAGTGGGTGCTGATCCACATTGAGGTTCAATCACAACCAGATCCGCAATTTGGTGAACGCATGTACATTTATAATTATCGCGGATTCGACCTTTTTATGCAGCGCGTTGCGAGTTTCGCGATTCTGGGCGACGACGACCAGAATTGGCGGCCACAGTCCTTCGAGTCCGGCATTTGGGGCTGCCGTGCGCGATTGGATTTTCCAATTATCAAGCTATTGGATTTTCGCGCGGATGCGGAAACGCTGCTGAAACACGAAAATCCATTCGCGACATTTGTGCTGGCACATTTGAAGACGCTTGAAACGAGACACAATCCAGTCGACCGCCTTGCCTGGAAAACGGCATTGATCAAGAACCTTTATCGCTACGGATCGAACAGAACTGAAGTCGAAGAATTAATCAGGTTCATTGACTGGCTCATGATTTTACCTGATAATCTGCAGGACAAATGTGTGAGCGAGATCGAGAAATGGGAGGAGCCAAAGGCCATGTCATACGTCACATCGTTTGAGCGACACGGGATGAAGATTGGAAGACGCGAAGGCATTAAACAGGGACGCGAACGTGGGCGCAGGGAAGGCATTCAAACGGGAACGCGGAAATCGATTCTCGTGCTTCTTGAAGAGCGTTTCGGCAAGGTTCCTGTGCCGATCATCTCCGTGGTCAACTCGATTGACAACTCCGACAAACTCACCGAACTCCTCAGAGTCGCCGCTCGTATCGGATCGCTCAAGGAATTTCCCGTAAAATAGATAATGGAGACGCTGAATCGCATGTCATTCACCCAACAATTCCTCGCCGAAGTCCAGCAAGTCGCCGCCGGTCTTTCCGTCGAACAGATCGAGAAAGCCGCCGAAATTCTCGCGGCCACGCGCGCTGGCGGCGGCCGGCTCTTCATCCTCGGCGTCGGCGGCAGTGCGGGCAACGCCTCGCACGCCGTCAACGACTTTCGCAAAATCGTTGGCATCGAAGCTTACGCGCCTACCGACAACGTCTCCGAACTCACCGCGCGCGCCAACGACGAAGGCTGGCCGTCGATCTTCGAAGCGTGGCTGAAAGTCAGCAAGCTCAGCGCAAAAGACGCGCTGCTGATTTTCTCCGTTGGCGGCGGAAATCTCGAAAAGAATGTCAGTCCCAATCTCGTCACCGCGCTGCAATACGCCAAGCAGATCGGCTCAAAAGTCATCGGCATAGTCGGGCGCGACGGCGGCTACACGGGCAAAGTCGCCGACGCCTGCGTGCTCGTGCCGGTCGTGAACCCGGCGCACATCACGCCGCACTCCGAAGCTTTCCAGGCCGTCGTCTGGCATCTGCTCGTGTCGCATCCGGCGCTCAAACAGACGCAGACGAAATGGGAATCGGTCAAGTGAGGGCCGCGTGAGGGCACTCTACAAATACCGCGGTTTCGTCTGGCGCCGCGCGCTCACGGACGTGCGCCATCGTTTCGCCGGCACGGGCGCGGGCGTGCTGTGGAACGTGCTTCAGCCGCTCGCGTCCATTCTGCTTTACGCAATTGTGTTCAGCCGGCTGATGACGCCGCATCTGGCGAAACTCAGCGGCACGTTTGCGTTCACGCTCTATTTATGCGCCGGCCTGCTGCCGTGGATCGCTTTCAGCGAATGCGTATCGCGCGGCACAAACGCGCTCACGACCAATGCGCAATTCTTAAAGAAACTCGCGGTGCCCGAATATCTTTTTATCGCCGAAGCCGCTGTCTCCTCAGCGATCGGACTCGCAATCAGCATGTTGCTGCTGCTGATTTTCGCGCTCGCCACGGGCGCTTCGCCGTCGATCCAATGGGTGGCGCTGCCCATTCCGCTGTTTTGTTTTATCTGGCTCGCCTACGCATTCAGCGTCCTGAGCGGTTCGCTGCGCGTTTTCTTCCCGGACATCGCGCACGTGCTGCCCGTCCTGCTTCAAATCGCCATGTGGACGGCGCCGATCGTTTATGCGCCCGGCGCCGTTCCGCAGGCATTGCAGGACATCGCACGATTTCATCCGGTCGTCCCGGCGATCAATGCCATGCACGATCTTTTTCTTTTCGCGCAATGGCCCGACGCCGAAACGTGGATTGCCATGTTCGCGTGGCCCGCGGCGCTTTCAGTTCTGGCACATCTCATTTTGCGAAAACTCAGGCCCGAAATTCGGGACGTGATCTGACATGAGCGACGCGATCGTCTCCGCTTCCGGCCTCGGCAAGCGCTTCAAACTCTATGCCTCGCCCTGGGCGCGCCTGGCCGAATGGATTTCCTTTGGCGGCGCAAACCGGCATCAGGATTTCTGGGCGCTGCGCAACGTCTCCTTTCAAGTCGCGCGCGGCGAATGCCTCGGCGTTATTGGCGCCAACGGTTCCGGCAAAAGCACGCTTCTGAAAATCCTCACCGGTTCGCTCTTCGCCACCGAAGGCGCATTTGAGGTGCGCGGCCGCGTGCTCAGCCTGCTCGAATTGGGCACCGGCATGAACCCCGAACTCAACGGCCGCGACAACGTCGTCAACTGTTCGCGCCTGCTCGATTTCCCCGAGGGCTACGCCGAATCCAAAATGGAGCAGATCGAGCGTTTCGCGGAACTCGGCGATTTCTTCGCGCGCCCGGTGAAAATGTACAGCAGCGGCATGCACGTGCGCCTCGCCTTCAGCATGTGGGCCTGCTTCGAACCCGACGTGCTGATCGTGGACGAAGCGCTCAGCGTCGGCGACATATTCTTCCAACAAAAATGTTTTCGCCGCGCCCGCGAACTGCTCGAATCCGGCGTCGCCATGCTCTTTGTCTCGCACGACCTTGGCGCGGTGCAGACGCTCTGCAAAAATGTGATGGTGCTCGAAAAAGGAATCTCCCGCCATCTCGGCGACGTTCACGCCGGCGTCCGAATTTACTTTGCGTCAATGGGCGGAGCAATCGAGCAGCCAAACCAAGCCAGCGTTGAAGCGCCGCCTCCGCTTCCGGAAAAAGTCGAGCGCTCGTTTGAAGTGCCCGCGAATCCGGCGAACGATGGACTCGTCTGGAAAGATCCGAATCGCACAGACCAGCTTGGCGACAAGCGCATGGAACTTCTCGGTGTGGCATTCAGCAACGGCACGGCGTCCGTCGAGCAGGGTGGGTGGGTTGAGTTGCATACGCGCTGGAAGGCGAACGCCGACATGCCGCGCGTGAACATCGGCATCGCCATCACCGACCGCGCCAACAAAGTCCTCTTCGGCCGAAGCTGGGTCAACGCCGACCTCGACCCGCTCGACTTGAAAGCCGGCGACGAAGTGCTGGCAGTTTTCAAACTCTGCATGGACATGGAACCGGCCGATTACGCCATCATGCTCAGCGCCGTCGAGACGCTCACGGACGCCAACAGTTCCAACGGCTGGAACCAGCACGTCGGCGGCGCGCGCTATCTTGAATTGCCTCGAGCCGCGATGATCTCCATCATTCCGCGAGCCGACCGCCGCAATCCATTTTTTGGAGTGGCGTGCCTGCAGAATTCGATGCGGCGGGAGGTGCGCAACACGCGGTGATTGACAACGGCTGCAGCTTCAAACGGCCTGCACCACAAAAACGCAGGCGCACGCATTCAGATGCATCGCGAAATTACTTTTTGCCGGTGCCGCTTTGCGGCGTGCCGCGGCTGGCTTTTACGGTATAGGCCAGCGTTATTCGGGACAGGTGCGATGTGCCGTCGAGGACCACGATCACCGGGAAATCGAGCGCTGGATTGGGCGCCGTTTTGGTGAAGCCCTGGGACTGCAGCGGCACGAAGAGATCGCGGTTCTTCACCGTGAAGGAAAAGCTGGCAGTGGCGCTGCCTTTCTTCGAACGCAGTGCAAATGTCTTGTCGTCTGATGCACCCTTTTCGTTCAGGGTCGCGCTGTTGACAAATCCGCCGATGAGAACGCGCACGCTTTTCCCGGCGGGCGAAAAGCCCGGCGGCACTGGAATCTGACCGGAAAACGTGAGCGTGTCGCTGTTGCTTTTGGTGAAACTAAATCCGAGTTTAACTTTTGAAACGGCGAAAGAGTCCTGAGCGGTTTGCGCATTGACGACCAGATCGACGCTCTGCGCCGTGCCGGCTTGCCCGTCGAAAACTGTCACCGTCACGATGTACACGCCGGCGCCGGCGAAAGATTTCGAAACGCTCGCGCCAACGGCCGTTGTGCCATCGCCAAAATCCCAGGTGTATTCGAGCGCGTCGCCGTCGGCGTCGGCGGCCTGTGCGGCGAATGTGACGGGCGTACCAACTAGCGCAGGATTGGCAGAGGCTGTGGGCGGCGACGCGAATGTGGGCGCGTGGTTTGTGCCGCCGGCGATGACAGTCAGTTTCAAAACCTTCGAGACGCTGCCGCCGTAATTTGTGGCGGTGAGGGCGATGTCGAAAACGCCGCTGGCCGAAGGGGTGCCTGTTATGGTGTCGCCGTTCAATGCGAGGCCCGCCGGCAAATTCGCGGCGCCAAAAGTCACTGGTACGGTACCGCTGGCGTTCAAGGTGAAGGTGAGAAAGGTATTTATCGGCGTCGAAATGTCGAGCACGTTTGTGATCGCCGGCGGAATCGCGGGATTAACTTGAATGGCATTCGTTGCCTGCACGGCATTGTAGTTCGATGTGTCGTTTGGAGTAAAGGTAACTGTTAAAGACTGACCCGCACCGGCGCCAAGTTTTGCTCCAAAATCGGGAGAGTAGGCAAACGTGCCTGAAATTGGAAGCAACGTCGCTGCGTCCTCCGCGACGGCGTTCAATTGCGCGGAGCTTAACGGTGTGCCGGCGACGATGGCCGCGGGCTGCGGCCAGACGATTAGCGGTGTGAACTTGTCGATGTTGAATCCGTTCGCAAGAGTGACTGTTGCGGAGGTGTCCGGATCGGTCAGCACAATGTCCCATGTGCCGGCCGCATTTGTGGGCAGATTGAAGTCGGCGAGCAACTGAAAGCTTGAATTGACGCGAATGTTTGTGCCGTCGATTTCGGCTGCGCCTCTGACGAGCTTCACGCTTGTAAACATACCGTCGAATTCACATACGGAACCGAACGTATCGGGTCCCGTGTCGTTCCAGGTGCCATCGGTTCTCATGATGGTAAAAGTCTCGATTCCCAAACTGGGCTCGCCGAGACCCCAATTGGTATATACCAGCGGCTCATTGTTGACCCAGAGAAACGTGCCTGAAACGGCTTCGTCGCTCAATCCAATCCACGTCGATGCTTGAATCATGCCCATAATAAGGGTGTTTTCGGCCGCCGAACCAATCGTAACCAAATGCCCGCCGAGGCCATTGCAATAATCCCTGGCCGCGTGCCAGTCCATCGTTGTCGTGATGTAGAGATAAGAGTGTCCATTGAATGAAACGGCGCTGGCGGGAACAGGAATTGTTTTGAAACCTGTACCGGCGATTGACACATTCTGAATGGCCTGACCCACAAACCCCGATGCCGGAGTGGCCGAAGCGACTGAGAGATTCTCGACGTTGATGGTCACCGTAACGACAGACGAGGATTGGTTGGTGGAATTGAGTGCGTGGTACGTAAACGAATCCTGCCCGGAGAAGCCGGCGTCGGGCATGTAGGTAAAACCGCCATCATTGCTGAGCGCAAGAGTGCCGTGGGACGTGGTCGCATCCAGCGCGGCTGTCAAGCGCTGAGGATCGCTATCGTTGGCCAGGACGCCGGGCGCCGGCCGTTTGAATAGAGCGCCGGGCGGAACTACATACGAATCGGCCACCGCGACGGCGGGCGGCGCGAACTGATAAAGGTATATGTCGATGGTTGTCAGCGCCCCGCCGGGCGGTTGCGCCTGTGAGTCCAAACTGAAACCTCCGCCGCCCTGGGCGTAGAGGACGGTTATTTTGTGATAGCCGGCCTGCAGATCGACGGTACCCGACCGGAGCGTCTCTCCCTGGGAGTAATTATTGCTGACGACAAGGCGCTGATCGACTGTTCCCACACCTATGTAAATCAGGCTGCCATCATCGGAGGTAGTATTAAATGTGTATGTCCCGGATGTGGACGCCAAAAAATAGGAGTCCCATTGTATCGCAAAATTCACGTTCGAAGCCGAACGCGGAGGGCTGGCGGATGCGGAGCTACAGGTAATGTATGGTTGAGTGGTTACCAAGCCGGCGGCGCTCGGCGCGCCAAACGTCGCGCCTGGATCCGGCGGCGTGGGAATTACACCCGCACCCGTTGTGTTGAACCACGCCTTGTAGGTGACGCCTGCAATGAAATTCGGCGTGCCCAGGGGATAATCGGGTATGCGCTGAGCGGCGATAGCGTTTTGGCCCAGAAAGATCGCTGTACACGCGGAAATCAAAAAGACGTGAGCGGGTGAATACAGGGCGCGGGACGCGCGTGAGGAGAAAAGTTTTTTCAATGGGTCGCCTTTGGCGTTGCTGGCGGCATTCTATACTCGACTTTCACGAAGTACAGGCGCGGTTTATTCATGGAGTCCGGATTTGAATTTTGACGGATCGCGGGGAGAAATGCGTTGACGGCGAGTGGCGCATTCGCGAATTCCGGGATAGGACTGAAATAATGTTGTGGCGATTACTTTTCCAATTCGATTAAGGCGTCCAGCGTTTTCGCGTGCAACTTGTCGCCGGTGGAGATGGGCGTGTCGAGGATGATGTGTTTTTCCTCGCCGAGCTTGTACGCGGGCCAGTCGGGGGCGCGGGGGGCGGGGTCGCCGTTGGGGTTGCCGGTTTTGGCGAAAGCGAGCAGGTAGATGCGGATTTGGCGCGAGAGCTCGCGGTCGGCGTCGCTGTATTTTTCGGGATCGGTGACGGTGCCGAAGAAGAAGGGGACTTCGGAGCCGTGATACACGTCCCATTTTGAGTCGATCATCGGTTTGGCTTTGCGCGTGAAATGGTAGACGAAGGTGTTGGGCTGGACGGCCGCGAGTTGGCGGGCGTGGGTGCGGGTGGTTTCGAAGAAGATATCGGCGAAGAGCAGGGCGAGCGCGGGTTGGACGGCGGCGTCATCGGCGGCGGGGTAGATTTGGAACGCTTGCGCGCTTTTGGCGGCGTAGCGTTTGTCGAGGAATTCTTTGTACTTGGCGAGCGTGTCGATTTTGGATTTGCGTTCGAAGAGCGTGCCTTCGTCGGCGACATTGCCGTAAAGCACGGGGACGTTGGCCATGCGGCCTTCGGCGAAGACTTTTTTGATCGGCTCGAGCAGGACGTTGCCGTCCACGATGATGCTGTCGGTCGTCGAGACGCCGGGTACTGCGGAACCGGGGCGGGCGGCTTTCATTAGCTCTTCGGGCGATTTGGCGCGCATTTCTTTGAGCGCGTCGGGGCCGTCGGCGACGTTGAGGCGCTTTTGGAATTCGAGGCCGAGGTCTTCCATGCTTTGCAGCGCACCGTTGGGCTTGTTCAGGTAGCGCAGTTCGACGCCAGTGTTGGAACTCATCACGATGGCTTTGTGGAAGAGGCCTTTGGCTTGCGGACTGGCCATGAGCGCTTCGACGGCCGCACCGCCGGCGGATTCGCCCCACAGCGTGACGTTGTTGGGGTCGCCGCCGAAGTTGGCGATGTTGTCGTGGACCCAATGCAGGGCGAGGAGCATGTCCATCAGGCCGTAGTTGCCGGAGGTGTGGGCGGGCGATTCGGCGCTGAGCGCGGGGTGGGCGAGGAAGCCGAAGGGGCCGAGGCGGTAATTGAAGGTGACGACGACGGCGCCGTCCTGCGCGAGCGGCCAGGCTTTATAGGGTTCCTGCGAAGCGGCGCCGATGGCGAAGCCGCCGCCGTGGATCCAGAACAGGACGGGGCGTTTTTCGTCGGCAAATTTGTCAATATTGTCTACAGTCGTGACCTTGCCGGCGGTCCATACGTTCAAGTAGAGACAATCTTCGCTGGCCGGGCCGAGATCGCCGTAAATTGGAAGAGTCGGCTGGGGGCAGACTTTGCTGAAGGCGTTGCATTTGAGCGGCGCGGTCCACGGATCGGGTTTTTCGGGCGCTTTCCATCGGCGCTCGCCGACGGGCGGTTTGGCGTAGGGAATGCCTAGGAAACGGATGCATGAATCGGGCCCAAGCACGGGTTGATAGCCCGTCACGGGGCCATTGGTGGTGGGGACGGTAAATGGGATCGGGAGGTCATCCGCGGAGAAAGCGGCGAGGGCTAGGTAGAGAAGGGCGGCTAGGGCTTGGCGGATGCGCATGAGTAGGCTTTCTCGCGATGACGACAATGGTTGTAAACGGGCGAATTCAAAATGAAAAATGCAAAATGCAAAACGAGCGGGGTTGCAGAATTAGACGAACACCATACGATTGGTGCGAATGGAGGAATCGAACATGCGCCGAATTTCCAAGTGAGATTGCCTTTCAACGCCAAAGGCGTTGCGTCTCAAAGCCCAGGGTTGCGGCGTACTCGCCGCTACCCTGGGTCATCGCGCGCCCGATTGCCTTCAACGCCAACGGCGTTGCGTCGCGGCGCGCGCGAATCGATTCCCGCGCGTTCTTTGACGAAAGGAGCCGTCAAAATGCCGCAATCCCTCTCCGCCGTTTACATCCATCTTGTCTTCTCAACCAAAGATCGCATCCCTTATTTGCGTGAAAAAACCATGCGCGACGAACTTCACGCGTATCTCGGCGGCATCTCAAAAAAGCTCGAATGTCCACCCATGCGGATGTCCCTCCGTCCGTTGAAATTCGGGGCGGGGTGCTGAACTCCCATACGTTATGATGCGGCTCTTTTTTCTGCAAGCTCCTGTCTCGGAAGTAACGCGTTGATGAGCATGGGCATGGATCGATGCCCTTTGATCC
>DATGGK010000223.1:0-33892 GCA_035308565.1 Planctomycetota bacterium | reverse complement strand
CAGTTGGTCGGCGTGACCACTTGGGAGGCCGGCGAAAATGACACCGCTCAACTCCACTTCTCCTGGCGCGATTTCGTCCAGTTCAGCGATGGAACCATTGTCCACAGCACCGGCCACTTCGCCGATGCCAAAAACCGCCCGGCCGGCCTCGTGGTGATCGCCATCATCGCCATCCTGATCGGCCTGCTCATGCCCGCAGTTCAGAAGTAGCCGCCGTTGAAGGTTTGGCTTTGGTCGTTCGTGTCAATCGGAAATCGGTCCGGCTAGGCGCTGGCTGTAGCTTCCGGCTGCAGCAGCCAGCAGCCAGCAGCCAGCAGCGTTTTACGGCGGGTAAAGCGTTAAGGCTTGTCAACGCAGCGCCAGCCACCATCCGACCGCGTGCAGCAGGACGATGCCGACGAACACGGCGATGTAAGATGCCTTTCGATTCTTATGGCGCAAGAGGATCATGGCGATCAAACCACCAGGCCAGCCGCCCAGCAATTCAAGCAGGTGCAGAGTTGCTTCAGGGGTCCGTCGCAGTCCTTGTACGGCGGCGCTCTTGTCGAGCTTAAACGCAACAAGAGTGACAACGCTCATCACTGCGTAAACGGCAAGCACCAGCGTCCATCCTGCCATCGCGCTTCTCTCTTCCTCTGGTGAACATGGTGTTGGCAGCATGTCACGCGGAGGCTGGAATTCAAGGGCACCTCACAGCGCGGCTCGATTCACTCACCGCCCCCGCAGCCTCCACAACCACCGCCCTCACAACCTCCGCCTCCTCCGCCGCAACCGCCACCGCCTCCACAACTGCTCCCGCCGCAACCGGAGCTGCTCCATGACCCAGCGGGCCTGCGCGGCGGATTAAAGATTGTCCCCAGTACACCAAACCCCGTGGCGGTCAGCACCACAGGTCCATAAAGTGCATACGCAAGAATCAAGTCGGCCTCTTCGTTCCGCGCCAAGAGGCGTTTCTTAAGATCACCGTGACGGCTCTGCAATGCGCTTAACACGCGCATACCCCGCCGCGTTAACGCCTGCTTCTCTCTCAGCATCATGAAAGTGACAATGATCATGAGCACCAACATGATCAGCAGGAAAAGCACCGGTCTTCCACGGCTTAAGCCAACCGCCATTTTGCTGACACCCAACAGAAGCATCAACCCCATGATGACAGCGGCGAAGAGTTGAGATTGCACGGCGGAAGAGTCTGACAGGACTAATTCCAATTGTTGCAGGCGCCGCCGGATCTTTAGCGATGTGTCCGAGATCGCGTAAGATGCACTGCGGACATCTCCGCCGCTGTTGATATACGCCATAATCTTTCGTTCCGACGGATCGCCATCATCGGGCAGCGGCGCGCCGAGACCCACACGCCGGAACTTGGAATTGACCGCCAGATGCCCGTCGCGCACGAGCCGCGCGACAATCGTTTCGGCCACACGCTTTTCGCCGCCAGCCAGGTACGCAGCTTCTTCAGGTGTGAGTTCCGGCAAAATTCCCGGAAGATCTCCCGGCCCGCGTGATAACTGCTTGACCACGATAGCCGCGACAATCGAGACCGCACAGAGAATTGCATACACCTGAAGAAACTCGGGTCCGGTCAAATCCAACGGCCATGGCAGCACTTCCGAGCACCCAGCTGCCGCTAATAGAATCATTGCCACTCCCGTGGCGCGAAGCAGCCGCGTCGTGCGCCACGACAACCTTAGCTTGGGCACGATCCAGACTTTCGACGCATCCACACGCACATGTCGCGCGTTCGCATTCTCGCACTGACGATCTTCGCTTGTCGGCCAGATGTCAGAAGGCGGCGCTTCGCAGAAGATGCGTGCGTAGCTGGCGAGTGTGTTGGCATACCAATCCCGATGTTTCGCCGCTTCGCTCGGCCCGCCCATTGAAGGCAGATGATGGAAGGATTTTCCCAGCACTTTCGGACAGAATTCTTCCCAATAGGAGCGGCTGTAGAGCAGGTGAAGGTGCCAGGCTTCATCCACGGCGTCGGACGGCGAAACCGGATGCCCAGCAATCATGGCCAGCAATGCAAAGCGCTTGTATTCGTACACGACGCGAACAGCGTAGCCCAGGTCCCAGCGGTTCTCCTGAGCGAGGCGCTGCGTAAACGTGCGCGCTGCCTCCGGGTCATTGAGTTCGAAGGATTCAATCCGTCGCCACAGAGCCTGTTGCTCCGCTGTGAGTGTGCTCATCACGAGATTTCCTCTCCAAGATTAAAACAGGATGCCCATCCATTTGAAGTTTGTAGTGGGAAGTGTGGGTTGAAAAGCCTCACACCCATTAAGACGGGAATTCCGAGCAAAAGTTACGCGATCTTGAAACGCAGATTCCGCGCGCATTCGTAGACTTATCACTCACCCATAAAGGTGGAGTGCGGCTATTTCGTGCCAGCCGTGCTTCAAGCCAAGAGCGTTGTGCTGGAACTGCGGATTACGCCAAGACGAGGTGACAGCCTCTGCTTCCTGAGTTTTGCGTAGGAGCTTCTAATACGCTCCGATAAAAAGCGGGCCTTGGCGGATCTGCCAAGGCCCCACTTACGCAGCTCTCCGCTCAGCCCGAAATCGTCAAGCACTCCGGTCGAGGAGCATCTCCGTGAAACTCCTATAGGCGCCCCTAATCACTTTTTTCGTGGACTCGTGGACTGGACTTGTTAGGGCAATCGCAGATGGGTCAACTCCCATGGCGGGGCGGGCCGTTCCGGTTTTCGAGGCTTTCTCCCCGCCGACCGCCTTAGAGTCCTGGACGGCGTCTAGTCCACCAGTCCACGGATTTGCGGGCACCGGGGGTGATTCTCCGGACGCCGCCGCGCCGGGGCCTTGAATCGCAAGGTATTTCTTCTTCTCCCGGTAAAACAGTGACCGATTCATGCCCGTCATAGTGTGCCATGCTTTCACCTGCTCGCTTCCCGCGGTGTGCGAGGTCAAGATCTTCGCGATCAACGGCAGATAGGGGTTCACATCGTCACCAGCCCAATGCGTCAGGAGCCACTTGCGCCAGTCGGCGTTGGAGCGTTTTTCATTCAAAGCCTTCGTGTACCAGCGACAGTGGGGGGCCGTGACCAAGGACAAACTATTTCCAATGAAATCATAGATCTCCTTATCATTGAACCAGGTCCCCACGTATTTGTGCACTTCTTGGACCGTCGGCTCGAAGACGACCAACTTCGCGCGGTCTAACACCGCCTTACTATTGAGGCCGGAAATGCTAGGGAGTTCATTTACGATAATGCACAGCCGGCTTTTCGTTTCGAATTGCTTCGGGACGCCTGCCTTTTCAAGCGCCGAATTCTGCTTTACCCAGCTCAGTTTCTTGATCTCACGGTCATTCATCAAGACCTTCAGCAGATTTATGATTTGATCGTCCGTCAAAATATCGTCGGCATCGTCAATGACAAGTGGCTCGTCTTTGTGACGGAATGCCAATTCATAAAGACCCACAGGCGAAAGCGCCCCCGAGAAGTAAGCGCAGCCTTTTGCTTTTTCAAAGTACGTGGACTTGCCAATCCCCGGCGCGCCAATGATGATCAAAAAATGAGTGAAATGTCCGTCGTGGCCTATCGTGAACACGTCACAAATCCGCCACAATTCCGCGTACGTGCGGACGTAGTCAACGGTGATTCCTTTCTTTCTGAGAACGTCGATGTTGTACATATTTCCTCTTTTGTTAATACTATCGGTTCAAACGACCCTATAAATGGCATGGGCCTGATGACATCAGGCCCATGCTGTCACTTGCAGTTTATGCGGCACTTTCGCGCGTGTAAACCACCTCATTTTTCAGATTTTCACGGCGGTTCTCCGATTTCAATTCGAATGATGGAATCGAATTCCACGTATCCGCCTCTGGTGCTTGAGCACAGCGAACGCATCTCGCGCCTCGAATCGGATCAGCGATGTAAACGTCTTCCTGACGCAATTTTTGACCGAATGCAATCAACATTTGTTCGAGTTTTTCAACCGACTGTTTCTGAATCTTAACGACGCAGTATAGAATCGGTTCAGAAACGACCTTCTTATTTTTGGGGTTGGTCCAGTACCCTTTCCCAGGAAGAATGGTAAGCCCACGATACTCTTTAATCACTTGCGAGAACATTTCCTCGAGAACGCTGTCTGGTATCGGTACGCAGTCATTATAATTTTGTGGCAAAATAAAAAATGTCTGAAATTCAAATATTGCTTTCGCGGCATCTGACACCAGTTCCATAAATGCCGATTTGCGACCTGCACTTCCATTCATTTAACGCGCCTCTAACACCGAGCTACTTTACTGTCACTCCACTCTGAACCGAAGTTCCACGACAGCTTTCGTCACCACTGACTTTCGTCATCACTGATCGTTGGTCCCTGACGGGGTCGCCGTCCAAAACGCACTGGTTCGCGATCAAAACTGCGAACGTGTTAGAACGAAGCGGTTCGGGTAAACGCACCCGACAACAAGTTTGCGTGCATAGATGCACTTCACATTTTGAGTATCAAGCGTATCGCTGAAACGCGAAACGCACGGAGACAGCCGCCCAACCGCGGCGCTCGACTGCGAGAGGGGGACTGTCCCCCTACACCCTTATAATACCGTTTTTTCGAAAAAAAATCAAGAAGAGAACTCTGAATTTCAACTGTGCGATTTTAAGTGACTGTATTAGGAAGACTTAGAGTTCTAGGAAGGATGAAAAAACTTGCTTTGGGCGAATGGATGAGCCGCCATTATTGACTGTTACGATCCGGATACGGCTGCATCTCCATTGACGGGGAGACAGAACGGCACCTCGGCTTCCGGTTCGACGGGCGGCGAGGAGGCCACGAAAGCCGACGCCGACCGTCCCGCTATGGGGGTTGACCCATCGGCGATTACTATGACAAAGACAGTGCACGAGTCCACGAAGAAGGCGAAGCGGAGAGACAGTGAGAAAAGCATCCGAGACATTCTCCTCGGCACGGAGCCGTAAAACGTGACGAATCCGGCAGACCACCGTTGGACGCGCTGGCCGAAAAATCTGGTCACAGCCGTGCCTGCCTTGGCTCACCACTGGCTGAGGCCGCAAATCCGTGGACTGGTGGACTGGAGGGCCTTTAAGGCCGTCTGGCGCTGTCTGGCGCCTACAGGGGGCATTTCTCAAGCGTCAGGGGGCGATCAAGGCGTGCGTCCTGACGCGATCCCACAAGAAGCGCAGAAAGGAATCTGGGAGTAGGGGGGCGTTGCCGGGGAAGCCGTGACCGCGCGTTATTGTTTCTTGGCGGCTTCGATCAAGGCCAGGATCGCGGCCTTGATGTGCAAAGGCAAATTCGGCCAGGTTTCGATGATTCGCAGCAGGTCTCTCGCGTCCGTTGAATTTAAATTTTTAACCAGTTTCTCCAACACGCCCTGAACACGTTTTTCGTGCGTGCCATCATTGCCACTTTGCTGCGATTTCGCTCGATTCTGCTGTTCCTCGGTTGATGCAACTTCCGGTGCCTGTTCAAGTTTGGTCTCAGTCTGATTCTGTCCCGCATTGGTTTTGCTGCGTTCTTGTAACTCCTTATCTGACAATGTATTACTGGTTCGAACCCCTTCACCCGCTTCACTTTATAAGAAATACAAGCCGGATAATTGCAGCATTCAAGACGGACAAAAGACCGATTCTTCCTATGGAAGCGTCACACCGATTAACGGCGCAAACGACACTCCGCAAATTCCCGCCGAACACAAAGAAGACTCAATTCCGGCTGATTTAACGACGCTATTACGACACCAATACGGCACCGACTTCGAAACGCTGGCCGCAGTTTGGCCGAAGTTGCCGGAACATATCCGCGCCGCAATCATGGCGCTGGCCGGCACGGTGAAAACGTGAACACTGAAAAAATTTGGGACGGGCGGGCCAGATAGCTTACTGGTCAATCTTTGCCAATGATGTTGCCAAGGCGTTGAATGCCAAATCAAATTTTGTCAACAAGACATTTTGCGCGGCTTGATTGATTTTCTGGCGAGCATCTTCCGGGCAAAATACATGGCCGCGCCACTTATGGGTGACATACTGATTAACCCAATCCTCAACTGGCACGATATCTTGCAATTCAATCGGAGCGGCGGCATTGCCCACGCTAATCCAAGTTCGCTTTGCTTCATTTAGATTTGGAGGTTTCGGCAAATCCAGCCACACTTCGTGCTGCTCGCAAGGTTTGCCCGCCTCCTCCCAAATTTTCGTGGCGAGTTCTTTGCGCTGGTCTCGGTAAGCACGATCAGAACCCGCCATTTTTACCAACAATTGAAACGCCATTTTGTTTGAATGAGCATCTTCGGGCACCGTGCGGCGGGCGATGACGATTGCACGCTTCCAAATCCTTCGGTCCCGGATGTCTTGGATGATTTTTTTTATCGTTGCGTCTTCGGTAAGAGCCGACATAAGCAAGAAATCGTCGGTCAATTGTAAAAAATCGGTTGCCTGTTCAAGTTTCACGCCGCCAACGTTTACCGATTTTTCAACTGAGATTTCAAAAATTGCCTGAAGCATACAATCGCACGCTCGAACCTTCGGATGATGATATATGCCCACATGAAGCAGCATTTTATTGAACATAATCTGTTCAAGCGGGGTTGTTCCGGCGACTGTTCCGACAATTCGCGTCTGCCGTCTGCCAGCAACATGCGGAACCGGATACGTTTCGACTCCAATTGAGTTCAATAAACGATCCAAATCGACATTCATTTGTAGACCGCTGAACATCCCGTCTCTGTGCAAATAATCGAGTTTGTCAGCGTCAAAGGGACCGTGGACGATCTCGCTTAAATACATGTTTTCGTCGCCGAGCCGTCCGGTGATAATCTTGCTAATCTGGTCGCAATCCAGCCGCATCGCACAGATTTCATTTATCTGACTGATAAATGCCCGAAACGGTTTAGATTCGACGATAAATGAAGAGAGTACCTCACCAGCACCGCTTTTGAATCCAGCGGCCTCCTGTTCTTGGATATAGGATGCCATGTGCCCTAAAGACGAATAGAATTCCTCGCTGGAATGAGAGAACGGCCCGTGTCCAGTGTCGTGCATGATTGCTGCAACAGAAAGATTGGCGAGTTCGGTTTCCCCGAGCTTCTTTGGGGTCCGCGCGGTAATTACACTTGCTATTTTGATCGTTTGATAGAGTACGCCAATGGTGTGTTCAAATCTGCTATGCAGCGAAGATGGATACGTAAGATACGTGCAGCCAGTTTGCTTGATAAACCGAAGGCGCTGTAATAGGGGAGTGTCCAAGATTGCAAGATGATAGGGATATAGTTCGAACGTTCCCCACAGCCCGTCGTGTATTATTTTCGCTTTCGTTCTGTATTTTTTTACCCAAGCCGCTACGTCAGTCGGCAATCGACTTCCAACGTAGGAATCAACACGATTTCGCAGTTCCTGCTCCGCTTGTGAAGGCATTTTTTATTTTACCCGCAACTTCGTCAACTGCGTTACGTTCTTCTTCGCTCAATTGACTGTAAATGTTTTTGCCTTGATCACCCAAGGTCAACTGTGTTGCTTGATAGTATTGCGACTGAGCATTGAACCTCTCTATCGTACCACCCATATCAAGAAGATGCAATGTTTCTGCAAGCAATGGGCAGTCAAAATATAACGGATGAGTGCTGAATCTCTTAAAAGACGGATATTTCTGTGCTGCTTGACCGAATATATCGGCAAGGCGTCGATCATCCCGTATGCGGACGCCCTGACCCACCTTGTGCAAGACTGAAATCACAAGTTCCGCGGAAGATGTTGCAACCGTGGCGTTCATCGTAAGTGCTCCAATTGAAAGGACTTGAGAAACGATTTGGGCTTCAACGCGCCTTCAACATAATAGCACATGAAATGCAATCCGGCCCGCCCCATCAAACTTTGCTGCACAAAGTGTTATTTTTTCACATTGTGCAGTTCGCTTGAATTGGGTTAAAGATTGACTCTTTAACAATTAGTGATTGAGCGATAATCCTGACTTCTATAAATGGGTCAAGTAATTTTTTAAAAAACATTTGACAAGGAATTTGGCACGGGCCGAGATTTTGGTTTCGCGGGACGACGAGACTTTTCCAAGGGTCCATGCCACAGACGGTTGTGAGCTTCTGTTTCTCGTTCAACGAACTCATGGCGCGGAACGTCTGTTGTATGCGATTTTAAAAAAATAACACAACGAGTTAAAAAATAACAGGGCGCACAAGTGGAAGTTTCGCGGAATCAAATCGCTGCCAGTTTGTGTTTCAGCAACGCCACGACTTTCGCATGAATCTTCTCATTCGCCGTCTTTTGTGCCGCTTGGCTTGTGAATTCGGCTTCGGGTTGCTCTCTGAAATTCCTGAGCCTTGCGCGCAATCGCGTGCAGCGGGCCGGGTCTTGCGGAATCGGCACCGGACCGCCGCCCGAAATCCCAAAGCGCCGAATAGAAGATGCGCGCGGCTTTCGCTGCCTAGTTCGATGTAATTGCCGGCGATCACGACGCCCGCGCGCCGACTTTGCAAACGCTCGCGAAACCGCCGATTATTCCCGCCTACGCCCGAATGACTTCGCAGCGTTTATCGAAAAATGGCGCGCGGCGCAATTGAAGGAATTCGCGGCGTACAGTGAGCATTTTTGTGAGTTGTGCCACATGCTAAGGCAACCCACGCCCGCCGCGGCGGACCCCGCCGGCGAACACCTTTTTTGCCGACTTGCCGCGATCTGGCCGAAGTTGCCGGAACATCTCCGCGCCGCAATCATGGCGCTGGCCGGCACCGTCAAGCCGTGAGCGTCGCCGCGCCGTTTCGAACACACACGCCCCGCGGCGAATTGGCGGGGCTTTTTTAGCCTTGCACTTGGCACCCGTCGCCGCGCGAAATCCGCCCACGCGCCCCGCAATCGCGCCTTGAGGCGCTGGCCCGGATAGCGCAAAACCCGAAAATGGCGACGCCGAAGGCAGAATGGCACCGACGTTGCCGAGCTTGTCGCGAATTGGCCGAAGTTGCCGGAACATATCCGCGCCGAATTTTGGCGCTGGCCGGCACCGCGAAGCCGTGAGCGCCGCGCCGTGCCGATTCGGTCACACACACGCCCCGCCGCGAATTGCCGGGGCTTTTTTGTCGCCTTGCATTTGGCACCCGTCACCGCGCGAAACACGCCCACGCGCCACGCAATCGCGCTTGACGACGCTGGCCCGCGCAACCCCGATAATGGCGTGGCGACGTTGCCGGGCTTGCTGCGATTATGGCGCTGGACTCGCGACTTTGCCGAGTCATTGAATCTCGCGTGCGGCATATTGAAAAATTTGCAACACCGTTCAAAAAATGGTAGACTTTTCTAAGTCTCCAAATGTATTGAACCAACATAGCATTAGGAAGGGGTATTGCATGAAAATCGAAAGCGTGCGTATTCAAAATCTGCGTGCGTTCAAAGACGCAACGATTCCGTTCAACGATTACACGTGCCTTATCGGGCCAAACGGCGCGGGCAAATCCACGGTGCTTTGCGCATTGAACATCTTCTTTCGCGAAAATCAGGGTTCGCCGAACAATCTGTTGAATCTCAGCAAGGAAGATTTTCACGGCAAGGACGCCAGTGAGCCGATTCGAGTTAGCGTCACGTTTCGTGATTTGAATCAAGCCGAGCAACTTGCTCTTTCACACTACTTTCGCAACGGCAAACTCATTGTCACGGCTGAAGCGCAATGGAATGATGGCGCGGGCATGGCCGAAGTGAAGCAATACGGCGAACGAATGACGTTTCGGCGGTTCGAACCGATTTTCTCGCTCTATAGCAAGGGCGCCAAGGCGGCGGAAATCAAAGAGGCATATTCTGCTATCGCGAAGGAAATTACCGAGCTTCCGAAGCCGGGCACCATGACGCAGATGCAAGAGGCGTTACACGAATATCAATCCAAACACCCTGAAGAGTGCGAACCCGCCCAAAGCGGCGATAAATTTTACGGCTTCGTCGGAACAAGCATTCTTGCTCCGTTTATTCAATGGATTTTCGTTCCCGCCGTAAAAGACGCCGCAACCGAAAATGTGGAAGCCAAGAATACTGCTTTAGGAAAGATTCTTGCGCGCACTGTCCGGGCAAAAATTTCTTTCGAGAAAGAAACTGAAGACTTGCGCGCGCGCACGCAAGAAGAGTATGCAGCACTTTTGAAAAAGAACGAAGGCGCTTTGAAAGACATATCGGGGAGTTTGCAAAAGCGTCTTCAAGAGTGGTCACACCCCGAAGCCACGCTGGACCTTGCTTGGCGAAACGATCCAAAATCCGCGGTCCAACTTGCGGACCCGCTGGCCGAAATTATTGCCGGCGAAGGTGAGTTTTTTAAAGGCAATCTAACGCGGTTTGGTCACGGCTTACAGCGTTGCTATCTTCTTGCCTTGCTGCAAGAATTGGCCGCTTCCGATGATTCAAATAGCCCCAAATTGTTGCTTGGTTGCGAGGAACCGGAACTGTACCAACACCCGCCGCAAGCGCGACACCTTGCGGGCGTGTTTGAACGCCTAAGCGCACAAAATTCGCAAATCGTCGTTTGCACGCATTCGCCGCATTTCGTTTCGGGCAAGAGTTTTGAAAATGTCCGGCTCATTCGCAAGTGTCCCAAAAAGCAAAACGCCTCATGCGCCCACGTTTCCGCCGCTGAAATTGAGAAGCGCGTTTCCGCTGCATACGGTGACAATCCACCGACGGCACCGCAAGGCGTATTGACAAAAATCCACGCCGCACTGCAAACCGATCTTAACGAAATGTTCTTCACGCCGATTTTGATTCTTGTCGAGGGAATTGAAGACCGTGCGCATATCACGGCCTATTTGCATCTTTTGAATCTTTGGGACGAGTTTCGGCGTTTCGGCTGTCATATCGTGCCGGCGAACGGAAAGAGCAAAATGCCGCGTCCCGTGGCAATCGCGCGGGCGCTCAATATCCCGACTTTTGCAGTATTTGACGCGGATTCCGATTGCAAACCGGAAAAGCTCACGGCGCACACGCAAGACAACAAAGCAATTCTGACGCTTCTTGGCTATGGCGCGGAAGACCCGATGCCGAAGGCAACTGTTTTGAAGCCGGATTTAGCCATTTGGCCGAAGCAAATCGGCCCCGCAGCTTTTGACGGGATTCCAGCGGCGAAGGTTCACGAGATCAAAGACAAAGTTAGAGCTGCTTATGGGAGCATCGGCGGAATTGAGAAAGAGGAATTGTTTGTTGCCGACGTACTCGTTGAAGCGTGGAACGCGGGTATGAAATCCGCGGCGCTCACAAAACTCTGCGAATCCATTTTGGCTTTCGCAAAAGCGCAGCGGGCGAAAGCGCTTTAGAGGAAGGGCATTCTATGGTTTATCAATCGGTGCAGTCCTCAATGCTTGACGCCGTTAGATACGATGACGAATCCTCGACGCTTGGACTTCGCTTCAATAACGGCAAAATCTATGAGTACCCAAACGTTCCGCGGCACGTCTATTCAGCGTTTCTTGCAGCGCCGTCAAAGGGGCAATTCTTTGATGCAAACGTAAAGGGCAAATACGCAAGCCGAAAGATCAATTAGAACCGTGAGCACCGCCGCCGCGCCCGCGGCGCGTTACACACGCCCCGCCGCGATTGGCGGGGCTTTTTTGTTGCCGTTGCCCTGGCTCACGTCGCCGCGGCGAAAGGCGCGTACACGCGCCGCAAACGCGCCGCGGCGGGCGTCTTCCTTCATGCCGCTTGCACCCTTGCCAAAGCGGTGAAAGCCGTCATACTGGCTTTCCCGAATTCACGACACGAACGGAGCGCGACGCCTTTGGACCATTCGCAGCATAACAAGATCGTCGGCTTCATTTGGGGCATTGCGGACGATGTGCTGCGTGACATTTATGTCCGCGGGAAGTATCGCGACGTGATTTTGCCGATGACCGTGATTCGCCGGCTGGACGTGTTGCTTGAACCGACGAAAGACAAAGTGCTCGAATCGAAGGCGTTTCTCGACAAGAAGGGCATTCACGAGCAACGGTCCGCGCTTCAAAAGGCCGCGGGCCGGCATTTCTACAACACGTCGCCGTTCACGCTGCGCAAGCTGCTGAATTCACCGTCGCAAATCAAGGCGAACGTTGAAGCGTATCTGGACGGCTTCAGCGAAAACGTGCAGGAAATTTTGCGCAAATTCGATTTCCGCAACCAACTGCACAAGCTCGAAAATGCGAACGTGCTTTATCAGCTTGTCGAGAAATTCCTTTCGAAGGACATCAACTTAAGCCCGGAACCCGTGACGAACGGTGAAGGCAAGGAAATTCATCCGGGGCTTTCCAATTTGGGAATGGGTTACGTCTTCGAAGAATTGCTGCGCAAGTTCAACGAAGAGAACAACGAAGAAGCCGGCGAACATTTCACGCCGCGCGAAATCATCCGGCTCATGGCCGCGCTGATTTTTCGCCCGATAAAGAAGCTAATCAAAAGCACGACCTATCTCGTTTACGATGACGCGTGCGGGTCCGGCGGGATGCTGACCGAAGCCGAAGCGTTCATCAAGATTTTTGCCGAAGAGCAGGGCAAGGACGTTTCCGTCGAATTGTACGGACAGGAAATCAACCCGGAAACGTTCGCCATTTGCCAATCGGACATGATTATCAAAGAGCGGAAGACGGACCAAATCAAATACGGTTCCACGCTTTCGCGCGACGGCTTCCCGTCGCTTGAATTCGATTTCATGCTGGCTAATCCGCCCTACGGCAAATCGTGGAAGACGGACCTTGACGCGTTGTGCGGCGGGGACAAAAAGGAAATGAAGGACACGCGTTTTGCCGTCGAGCACGACGGCGCGCCGCTCTCGCTTGTGCCGCGTTCAAGCGACGGGCAATTGCTCTTTTTGGTGAATTTCCTTTCGAAGATGAAACGCAAGACGGAGCTGGGAAGCCGCGTCGCGACCGTTCACAACGGGTCCGCGCTCTTCACCGGCGACGCGGGGCAAGGCGAAAGCAACATCCGGCAATGGATTCTTGAAAACGACTGGCTGGAAGCGATTGTGGGCTTGCCCGAAAACATGTTCTACAACACCGGCATTGCGACTTACATTTGGATTTTGAGCAACCGCAAGCCCGCGCACCGCAAAGGCAAAGTGCAGTTGATTGACGCCACGCAATGGTTCACGAAGCTGCGCAAGAATCTGGGCAAGAAAAACTGCGAATTCAGCACGGAACAAATTGAACTGATTACGAAGACGTTTTTGGACTTCAAGGAAACCGAGCAGAGCAAGATTTTCGACAACGCCGATTTCGGTTACTGGCAAATCACCGTCGAGCGCCCGCTGCGCTTGCGCGTGGATTTGTCCGCGGACGCGCGGAAGGCATTCCGCGCCGCGTGCGAATCCGCCAAGGACACGGAGTGGGCCGAAGCCGTCGAGCGTGACGCCAAGGCGTTGACCGCCGCGGCGGGCAATTACAACGACGCACGCGGCATTCTGGACGGCAACGGCGTGAAGCTGTCGAGCAAGCGCGAAAAGCTGTTTCGCGAGCACTTGACGCGCCGCGACGAAAGCGCCGCGCCCGTGGTGAAAGCCCGCCACAAGGACGGCCGCGTCGAATACGAACCGGATGCGGACTTGCGCGACCATGAAAACGTGCCGTTGAAAGAGAAGATCGAAGACTATTTCAAGCGCGAAGTGTTGCCGCACGTGCCGGACGCGTGGATAGACACGGCGGGCACCGGCAAGGGCTACGAAATTTCGTTCACAAAGTATTTCTATCACTATCAACCGTTGCGAAGTCTGGACGAAATCGCCAAGGATTTAAGCGGGCTTGAACGCGAGACTTTGGGGCTATTGGCGAAAATTATCGAGACGGGGAAATAAAACGGTGAAACTCTATCGCGATAAACAACGCGCTGCCGAAGATTGGCTTGGCGACGTGCCGAAGCACTGGCAAAAAGCGTCTGTCGGAAGCATCACGACCGTTGTGAGCGAACGCAATCGTCCTGACTTGCCGCTGCTTTCCGTTTACCGCGATTTCGGAGTCATTGAGCGACAAGAAGACGACGAAAATCACAACGTCATTCCTGAAGACCTATCGAATTATAAGGTGGTTCGTCGCGGGCAACTTGTCTTGAACAAAATGAAAACGTGGCAAGGTTCGCTTGGCGTTTCGGACTTTAACGGAATCGTAAGCCCGGCATACATCGTTTGCACGCTGCACGGCGAATTCAATCCGCGGTTCATTCACTATTTGCTGCGTTGTCACCGCTATATTTTCGCGTGGAAGCGGATTTCCTACGGCGTTCGCTGCGATCAATGGGACATGCGATACGCCGACTTTAAACAAGTTCCGTTGTTCATTCCGCCCCGCAACGAGCAAGACGCCATTGTCTCGTTCCTGGAAACGAAAGAGCGCGACATTGCGGCGTTCATCGAAAACAAGCGGCAAACGATTGAACTGTTGAAAGAGCACAAAACCGCGCTCATCAACCGCGCCGTCACGCGCGGATTGAATCCGAAAGTGAAATTGAAGCCGTCGGGGATTCCGTGGCTTGGCGACGTGCCGGAACATTGGACCGTTCGAAACGTTTCGACGTTTTGCGCGGTGATTCGCGGCGCGTCGCCACGACCCGCTGGCGATCCAAAATATTTTGGCGGAGATTTTTGCCCTTGGATAACAGTAGCGGAATCCACAAAAGACGAATCAAAGTATTTGACAGGAACGACCGAATTCCTTACCGCTGCGGGAGTCGAGTATTCACGCTTTTTGAAATCGGGCACGTTGATTCTAACGAATAGCGGCGCGACGCTAGGCGTTCCGAAGATTCTTGCAGTCAATGGGTGCATCAATGACGGTTCCGTGGCGTTCGATAAAATTGACGAGCGTATCGCCACGAAGGACTACCTTTATTATTTTTTCAGAATGATGACGCCAGTTTATAGGGACCGAATCAAGCAAGGTTCCGGGCAACCGAATTTGAATACGCAAATCGTCAAATCGACGGAAGTTCCGCTAGGGCCAGTCAACGAACAGCGGAAAATTGTCGAGTATATCGAAGGCCAGTTGGAAGCCATTAAGAGCGGGGAAACAACGTGCGAGCGCGAAATCGCGCTCATGGAAGAATACCGCACGGCACTGATTTCGGACGCGGTGACGGGAAAGATTGACGTGCGGCAATAGGGGCAAGCCATGCCGACCGACACAAGCGAACGAGGCTTGGAAAGCCTCATTGTCGCGGCGCTGACTGGCACGCGCGCCGCCGCGCCCGCGACACCCGCGGCGCACGGCGTGTGCAGCGAACCACCCCGCCCCTATGGGCGGGGTGGCTACGTGGAAGGCGATTGGCACGATTACGACCGCACCTATTGTCTGGACGGCAAACAGCTTTTCGCGTTCCTTGAAGCCACGCAAGCCAAGACGCTCGACAAGCTCAACGTCCGCGCCGGCGACGGGCGCGCCAAATTCTTCAACCGCATTTTCAGCCAAATATCCAAGCGCGGCATCGTGGACGTGCTGCGCAACGGGATTGACCACAACGAAGCGCACGTGGATTTGTATTACGCCACGCCCACGCCCGGCAACGCGGACGCCGCGGCGCGCCACGCGGCGAACGTCTTCAGCGTCACGCGCCAATTGCGCTACAACGCGGGCGGAAGCAACGACGCGCTGGATTTGGGCATCTTTATCAACGGCTTGCCGGCGATGACGTTCGAATTGAAGAACAGTCTCACGAACCAAAACACCGCGGACGCCATAGAGCAATACAAGAATGACCGCGACCCGAAGGAACCGCTTTTTCACGTGGGCCGTTGCCTGGTTCATTTCGCCGCGGACGATTCAACCGTCTACATGACTTCCGATTTGAAGGGCAAGGACACGCGCTTTTTGCCTTTCAACAAAGGACACCTTGACGGCGCGGGCAACCCGCCGAACCCGCACGGCATCAAGACGGATTATCTGTGGAAGGAAACGCTTTCCATTCCCAGCTTGTGCAACATCGTCGAGCGTTACGCGCGCTTGCTGGAAGAGAAGGACGAACGCGGGCGCGTCGAATACAAGCAAGTCTTCCCGCGCTATCACCAGTTGGATTGCGTGCGCAAGCTGCTGGCGCACGCCAAGGCCCGCGGCACCGGGCAAAAATATCTGCTGCAACATTCCGCCGGGTCCGGGAAAAGCAATTCAATCACGTGGCTGGCCCACCAGCTTGTGGAACTGACCGCGGACGGCGCGGCAAAGCCGGTCTTCGATTCGGTGATTGTAGTCACGGACCGGAAAGTCTTGGACAAACAGATTCAAGACAACATCAAGCAATTCGCGCACGTCAAAGGCGTGGTGCAGGCGATTACGCAAGGGTCCGGGCAATTGAAAGCGGCGTTGCAGCAAGGCAAGAAAATCATCATCACGACGATTCAAAAATTCCCGTTCATCGTCGATGAAATCGGCACGCTGCCGGGCAACCGCTTTGCCATCATCATCGACGAAGCACATTCCAGCCAAAGCGGGTCCGCCGCGGGCAAGATGAACACGGCGTTGAACGTGTCCGGGCCGGAAAGCGACGATGAAACCGACGAAGACCGCATCAACCGCGTGATTGAATCGAAGAAGATGCAAAAGAACGCCAGCTATTTTGCGTTCACCGCCACGCCGAAGAACAAGACGCTGGAAATTTTCGGCGTGAAGCAACCCGACGGTACGTTCCATGCGTTCCACACGTACACGATGCAACAGGCGATTGAAGAGCAATTCATTCTCGACGTGCTCAAAAATTACACGACGTACACCAGCTATTACAAGCTCTTGAAGAAGATCGAAGACGACCCGCAATTCGACAAGAAGCGCGCGCAAAAGAAGCTGAAGAAATATGTCGAGTCGAGCGAATACGCCGTGCGGCAAAAAACTGAAATCATGGTTGACCACTTCCACGACGAAGTGATTGCCGCGAAGAAAATCAAGGGCCGCGCTAAAGCAATGGTTGTCACGGATTCGATTGTCCGCGCGATTCAATACAAGCTGGCCTTTGACGAGTATTTGAAGACGCGCAAAAGCCCGTACAAGACCATTGTCGCGTTCACCGGCGAAAAGGAATACAACGGCAAGAAATACGACGAAGACACGATGAACGGCTTTGCGAGTTCGAAGATTCCCGAAACGTTCAAAAAGGACGATTACCGCTTTTTGATCGTCGCGGACAAATTCCAAACCGGCTTCGATCAACCGCTTTTGCATTCAATGTACGTGGACAAAATCCTGTCGGGCGTCAAGGCCGTGCAAACGCTGTCGCGCTTGAACCGCGCTTGCGACGGGAAGAACGATACGTTCGTGCTCGACTTCCGCAACGACGCGAAACAAATCAAGGAATCGTTCGAACCGTTCTACAAGACCACGATTTTGAGCGAAGAGACGGACCCGAACAAGCTGCACGATTTGAAAGCGGATTTGGACGCGTACCAAGTCTATTCCGCGGAGCAAGTGCAAACGTTTGCAAAGCTGTTTCTCGACGGCGCGGGCCGCGAGCAATTGGACCCGATTCTTGACGCGTGCTCGCAAATCTATGACGAGACACTGGACGAAGACGGGCAAGTCGATTTCAAGAGCAAGGCGAAAATGTTCGTGCGGACGTATCAATTTTTGTCCGCGGTGCTGCCGTTCAACAGCGTGGCGTGGGAACGCCTTTGCACGTTCCTGAAATTGCTTGTGCCGAAGCTGGGCGAACCGAAAGAAGACGATCTTTCGAAGGGCATTCTTGAAGCAATTGACTTGGACAGTTACCGCGTCGAGCAAAAGGCCAAAGAAGACATTGCGCTGGCCGGCGACGTGGCGCTGGACCCCGTGCCGACGAGCGCGGCGCGCCGCAAGCCCGAACCGGAATTGGATTTCCTAAGCCACATCGTCAAAGTGTTCAACGATACGTTTGGAAACATCGCATGGCAAGATCGTGACCGCATTGAAAAGTTCCTGTCGGAAGAATTGCCGAAGAAAGTTGCGGCGAACAAGGAATTCCAAAACGCGATGACGAATTCCGACGAACAAAACGCGCGCATTGCCCACGACAAGGCATTGAACGACGCTATGGACGAAGTTGTCATGGACCATACGGAACTGTACAAGCAATACAGCGACAACCCGGACTTTCGGAAGGGCTTGGCGGAGACGATTTTTCATTTGCTGTATTCGAAACGCAAGGCGTGACCGCGGACGCGCCGCGCCCCTTTTTGCACAATCAGACTTGCTCACGTTCCAAAGGGCCGCACGAAAAATGGAATTGATTAATGTCTACCCGAATTCCGGAAGCGTGCGGAAAGTGAATTCTATCACTCACCCGGAATTTCTGGACAAATTGATAGCCTCTATGCGTGCCGTGGGCTGGCGCGGGCGTCCGCTGCTCTTTGAAGAAGTTCTGACCGGCGATCACGTCACGCTCTTTGCTTGGACGGGAAGCCATAGGATTGATGCGGCGGCGAAAGCGCCTTTAAAAACCGTGCCCGGCTGGGTAATGCGCGCGTCCGAAGCCGCGAGCGCATTTCAAAGCGCTGGATTTAGAATCGAAGATATGCGGGCTTGGGGATCGTGGAGAAGCCTTTGCGGCCCCGGTGACGGAGAACGATACAAGGCGCTGAAACGTGCCGGACTTCACGAAGCCGCGCAAATGATAAAAGAGGAAATCGAAGCAACGGACGGACACACGATTGCTTGCGCGGCGTTGTTAGAAAAACTGAAATGACCGACGCGCCCCACCCCGCCCCGCGCCCCTTTCACCCCTTCCATGCAAGGCCCGTGGCGCGGGTATGCGGCACGGCGCGGCGGGCGGGCTGGCGTTTGGGTCCTTCCGAAGGGCATGACCCCGCCGGAAATCATGGCACTGCCGTCTTGCGCGGGTGGCTGACTTTCGGAGCGAAATTTAGATTTCGTTCCGGAACGAAAACGCGCCTTAAAATTTAAGTGCGTAATTCGTTCCATTCACCGCATAGTCACGGAACGAAACCGGCTTTTCATTCCGGGTCCTTCCGAAGGCCGGGGCACTGTCGGAAATTATCGCACTCCCCGCGCGCGTGTCGGTCAACTAAAATGCCCTTTCGGAAAGTTTCGTTCGCGAACGGCGCACCGCCTTAAATTCGAAGCGTGTATTTTGCGCGCGAAACCGGCTTTCGTTCGCGAACAAGCGCGCGAAGCTGGCCTTTGGCGCATGAACGAGCGCGCGAATGAAGGCCGGGGCGTCTAAAATGCCGGTTGTGCCGCTTCCAATCTCCCCTTTTCAAAGCGCGCGAAATGGACGAAAAAAGATAGATAAGGCAGTAGGATAAGGGGAACGAAAACCGGCACAAGCGGCATGAACTGGCCGGCGGAAAAACTCGCGGGTCCTTCCCGCGGGCCTGGATTTGGCGCGGGGAGCCGAAATCGAGCGCGCGGAAGTTTTGAGGATCGTGAAAAGTTGAGTCAATTGAAATTGACTCAATTGACCCGCTGCAATCAATCGCGCCTAAACATCGAAGGCCGAAAGCGGACACTCACCGCCGAAGGGAAAGAGGGAAAGGCGCGGCGAAACTATGGCAGAAAAAACACCTCTATGGCGCAAGCACCCATTGTGGAATGCTCCACGAACTGACAAGCGACAACCCGGCGGGCCAAACAATCCGAAAAACGTGCATAATTTTAGAGCGTGCGAACTAATTGAGGGCGCAATCAATTTAACTTGGACCGGCTGGAGTGACGGAAGGCTTGCCGACGATTACGCATACCATTGGCCGTGGCAGTATTCGATTCCTAATCAAGGCGTGCTCTGCGAAATGCTTGACGCCTTAAAAATGACCCAAAGCGAATTTGTAAGGAACACCGATCATACGTTTGGGCTTCAAAGTGTCGGTATGGCGGACCACTTTCGCAAGTACGTAAAATCTATCACAGAACGAGATCGTCGTGTGATTCCAAGTTTGGTGATTCGTTGTGAACTTCCGATAAAGCTTTACGATTTTCTGAAGAACCTTTCGCGCGACGATACCAAATACCTCGTTGTTGGGAACCAAGAAAGCGAGAGTTGCCCTTGGCGGGAGTCGTGGAAATGGATTTATACGGACCCACCCAAGCCGCTCGTCAAAGAGTCGCTTTCAAAAGTAGATCACTTAATCAAGTGCCTAGCGTGGCTAGAAAATAGAAGTGATGAGATTTCCGCACCGAATCCTAAAAGAGGAGCAAAGACAATCACGCTTGCATGGCTGGGCATTCTTCACCCCGATGTTTTTCTTGATAAACGCTCCGATGGCACGGAAGCAATTCTACAAGCGGCTGTCTTATCGTCGGAAGGGGATACGGTCATTAGTGCCCGGCATCAACAGACGAGGGAAGTTCTCAATTGGCTTCGCTGGGAGTGGCTGGAACTGTTAAAGAAGCCGCCGAAAGAAATCAAACGCATTCTTGCCGAAGCGTCGCGTCTCGACAATCCAATTTGGAATCTCATTCATAAACCCAGCGCACGCGCGGTCCGTGATGCGCATTCGTGGGCTTGCTGGAAACTTAATTCGCATGAATTCAGATTGAAGGGTATTGAAATTCCAGACGGCCTGATAACTGCTAAACAAGTATTTGAAAGATATGGAGTACCCATTCAGACGATTCACACGTGGCAAGAGTGCAAGACGGCGAAAAAGCACGAACCAACAAACGAAGTGCTTTTCAAAGTTGAATGCGTCGAAGAACGTTGTCTCGCCTGGACAGAGCGAACCAAAAATAAGATACCTCATAATCGTTAAGTTCTAATTGGATATGAAATGATATGCCGGTTGGTGTGTGATTTACTACGGGTATGTCCGGAGAAAATTACATATCTTCAACCGCCCCGCGCCCGTCGCTTGACGACGTGAAGCGGACCGCCGCGCCGCTGCTGGACGTGCTTGGACACGAGCGCCCCGGCAATCATGGCCCGTGTCGATTCTGTGGCAATCGCGACGCCTTAAGCGTGCATCAAGGCGCGGCGGGCTGGCGTTTTCATTGCCATAGTTGCGGAGCGGCGGGAAGCGTTATCGACGCGCTGGCGCTGGCCGAAAGCATTTCGATTGCCGAAGCGATCACACGGCTGGCCGGACCATGCACCGCACCGCGGCGCGCCGCACCGAAGCCCGCGGCACCGCCCGCGCCCGTGGAACCGCTGCCGCCCGTGCCAAATCAAGACACGTTGCGCCGCGTGCATGAGCGCGCCATGCGGACGCTGTACGAAAGCCCCGAACTGCAAGGCCGCTGGCTTGCCAAACGTGGAATCACAATCGACACCGCCCGCGCTTTCGGGCTTGGCTTCATGCCGTTCGTAAAATTCACCGGCTGGAAGCACGCCGCAAAGGACGCATGGATTATCCCGATTACAAGCGCCGCCGGCGACGTGCTCGCGTTGAAACTGCACAAGGAAAACGCGACGCACGGGCCGAAAGCGCTTTGGGCACCGCTGGGCACGGAACCGAAGGACCGCCCGCGGCACGGCTTTGCGACACTTTGGCCGCCGCCGGAATCGTTTTGGCCTGCGGATGAATTCGACGAACGCGCCGCAATTCTGGAAATCGACGGCGGGCTGGCCCGCGTCGAAGCCGAACGCCGCGCCCGTTTGGAAGTGGGCCGCGCCACGCCCTGGCTTTACATCGCGCCCGGTGAATTGAAGGCACTGGCCGTCGTTTCCGCCGGGCTTCATTGCACAAGCGTCACCGCGGGCGAAAGCTTTCGCTGGACGCCCGGCACACTGGCCCGGCTTGCGGGCCGTCGCGCGTGCATCATCTACGATGACGACCCCGCCGGGCACCGTTTCAAAAACAACACACTGGCCGCGCTGCGCAACACTGCCGCGGAATTGAAGGCCGTCACATTTGGCCGAAAGGAAAATCCGTGAGTGACAAACGCGACGCAAACGACGTGGCCCGCGAGCACGGGCCGCATGGCTTGGCGGAAGAATTGACGCGCCGCACCGACGAAGCCGAAGCAATTCCGCCCACTCAAAACGCCAGCAACGACGCGACGCCCGCGGACCCGCCCCGCTTCTTTAGCAATTGTCACGTTGTCATTCAAACCGACGGAAAGGGAGAACCGATTACCATGAAGAACGGAAAACCGAAGACACGGCGCGACGCGCTGACCGTCGATGAAATGTCAACAAATCTTTTCGCCATGACGGGCAATTGGCCGAAGGCCGTAGGGAAAACGAACCCGTTGCTTTTCGTTGAACATAACGGCACCGTTCGAATCTTGCCGACTGTCGATTCACTTTTCGCATGGATTCAAGAGCGGACAGGGAAGATTTCATGGCAAGGCGGGCAAGACAACGACGTGAAGACGATCACGCCGAAAAAGGAATTCTTCGAACACGTCCGCGAGCGCGCGGAACGATTTGAAGCCGTGTCCGAAGTGCCCCACGAACCGCCGCTTGAAGGGCACTATTACACGTGGAAACCGCCGAAGGGTTACGACGCGCGCGGGGAATATCTGGCCCGGTTGCTGGCGCTTTTCGACAACGGCGAAACGCCCGAAGACATGGCAATGATAAAGGCCATGTTCTTAACGCCCGCGTGGGGCGCGGTGAACGGCACGCGCCCCGCGTTTGCGATCACGGCACCGGATAAAGGTTGCGGCAAATCGACACTTGGCGAAATGGCCGGGGAATTGTACGGCGGAAACATCGTTCACACGCTCACGCGCAACGACGATGAAAAGCTCTCATCGCGGTTGCTTTCCGCCGAAGCATTGACAAAGCGCGTCGTGTTGGTTGACAACGCCAAACAATCAATCGCAAGCGCGAATCTTGAACAGACAATTACGCTAGGCACCATTTCGGGCCACTTGCTCTATCACGGCGATTCGTCGCGCCCGAATACGCTGACCGTCATTTTAACGGCGAACGGATTGCGCCTTTCGCGCGATATGGCCCGCCGCTGCTACATTATCCGTTTGAAGCGCCCCGCGGTGTGCGATGACCGCAAGGAACAAGCGAAGGCGCTTATCAAAAACTACCGGGATTACATTCTTGCCGATATCGTGGAAGAACTGCGCAAGCCGGTTGCGCCGTCGAATCACAACGACCCCGGCGGCTGGAAAAGTTTCGTTAATCAAGTGATGACCCGTTGCACGAACACGCCCGAAAAAGTCGTATCGCTGACACAAGCGCGCCGCGACGAACGAGACGACGATCTGGCCGACGCCGAAGAAATCATGGAAGCGATAGACGCGGAAGTGAGCCAAAATTCGACGGCAGACACGCGCGTCTTCATTTCGTCAACACGCATGACCGAAGTGATAAACGGCGCGTTAAATAAAAATCTCACGAAAAAGTCAGTGTGCAATTTGCTGTCCGATCACATGGAAGCCGGACGCTTGGCGCGTGTGGAAAAAACGCGAACCGCAAGCGCCAAAGGCTACCACATTCAACGCCCACCGAAGCCGGAAGCGAACACGGAGAACCAAAGCCATGATTGAAGCCACGACCGCGCCCGAAATGGCCGCGACGGAAACGGAAATCGACGAACCGGGGCCGGGCATCTACTTGGAACTTGGCAATTTGCCGCCGGCGACGATCTTGACCGAAGACGGGCTGGCCGGAATGCTAGGCAAGGCTTGCCGCGAGAGCATCAAGCGGGCCGTCGCCCGCGGGGAATTGCCGCCGCCGGCAAAACTAATGGGTAAAAATTGCTGGACCGCGGGCCGGATTGTGCAGTTTTTTGAAGAGCGCTTGGACGCCGAAGCGCGCAAGGTTGCGCGATTGCGCCCGAACGCTTAGAACGGGGCACCATGAAACGCACCGCGACACACACCGAACCCGAACACGTGCGCCACAAGCTGGCCGACGCCTACCGGCTGGAAAGCACGAAGACCCGTTGGAAGAAAAACGAGCGCGTCACCTTTGCGCGCATGGCCGATTCATGGCAAAGGACGCTTTCAACGAACGATCAAAAATAAATTAACAAATGTGTTGACGAACGTCAAAACAAATGATATAGTGTCTTTTGAAAGGAAAGACACCATGAACTTGATTGCCTATCACCGCGTGAGCACCAAACAGCAAGGCCAAAGTGGGCTTGGTTTGGAAGCGCAAAAAACCGCCGTGGAAGCCTACGCGAAAGCCGCGGGCGCGCCGATTCAAGCCGTCTACACGGAAGTCGAGAGCGGCAAGCGCGCGGACCGCCCGAAGCTGGCCGCGGCAATTGCTCATGCCCGCCGAAGCAAAGCCAAGCTGGTTATCGCGAAGCTTGACCGGCTGGCGCGAAACGTTGCGTTTCTTTCAAAGCTTATGGATTCCGGTTGCGATTTTGTCGCGTGCGATAATCCAAACGCAAACCGGCTCACGATTCACATTTTGGCCGCGGTTGCCGAAGACGAAGCCCGCCGCATATCGGAACGAACGAAAGCGGCGCTGGCCGCTGCGAAGGCCCGCGGCGCGGCGCTTGGCAGTAACCGCCCCGGACACTGGCAAGGCCGCGAAGACGCGAGACTGGCCGGGCTTGCCAAGGGGCGCGAAGCGTCAATCGAAGCCCGCCGGGCAATGGCGCTGGCCGCGGTTGCCGATCTTGCCCCGACAATGCAGGAATTACGCGCGAAGGGCGAAAGCCTTGCCGCGATTGCGGAACACATGAACACCGCGGGCCAGCAAACGGCACGCGGAAGCAAATGGACGGCAATGTCCGTGAAACGAGTTTTGGACCGCCAAGAATAGGGAGAATTGAATCATGGCCTTTGTTGAATCAAAGCCGCACCCGGTTTCAAAAAAATATCGGGCCGGATACAAGCATTGGAACGGAAAACAAGTGCGCTTCACCGGCACGACGAACCCAAGAGAAACGCTGGCAATGGCGCGCCGATTCGAAGACGAGCACCGGCAAATCCGGCTTGGCTATCGTCTACCGCCGAAGCCCGGCGACGCACCGCGCCCGTTTTGGGACGTGGCAAACGAATACATTGCGTGGGGCACGGCACAAGGCGGGCACGGCGGAAGACCGTGGAACGCCGTTCACGTTCGAATGCGCACACGGCACTTAATGGAATTCTGGCCCGCGCAATTGAACTTGAAGACGGTTCACGACGTGACGCTGCCGAAAGTCGAGAGCGTTGCGCGCGATCTACTGGCCGGGAAGATTCCGCCGCCGCCGCCGAAGCCTGGAAAAAAAGCGAAGACCGCGCAACCGGCGACCGGCAAGACCGTTCAAATGTATGTCGAGAGCATCAAGGCGCTTTGTCTGTGGGCGAAAAGCCGCGGCTATCTTGAATCGAATCCGCTTGAATACATGGCCGGATTCGACACGACGCCAAAACAGAAACGCCGCGCCATGACCGCCGATGAAATCGAAAAGCTATTGAACGCCGCGCCGCCGCCGCGTCGCCTTGTGTACGAAGTGGCGCTTTGCACCGGCTATCGCAAAGGCGAACTGACCGCGTTGAAGGTTCAAGACTTGAACGTCGAAATGTGTTCGCTATCGCTGTCCGCGGAATTCTGCAAAGGCCGAAGGGCTTCACGTCAACCATTGCCGCACACGCTGGCGTTGAAGTTGAAAGCCGCGTCCGAAGGCAAGCCAGCGAACGCGCCGCTTTTGGAAGTCGATTTCCACATTGACCGGCTTTTCTTCCGCGACTTGACCGCGGCAAAGTTGCTTGAAGACGCGCCCGGCGGGAAGCTGGTCTTTCACAGTTTGCGTCACACCTATTGCTCACTTGTCATTGAATCGGGCGCGACGCTGACCGAAGCACAACGCCTTTTGCGGCATCAAGACCCGCAGCTAACGGCGAACGTGTACAGTCACGCCCGGCAAGACCGCTTGCAGAGCACCGCCGAAGCCGTGGGCGAAACCGTTATGAAAGAGAATTCAACGACGCTATTACGACACCGGCTTGCCGCTGGCGCGGAATCAATTGACGTAAACGCTTTGGACGTAAATGAATGCAAGAATGAAAATGTGCAATTATCGCTAGTTCGAACCCCTTCACCCGCTTCACTAACAGCATCTCCAATTGATTGCCGCCAAACGCATTAACTGTTCCCTTGGCGGCGTTTAGGGTTTGCTTGTTTATTTTTTTTCGGCCGCTGCAGGCGGTGCGGCAGGTAATTGAGCCGCCCATGCCGTTCCGCGGCGATAAAGTTCCATCACTTCCGGAACGTTGAGCGCCGCGAGATCGTGGCCGAGCGTGCAGTTGAAGACGCGGCCCTTTCCATACACAGTCACGAACGCCATCGGATATTCTTTGAGGTCCACTTTCGAGCGCGCCGTCGCCAGCACTTCGATCTCCTTCTCGCCGGTCAAACACGTGTAAAGCTCGTCGTCCGTTTCGAACGACGAAAGACCTTGCAGGATTGGGTGCGACGTTTTCGCGAGCTCCACTTTGAATGCGCCGCGCGTGTCGTGGGCGCGCGCCTTCGGATCCCACACGCGGCCCGCAATCGTTTTGAATTCCGGCCAGTCTTGAAACGCGCCGCACGCGAAATGGACCAGCACCAGCCCTTTTCCATGCTCGACAAATGCTTTTAGATTCGCGCGCGCTTTCTCGCCGGGGCCGGCGCATTTCCAATTCATGTAATTGAGCACGATCGCGTCGTAGTCGAAGAGCTTCGCATCGGCGAGGAAATTCGGATCTTTGTTCAACTCGACTTTCAAGCGCGCATCGTCGCTGAGGAATTTCACGATGGCCGGCGCCGTCTCCGTCCACTTGTGTCCGGGATATTCGTTGCCGGTGAGCACTAGAATGCGCGCGGTCGTGCGTGTTTCTTCAGAGACCGCGCGCGGCGCTGCAAGCACCGACATCATCACCGCGCAGAGAGTTGCTGTAAATTTGGAATTCATTATTAATCCTCAGTCTTGTACATAACGATTGCAAAACTCATGGCAAATAATCTTGCGCGCAACCGCGATCTGTCCACCAGCAGCGTCAGCGCCGCCAAAAAAGGGAGCGACGGCTTTTATTCTAACCGATGGCATCGCTATTTTCATCCGTTTCGGGTGCGGGTACGCCGATCATGTTGACTGGGCTACATTATTTCGCGCCGTTGGCGCTAAACGCAAATGCAATCGAACTAACACAAACCCTCGCGCGAATTCGTGGCAGACGGCAGATGCGGCCTTATAATAAGGCCGCATGAAAATTCATCTTCAATACGGCACTAGCGGGCTTGAAGTCGAGTTCCCGTCCAACAACATCACCGTGCTTGCGCCGAAATTTGTCGAGGGGCTGTGCGATGAGGCGGGTGGGTTTCGCAAGGCGGCACGGGCGCCGATTGGTTCGAAACCGTTGCGCGATTTAGTCGCTGCGCGCGATAAAGTCGCCATCGTCATTCCGGATATCACGCGGCCGTTGCCGACGGCGCGGCTACTGCCTTGGCTCTTCGATGAATTGGCGCACGTGCCGGCGGCGAATTTCTGCATTATTAATGGGACGGGGTCGCACCGCGAAAATACGGCGACGGAATTGGAGGGGATGATTGGGGCGGAAGTGTTCAGGAAGTATCGGGTTGTGAATCACAATTCGCACAATCCGGCGACGATGAAGCTGGCGGGAAAGACGCCGGACGGGCGGAACGTATTTTACAACAAGGAGTATGTCGAGGCCGACAAGCGGATTGTGATGGGCTTCATAGAGCCGCATTTCATGGCGGGATTTTCGGGCGGGTTCAAAGGGATTTTCCCGGCAGTCGCGGACATCGACTCGATCATGCATTACCACCGCGCGCAGGTGATCGGCGACCCGCGCAGCACGTGGGGAGTGCTCGACAAGAATCCGACGCAGGAGCAGGTTCGCGCGAACGGGTCGCTGCTGCCGGTCGATTTCATGATCAACGTGACGGTCAACCGCAAGCATGAAATCGCGCGCTATTTTTGCGGGGATGTGATGGCGGCTCATCTGAAAGGCTGCGCGTTCGCGAAGGCGACGGCGATGGTGGCGTGTCCGAAGGCATTTCCAATTGTGGTCACGACCAACGGTGGTTATCCGCTGGATCAGAATTTGTATCAGGCCGTGAAGGGCATGTCCGCGGGCGCTCAGATTATTGAGGACGGCGGATTGATTGTGGCGGCGTCGAAGTGCAACGACGGCTTCCCGGCGCACGGAAATTTCAAGAAGCTGCTTTACGAACATAACTCGCCGCGGGCGATGCTGGATACGATTCTCGCGCCGGGATTTTCGATGTACGACCAGTGGGAAGCGCAGTTGCTGGCGATGATCCAGATTCGCGCGCGCGTGGGGTTGTACAGTGATATTTCGGCGGACGAGGCGCGGCGGGCGCATTTGGAACCGGTCACGGATATTGGGGCGCGCGTGGGGGCGGAGCTGGCGCGAATTGGGAAGGATGCGCCGATTGCGGTGCTGCCGGAGGGGCCGATGACGATTCCGTATTTGGAGGGCTGAGTGCTGAGCGTGGGTGGCCCACCCGTTGGGCTCGCTGGGTGGGCCACCCAATCTCTAATTTCGCGCCAGCGCAATTCTCTGCTCGCATTTCCAACCCATTGCAGTACAGAATCGGCGTCTTGAAATTCACCCGCCAAGGACGCCATTCATGCCGCACAGCACACTCGCCGCACTGTTGCTCGTTTCGCTTGGATCAACAATTCTGTTGGGCGCGGATTATTCCACCGATGAGTACAAGCGCCTCGCGGGGGAATTCGAAGCGCATCTTCAAAAACACATTCTCAAGCCGTGGTTCCCGCGCGCGGTGGATAAGGAACGCGGCGGATTCATTCAAGATTACGCCGAGGATTGGAGCGAGAAGCGCGACGGGAACAAAACGCTGGTGTACCAAGCGCGGCTGACGTGGATGGCCGCGCAGGTGGCGATCAGTTTTCCGGAGCTGGCGAAGGAGTACGCTGAGTATTCCAACCACGGCCTGGATTTTCTTGCCGACAAAATGTGGGACAAGGAAAATGGCGGATTCTTGTGGAGCGTGACGGCGGACGGAAAACCGACGGGGGAACGCAACAACGAGAAGCATGTCTACGGGATTTCGTTTGCGATGTACGCGGCGGCGACGAATTACAAGGCGACGAAGAATCCGAAGGCGATTGAGCTGGCGAAGCAGACGTTTGAGTGGCTCGAGAAACACTCGTACGACGGCGATACTGCCGGGTATACGGAAGCGCTTTCGGTTAAGGGAAACAAAGACTTTCCCTATGGCACAAACAATCCCAAGCCACCCACATTCGATTTAATCGGCACTGCCTACGGCTACAAATCGATGAACACGCACATTCATTTGCTGGAGTCGTTCACGGCATATTACGAAGCATCTCCCGCGGCCATCGCGAAATCCCGGCTCCGCGCACTTTATAACGTCGTTCACGACAAAATCTGCGTTGTCGGCGCTCTCGGTGAGGGTGCTGCGATGCATTTGTTTTTCCACTCGAATTGGACGCCGGTTCCGGATGCCGATTCGTTTGGGCACGATTTGGAGACAGCCTATTTACTGATGGAGGCTGCCGACACGTTGAGCATCAAGAAAGATCCCTGGAACACCGCCAATGAACTGGTCGATCACGCGCTCAGTTTTGGCTGGGATGAAAAGATTGGCGGCTTTTACAACGAAGGCTCGATGTTTCGAAAGGCGCATGACAAAGAAAAGATCTGGTGGGTGCAGGCCGAAGGTTTGAACGCGCTGCTGCTCATGTACGAGCACGAGCAACGAATATCCGCGCGAGACAAATATTGGAAAGCATTTCTCAAGCAATGGGACTTCATCCAGAAATACCAGATCGACGCCAAGAATAACGGCTGGATTTCTATGGTAAGCGAAGATGGCCATGCGAAACCGGGGCCGAAGAGCGATCAGTGGAAAGACCCGTATCATCAGGGGCGCGCGGTGATTAATGTGATTGAACGGCTGAAGAAATTGGCGGAGAAGTGAGGCGGATACATCCTCCTTACATTCCCACGCGCCGGTGGTAGACCCACCATTCGCCGAGCAGCAGCACGGCGGCGGCGAGGGCCAGCCAGCGCCAGATTTCGCGCTTGGCTTTCATCAGAGCCGGCTGCGATTCGAGCGCGACGTCGCCGATTTTCAGCGCGGCGCGCGTGGCGTTGTCGGACTCGTTGCGGCTCGACAAGTTGAACGCGTACACGCGCGCTTTGTCCTCGCCGGGAATTTTCACCTGGTACAAACCGGAGTATTCGGTGCCTTTCACGAGCGTGGTGTGTTCGCGCGAAAGCTGCACTTTTTCGACGCTGCCGTCGGGCTTGGTGATCTCGGCGATGCCGTTGCCCAGGCCCGGCGGAATCGCCAGCGGTTCGCCGGTGCGCTGCGCGCTGGGGTGCTGGCGCGGCGAGGCTTTCGCAAGCCAGGGCAGCGCGTTGTGACAGAACAAGGGCAGCGATGGGCGCGAGGGCCAATCGGTGTCGAAAATATCGAAGGCGACCCCGATCGCGCGCAGGCGGTCGGCTTCGTAGGCCACGACAAACGGAAAGCCCGGACCTTCGACCAGCGTCTTCGCGGCTTTCGGCACCTGCCACGCTTCGGCGGTTTTCACGGTCACATTTCCAAACGTGACGTAGCGCATCAGCGGATGGCTCGAATCCCAATCGATGATCGGCGTGAACTGTGGAGGCTGCTTCTCCTTGGGTAATTTCACGAATCCCGCGATCGGCGGCATCACGCCCAGAAACAGCGCGCCGCCGTCGGTCCAGGTCAGCGGCGCCAAGCGATCGAAGATACACACGTCGTAGGTGTCCACTGCCTGCTGGCCCTTCTGCTCCCAGTCCTTCATGAATTCGTCCGGATCGACTTTCTTCCATTTCCAGCCGTACTGCCGGGCCATTGCGTCGAGCGCTTTTTCGAAGAAAAAATTGCCTTTCGAAACAAACAGCACGGTGCCGTTTTCAGTGCCTTCAATCACCACGCTGGCCACGTCGTCGTTGGGGAATTTGTCTTTGGGGCTGGCGATGCGCGCGGTGACGGTGCCCTTGGTGTCGGCGGGAAGTTTGAGGATTTCGTCCGATTTGGAAAGATCGAGGCTGCCGTCTTTGGGCGGCTCGTTCAAGCCCGACTCATCGCGCGGCGGATGGCCTTTGAGCGAGATCACGCGCATCGGGAATTCGTACTTCGAACCATCGGGGCTCGCGGTGGAGATGCTCAAGACGACGTCGCGCGGCGCCGGCGAAAAATTTTCGACGGTGAGGAAGAGCACCGTCTCGTCTTCTTCGATTTGCTTGCCGTCGGCGTCTTTGCGTTTGACGCGGCGCGTGCGCTGGTTCATCTGTGTGATGCCGGCGTTGTCGGAGATTTCGCTGCCGTAGCCCACGAAGCGAAAGTTGCGCAGGCGGTCGGAGACGGTTTGCGCCTTTGTATCTTCGAGATTCCCAGTGGACGCCGCCGCGCGTTCTTTCTCGAGCTTCACGTCGTCGAAACAGCCGTCGGAAAGCACCAGCACTTCGGTGTTGGGCTTGCCTTGAATCATGCCGATGGCGGCTTCGAAAGCGTCGTCACCGCGCGTTTCGAGGTCGCGGACCTTTAGTTCGCCGAGGAGCGTTTTAAGCATATCGCGGTCGGAAGAAAATTTGCACAGCGGGCGGGCTTCGCGGTCGAAGGCGATCAACGCCATTTCATCGCCCTGGCGCAGATCGTTTGCCTTTTGCTGCGCGTCGCGTATCGCGGCTTCCAACCGCGTTTGTTTGCCGTCGCTGCCGGCGTCGCGCGTCGCCATGCTGGCGGAGGTGTCGATCAGCAGCACCGTTTGCTTGCCGGGCACGCCGCCGAGATTCAAGTATGGGCGGGCGAGCGCAAAACCAATCAGGCCGATGAGCAGAATTTGAAGCAGCAGCAGCAGGGAATATTTGAGGCGCTGAAACGGCGAATTGACCTGCATGTCCTCGATGACCTTTTTCCACAAAAGAGTCGAGGGCACGACGCGCTGTTCGCGCTTGAGTTTGAGGAAATAGAGCACAACGATCGGCACGAGCGCCGACAAACCGATCAGGCCGAGGGGATCGAGGAAATTCATGTAAGGTTCACGCGTCCCAAATTGGTTTCAAACCGCCGTGACGGTAACGCGGACAGGTGAAATGGAAAATGGAAAAATCGCGATTGAACAAAACGAAAAGAAAGGCGGACCTTCCGGTCCGCCCTGTACATTCATGAGGTCCACTTTTCGCTTAGCGGTGATGATGTCCGCCGCCTGAACTAAATCCGAAGTTGAAGTTATACCGGCTGCCATAGTACGGGTAGTAACCGCGGCCGTAGTAATAGTAGGGGCCGCCGTCGCTGCCGTAGTAATAGACCGGCGGATCGCTGTAGTAGACCGGCGGGCCTTCGACCACTTGCGGCTGCTGCGCGGCGTCGGGCACCGCCAATTTATCGAGCGCGGCGATTCTGCCGCTTGTCTTGCGTTCGCCATGTTCGAAGATTGTGGCGTTCAGCGCTACGCCGCCTTCGCCGGCCACGCGCGTCAGGTTGAACGCTGACTTCTCGCCCGCGTACACAGTAATCGGCACGCCGTCGTCCTGCGAATTGAGGAAGCGGATTTTGTACGAACCGGCTTTCATCGCGAGAGTAATGCTGGCGTGCGCGCCGACCGCGCCGCCGGTGGACGGCGAAATCCAGATCGTCTGCACGGCGGGCTCGTACATGTATGCCCACGCGCGGTCGTCAAGGTTGTCGATGCCCAGGCGCCCGTCGCCGGCCACTGGCGGATTCTGAACGGGCGGGACGGCCACATTGGGCTTAACTGGGGCTGCAGGTTGCACAGGCACAGGCTGTTCAGCGATCTTCTTTTCGGTAATGGGCGGAGTGGCCGGCTTGATGGTCCCCGCAGTCGCCTTGGCATCGCCGCCCGGCGTATGCTTCAACAACGCGACAATGACTTTGTCCGACACTTTCGCGTCGCGCAGGCGCAGCACATCCGAAACACCGACGTTGATTTCACCGGGGGTCGCTTCAACCGCTGCGACGATCTTATCTTCCGGATCGCCTTTCTTGGTCATCTCCAGCACGTCATCAACCGTCGCCGCATGCGCCGCAAAACCGAGCAGCGCCAACACACACATACCCGCAAACTTTTTCATGAGAATCTCCTTCGAAGCCTATGGTCCTCTGCCAATATGGACGAACGAGTCATACGTTTATTATTCATAAAAAGCTCGATTTTTATGAATCGCGGAGGATTGCGCTTCCTCATTTCCCATCCACGCCGAAATTTACTATAATGCCCTGCGCTGTTGAATCAATCGGGAAAGGATGCCGCGGCTGCGGTCTCCTGACTCCTAACTCCTGTCTCCTATCTCCTGATTTCGCATGGACCTCTTCGGTGCTGCAGTTGAAACCGTCCGCAAGCAAGGCGCGCCGCTGGCCGAGCGCATGCGGCCGCGCACACTCGACGAGTATTGCGGGCAAACCGAAATTCTGGGGCCCGGCAAAATCCTGCGGCGCATTTTCGAAGAAGAACGGCGGCGCACGGAAACCGGCTCCGACTCGCTGGCGCCTCTGCCCTCCCTTATATTGTGGGGCCCGCCGGGTACAGGAAAGACGACGCTGGCGTTTTTGCTGGCGCGCGCGGCGAACGCGCATTTTGAAATGTTTTCCGCCGTCAACAGCGGCGTCAAGGAAGTGCGCGAGGCGATCAAAGCCGCGCGGGAGCGGCTGAGTTTCGAGCGGCGGCGCACGATTCTGTTCGTTGACGAAATTCACCGCTTCAACAAAGCGCAGCAAGATGGATTTCTGCCCGCGGTCGAAGACGGCACGCTGGCCTTGCTCGGCGCGACGACGGAGAATCCGTCGTTTGAATTGAATAGCGCGCTGCTGTCGCGCTGCCGCGTGTTTGTGCTGCATCACCTGAGCATTCAGGAAATCGCGGCGCTGCTGGATCGCGCGATGGCGGATGCTGAGCGCGGGCTGGGCGGGCGCGGGATTGTGCTGCCCGCGGAATCGCGGGATGCGCTCGCGGCGATGGCCGGCGGGGACGCGAGATCGGCGCTGAACGCGCTGGAATTGGCGGCGTTGGCGCTGCCGTCGTTCGTAGTTCCGCCTTTAAGCGGCTCGGTCGACGCCACAATTCCGCCTGAAGGCGGGACTACGAAC
>DATGGK010000222.1:0-3349 GCA_035308565.1 Planctomycetota bacterium | reverse complement strand
GCCGCAACGCCATTGCGCAGGCGCGCGCGTGCGGATTGTTGAATGCCAAAACCTCGGTCCATACCGGTGCTTATTGCCGGGCGCGCGAACGGCTGCCGGAAGGCGCGCTGCATGATGTGGCGGCGAAGTTGGGCGCGGAACAGGATTGGGACAGTCACCTATTTATGACCAGATCCTCACTCGTAGTCAGCATGACGTTCTATTCGCCAATGAATTCCGCTACGCCGTCGCGTGCAACCGCGCCGCCGCTTCGGCAAACACCTCGATCATCCTCAGATTGAAAACCGGCAAATCGGCAGGCTTGCGGCTGGTGAGCAGATTCCCGTCGATCACCGCATCGCGATCCGTCCACAACGCACCGGCGTTTTTCAAATCGGTCCGAACGCTCGGCCAACTGGTGACGCGCTTGCCGCGAACCGCGTCCGCTTCGATCAACATCCACGGCCCGTGGCAGATCGCAGCGATCGGCTTCTCCGCGTCCACAAACGCTCGGACGAAATTCACTGCTTCCGGAATGATGCGCAGCCTGTCTGGATTGGCCACGCCGCCGGGCAGCACCAACGCGTCGTAATCCTCCGGATGGGCCAAGCTTAGCGGCACATCGACCGTGAATTTCTCGCGTTTCTCGCCGTGCTCAACGCCCTGCACTTTTTCGCCGGCCGGCGAGACGATGGCCGTTCGCGCCCCCGCATTGCGCAGCGCCGCGTGCGGCTCGGTCATCTCAATCTGTTCAAATCCATCGGTGATAAGAATGGCCACTCGCATGCCTTGAAGTTCCTGGCTCATCGCGCGCCTCCTTCAAACATGGCATCCCGTTCCAGTCCTGACGAAGCTACGGCAGGAATGAGATTGCCATTTTTGATGATGCAAGAGACGTGCCTATTCGGCAGGTTAGAGTTTGCGCCGCAATCAACTTTGAATCTTGGGCTCGTGGGGCGAATCGAGTGAGGCCGGTGGCGCAGGCGTCCCGCCTGCGAGTCGTACAGGCGAGACGCCTGCACCACGGATCACTTTTTTTTGCCTTATGACCGAATCTTGAACCTTGGAACCTGGAATCTTCCGTTAAACCGTGTGTTTCCAAATCTGATTCCAAGCCTGCATCCAATTCTTGCCGCGGCTGATCACTTTCAGCGGCTCGACAATTTCCACGCCGTGCCGGTCGCGAAACTGGTCCGCGGTCTCCACCGTCGATAATTCGATCGTGATCGTGGTCGGCTTCGCGGGCACGTACGGCTTCGTCGCTTTCAGGTCCTTCAACGCGCGCTTCGCGCCCTCTTCAATCATTTCGCGCGCGCGCTTCGGCGGAATTTGCCGCGCCGAATAGCGGCTCAAGCCCTTCTTCACCGCCACCGTCGTCAGGCCCTTGCCGAGCAATTCGCGCCCTTCGCGGCAAGTCGCTTCGTCGCCCGTCACCAGCAGCGGCGGCACGCCATAATGCCCGCACAGCGCGGCATTGATTCCAATCTCGCCGACTAGATCCTGATTGAACCAGAGGTTGCGCCACGTCGTCGTCGAAATCGTATGGCACAGCACTCCGTCGGGCGTATTGGCCCGCGCATGCATGCCGACGAACAACACTGCGTCGCAGCCCTTCTCCAGCATTTCCGTGTAGCGCGACCACGGATGGTGCGCGACCCATTCGCAATTCGGATCGAGCAGTTCAGGAATGAACGAATTGAAATACCACCCGCCGCCCGCGCCGTGGCAATCCACCGCGACAATCTCCGTCGCGCCCGCGGCTTTCGCGCCGCGCACCGCCGCGTTGATCTCTTCGGTGTACAAGCGCCGCCCCTCCTCATACATAGGCGCTCCGCCGTTCACCTGCTCCCACACCACAATGCCGCTGACGCCTTCCATGTCCGACATGATCAGTACGCGCACGGTTTTTTGCTCCTTTGATTTCAATGGAAGGCGGCGATTATACTGTATCGATTTAAAATTCCCAATTATCGCCCGGCACATTTTCACGCGGCAATGTTTTCTTCGGCTCAAGCGGCAGTCCGTCTTTGGGCGCCAGCAGCGCCTGCAATTCCACGACGTGAAAGCCGCTGTTCACCGAATTGAACGTGCCCGTCAAGCGAATCAACTGCACGGTTTGTTTCGAGAAGCTGATCACCTGCCAACTGCGGCACTCCTCGTTGTTGCCGGTTTTGTCGGCGACCGTGATCCATTTGCCATCCGGTTTGGTTGAATCGCAGACTTCCAATTTGTAGCGATAAAATCGGTTCTCTTCCAAGTCCCAAAGCAAAAAACGAATGCAATTTATTGCCGACGGCTGTTTCAGTTCGACGTTCAAGCTTTCGGGCAATTTGCTGCGCCAAAGCGTGTACGCGAAGCCGTTTCCGCCATCATATTGCGTGGAATTGCCGTCGATGAGCTGCTCTGGGCGAATGCCGCCGGAGGCCTTCGCGCCATTCGCCGCCAGCGCAAAATTATAACCAAATGGGAAGCGCGGATCCGCAGGCTCGTCTTGGACGGCCTCCTGATTCATCTGTGCAAATTCAAACTCGGCATGGTGTTGCAATATTTTTTCGTCAGCCAGCGCACGGTAGTGTTGGCGCAACGCAAGCCCGGCGATGACCACGAATAGCAGCACCATGATGAGAACTAATGCTTTCATACCGCTGTTATACACTCCCGTTATCAGGCCGATTCATCCATTTTTGACACAATTTTTTAATTAGTCCGCCGCGCAACTTGACGATTCAAGTTCCATAGGGTAAACTGCCTTTGATCGATTTAGCGGCATTCAACCAACAGTCCGAAACTTATGAAAGCTGCCTAAATAATCTTCCAAGGAGACAGGTATGGCGACGGGGCGATTCGTAGGCACCAGGGAACTTCTGAACCAAGGCGATGCACTTGTGCGTGATATAGGCATCTCAGGCGACACCTGTTATATCACTGAAGATGGCCGCGCCAAAGCCGTGCTCCTCGACATCAACCGCTACAACGCCTTAATGGACCTCATCGAAGATTCCGAACTTCCCGCCTCCGAAAGCAATAGCGAACACATCAGCGTCCGCGAAATCCTCAAAACTTCCGATTCCACCGAAACCCGCCGCCGCCATACCAGTGTTCTCAAACGCTCGCATTAACTGGAATATTCTGCTGTTTTGCATATCATTTGACGCGCGAATCGCGAGAGCGTTTCGATTTTTTTTCACGCAAAGGCGCAAAGAACGACGCGAAGAGCGCAAAGAATTCTTCTAAGAGGGTGTTTAAAAAGTGGGTGCGAGCGGAAAACGAGCGATTTTTGTTCGGATCGAGGCGCGAACTTCATGCGCTATCCGAAGGAGATAACGCTTGAAGTTCGCAACGAAGAGCCGGACAAAAAGCGCCGTTTTAC
>DATGGK010000221.1:0-15305 GCA_035308565.1 Planctomycetota bacterium | reverse complement strand
ATAGCCGAGGCAGTTGCGGGAGAGCACATAGATCTCGCCAGTCTTCGGATGGATCGCGATTTGGTGTGGCTGAGACACATCGAACTTCCCGATTTCCTTGCCGCTCTCATCGAAAACGGCAACGCACTGACGCTCCCGGTCGGCGATGTATACGTTACCCTTGCCATCGACCGCCACGCCATGCACCGGCCCTTCGGCGACTTGATGGTTGCGAATCACTTTCATCCACGCGCCGCCCAGCACGTTTCCTTTCACTTCAAACGCGCCGACCTCCGGGTTGCTGACGGGAATCGTGGCGAATGTCTGGAGCGTTTCGCCCGTGCCCAGCTTCATACGATAGATGCGCCCCGGCGCAAAATTGGGATCGTACGTGTGCCCATATTGCGTTTTGGCTGAAAAAGGCCCGCTGAGATACACATACTTTCCATCCGGCGATGCAGCCAGAAATACAGGTCCGCCGCCCGTGTTGTGAATCGCGCCTTTCTTCGGCCAAAGTTCCTGCGTGGCGAAAGAAGCGCTCGGCACGCCGCCTTGCGCATCGAGTTTGAAAATCGTCGTGCCGTCGGTGAGGATCACGCCGTCCTTGGACGACGCCGATACAAGCGTGAGATGGCCCGGCGCGTAAAATTCCGGATTCAGACTGCTCAGGTTGCGCGGGACAAACGTCTTGCGCTCCTCGTCCCACGCGGCCACGTCCTTCATCGCGCCGGGCACGATGTTCGCTGGGAAGGGCATGAGTTCGCGGACATAACGCCCTTCGGAATCGAAGACGCGAAGCACGCGGAAATCCTGGTTGCGGTTGGCGCCGTGGCCCATCACGTAGAGGTTGCCGTTTTCATCGGCGGCCATGGACGTCAGCGTGCCGAAGACGCAAGCCTCGCCGCCGATGAGCCGCCCAAACTTCACCCCCAGCCCCGCGCGTACGCGGATTTTGAACGGGCCGCCTTGCGCGGTCTTGCCGAAATCGTCCTTGCCGTCCCAAGTGAGCGATTGCGAGAACCCCGGCTTGAGCGGTTCGGGCGGAGCCTTTTCCCCGCCGAGCACGCCCGCCGCAAGCCGCCGCACGACAGCGCCCGTGGCGTCGAGCACCGCAACTTCCACATCGGTTTTCCCGGCAACCGCAAAGGCGATCGTCTGTCCGTCCCCGGCCCTTGCAGCCGACGGCAGCGCCGTAAACTTTGCCTCCTCCGCAAGCACGGCTCCCGCCATTATCAGCACGGCGAGGAGACATCGAATTGAGCTGCGCACGGGTTAGATTCTCCTATGGACAAACGCTGAACGTGCTCGCGGCATGTCTAGCCTAGCAGAGTGCTGATGCACTCAGATTGACGTTGTGTCCCGCACTCTATGTATCTACACCGCCGTGGTCGTCTTTATTTCGCGCCAAATGGCGGCGTGCAACTCGCCACGACTCGTGCTACGGCAGTCCCGGCAGCTAAATTACCAGCAGCGCAGCCCCGTCATTTGCGTCGGTGGCGAAAGACCGTTCGCTATTTTCTGCATCGAGAAAAAGCGTCCAACGGATAGTATTAGCGTCCACGATCATCGCACATGGCGATGCGTACACGAAGGGCGGGCGGTGGTATCCTGGGGAAGGCGTCTCCGATGCATATTGCGCGCAGAAAAAGAAGGAGAAATGATCGGCCATGCACCGAAGACATTGTTTGCAACGGAGGATTTTCGTCGAGGATGGGACCCGCCGCGACACCGCTCATTCCACGCGGAACAACCGTTTGTTCACGAAGCACAAAGGAATCACGAGAATTAGATAACCCGCCAGCCAGGGATCGAGGAGGCCTGGCAGGCCGATGGCTTCCGTGCCGGGCACGACGCCGAATAATTTGCGTTGCTGCAAGCGGACTTGACTGACGAAGCGCGCGTCCTTGTCGTCTTGCGATTTTAAAGTGGGCGAATAATTTCGAGCGCCGATCGCGATGCGGTGATCGTAGACTTTGTCGTCGAAGTGGAAGCGCAAATGGTAGTCGCCCGGCTTTTCCGCTTGCAGCGTCCATCGCGCGATTCCATTGGTGGTTTTGCCTTGCTTGTCTTGATCGGCCGTGACAGGCCTGAGCCAGCCGTCCGCCGCGCTCACCCCGGGAATGGGACTGATATGGATCAGCCGTCCGCAGGCCGAGACGGGCAGATAGAAGGCCACTTCCACCGGCTGATTTGCTTGCGGCGGGAGGTAATTGAGACGCTCATACGCCCAGATCGCGAGGAAGCCGACGGGCAGCAGCGCCGCCAGCGCCGGCAGAATTTCCAGTTTCATCAGCTTCATGCCGATTTGCGCGACGGTCGCGCGATAGCGAGCGAGAGCTTCTTTGTTCTGCGCCATTTTCGCCTGCTTGATCAGTTGCTTAAGCCGCAATTTATCCAATCGGCAGCGCCTGGCCAGATTTTGATTGACCGTAAATTTTCGCACGACGACAAACGTCAACGAGGTCAGCACCGCGATTAGGATGAGCGTCGCGTCGCTGGAAAAAGACAGCAGCCAGCCGAAGACGGCATCGCCTGTCGATAAGGTTGCGGCGTAGAAAGGCGGGAACACGCCCAGCGCCACGCCCAGAATGACGTCCACAATCAAAAAAAGAAGCGCTGCGTTCACGTTTCGCTCACCACCGTGACAACACCGCGGTTGCCGTCCACGCGCACGGTGGACCCGTTTTTGATGCGGCGCGTCGCGGCCGGAAAAACGACGGCGGGAATGCCGAAGTCGCGCGCCACGATCGCGCCGTGTGACAACACGCCGCCGCGCTCAATCACGAGGCCCTTGGCGTTCACGAACAGCGCCGTCCAACCGGGGTCGGTGGACGGACAGACCAGGATGTAGTTGACGCCGAAGTTGCGCGCTTCCTTGGGATCGATGACGATCCGCGCCGTACCGGTGAAAACGCCCGCCGCGACGGGCTCGCCTTTGAATTCGCTGGCGGCTTCGTAGACCGCCGGCTGGCCCAGTTTGTCCAGTTCGTCGGAGTTGATGACTTCGGAAATTTCCAGCCGCTTGGCCGCTTGCCAGCGAATCTTGCGCTTGGCGACGGTTTTCAGCAATGCCTCGCGCTGTTGTTCGAAGCCGGACAATTCATCCAACTGGAGAAAAAATACATCGCTGCCAATTCCCCAGCGCCGAGCCAATTCCAACATTGCCAGGCGAATGGTTTCATAGCCCATCATCAAGTAGTACTTGCCGTTCTCGCGATACGGAAGCATTTTCTGAGCGTCGCGCATGTCGAGTTCAATATCTTCACGCAGCGAACTGCCGCCCCATTCTTCCAGCGTTTTGGGCAAGGCCGCTTCAGCTTCCAGGCGTTTTAGGACATTTTTCTCGTGGAGCGCTTCGGGCGAATCGGTGGCAGCTTTGTATGTAATAAGCATTTTTTCAAGATATGTCGGATCCTCGCGCCAACGCGCCTCAGCCAATTCCATCTCGCCCGTGCAGCGATGGCCGAATCGCGCCAGAAAATCGCTCAACGTGGCTTGACCCTGCGCTGCCTTGTAGAGCATGACGCTCTGTTCGACGGTGATGTCGCCGGACAGGCCCATAGTCAGATTCATGGCCAGTCGCTTGCCTTCTTGCTCGCCGAGCAACTGCACGAGCGTGGCGTCCATCGCCGCGCGCGCCATACCGCCAAAGAAGCCAGGCTTTAACGATTCCTTGCCGAAATCGTGCATGACTTTCCGGCAGCGCTCGTGCAACTCGGCGATCACCGCTGGCGTCGCGAGCGTTGTCATATCCTGCGCGCGCTTTTGCTTCACATAGTCGAGATACGGCGGCAGGATTTTGTTTTCGAAATTCTCCAATGCTGCATTGCGCAGCTTGCCGACGCGCCGCGCGCTTCGCAACATGGCCGCCAGCGTGCCCGGCAGTCTCAACAGAAAGTGGCCATCCGCTTTTTCGGCGTTGAAGCGCGTTGGCGGCGCCTCCAAGGCGTTCTTGTCTTTTAAAATCAGATCGAGATCGTACTCCAGCGGCATTCCTTCCCAGAACAATCCGGCGGCGCGGTCGGGGTCGGCGTAAATTCGGCCGCAGATCAATTCGAGAAAGCCTTCATTGCACACGCGCGCGCTGGGGCGGTAGCCGAAATCCTTGTACATGGCGCCGAAGCCGCCGTCGCCGCTCATGAATCCGCGCACGATGTCCCACGTCATCGGCGTGGGCGTGGCCAGCGTTTCGCCCAGATTGTGAGCCACCCATACGCGGCGGGTCTTGCCGGCGATGGTGCGCAGCCGCGCGATTTCTTCAGCGCGGCTCGCCTCCATGTCCCGCGCAATCTCCAGCCCTTGAATCGGGCGCGCTTGAAGAATCACGAAGCGTTCCTGAGCCAGCGCCCATTCGATGTCCTGCGGCGCGCCGTAGTGGTCTTCGATTTTGCGGCCGAGCTCGGCAAGACTCAGCGCGGCGGCATCGTCGAGCACGCGCGCATGGCGACGCTCAGCGCCGACTTCCATTTCCGCCGTCCCATCGGATGTTGTTGACGTCATCAGCGCTTTGTCCGCGACGGTGACGGCTTTGATTCGATGGGCCGATTTGTCCACCACAATCGTGTCGGGCGTGACGTGCCCGCTGACGAGCGATTCGCCCAAGCCCCATGTCGCATTTATCACGATCTCGCCGCTCGAGCCAGTGACAGGATTGGCGGTGAACATGACCCCCGCGGCTTCTGCTGCGGCCATCTGCTGCACAACGACGGCCATGGCGAGGCCTTCGAGCGCAGTCTTTTGTTTGGCACGATAGGCGACTGCGCGGCTGGTCCACAAACTGCCCCAACAGGACTTGACCGCGCCGAGCAGCGCGTCGTCGCCGCTGATGTTCAAGTACGTGTCCTGTTGGCCCGCAAAGCTGGCGTCCGGCAAATCTTCGGCGGTGGCCGACGAGCGGACGGCGACATGCTCGCCGCCCGCTTCTTTCAAATAGCGATAGGCCGCTTTGATTTTCGCGGCCAGCAGGCTCCGCATCGGATGTCCGGCAAACAAGTCGCGAATTTTGGCGGACGTGATTTCCAACGCATCCGCATCGCTCGCGGGGATTGATTCGGCCAGCGCTCGGATCAGTTCGCCCAACTCGCTGGCCGCGACAAATTCAACGTAAGCTTCCGTGCCAATGACGAAGCCCGGCGGCACCGGGAATTTGGCGTGTGTCAGTTTGCAGAGATTGATCCCCTTGCCGCCCGCATCCGCGAGGCTGGGTAGCTCAGGACTGGCGTCTTGCAATCCGAAAAAATAAATGTGCGTAAATCCGGAATCGGCCATCTGTTCCTTCGTTCCTGCTACTCTCCAACTTTCGGCTTAAAGCACATCAGCCCTTTGTCACTGCCGAAGTACACGTAACTGTTGACGACCAGCAGCGGCGTTTCCTGTTTGAAGCCTCTCGTCCGGAACCACGTATCCGGTTGTTTGGCGGAATTCAGCGGCGCAAGTTTGAAGCCTTGTTCGACGGCGAAACAGAGACCGTCGCGTGTGAGTAGCGGTGGTAAGTCGTTCGCGAGCCCAGGGAAACTCTTGACAACTTTGCCGTCCGTCGCGTCCAGCAGCGCAAGCGTTTTGTTCGTGCCGACGCAGGCCAATTTGCCTTCCGCGGCAATCAGCGGCGTGGCCACCTTCACTGATTCCTGACACCAGATTGGCTTGCCATCGAGCAACTGATACGCGATCACGCCATGCTCGGTCCCGAGGCAAATCGCCTGCTCGACCATGATGGGGCCGGTCGTGGGCGCGCTGTCGAGCGCCACGCTCCACAATTCGCCGCCGGTGGCGCTGTCCAACAGCACCAGCTTGTTGGGGTTCTTAAATGCGGCGGCGATTCGCCCTTCGCTGCCGCAGGGCGGGCCGGCACTTTCGCCGCAGGAGTACGTCCACGCGTTTTCTTTCGTGTTCAACAGCGGCGCTGAAATGCCATGGATACGATTGGCGATCACCAGTTGATCGCCGATTAAAGTGAAGTCGCCCGTGGCCATCCCCTCCACGGGCGAGAGCGCGATTTGAGAGCCATGCTCCAGATTGCCGTTGACGCAATAAAGCGCGCGCCCGGTGTCGCCGCGTTTTCCATCCACGAAATAGACCACACTGTCTTTAACGGCCGGCGAAAGCACAATCGCGTTCTTCGTCTTCGCGAGCAACGCATGCGTCGGAAGTTGCGCTGGGTCCTTGTTGAGTTCAAACTTGGCCAAACCGAACGTGTCGCCCTCTTTGATGCCGGCATGCACGTCGCCATTCAGATACGCGAGAGGCGATGTGATCTGAAACTTTCTCGCGGCGGCATCTTTGGGATAGGCCCACGCTTCGCGGTTTTCCATGTGAGCCGCCAGCGGCACGTTGTCCGCGCGGCCCGATTTGCCGGGCCCGCCGAGATAGCCTTCCCAGACCGGGTCGGGCCGCTTGCCTGGAACGCCGACGCACAACAAACCATCTTTCGCGGTGCCGACATAGACGTGGCCGTTGGCGACGGTGGGTGAGCTTAGGAAATAATCCTTGTCTGCCGGCGGCTGGGTCCACAGGCAGGCCTCCCACTTGGGTTTCAGGTCATTGGCGTCAAGGCCGTACAGCATTCCTTTAGTGCTGACAAAATAAACCGTGTCCCTGGCCAACGCAGGCGACGACGAGATGGGCGCTTGCGCGTTCCACTTCTTGACTTTCGTGGGATCGCAGTCAAAAGGCACGCGGTAGAAAAAGCCGTCTTGCGAGCCGAAATAAACGCAGTCCTTCCCCGCTGCGCAGCCGCCCAACACAGTCTTGCCGGTCTTGAACGTCCAATCAGGCTTGGTGTGTGTCGCCAAATCGATGCACCACACTTCGCCAATCTCCGGTAGTCCAAGCTCCGTGGCGGATTTGATCAGATTGCCGTTGCCCATGCCGATGAAAATTTTCCCGCCGGCGATGCACGGCGCCGTGAAGACAGGGTATGGCGTTGCGATCCTCCATTTCTCGTCGCCACTCTCCGCGTCCAAGCAACACAGCGCATTCCCCGTAATGCCCAGCCCAAAATACAAATTGCCATCGACCACAACAGGCGACGATTCAGTATCGGGATATTCGTTGCCGTCTTTATGCCAGAGGACAACCGGCTCGCCCTTTTCGTCTGGCTTCAAATTCAAGCAATAGATTCCATCATACCCGCCGCCCGCGTAGACTTTGCCATTGGCGATACACGGCGTGGCTTCGACGCCATGATGATTCATGACGCGCTGCGTCCAAAGTTTCTTGCCATTCCTGCGGTCCAGACAAACGATGCGCGCGTTATCCGTTTCATGCGTGCCTTCGCCGCACACGACGCAATCGTCGCTGACCGCGGGCGAGGAATACGTGGCGCGCAAGTCGCCGCACGAGTCCTGCCAATTCACTTCGCCGGTTTTGGCGTCGAGGCACAGAATCGAGCCGCGATCCGTATAGGGTGACAAGTAAACCGAAGCGATAAAGACGTGATCGCCGGTGACCGCCGGTGAAGAATAGAAAGTTTGCGCGACATCACGCTGAGCCCAAATCCTGCCGCCGCTGGTGGGATCGTCCGCGCTCGGGTCAGATCCAATCCAGCCGCGCCGATCCGGACCGCCACGAAACAGCAGCGAATTCGTTCCGCCCAGTGCCACCGTCTTGCCGGTCCTGGGCCACAGTTTTGGAATGCCCCAAATCAGCAGCCACACAAGCGCGGCCGCACAGGTCACCGGCACCTTTTGGACCCAAAGCAATTTGGCCAGCTTGACCGCGGTGCCGGGTTTGAAGAGCGCTACAAGCACCGCTCCGAATGCCGCCGCCAGAGCGGGCAGGAGCGCAATCAACGTTTGCAGCGGCCCAACCAGAACGGGGATCACGGCCAAGTTGCCGGGCAAATCGGATATCATGGATACTTCAGTCTGCATCGAGTTTCTTTATTCTAAAACGACATCCAGCGTACCTTTTTCAATCTGAACCTTCTTGACTTGATTCAGTTTTCCCGGCGCGCTCCATTTGATCGTCACGTCATCCGCCATCGGAACAGCAAAGAACGTGGGCGTGCAATTCCCCGTGACCGGCAGCGTCCCCAGACAAACCGGCGCCTTCTCGTCCTGCCAAATACTGGCTGTGACCGGCCCGGTGACGCCTTTCGTCAGCCGCAGACGAAGGCCCAGGATGTCGAAGCTGTTGTTGTAATAGCACCGCACGTCGCCGTTGACGAACGCGACGGTCAAATCCTGCGAACCGTCGGCGTTGAAATCGGCCGACGCGCACGCAACTTGCCCCATGCTCCGGCCGTTAAGCTCCGAACCGGGCAATTTCACTTCGCCCTCTTCGCCCATGCAGCGGAAGCCGCGGTTGAAGTGGTACTTGAACACGCTGTCCGCGTAGAGAAAGCACAGATCGGGGCGGCCATCGTGGTTGAGGTCCAGCGTCGCGCACGCGGTCATGCCCGGCGGAACTTTGTTGCGCAAACTCCCGCCGAACTTCATTACATCGTTGAAGCCGCCTTTGCGGTCGTTTTCCCACAGTCCATTTTTTTGCTCGCCGCTCAGGAAAATATCCAGCGATCCATCCGTATTGAAATCGCCCACCGTGAATCGGGCCATTCCGCCGCCGGTGCAAACCGCGCATTTCACAGGCGCCGCGAATCCGCCGGCTTGGCCTTTCCACAACACGCCATCGGTCTCGTGCGGCTGAATAATGTCCACGAAGCCCGTGTTATTGAAATCCGCCACGATGCAGGCAGAAGCTTTGCCGCCCGCGCTGTCCAAAGCAGGCAGCTTGGATTCTTTCCAGCTCTTACCGTCGAATTGAAGCAGCAGCGGAACTTTGCTGGTGCTGACCAGCAGGCCCGGCGCGCCATCGGCGGCGACGCTGCACACGGCCAAACCAAGGCAACCATCCAGCTTGAAACTCATCGCCGGATCGGCGGGCGCAAAACCGCCGTCTTTCACCAGCCGCACCTGAATCGAATTGCCGTCGTATGTAACCAAATCGGCGCTGCCGTCGCGATCCACGTCCAGCCACACAAATTGCTGCGATTTGCTGTCCAGTTTCGCGGCCGCCGCCACGTCGGTGAACTCTTCCTGGCCCTTCACCGGCTTGAAGAGTTTATCGCCCTCCGACGAGCCGACAAAGATGCAAGGTGGATTTGTTTTGTCGCCATTGAATTCGACCGCCGCCATGCCGCTGATTCTTCCGGGAACGTGGCCCACCTTGCAGTGTTCAAGCCAGCTTACGCCCGCTGAAACCGGCACAATCGACAGCGACGAATCCGGATGGGCCAGCAGGTTTTGGGTCATGCGAACCAGCATGTCCGAACCGCCCGCGTAAGTGGCGTCCATGTGCGAGTTAAAACCCGTCACGGACCAGCGCCCTTTCTCGCCCGCTTCGATGCTCAGCCAGGAGCCCGCGATGCAGAGAAAGGCTTTTTGCTCATTCTTGAAAGTTCCCGCGAAAAGAATGCATTCGAAGTGATCGGCGCCGGCAAAGACTTTTTTCACTTCTTCCTGTTCGTCGGCTTTGACATTTTTTAAATGAAATACTACTTCAGCGGCGGCAGCGCCTTTCCAGACTTTCGCCCCCGTCAACTTCCACTCATCCGCGCTGGCACTCTTTTCAATCGTGCCCGAAACGATCGTGTCGGCGTCATGCACCAAATCCACCGGCGTAAAATTGGGGTTGATGACGCCCAACACTGTCCGGCCAATACAAAACACGCCCAGCGCGGCTATGGCAATCAACACGAAGCGGCCTTTGATAGGCCTTGCGCGACATTGACTGTTCAACACTTTGTTCCCTTCTCACTTCTTATTCGGGCCAATGATCGCCGCCACTTCAGCCGCCAATTGATACATCGCCTTCGACCGCGCTTGCCAATCCAACCCGCCGGCGAACGTGCCCTTGTAGTGGCGGTCCAACTGCTCCGTGACGTGTCGCGTCTGTTCCGCGGACAAAATTCCGCGCTCCAGCGCCTGCTCGACAAACGTGCGCGCTTCAAGTTCCTGCAAACCTTCGATCATGGCTTCGAAGCGTGCGCTCGGTTCGGCGCCGTCGGGGCCAGGCCAAAGCGCCTTCATGATCGAGAATCCCGGCGCGCCGCCGTAATGTTTGCAGCCGTCGTGATAGGACTTGGCCCAATAGTCGCCGCCCGCGCGCCCGGTCCCTTGATACCCCGTAAAGATCGACCGCTCAGGAAAAATCCGGAACGCCCACGGCGCGGCTGTGCCGTTCACGACAATCGCGCCGCAATCCACGCGCGGCGTGCAAAGCAAAATTTGGTCGCGGATTTTCCAGCCTTTCTTCGATTCTCCCTCGATCAGGAAACTCTGAATATTCTCGACGACTTTGTAGAAGTTCGCCGCGCTCGTGTCCACCTTGCCGTCCCACGCCCGCGACCCAAAAGGCGAACCGACGTAAAACGGCGAACTGATATCCGGCATGCCATTCGACACCGACACATTGGCGTCATGCGATCCGCACGTCCAGAACACCTCCGGCGCAAATTTGCGCAGCATGGGTTTGAGCGCCGGGTCGCCGTCCGAGTCCCACGGATAGCCCCAATACATGGCTTGATTCAAGCCTTTCGCCGTCATGTGGCTGTAAAGAGAAGTCGCAAACGGCTGCCAGTATTTCTCCCTGTCTTTCACCGCCGGCCCCAAGTTCAAGCGCTCTTCCTTGCCGGTGGCTTCATCCAAAACTTTGACCTCCATTGCGCCCTGAAACCCGTGCATGACCACAAACGAAATCACGCGCGGCGTGCCGCAATTCTTGACGATCAAATCGAGGTAACGGTCCAGCGTTGCGTAGTCAAAAGAAAGCGTTCCATCCTTCTTCCGAATCCATTTGATCGTCGAGTCGTCTTTGTTGCCGAATTCCGTCTCCAGCAGCACCGGCACGATCCAGCAGCGATTGCCCACGCGCGCTAACTGGCGCAGGCTGGCTTCGACCAATTCCCAGTGCTTTTCGGACCACAACGGCGTCTTATACTGCTTGGCCACGCCATACGGCGATTGCTCGATGGCAACAACCGTCTGAAAATCGCGCGGATCGGGAATCTTCCACTCCAGCACTTCCACTTCGACTGGCAGCGTCGCCGCCGCGAAACTCGGGCCTTCAACACGCACGCTGCCGTGGTATTTTCCCGGCGCGGCGTCGGCCGGAATCTTCACGGACAACCAATACGGCCGGGTTGAATTGGCTGGAATTCGCGCCGGCTGCGCGATGGAAATCCAATCGAAGTATTGAATCCGTCCCAAAGCGGCGGTGGCGGCGTCCTTATTCTCCAACGTTTCTGGCGCGAAACGGTTCAGCGCGCGCGTTTTGGGCGCGCTCCAGTCCCCATGTTTATTGTTGCCCCCGCCAAATTCAAAACTCTCCCCGCTGTTGATGCGCCCTTCGCCTAATGTACTGATATCGCTCATGGGTTGAGGGACCATTCCGAAAACTGTGACGGGCAACAATTTCCCGGAGGCGTCTTTCAACTCCGAAACGCTGACTTTTACATTCGCCAACTCTTTATCCGTTCCGACGACAACCTGCGCCGAGTAAGTGCCATTTCGCGCTCCAACCAACCGCACGACTCCCGGTGCCGCGCCCGCTTCAAGATATTCCTGCAAGAACATCCGGCGATTCAGATATTCGGTCCACATCTGCACGCCTTTGGGACGGCTTAAGGACGACGGCATCTCCTTGGACGCGCAACGCAATTCCAGGCGCGACAAGTGCGCGTGTTCCCACTGCCGATCCTCGCCGCGATAGCCAAACCAGTTTTTCAGCGCATAGGGATGCAGTGGCGCTGCGCGCAATTCAATCGCCAGAACGTTCGTCCCTTTATGAAGCAGTTTCCGGGGAATGGTCAGAGCGTTGATAGTGCGGCTGCGCGCCTTGTAGAGCCGCGAGCCAATCGGGGTCAGTTCATCGGCACTTTTCACAATCTCTGTTGGTGGAGGTTCTTTTCCCTTGAATGGCGCTTTATCTTTTTCAGGTAATTCAGCGAAGGTAAAACCGTACGCCTCCTGCGGGTACTCGTCCGCCATCGTCTCGGCGTCAAATTCGCCTGCGGGAAGATGCTCGCGCACGATTTCCGTACCGTTCACGAACGCTCGTAAACCGCCGATAAAATCGGCGCTCAGCGTCACACTGCCGGCCGTGGCGGGATCGGGAATCTCGAAGCGGAAGCGCAAAAAAATCCCGCGCAGCCAGCCGTTTCTTTCGAGCGTGTCGTAGGTATATTCCGCCGGCGACCCCACTCCGTCCGGCTTTTTTTGCCGGGGCCAAGTCGAATCGTCAAACTCAAGCCCGCGCCACGCGTCCGCCGGCGGCTGCGTGATGCTCTCAACCGTTAGAAACACTTTATTTTTCCGCGCGAAACTGTTGTACTCCACGGGTGACGTCACGTGCTCGCGCCAGTCTTCCTTCTGCCAGTCGTAATTCTTAGACGCGAGGCGCTTTTTGACTTGCTTTTCAAGCCTGTTCATCAACGTTGCGCCCAGAATCTTCTCGCCCTCGGCTTTGAGCGCCTTGGGGCCGATCCTCTGAACATCGAGTTGGTAAAACGACCGGCAATACGCGGATTCATTTATAATCAACGTGCCGCGGTCCTGTTCTGCACCAATAGCCGGGCAATTTATATTCAGCGCCAACACGCAGATCGAATTCACTATGGTCCATCGTAGCATGAGATAGTCCATTCTCTGCCCCTCGCTTTGCCAGCGAAGTCGTATACACTTTGTTCAGCTTTTTGATGAAAAGTTCGAGCAAATGTCGTGGCTGGCAAAGTTGACACCATGCGGCGTTTTCCTTGATGCCGTCCAATACCTCCAGGCTTCCCAGCCAACGATCAATGCTGATTCGTAATTTCGAACTTCAAAGTCGCTCGGCAGAGGTGCCACTTCTGCGAGCCTCCCGAGCACCCAGGCATCTTCGTCGAGTCGCTTAAATTTGGTGGCGGATTACCTGAAGTGCTTGCATCAAGCATCGATCACGCTGGTGTAGAATCCATTGGATGAAGCTCTTCCCGACTCCAATGTGCCCGCCCAAAAATAGACTGTGAGGTCTACCGTGAAACTATCATCATACGCCCATTGTTTGCTCATCTCTATCTTCGCGTCCTCTATCCTTGCACGGAATACTTCAGGCGCGGAGCCTCCTGTCAAAGGCCAGGTCGTCGTCTCATCCAGCTTCGACACGGACGCCGAGCTCGCTGCATGGCAGGGCGACAAGCACCTCGACAGCGGCATGAATGGCGGCAAGGCTCTGCGTGTCGAACGCATGGCGGGTGCCGCAAGCGGCAGCGGCTCGCTGCGTCTTCCGATCCCCGTTGAGAATCTGCGCGGCTGCGTCTTGCGCGGAACGGTGATGGTCAAAGCCGAGAACGTCAGCGCCAAGCCCAACGCGTGGAACGGCATCAAAGTCATGCTGCCGATCGAAACGCCCGATCGCAAGCTCTGGCCTCAAGCACCGGTTGAAACGGGCACTTTCGATTGGACGCGCGTCTCGTTCACCGCAAAAATTCCGTCGGACGCCAGCGCGCTGAGTCTTGTGCTCGGACTTGAGCAGGTCACCGGCAAAGTCTGGTTCGACAATCTGAAGCTGACCGTCGCCAAAATCCCGCCGGGGCCGAAGCCGCCGCCGGCCGCGGGGCCGATGTTCCGCGGGCACGATCTCCCGCGCCTGCGCGGCACGATGATTTCGCCGAACATCGACGAAGACGGCCTGCGCAGGCTGGGCCGCGACTGGAATGCCAACTTGATCCGCTGGCAATTGATCCGCAACAGTAAGAGCGCCGACTACGACGCGTGGCTTGAAGCGGAACTCAAGCGCCTCGACGCCGCGCTGCCGCTGTGCGAGAAGTACGGGCCGTATGTCGCGCTCGATCTGCACTCCCCGCCCGGCGGCAAAATGACTTCGGGCGGATACGCAGGCTCGGATGGCTGCCTCTTCACCGACCGCGCCGCGCAGGACAAGTTCGTCGAAATCTGGAAAAAGCTTGCCGCGCGCTACAAGAATTCCCGCGCGATCTGGGGCTTCGATCTCGCAAACGAACCCGTCGAGGAGCAGGTCGGTGAAGATTGCGACGACTGGCACGACCTCGCCGAGCGCGCCGCCAAAGCCATCCGCGCCATTGACCCCGGTCGCACGCTGATCGTCGAAGCGCCGCCATGGGGCTCGCCCGAAAGCCTCGCGGATTTCATCCCGCTCTCCGTCCCGAATGGCACATACTTAAGCCGCCTTCAATAGACGTTCCCGAAGAATGGCGCGGGGTTGGTTGAGTAGATCGTATTGCTTGGGCCGTCGTTTTACGGCGCGCGGTTCGATGCGGTTGGGCCTATCGGGGTTTTGATCCTTGGAGATGTCCCGAATCAAGCGCCGGTATTGGCTTGGAAATCGTCGTGCGCTGCAAGGGCGGGCTGCGGCGGCCATCAGGCGCTGCCGGCAACCTTGGAAACTCATCCGCGCCACGGGGACTCCCGCTTTTTGCGCCGCCTCGTACATCAATGTGCGAAGTATATTGTAGCCGGCCTGGCACAGCCACAATTCTTTGTGCACTCGTTGCGGCGTGGTCGTGCGCAACTTGTCCATCCCCAACATGGCCTTGATGTCCCGCAGCCGCAATTCCACTTGCCAGCGTTCGAAAAACAAGTCGGCCAAGTCTTCTTTGCTGTACAATTCCGCATCCGTCAGAGTTGTGACAAGCGTGATCGTCTCCGTTCGAAAGCCGGGCACTTCAACCCGAAAGCGAAGTTCGCGCACGGACAACTCCGCTGGCAGCACCTGCCCTTCCAGCCAGGCTGGAAGCACTTTTGGGCAACTCCACACCGTGAGATGATCCAGCACGCCGAAAATAAGGCCCTTTCGAAAATCGGTCTTGCGCCGTTTCAAACGCGTCACACAATCCACGCCACGCGCAAGCAGAAGCGCCACGTCGGCATAGCCGCAATACAGGCTGTCTCCCATGGCGATGTCTCCCGGCCGCATCAACGGCCACAGTTGCCGCCACAAGGCCAGCTCGTTGCCGGCTCCGCCGCCCGTGGCGAAATCCAGCAACGCACCCGACGCCAGGCTCATCAGCATGCACAGGTACATCACCGGAAATCCGCATCCGGCTGCTTGAGCGCTCGGCTGCGGATAGCAGGCCTGATTTTTCGGCGTGTCGGGCAACGACGCCGAACTGCCATCCGCCACCAAGACACGCCGGCCATGCCAGCGATCCTCGTTGCGTTCGGCGTTCATCAGTTCCGCGCCCAACTTCGCCGCCACATCATGCAGCGCGCCTTCCGGCAGCCGTTCGCGCGCCCGGCAATAAGCACCGGTATGGACCGAGGTTTTGGCATTCAACAATCCGCACGCGCGCGCCTGCGCAATGGCGTTGCGGC
>DATGGK010000220.1:0-18253 GCA_035308565.1 Planctomycetota bacterium | reverse complement strand
TCGTGAGTTTTCATAGGAGAAATGGCAACGCGAGCGAACACTTCGATTGAGAAAAACGGCTCCCTATGAAAATCAGAAATGAAACGCCGTCGTAAAGTGCATCTCCCTATGAAAGTGAAAATCGACTTTTGAAAGGCCCTGAGCGAAGCCGTTGGCGTTATCGCTCTGTCCTTGAAGTGCGGTTCGTTGCTGCTATCTTCGCACCCGATCTTCCAATTTGATTAGCACTTCGACTCTGTTCGCTCGAGTTGAACGGTACGCACTTTTGCGAGGCGGTGCAACATGGTCTGTCGTTTCACGGCAATTCTATCCATTTTGATCGTTATGCTTGTGGCACATCCATTCAATGGCGCGGCTCAGGAACTCACGCCGCTCGAAACGGGCGCCGATGCCGGTGCCGGCGAAACCAAACAATCGGTTTCCGGCGCCCCGGCCACGTCGGGTACGCGGACGACGACAGCGACGACGCCCTCGCGCGTGGTTGCAGTGGTTCCCGCGCGTGTGACACCGCTCACTCCCGTGCCCGCGGCGCCCGGCGATCCGCTGCCCGACGAAAAACAGGTGGACACGTCGAAGACGGTCTATCCCGCCGACCCGGGACTGCTGCTGGAACTCGATGAGTGCGTCGAGATCGCGATACAGCGCAATCTCAATCTGCAAATCGCCCGGTTGACGGATCGCGCGTCGGATTATTCCGTGCGCATCGCATGGGCTCAGTTCTTTCCGACGTTTACCGAATCGATTTTGCATTCCAATTCGGAGGGCGTCGGCGGGCGCGGGCCTTCAGCGGATGGAAATGTGACATTGTCCAGCAACGTTCATCAGGAATCGCCGTGGGGCACGAAGCTGGATTTCACCTTCGACGAAACGCGCCAGAACATCAACGCCGCGTCCCGCAGCGAGACGATGGCGCTGACGCAGCCATTGTGGAGAGGGGCTGGAACCGACGCGAATCTGGTGAATTTGCGGTCGGCGCGCATCAGGCGCCTGATTAACCGCGGCAATCTTGAACTGGACACGCAAAATCTGATTTTCACGGTGCGCAGCGATTACGCCAACATCATCGGCGTGCTGCAGACGCGCGAGGTCGACCGCGAAGCGCTGGAATCGGCCAAGAAATTTTTGAACTTCACCCGCGCGCGGGTCGAAGCGGGCAATCAAACCGAGCTGGACAAATCGCAGGCCGAATTGCAGATGCATCAGCGCGAATTGAATCTGGTCACCGACGAAGCGCAACTCGGCCGCGCGCTGGACAAATTGAAAAACGACATGGACGTGGACCTTGAGGAGCAGATTCGCGTCGTGGTTCAGGCGATCAACTTCGGCGATATTCCGCCCGAGGAAATGACCGACGACGACAAGACCCTCGACGTGCTCGAAACCGACGAGGCGAAAGGGATCGTGTATTTGCAGCATTACAACGTGTTGCGCGACCCAAAAGACAACAAGATCAAGCATGAGAAAAGCGGCGAGCCGAAAACCATTTTCCAAGCGCAGCATTTCGACGAGGTGAAAGTGCTAAGCGAAGCCCTGAATAATCGCGTCGATCTACTCAATAATCGCCGCGCGCTGGCCGTGCAGCAGTTGCAAACGCTGGCAGCGAAGAATTCCACCGGATACCAGGTGGACCTGGTCGGATCCTACGGCCACACCCACGACGGCGCCGGTGTGCGTCCGTTGAACACCACCTCGGACATCAACAATTGGACCGTCGGCTTGAATGCCACGGTTCCCTGGGGCAAGATTTCGGACAGAGCCGCCTACGAACAGGCGCTGTTGAACTTGCAGCAATCCGAGATTTCCCTGAAAAGCGTGCGCACGACCGTCCATTCGGACGTTCGCGACATCATGCGCACGCTGCGCCAGGCGGAGCGCACGATACTGATCGACGCGCTGAGCGTGGAACAAGCCAAGCTGACGGTTCGCGCCACCTTTATAAGCTTCAAGAACGGCTTCAAGGACAGCTTCGAAGTGGTCACCGTAAAGGACGCGCTGTTGCAGGCCAAGAACGCCTTCATCGCGGCGATGTTGAGCTACGTGGTGGACTTGGCGCGCCTGGAGGTCGTGATTGGCCGCCCGACCGGCCGCGTCGATTTGGCCGGCGAAACGCTGGGCGGCGAAATCCTTTCGACGCTGCCGGAATCGCTGCGTACAAAGCAGATGCCGCGCGGCGCGCCGGATGCCGAACCCAGTTGCGATGACCATTCGCACAATAACAGCCGTGCGTACCGCTGCGACCCGAAGCCGGAGCCAGACCGACGCTTGGAATTGGTGCCGGAGCGCAAGCCGCCGTGCAATTGTGAAATTATTGATTCCAAGCCGTGAAGGAGACAGGAGACAGGAGACAGGAGTTAGTAATCAAGACTCAGGACTCAGCACTCAGGACTCAGCACTCCCTCTGACCGATAACATATATATGCATTTGTCAGCGACATTTGCGTAGGACGCATGGGCGCTCGGCGGTCAACTTGAGCGGACGGGAATAACATGCAACGGCGTGTACATGTGTTTTTCTCGGGGACGGTGCAGGGCGTTGGTTTCCGCTATATGACGCAGAACATCGCTCGGCGCTTTGCCGTGTCGGGTTGGGTTCGCAACAGGAGCGATGGGAGGGTCGAAATCTTGGCGGAGGGAGCGCAGGAAGAACTGAAGTCGTTCGTGCGAAATGTCGAAGAAGAGATGAGCGGGTACATAGCGCGAAAAGAAATATTATGGGACGTTGCGACCGGCGAGTGGAAGCGCTTTGGAATCGTTCCCTCTCTATAGGGGCGGCATCGGGCCTAAATGAAAATTTAATAATTTGCGAAAAAATGTTTGAAGGAAGCTTGACAAAGGGTGCGGGCGGCCTAATCTAGTGCTCATCGCAGCACATGAACTGTCGGACCGACAATGAAAAGACACGGCAACGTGGTCTTTTAAACTGGAATTGCGTTTCGCTCAGGCGGTGTGACGCCGGGCGGTTTAAATTTTTGAGGAGGGGAAAATGGTTCAACGTGGGCTTTTGATCGCCGCCGTACTGGCTCTTGGCGTCGCATGCGCGTCCGACACCGACATGATGAAGCAGTTGATGGATCGCGTGAATGCCTTGGAAGCCAAGAATGCGGAATTGGAACGGCGTGCGAATGCGACGGTCAGCACCAATCAGGCCGTGGATGCGGCGATTGCGCGCGAGGAAGCGACGGCGGCCAATGTAACGAGCAGCCGCGCGATCACGATCGGCGGATACCTCGACGAGAGTTACGAGTACAACTTCAATCAGCCGCGGAATTATAACAACAATTTCCGCGTGTTCGATGTGGACCCGAACGGGTTCAACATGCACTTGGCGGAACTGACCTTCAGCAGCCTGCCCAAGAAACCGGGCGAAGCGGGCTTCGAACTCGACTTGGCCTTTGGTTCGGACGTGCGCTGGTTCAAGCCGACCGATAAGTTTACGACAAGCAGTTCACGCTTCAACAATTTCGTGGACAACGATTTCAAACAAGCGTACATCGAATACATTGTGCCGGTCGGCTGCGGCTGCAACGGCGAAAAGAAGGGTATCACGCTCGACTTCGGCAAGTTTGTGACGTGGGCCGGCTACGAAACGATTGAAGCGGCGGACAACATGAACGAGTCGCGCTCGATCCTCTTCGGCTACGCGATTCCGTTCACGCACACTGGCATGCGCGCGACGTACGAAGTGTTTAACAAGGAATGCAACTACTGGAAGATCGGCGGCGCGGTCTACAATGGATGGGACAACGTTCAAGACACCAACAACTCGAAAGCGTTCGCGCTGTACAGCGATTGGCGGCCGACGAAGTGGTTCGAAATGGTGGACGTGGCCATTGGCGGCGGCAGCGAAGGCTCGATCGATCAGCGCTCGCGCTTTGCTACGGCGACCAACGCATTCAACGGCGACGATCCAACCGATCCGGCGACGCCCGGCTTTGGCCAAGTCAACGCCGGCTCGACGACCAGCCCCTTCAGCCCGCTGGACGGCGGCAAGGCCGCGCAGCTTTGGGCGCCGCAGGACGCCAACGGCGGCCGCTTGTTGCTTGACCTGCAGTTGACCTTCAAGCCGTTGAGCGGCAAGGACGACTTGATCATCGGTTTGAACGGCGACTACGGCTATCAGGCTCGCACCACGGTGCTTGGCAGCGATGTCACGGTCACGCCGGATTTGAATTTGCACGTGGGTCACGCCAGTTGGTACGGTGGCGCGGCCTACGTGAAGTGGGCCTTTCACAAGAATTGGTATCTGGCGGTGCGCGGCGAATACTTCAACGATCCGGAGGGCGCTCGCACGGGTGTTCCGCAGTTCTTGGAAGAAGGCACCGTCACACTGGATTACGCGTTCACCAACGAACTGCATCAGCGCCTGGAGTTCCGGCAAGACCGCTCCAACCGCGGCGTGTTTAGCGACCACCAAGGCACATCGGCCGGACCGAACTTGGACATCCCGTTCAACAAGCACTTCCAGAATACGATCATGTATAGCTGGCTGTACAAGTTCTAAGCGAAGAAATCGTTTGTCTGTAAAAAGGGCCCCAAATCGGGGCCCTTTTTTTTGGCACAACTTTTTACAGCCCGTATAGGCCCTATAGGACCTATTTTTTGGTTACATAGCCAACTTACCCAACTTCTCGCGCACATACGCCGCGCGGCGCATGTCTCGGTCTTGCGGCTCCAGCGGCGTGCCCGCCAGTTTTTGGAGATGCGCCGGCTGCGTGAAGATGAACAGCTCGTTGACGTCGCGCAGCGTCAGGTCGCGCAGCAGCCCGAGATGCACGCCCATGCGCACGAACGAGAGCAGCATCATCGCTTCGTCGCTGGGCAGCAACTGCGCATACTTGAGCATCCCGAACGCGCGCCACACGCGGTCTTCCAAGCGCTTACGGTCCTTCGAGAGCAACGTCTGGCGCGCTTCGTGTTCGTAGCGCACGATCGTCGGAATCACCGTCTCAACATTGGTCACGATTTCAGGCTCGGAGCGCCCCAGCGTGACCTGGTTTGAAATCTGATAAAAATGCCCGCTGGCTTCGGTGCCTTCGCCGTACAATCCGCGCACGGCCAGATTGATTTTCGAAACCGCCTGGAACACTTTTTCGATGTGCCTTGTGAGCACCAGCGCGGGCAGATGCAGCATCACCGACACGCGGATGCCCGTGCCCACATTCGTCGGGCAGGCGGTTAGATAACCCAATTGCGGCGAGAAGGAATAATCCAGCCGCGCTTCAAGCTCGTCGTCGATCTTGCTGCACAGCTTCCACGCGTCCTGAAGCTGAAAGCCCGACTGCAGCACCTGCAAGCGGATGTGGTCCTCTTCGTTGACCATGACCGACACGGATTCATCGCTGCTGACGGCCACGCCGCGCGGATGCGACGCGTCTTCGTGCTCCTTCGAAATCAAATGCCGCTCGACCAGCAGTTTGCGCTCCATCGCGTCGAGGTCCAGCAGCGAGAAATACGAGCCGGGCTGCGCGATCCCGGCCTCGTCGATCTGCTTGTGAATGTGCGCTTCGCATGCGGCGCGTTCCGCCTCTTCCATGCGCGTGATAAAATGGAAGCCGCGGACGTTGCGCGCCAGCCGCACGCGGCTGGAGATCACAATCTCCGCCTCCGGGCCGTTGCCCCGCATCCATTCGCCGGGCACTTGAATCATTTCTCGAAGATTCATCAACTGCTTCGCCTCGAACTGGGTCTGTTGAAACTCTCTGCGACCCCTGCGGGGTCGAGGTCATTTTCGCCGCCGTTACCGGGGGTATCGGGCGAGTACGCCCTCAACCCCCAGCTACCATCTTGAACCCCTTCGGGGTAAAAATGCAAGTATGCCGGGGATTTGAGCAAAGCCCCTCGAAAACTCTGTTACTCCGCTCTCTTTTTCTTCGCGCTTGTGCTGCTTGGCGGCGCCGCCTTTGGCGCGGGTATCTCCTCGGGCGCGATCAGTTTCTCTTCCAGTTTCAATATCTTGTCGCGCAGTTCCGCCGCCCTTTCGTATTCCTCGTTCTTGATCGCCTTCTTCAATTCGACCTGCAATTGGCGCAGATCTTTTTGAATCGACACGTCCGACGAGGTGCGCCGCGGCACTTTCCCGCTGTGCTGCGTGCTGTCGTGAATTTTCTCGACCAGATTCTGAACGTCGTCCTTGAATGCCGTGTAGCATTCCGGACAACCGAACCGACCCGATGCCTGGAACTGCGAGAGCGTCGTGCCGCAGCCTGCACACACCGGATCCTTGCCGCGTTTGGTTTTTCCCGTCGAAAGCGCCTGCGTCTGGCTGGCGATGCCGGCCAGCAATTGCTGCAAATTGAAATGCGCCGGCTTTCCGGGCAGCCCTTTCGCCGCCGCGCAGCCTTCGCACAGATGCATCTCGTGTTTGATCCCTTCGCGAATTTCGGTGAGATGCACCGTCGCTTCGTTCTCGCAATTCTCGGCTTCGCACTTCATCGCCATAACGTCACACCGCAATTCTAAGTATGAGAGTACGAGAGTATGCGAGCGGAGAATAACAGCGGCGCAGCGTTTCGCGCCGCATTTTTATCTCAACTCTCAAACTCCCAACTCTCACACTCTCTCACTTTTTAAACTCCGCCATCAGCGTCTTCAGCCGCTCCGGCCGGCCCGTCACAATTCCATCCACGCGCAATTCCAGCAGCGAGCGCAAATCGCTCTCCTCATTCGCAAAATGGGCGATCACGACGATGTTCTTCGCGTGCGCCTGCCGCACCAACACGGCATCGACCTGGCTGCGGTGTGGGCGCACGTGCTTGAGACTCAACTTTTCGGCTTTCTCCAGATACAGCCAGCCATCCACGCGCTCGTCCAGCGCCAGCGCGTACGAAAAATCGGGCGCTTTCTCGCGAAAATGTTTGAGGCTGTCCGAATCGCTGAAGAGCAGAATATCCTCCGCCGGCTTCTTGCGCACTTTCAGCACGGCCGCCAGCGCGTCCGGCCACGGCGATCCGGGTTTATTCTCCGGCAGCGCCAGCAGCAGCCGCGCCTTCTCGCCGGTGGTCTTGAGCGCTTCGGAAAGCAACGGCACTTTTGCGCCGGTGAAGTCGTCGTCGAACCAACCGCCGGCGTCCAGCGCCGCGATCTCCTTGCCCGACATGCGCGACGCGCGCCCGGTGCCGTTGGTGGTCCGGTCGAGACTGACATCAGCCAGCAGGATGGGCTGATCGTCCTTCGTTTTCTGAACGTCGAGCGCCAGCATGTCCACGCCGGCCTCGAGCGCCTTCTTGATCGCGGGGAGCGTGTTTTCCGGAGCTTGCTGCGACGCGCCGCGATGAGCAACGATGAGCGGATCCATTCGACTCGTTTAAAGCCTCCATGCCGTTTTTCCGCGCGCGCTCTCCCGCGCACGCGGCTATCCCCTACGTTCATATCAAAAAAATGTCAAAAAAACAAAGACAATAAACGGAAGCGTCATTCCGAAAGCGCCGAATTTCAATTGGCGACGGCTTGCGGCCGCGTCAACTACTCTGAATACGCCGCCGAACAACCGGGCGATTCAAACACTTCCACGCGCGCCAAAGACACATTTTTAGGCAGGCGTTTTTTGATGCGCGAGAACAGCACGCGCGCAATGTTCTCAGCGCTGGGCGACAATCCGCCCTGGCCCGCGCGAAATTCGGCGACGTTCTCGTTTAAAAAACAATAGTGCAGCCGGCCCACTTCTTCATCGACGGCGGCTTTCAAATCGAGAAAATCGACCAGCATCCCGGCGCGGTCCACTTTGCGCCCCGCAACGGTGATGATAACCTTGAAATTGTGTCCGTGCGTCGGCTCGGTCGCGCCTTTGTATTCGCGCAACGCGTGAGCGGCGCAGAAATGGGTTTCGATGCGGACTTCGAATTTTGCGGGCACGTGATTTCCTCTGGCGTTTGATTTGCATTGCCGCTTACTGACGTGCGCGGCTCTGGAATTTGGAGGCACCCATGATCCAAAAGCTGAAGTCCGGAGAATACCGTTTGTATTCCCGCAAAAAAAGCCCAAATAGCGGCAAGCGCAGGAATCTCGGCACATTCAAATCGCTCGCTGCGGCTAAGAAACACGAACGGGCGGTGCAGTATTTCAAACACCATTAGCCGCGGTTTAACTTATTGCGGTATCCTCTCCGAGCCTCTGCGAATTCACTTCGCTACGTGGAGCGCCCAGCGATCATTCATCATTCATCGTTCATCGTTCATCATTCATCATTCATCGTTTCGATCCTTTGCGGTGTACTGAAATTTGAACGCACCCAAAAAAGGATGATTTTTATGGAAAACTTTCACATCGTTTTGCGTGACGGCACGCCCGGCAATTGGGCGCTCGCGTCCGACGTGCTGGCCGCGTCCACTGGAATGTACAAAGTCGAGGCGGCCAAGCAGTGCCGCCGCGGCTATGGGTTGATACTTCATGCATTTCAGCAAGCTCAAGCGGAGGCCGGCGTGGCGGCGCTGAGTCAGGCGGGTTTTCCCGCCAAAAGCATCGCGGCCAGCGATTTGATACAGGCGCCGCCTGCGCTTTCCGTGATTTCAGTCTCGCCCGAACGAGATGTGTTGATCTGTCATCCGGGGCTCAACGGCGCGCCGCTGGAAATTCCACAGGCTGGCGTGCGAATAATCTACGCTGGAAATCTAGTGCCTTCGAAACAGAAGAATGAGAAAGCCGCGCTGGCTGAGTTGGCTCTCAAATCGAGCGAGCGCTCCGCAGTGGAAACGACAAAGGCCGTGACCAAAGGGCTGGCTGTTGGCGTGATGGCACTTAGCGGCATAGGTGTGCTGGGAGCGATGGGCGCGCAGGCCGATCCCCGAAACGTGGAAGCAGTGCACCACACCGCGCGCGCGCCCGAACCGTGCGGCGAATTGGTCTGCACCGCGCCGCTGCTGCGCGTGCGTTTTATGGAACGCAAATACAATTACCAGTCGCTTGGCGCGCGCCGCCTGCCTGCCATGCGCGGAAATTTTCGGCTCGTGATCAACGACCTGCTCGCCGCGCTGCCGCACGCGGTTCACGCCGGCCAAGTGAAAGAAGCCGCCGGCGGCGTGAACCTTGAGCAGGAGAAATTTATCCGCGACGAAGCCGATCTGAATCTCGAGATCATGGCAATTCTCACGCGCGAGGCACAATTTGGAATCTGAGCCAAATAGAAAGCGTTGAGTTCCGCATGGTTATTTGTCGAGATCTTTGAACGCAAACGCCCGGCTCACCGGGATTTTCTTTCCATCGGCTTCCCCGTACGGGATTCCGAAAAATGGCAGCGGCCCTTCGGCCTGTTTGGGGACCAGGTTCACGTCGCGGCCGTTGGTGAATTGCACGCGGTCGGCGGTTAGGTTCCCGTAATAGTAAGTCGCCATCGTGGGATGTGTCGCTGCTTCCGCGGCATCCACCGGAACCCAGCCGACTCCCCCCAGATAGAATTTTGCCCAACAGTGGTAGCTGGGAACGGGGCCTTCTTTCTTGTCGGTGGGAATCAGCGCGCCCAATTCGAATTTGACGGGAACGCCTTTGGTGCGTCCGATGGACATGACCAGCGCGTGAAAATCGGTGCAGTTGCCGAACTTCATGTCGCAAGCCCATTGCGTGCTGCCTTTGCCCCAGCCGGGTTTGTCCGCGGGCTTGTCGTATTTCATGTTGGTGATCGTGTAATCGTACGCGGCTTTGGCGATCTCGTTGGGCTTGGTCGCGCCTTTCGTTGCGGCATCTGCGACTTTCACAAAATCGCCGCCGACCAGGACGAGGTTGTTGGCTTGGAGCCACTTGTCGAGCAGCTTCTTTTCATCGCCGGTGAGGTCGCGCGCTTTGTCGAGGTCTTTCGCCGAAATTTCTTTGCGGACGCAATCGAAAATCATTGTCACGGATTTGCCTTTGGCCTGCGCGGCGTTGAATTTCCAATGCGCGATGCGGTTGTTCAATTCGGGTTCGAGGCCGATGTCGGGCGCGGGATCGGATTTGAAGGTGAGATTGGTGATGGTCTGGTGCGGGTTGTCTTGCGGAATGGGAATCCAAAGATCGACGCTTTTCGCGCCCTCGGGAATGGTGTCGAGTATGGCTGTGTAAGTGAATTGAAACTTGCGGGATTTGGCGCCGGCGGGGGCTTCTTTTTCTTCGGCACGAACGGCGTTAAGGCAGAACATCGAAAGCAAAAAAGCGGTGATGCAAAAGCGCATGAGGGTGCTCCTCTCAAAATGGTTTTGAAAAGTTCAGGACGAATCGGATGACCATCCGATTTCTAAATTGACCGATCACTTTCTTCGTTGCGTAAAAACTACGAATTTGGATGGCATCGCTGAGCACCTCCTTCCTTTTCTTAATTCAAATTTTCATTGCGCGTCGCCGCGCCGCGAACCGTCCTTTAATAAAGGGAAACCTGCGTTTCGCAGCGTTGTCTTTTTGACCCGGTGGCGCGCAAAAATGGTAGCTCATTTCGCCAAAAATACAAAAGAACTGTTGACGCAGAATTGCGAAGCGTGCGCAAGTCGTCGCTTTATGAGGGTTTGCGCATGCACTGTTTTCGCGTTGAACTGTGGCACATGAAATGCAATCGAACGGGTGTCGAGATTAGAACTTTCATCAATTCAATAGAGGAGGTGCGACGATGTACAGTCTTTTCCACCAGCCTGCGCGCGACTTCGATTGGTTGCGCGAAGCGATGAACAACCTGTTCGCCAGCGCCAGTGGAACGGTGCATGAATTCCCGGCGTTGAACGTGTGGGCGAACGAAAACGGCGCGATTGCGAGGGCGGAACTGCCGGGAATCGGGCCTGAGGCGTTGGACATTTCAGTGCTCAACGACACGCTGACGCTGAAGGGTTCGCGCACTGGCGAGGAGTTAAGCCAGGACGACCGCTGGCTGAGGCGCGAACGGCTGCACGGAGAGTTTTCGCGTTCTCTGAGATTACCTTTCCGCGTCAATGGTGATGCGGTCAAAGCGGATTTCAAGAACGGTGTGTTGAGTGTGACGCTGCCACGCGCAGAGTCGGATAAGCCGCGCAAGATCACGGTGAAAACAGTTTAGAGACGGAGCGGTTCCCGCTCCCTTGCGGTCGCGGCTCGTCAATCTAACCGCGGCTTGCTGATTTTGAGGATTCATTTCAGAAGGAGATCAAAACCATGCCTGTCACAACGGAAGCCAAACCGCTCGTTCAGAATCAGCCTGCGGCATACACGTCTGAATGCGCAGCAACGCGCAAGGTGTTCATGCCGCGCGCGGACATTTTTGAGACGGCAGAGAATTTTGTGATCATCGCCGACATGCCGGGCGTTGATGAAAAATCCGTGGACATCACGCTCGAGAAGAACGTGCTGACGATCCACGGCAAAGTGGAAAGCCTGGCGCCCGAAGGGTACGAGGCTGCCTACAAGGAATACGAGGAAGGCGATTACGAACGCGCCTTCACGCTCACCGACGCCGTGGACCGCGAAGGCATCCAGGCGCTGGTGAAGAACGGCGTGCTGCGCCTGACGCTGCCAAAAGCGGGTCCGGCAAAAGCGCGGAAGATTGAAGTCAAAACAACTTAATTCAAGATTCAATGTTCAAGATTCAAGGGCAACTTTGAATCTCGAATTCGCTTTTTGAATCTTGAATTCGTTTTTTAGAAAGGAGGATGTCATGTCAATTCGTGATCTGGTCCCGTGGAGCCGAGGAAAATCGCCTTCACTTGCGCCGCGCGAAAGCTACGATCCGTTCGTGTCGCTGCGCGACGAAATGAACCGGCTTTTCGACAATTTCCACAATGGATTCGAACTGGCGCCGTTCGCCGAATCGAGCGGCTGGATGCCGCGCGTGAACGTCACCGAGAACGACAAAGCGATCCTGGTTTCGGCCGAACTGCCCGGCATGGAGGAGAAGGACATCGACGTATCGTACGAACACGGCATGTTGACGATCAAGGGCGAGAAGAAGCAGGAGCACGAGGAGAAAGGCAAAAACTTCTACCGCTCCGAACGCAGCTTCGGCTCATTCCAGCGCAGCATCGAACTGCCCTGCGAAGTGGAAGAGGGGAAAATCGAAGCGCAGTACAAGAAGGGCGTGCTGAACCTGACGCTGCCGAAGACGAAGGAATCGATCGGCAAGTCGCGGAAGATTCCGGTGAAGACGGCGTAAGGGCGTTGAAAGAGTCGAAGAGGTCGAAAATCATGGACGGGCTGAGGCCCGTCCTTTTTTACGCGCGAATGTCGCTCAATCGCCGCACCAGCACTCGCAGCTTCTCCACACCAATAAAATGCCGCGCCGCTTCCGCTCCATTAGTAAGCAGCACCGGAATGTCGTGCTTGTATTTCTCAAAAAGCTGCACGTCCGATTCGATATCGACCACGTCCAAATCAAATACGCACTCGCGCCGAAATTCATGCAGCGCGGCTTTGGCTTTGTCGCAGAGCGGGCAGTTGGGCTTGGAATAGAGCGTGAATTTCAGCATGAGGGTATCCGCGCTTTGACTGCGACCAGCAATTCGCCGAGCACCGCTTCTTCGCTGAGTTCGGTGCTGTCCACGTCGATGGCGTCGGGGGCTTGAATCAGCGCGCCGACTTCGCGCGCTTTGTCGGTGTCGTCGCGGTATTGGATTTGTTTGCGCAGGCCGTCGAAATCCACCAGTTCGCCTTTGGCTTTGAGTTCGGCCGCACGGCGAGCGGTGCGGGCGTCGAGGCTGGCGTGGATGTAGAATTTGATGAAGGCGTCGGGGAAGACGACGGTGCCGATGTCGCGGCCTTCGAGCACCACGCCTTTCGCGCCGTGGCGAGAAACGTTGCGCGCGGCGGTGCGCATTTTTTCAACGAGCGCCTCGCGCACTAGCGAATTGTTTACGACGGGCTTGAGCTGCGCGGTGAGCGCGGCGGTGAAGAGTTCCTCGGTGCGGTCGAGGCCGTTGACGACGAAGCGCTGTCGCCCTTCGCGTTCGCCGTAATCGAAACGCATGTTGCGCGCGACTTCGGCGACTTTCTTTTCGTCGCTCAAATCGAACCCGCCCTCCTGCGCCAGCAGCGCGGCGGCGCGGTACATCGCGCCGGTGTTGAGGTACGTAAAGGCAAGCGCCTGCGCAAGCCGGCGAGCCGCAGTGGACTTGCCGCTGCCGGCGGGGCCGTCGATGGCGATGATTTTCAAGTTCGATGCGTTGCTCATAGAAATCCGAAGATACGTTACAGGTTACAAGCTACCGGTTTTCTCTAAATATACCCTTCCGCCTTCAAAAACTCCACCAGCGCCGCGCTCTCTTTCTTGAACGCCAGCCGCCGGCATGGGACTGTCTCGAACAGCGCTTTGAATAAGCGCAGGCGTTGCTTAATCGCGACGGGGTTTTTCCAGTTGACCATTGGATTGAGCATCTGCGCGGCGGCTTCGGCCTGGTCCATTTTTTCGAAGGTGTTTTCGGGATCTTTCTTTAGCCAGAAAATTCCCGCGAGCGGCGCGGTCGTTATTTTTAGCGGCTTGGAATTTTTGCGGGCGTCGCCGAAGACAATCACGCGCGGATGCCGCTTCCTTGCGGGCGCGGTTCCGGGCGGGGAGACGAGGATCGTCACTTGGTCGTCTTCGAGCAGCGGAAAATCCTTCAGCAGCTTCGTCGAGATCGTGGTCTTGCCGAAGGTACATTCGCCGCAGAAGACCAGCGCGCCTTTGGGCGTGAGCACGGCGGAGGCGTGGAGGTAGAGCGGGGCTTGAAGATTTGACGGCGCGCGGGCGACGGTTTCGAGGCCGTTGTGTTCGGCCAGCAGTGCGATGCTGAAAATAACGGTGCGGACGAATGGGTTTTGATCGCCGAGGTTTTTCATGTGCATGACTCGGGGAGCGCGCCGGGGCCAATACATAGTCTTTTGGGCATAGCTTAAAGCGAAGCCTTCGCCCAGCAGCAGTTCCGGTGTGTGATACCGCCCGCCTTCTTCGTAATCGTTGGCATCGTCCACGAGGTTGACAAACAGAACTGGATCGCCGCGCGATGGGGCAGGTCCATGCGTCCCGGCAAGTTGCTTTACGGTCTGTCTATTTTTCGAGGAGCAGACGATCACGATATCGTAGGAATTAAGATTGATTTCGCAGGAGCAGAAGCGCCGCGTTGATTGCGAGCGTGATTGCGCCGAGCTGCGTTTTTTTACTGCCATTGGAATCATCTTTCCCTTCGCGTTTTCAAACTGGCCGACCCTCACCCCCGGCCCCTCTCCCCCAAGGGGAGAGGGGAGAACGGCGGCACTCCGCCAGCTTTATTCAGGACTCCGCACTCAGGACTCAGGACTTTGTTTTCGGTGTATCCATTTTCACGGAGACACGATGACGACGCCAAAACTTATTCAACTTTTCGCGATACTTGTCGCCGCGTCGTTTTTGCCATTTCATGCGCGCGCCGAAGAACTTACTCGCGAAACCATTATAAAGGAGTTGGGCGAATCGCGCGACGCCAAGCGCGCGCTGGCGCTGCGCGAGGCATTGAAAATCGAGCCGGACGCGGCACTGATTCAGGCGGTGATTCCGCTGCTGAAAGACAGTGTCAACGATGTGCGGCGAAACGCGGCGGCGTTTTTCGAAAAATGTGCGGAGCGGCTCATTGTCGCCGCGGGCGCGGGGAAGGGCGTGCCGGCGGTGGCTGAGATTAATGCCGAGGCGCAGGCCGGCTGGAAGCCGGCGCTCCAGCTAGCCGCAATGCCGCTTGCCGCGGCGCTCAAAGATTCGGACGGGAGCGTGCGCAAATCGGCTGCGGCGGCGCTGGCGAACATGGGTTCGGGCGCGCTGCCGGCGCTGCCGGATTTGATCGCGCTGCTTGCGGACAGTGACTCGACTGTGCGCATGGCGGCGGGAGGCGTGATCGAGGGGATCGGCGAACCGGCGTGCGAGGCTACGCCGGCGCTGTTGAAATTGGTCGAAGACAAAAACCAATTTTGCCGCAACGTTGCCGCGAAGGCGCTGGCGAAGATGGGCGCGCCGGGGCTGGATGGCTTGTTGAAACTGCTCGCGTCGCCGCGCGACGAGGTGCGGATGAATGCGGCGCAGGCGTTTCAGTTCTTTGGCGATGCGGCGGTGCCCGGTCTCGCGGCGCTGCTCAAACCGAACGCTCCCGAAGCGACGCTGGCGGCGATCGCGGCGCTCAACGCAATGGGCGGCGCGCGCGATGCGGCGATTCCCGCGCTGATTCCGCTGTTGAAAGAAAAAGGGCTGCGCCAATCCGCGATGCAAGCGCTGAACAAGTGCGGCGCGCGCGGCGTCAATCCGCTGCTCAGCGCGCTGACGTCCGCGTGTGCGGATGCGCCGCCGGAATATCGCACGGCGCTGACCGATGCGCTAGGGCACGCGGGGACGGCGGCGGTGCCTACATTAATGGACTTGATCCGCGCGCGCGGCGAAAGCGCGTTGCTGTGCGGAGCGATTGAAGCGCTTGGCAAGACCGGCGCGGCGGCGGCCGACGCGACGCCGATGCTGATCGAAATGCTGGCTACCGCGCCGCCGCAAATCGCGCCGCAGGTGAAGCGCGATAAGAATCAGCCGCCGCCGGTTCCGGTGGTGCCGGCATACGTGAAACTCGACGTGGCGGTGTTGCAAGCGCTCGGTTCCATTGGCCCGCGCGCGGGGCAGGCGCTGCCGATTCTGTTCGAGTTGCTCAAAGACGGAGACAACAGCGTGCGGTCCGAAGCGGGGCGCGCGATTTCCAAAATCGCGACGGGTTCGGAACACATTCCGCCGCTGAGCGAAATTGTGGAGCGCTGCGAGGGCGGCGCGCTGGCCAACGCGCTGCGGCCGTTTCAAGCCGACGGCATGAACGCGCTGCTGGCGGAGTTCGACACTCAATCCGCGACGGTCCGCGCGCGTACCGCGAATGTGTTTGCGTCGATGCAGGCTGAAAGCGCGTGTCCGTTTTTGCTGACAGCATTGAAGAACGATGAGGCGCGGATTCGCTCCGGCGCCGCGCTGGCATTGGGCGAGATGCGGCGCATGTTCAAAGCTCGCTCGCCAAACTTTGCGCTGCTCAACGGCGACGCGGTGCTGAAAGCGTTGAAGGACGCGATCAAGGATCCCAATCCGGACGTGCGCGTGCTGGCGGCATACGCGTTCATGAAAGCGGTGGATGTGAACGATGCGGAATTAGTGGGACTCGTGGCAACGGGCTTGGCGGATTGTTCGCCGGATTATCGCATGCGCGGTTTGGCGGCGCTTGATTATTACAACCTTGAAAAGGCTGGCCACAAAGCCGCGGCAGCGCTGCCGGTGCTGATTCGGCTGGCGGGACAGGATATCGGCGGGCCGGCGTCGCCGCGCAATTTGATTCAGCGCATCGGCGTGACGGCGGAGGACGTGCCGGTGCTGATCGAGGGGCTGAAGGACAAAAACATTTTTTCGCGCCGAACGATTTTCCGGCTGCTTGAAGCGCTTGGCCCGAACGCGAAGGAAGCGACGCCGGCGCTGATCGAGCTTTTCGGCGACGATGAGCGCGTGAAGGGAAAGGGCGGGATCGACTCGGTGTTCGCAGCGATCGGCAGCGAGGCGATGCCGCAGATGCTGGATGCGTTGAGAAGTTTGAATCAGAAAACGCGCCAGGGCGTGGCGCAGGCGCTGGTGCAGATGAATCTCGACGGCGAGTGGCTCGCGCGGCTGGCCGACATGCTGCTGGACGACCGGCCCGACGTGCGCGCGGCGGCGCTTTCCGTGCTGGTGTCGAATAGCGAGCGCGCGAAATACGCGCTGCCGCACGTGCGCGATCTGCTGATCGACGACGACAAATTTGTGAGCCGCTCGGCGCTGGAATTGTTCACCCTGCTGGGGCCGGCTGCGACGCCGGCGCTGATCGACGCGCTCAAAGACACACGGCCGAGCGTACGCGCTCGCGCGGCGCGGGCGCTTAAACCGCGCGGCGCGGAAGTGCCGCCGCCTGAAGCGGTCAAGCCGCTGGCGGAGTTGCTCAAGGACGACAATTCCGAAGTGAAAGCGGCGGCGCTGCAAGCGCTGAGCGCGTGCAAGGACACGGCGCAGGCGGCGGATATCGTCGCGGGGCTTTCCGATGTGATGAAGGACGAGAACACGCAGACGCGGCGCGCGGCGCTGTTGTATTTGAAGGCGCACGGAAATGCCGCGCCCGCGGCGGCGCGCGAAGCGCTCGCGCCGGCGCTGAAGGATACGCTGAGCGCCGTGCGGATCAGTGCGATCGAAGCGCTGCAAACGCTCGGCGCGGATGCCGCGCCGGACGCGCCGCAGCTTTTCGAAGCGCTCGGCGATCCGGAACGGCGCGTGCGCGCGTCGGCGGCGGAGGCGTTGGAAACGCTCGGGCTTGCCAAAGAACCGGAGAAAAAAATCCGCATCGACGAAATGTTCGCGCTGGATGCGATCGAACAATATTCGCAGGCGCAGGAGGAATTCTTCATCAAGACATGGGACGACAACAAGGTTCACTATTATGCCGCGCCGTTGAAAAAGGTGCCGGACTTGCCGGGCGCCATCGGCACGGCGGACGCGGCGCTCGACAAAGCGCAGCCGTACAAAGGCTATTTGTTCCGCATGCTCGACGGCCAGAGCGCCACGGCGCCGGGCGGCGAAAAGAAATTCGTCGTGGACGGGAAGATGTCGCAGGGGCACGCGCTGGCGGCGTATCCGGCCGAGTATGGCACGAGCGGGCGATTCACGTTCATGATCGGCGACGACGGGACGATTTATAAGAAGGATTTGGGCGGGCAGACGGCGAAGCTGTGCGCGGAACTGCGCGAACTGGCGCCGGACGAATCGTGGGCGAAATTCAAAGTGCGGCCGAAGGACGAGGGACCGGTGCGCTTTCACCCGCTGGAGCCGGAGCGGGTGGATGATATGGAGTTTTGAAGCAGGAGTCCGGAGTCAGGAGTCAGAAACGGCGGCGTTTCGCTTCGCGAAACATGTGCAGGCGGGACGCCTGCACCACGGATCGGTCCTGCAGTCTTACGCGAATCTCCTTAGCGAGAACCGCTCAATCCGCTGCTGCGTTTTTCCGTTCACACACAACTCCGCCATGACCTCGCCCACCGCGCTGGAGAATTTGAAGCCGTGGCCGCTGAAGCCGCCGGCGATGAAAACGTTCTTGTGTTGCGGGTGCGCGTCGAGGATGAAATCGCAGTCGGGTGTGTTCGTGTAGAGACAGACTTTTCCGAAGCTCAGGCGCCCCGCGGCTTCGGGAATGTGCGCGTCGAGGAACGCGCGCAGGTTGGCTTCGTCGGCGGCGTTGAAGTTGCGGTCCACTGTGTCGGGCGTGACAGTTGGGCCGTGCGCGTGGTCGGCGACTTTCATGCAATCCACGCCGAAGAAGGGGAAGCCGTAGAAGCTGTGAGCGCCGAGTGCAGGCGG
>DATGGK010000219.1:0-2077 GCA_035308565.1 Planctomycetota bacterium | reverse complement strand
CGCACGGCGGAACTCTCCGCGCAAGTCGCCGACCTGCGGGCGCAAATTGACGAACGCACGTGCGATGTTCCTGCAGGGGTCCAGGTAGAAACTCTTTCAGCCGCGCAGCCCGCGCTGGCATGGCTAAAAGAAGAGTGCAGCCTCGACGACGCGGGCGCTGAACAGATCGTGGAATACGTGGTTGCCGGCCGCGCAGTCCTCGGAACGGTGCCAACTCAGCAAACGATTGTCGCCGAACGTTTCTTCGACGAGAGCGGCGGCATGCAGTTAGTAATCCACGCTCCATTCGGCGGCCGCATCAATAAAGCTTGGGGGCTTGCGCTGAGAAAACGCTTCTGCCGCTCGTTCAATCTCGAATTGCAAGCTGCCGCCACCGACGATGGCCTGAACATCTCGCTCGCCGAACAGCACAGCTTCCCGCTGGCCGACGTGTTTCGATTCCTGCACCCGGCGTCGCTCGACCATGTGATCGAGCAAGCCGTCCTGGCATCTCCGATTTTCACGGCGCGGTGGCGCTGGGACGCAAACCGAGCTTTGTTACTCCTCCGTTTTCAGGGCGGCAAGAAAGTGGCCCCACAAATTCAGCGCATGCGTGCCGACGACTTGCTCTCGGCCGTTTTTCCAGATGCAGCGGCGTGCCCGGAAAACCTCGATGGCGAGGTGCGCATCCCTGACCATCCTCTGGTGCGAGAAGTGATGAAGGATGCTCTCACCGAGGCGATGGATATTGACGGCCTGAAACAGGTCCTCGCGAAAATTCTCGATGGGACAATTCGCTGTGTGGCTGTCGATACGCCGGTGCCGTCGCAGTTCTCACACGAGATATTGAATGCGAATCCTTTTGCCTACCTCGACGATGCTCCTCTTGAAGAACGCCGCGCCCGCGCCGTCGAAATGCGCCGCGTGTTGCCCGAAGCTGTTCTTTCGGAAGTTGGCAGGCTCGATCCGGCTGCAATCGCAGAAGTACGCGAGGAAGCCAGGCTCGATGCGCGCGATGCCGACGAACTGCACGATGGCTTGCTCACCTTAATTGCATTGCCGGAGCCACGCGAAGGCGATTCAAAAATCTTTCAGCTCACGCCCGAAGAATCTGGCGCGTGGCAGACGTTCTTCGATCAACTCGTGTCGCAAGGCCGCGCCTCGCGCGCTACAACCCAAAGCCACGCATACTGGGTGGCAGCCGAGCGTGCAAAATCGTTCGCTGCGATTTTTCCTGATGCCAAATTCGAAACACCGGTCGCAGAGGTCGAGCCTGCGGCGCCGTCAAGAAACGACGCCATCTTCGCTCTCGTCACCGGCTGGATGCAGCATTCCGGTCCGATCACTTCGAACCAACTTGGCAATGCGCTCGGCATTCCGGCCAACGAAATTGATAAGTCGCTGTTGCGGCTCGAAGCCAGCGGCGCTGTGCTACGCGGGAAATTCACCGATCCGGCGTCGGCGGAAACCGAATGGTGCGATCGCCGTCTTCTCGCGCGAATTCATCGCCTTACGCTAGGCAGGTTGCGTAATGAAATTCAGCCCGTCAACGCCGCCCAATTCATGCGCTGGCTGCTGCGCTGGCAACACGTCGCCACGTCCACGCAACTTCTCGGCGAGCGCGGCACGCTCGAAGCCTTGCGCCAGCTTCAGGGCTACGAAGCTCCGGCCAACGCGTGGGAGCGCCAAATTCTCGCCCGCCGCGTCGCGAACTACGACCCGAAAATACTTGACCAGCTTTGTCTCACCGGCGTCGTCGGTTGGGGACGCCTTTCGCCGCACCCCGCGTTGCTCGACGATTCGCGCGAAGGCACGCGCCGCGTGATTCCAACCAGCGTCGCTCCGATCACATTTTTCATCCGCGAGGAATCCGAGTGGATGATGCCGCGTCGCACGGAAGATGGCGCGGACGCCACGAAAGGCCTGAGCCCGGGCGCAGCAGAAGTTCTACAATTTCTGAAACTGCGCGGCGCGTCGTTCTTTCCCGATATTGTGCGCGGCGCGGGAAAACTGAAATCTGAAGTCGAATCCGCGCTGTGGGAACTCGTCGCCGCGGGAGTCATCACAGCCGACGGCTTCGATAATCTTCGCGCCTTGA
>DATGGK010000218.1:0-18499 GCA_035308565.1 Planctomycetota bacterium | reverse complement strand
TGGAATGTGGAATGTGGAATGTGGAATTTCTGCAAATGTCCGCGCAACATTCCAAATTCTGCATTCCACATTCCGAATTCCACATTCCGCTGTTAAATTCCACATTCTACATTCTACATTCCGCTGTTTAGAATCCCGCCGTCACAAACGTCGTAAACACCGAGATCGGCTGCTGCGTGTCCGGGATGTCGTCCTTCTGGCTGCGGTAAATCCCGATCGCCAATTCGTACAGCCCGTTGACGTAATTCTGGGACATCGACTTGTCGCTGTAGTTGGTGTCGTAGGGATTGTCCGGATTCATCGGCGGGTACCAATCCACGATGTTGCCCTTCGCATCCTTGTCCGAATGCACCGGTTTGCAGCGGCATTTCCAGAACAGGTCGCGGTTGGGGTCGATGCGCACGGGCTTGGAACTGTTCGTGAATTGGTTGTTCGCATCGAACTGGATCCACTCGTTCGCATTGGATCCGGGCGCGTCGCCGGCCTTGTGGATATGGTCCAGCACCACGCGGTTGGCCACCGGTTTGGCGTTGTCGGATTCGGAGAGAATGCGCGTGAGCAGCGATTGCACTTCCATCGACGCCGCCGACGAATTCGACGACTTCGCCGCGCTCGCCAACCCCGCCGTGAACAGCGACAGCACGCCAACGATGCCAATCCCCAGCATCGCAATCGCAAAGATGACCTCAATCAAACTGAAGCCGGATGAACGAATTTTTCTGCGCATAAAAAACTCCCTTTGTTTCTGTCAACTCTTACTTCTCTGACCAGCGCCTCGCTGAATTCCAGTCGCCGCCAGTGTCGCCGCTACGCGGCTTGGCGATTTCTGGGGCGCTCGTACCGTGGCCTTGCGCGCAAGCGCGCTACGACCACGGCTATTAAAAGCGTGCCGCCGCTACGCGGCTAAAATCAATCTCAATCCCTTACCAAACTCAAGCCCTTGAACCTTTGAATCTTAAGCCCTTGAATCTTGAATCTTGAATCTTGAATTTTGCATTTTACATTTTGAATTATTTTTTAACGTCATCCAACGTCGCCTTGATCCTCGCCCGCCCCGTATTCTGGTCGATGCGCACGAACCGTTTGTCGCCGGTGCTGCTGTCCGCGATTTCCATGATGCTGAAGACCGACGTCGTGCCGTCCGGCCGGAACATCAGCGGGAAGCTGTATTTGCTGTTGAGGTCCGCGGCGTTGTAGCTCTGGTCCGGATCGAGCGGCGTGATGGTGATGCCTTGCGGAATCAAGCGCACCGGGCGCATGTCGAAGAGAAAATCGTCCACCACCGCGTCGCAGCCTTCCACGCTGAATCCGCCGAAACCGTTGCTCAACGGCGTGCCTTGCTTGTCGGTGAGCGGCCCGACGGTATAGAGGAGCGGTTCAAGCTGCCCGTCGGCCCAAATCTTGCCGGCCACGATCGCCTGCGGCGGCGAACTCGAACTGGAGGAACTGCTCGAATCGTCCGGCGTGTACGATTTCACCGAGAGCAACATGCGGTACCACACGCCTTCGACCAGCAGCGCGGTGGGCGACGAGGTACCCTGCTTCTTGTCGAATTGAACGGAGGCCGGACCGTCTTTGGGTCCGCTGCCGGTGAGCGCTCCGCCGCCGAATCGTTCCAGCGCCACAAAACTGCTGTCGTTGCGGCCCGTGCCGCTGGACGGCACGATCGTCAATCCCAAATCGTAGGCGCTGCGGATCGAACGGCTGTTGCCGTCGTCGATGCAGCTCAACAGCTTGACTTTCATGGTCGTGTTGTTCTTGCGCTGCAGGCCAGGCAGAATCTTGACGCGCGCGAAGAGCACCGATTCGTAGTAATCGTTGACCGTCACGGAAGCCACGCCCTGCCCCCGGAACCAGTACTGAGCCGCGCCGGTCGATCCACGAATCTGCATGCAGCGCGAACCGTCGGCCACCAGCAGCGGCTGCTTCCCGCTCGTGCGCCAGTTCACCAAAAGCTGCGGGTCCTGCGGCGGGTCGGAGTTGGGGTTGGTCACGGCGGTTGGATCGGGCAATTTGTACTGCTCGAAATTGTCGCTGTCGCCGGCGCCGTACACGGTCATGCGGCTGTTTTGGCCCTGGTCGTCCAACGCCGTTACGTCCACGCGAGTGGTGCGCCGCACCGTGATCGCCGCCGTGCGCGATTCGTCCACCGCCGCCACAATCAGGCTCACCGCGCGCGCCATCTTCGACGAACGCAGCATCTGGTTGACCGACAACAGCACCAGCGTGATCACCATGATGATGATGCCCATCACCAGCAGCAGTTCGATCAGCGTGTAGCCGCGCGGGCGGCAGTTCTTAAGGCGGAGAGGTGAGCGCATTGGTCAAATTCCCGGTTCAAAGAATCCACATTCCACATTCCACATTCAACATTCCACATTCCACATTCAACATTCCGCCGTTACTCCGGATCCCAATTGTTGATGTCATCCAGCACTTCGTTCTGTGTCTTGTCGCTGTTGCCGATGTTCTTCAAGCTGTTCTTTTTGTTCTTGGTCAAACAGCCGTTCAAGACCGACTTGCCCAGTTCGGTGGCGTTGTCCACGATGCCGTCGCCGTCGTTGTCCTGGCCGTCGTAAGCGTTGTTGTCGCCGTCGTAGCCCGGCGGGAAATTGTGGTTCACGCCGCTTTTGTCGTCGCACGCCGTCACCCCGTCGGGGCCGGGGGAGAAAAGGTCCACGCCGTCACGGTTATGAATCTTGCGCCGCGGATCGCCGATGTAGCCGATGGGGTGAAACCACGGATCGATCACCATGAAACTGTCGCCCCATTTCGAATCGGAATACGCCTTCAACTCTTTCTCGGTGAATTCGCAATACGGCCCGCGCGAACCCATGTCCGTAAAGCCGCCGTTCTGCGACGGCTTCATCCACTGCACTTTCTGGCCGAGGTAGCGGTACAGCGAACCGGCGTCGTAGTACGTGTTCATGCCCTGAGTGCCCTTGGTCGGGTCCAGCCCGTAGCCACTGTCCGGCGGGTACTCGCGGAAATCCTGGTAGTACATGTTCAACGCTGTATCCAGCTTCTGGATGAGCGTCTTGGCGGCCTTGATCTTCGCGTTGGCGATGTTGTTCACGAAAACCATCGCCAGAAATCCAATCATGAACGCGATCAACAAGATGACCACCAGCAATTCCATCATCGAAAACCCAGCCGTGCGCCGGCGCTGTAAATGGAACATAAAATCGAGTCCTTGAAAAATCTGACTTCCGACCCCTGACCCCTGACTCCTGACTCCTGACCCCTGACCCCTGATCCCTACAACTTCGACCCTTTCGCCCACGACATGATGTTGTCCTCATCTTCCGGCTGCTTCACATCCGGGTAGAAGGACGGCTTGTCGCTGGCTTTGCCATCGGGACCGTTCGACCACACTTTCACTTCCAACGTCCTTTGTTCGAGCGGCACGGAGTCCGCGTAAGGTTTGGAAATCGTCACGTTGCGAGTGGTCTTGTCGCGCGTCGAATGCATGCAATCCATCTGGTACGGGTTGCCCCACGGGTCCACATACAATTGCACCTTCATCCCATCCACGTCGGTTGGCTCGCCGGTCACATTGACATTGTTGAGATCGCGCAGGTACGGGCCATACGTCAGTCCAGTTTTCTGGTCCATAATCTGCATCCCCAAATAACGCATGATCGAATACTTGAGTTGCGAACTGCTCATCCCCGATGGCGGCATATCATCCGATTCGTAATCGCCGGTATCCGGCGGGTAGCACTGAAACTGCTCGAAATACTGACGAGCCGCTTCTTCGATCTGCGAGACTTGCAGCACCGCAAGCGCCTTCCGGCGCCGGTTCAGGATCCCCGCGTAAACGGCAAAACTCGCCGCCACCAGGATCAAGATGATCGACATCACGATCAGGATTTCCAGCAAGGTAAATCCAGCCAACCGTTTAGCCCGAAAACTCGACAACATACCCATACTCCTAAAACTCATTCGAAAATCGCCTGCAAAAGTTGCACATTGTCCCTCAACCTCTTCTCCCCCGTGCGCCTTCTTCTGTGCCTCCGCGCCTCTGCGTGAGACCAATTCCGGGAAAAAGTTGCACCAAGTGCCTATCCCGTCTTTGCGCCCTTTGCGTGCCTTTCCTTTGCGCCTTTGCGTGAAAGCCATTTACTTCGGCCGCGACCCCCAATTCGTCACATCGTCCACCAACCACACCCTCGCCGGCTCCTCCACTTTCTGGCTCCCCGGCTCGATCAAATTCGGATCCTTCATCTTATCCGGCCCGTACGACCATACGTCGCACTTGTCCGGTTTGTGGCAATTCTCCGGACTCCCGCCGCCGTCCACATACGCCTTGCAATTGAAATAATGCAGCGGCGTGCCCCAACTGTCGATCAGCACCGACTTATCCCCAACCTGCTTGACCGAATCGGCGCTCAACGGCAAAAACGCCCCAAAATGCTTCTCGCGAGCCGTCCCCGCATCCGCCACCACTCCTCGGTTCTCCGCTCCGCACAAGTACTTAACCAGCGTCCCGTCGTCCTCAAACCCGCTTGCCGGATTCGGCGGATACGCCTCGAACTCGCTCCGATACTTATCCAACGCCGCCGTCAGCAGCATCACCCGCGAAATCGTCGCTTTTCGCTTCGCGTCCGAAGTCACTTTCGCCCAAATTACCAAAAACGCCGCCATCAACACCGCAACAATCGCGATCACCACCAGCAGTTCCAGCAAAGTAAACCCCGCCAAGCGCTTAGATCGCATCCTCGCTGTCCCTTCAAAACCGTGCAAAACTTGCACATCGTTCCTTGTCCAATCCCTCCGCGTCTTCCTCCGCGCCTTTGCGCCTCCGCGTGAGAAGAATTCCGTGCAAAAATTGCACCTAGTGCTCTGCCTCTATATTCCTTTGCGCCCTTTGCGTGCCCTTCCCTTTGCGCCTTTGCGTGAAATCCGTTTACTTGATCTTCGACCCCCAATTCGTAATATCATCCACCAACAACACCTTCGTCGGATCCTCCACTGTCCCATTCCCCGGCTCAATCAATTCGTCGTCCTTCTTCTTATCCGGCCCGTACGACCAGATGTCGCACTTGTCCGGCTTGTGGCAATTGTCCGGGTTGCCGCCTCCATCCACGAACGCTTTGCAATTGTAATAATGCAGCGGCGTGCCCCAACTGTCCACCAGCACCAGTTTGTCGTTGACGTACTTGTACGAATTGGCCCCAAACGTCAGAAACGCCTCGAAATGCTTCTCGCGCGTCGTCCCCGGATCCGCCACCACTCCGCGCCCGTCCGCTCCGCACAAATACGTGAACAGCGTTCCATCGTCTTCCGCCCCAGCCGCCGGATTCGGCGGATACGCATCAAACTGCACCCGGTACTTCTCCAGCGCCGCGGTTAGCCCCTGAACGCGCGCGATCGTCTCCGTGCGCTTGGCCATCATCGTAATTTTTCCCCACAACGGCATCAGCGCCGCGATCAGGATGCAGATGATCAGAATCACCACCAGCAGTTCAATCAATGTAAAGCCCGTGCAGCGTCGGGCGCGCTCTCGATTCAAACACATCGCGATTCGCTTCCTTTTGTCCTGGGTTTCCATGCGCGGCTCTTTCGCTGCACATTATTGTTGATTTTGATCGATTGGTACAGACGAAAAAACGGTGAATTCGTTCGTAGTCCCGCCTTTAGGCGGTCTAAACGCCCCATTGGCCCCATTAGGCCCATTAGTCCCATTAGTCCCATTTCGTGAAGATTCGTGCGATTCGTTGTTCAATCCGTTGCCATTCTCATGGAATCACAAACCGCTGCACGTCCCCGTCCCACTTCCCGTCCTTCCCATGCGCCTTCCACCATTCATGGGCCAGCGTGGGGGAGGACCAGCGGATCAGCAGCACCGGCTTGCCGTTGAACGCCGCTTTGCGCAGCGCAATCTTGATCTCTTTGCTTTTGTCGCGATCCTCTTTAATCGGCTGCTCGTCTTTCGAAATCTCATCGGAAAACGCCGCCTTCGCCGCCTCCTCCATTGCAGGCGAAACCGTCGAATATGGCGGCGCGTCCTTCGATTTGTCAAAATCCGCCAACGCCTGGGGATTGGTAATCACGATCAAATCCGAAAACGCGCTCAACGCCGCCTTGCGCACGTCGATCGCTTCCGCCGAATTCGATTTCACTTCGTTGCGCTGAGCGTAGTTCATTTGCTCCGCAATCAATTCGAAATCCGACGCGTCCAGCACGCCTTTCTCGCGCGCCGGATACGGGCGTTCCTGAGCGCGCGCCAAAAAATTCGCGCAATACAACGCGACCATCCGCGCCGACGGATTCCCTTCCCGCAGCGCCTTGATAAAAAGTTTGTGCGCAAACGCCGAATCGGTGTCGCACAGCCCCACGATCGCTGCAATCTCTTCGCGATGCCGGTTGATCCGCAGCAGCCCGTAGCGGTCATACGTCCCGTTAGGCTTGATGTAAAAATTGTCCGACCCCGGCTCCTTCACCGGATACCCGGGTCCCTTCGCCTCGCACGTCTGCATCGCATCCCAATACGTCGACTCGCGCCACATCCCGCGCAAACTCAACCCCAATATTCCCGCCGACAACACCACGCCCAGCACCACCCACAGCAGCGTGGCCACGTGAACGCGCTTCGGCGCCTCGTCCCCAAAATGAATCGGCGTCTGCACGGCAGAAATCTCTTTTTTGATAACCGGCGCGTTGGAGTTTGACATGCTCATGATTATATGGATTTCACCGCGCTTGTCGAACTCAGAGCCGGGCACAAACCAGAGCCGCGCACGTCAGTAAGCGGCAGAGTGCGGAGCGCCGGCTTCCAGCCGGCCCGCATCGGAACCGCCGGGTGCCACTGGTAGGTACTCCTACCAGTGCGGATCGGAACCGCCCGCCCGATTTTTTCAGCGCCCTCCCGCCGGCAGTTTCAATCCGTTCGTGTGCCACTGGCCTCGCCAGTGCCGCTCCCATCTGACCGTTCAAATAAAATTCGCCGCCCGCATTCCTCGCGTGAAAATCCAAAATCTAAAATCTGTTTTCTCCGGCCTTCCTCCGCGCCTTCGCGCCTCTGCGTGAAATCCCGCTCCCCCACCCCTACTTCCCCTTCCCTTTCTTCCGCGCCTGCCGCGCCTTCTCCTCCTGCTCCCGCTTGTTCTGAATAAAAAGCTGCAGCTTCCGCAGCGCGTGATTCTCAATCTGCCGCACCCGCTCGCGCGTCAGCCCGATCCGCTCGCCAATTTGTTCCAGCGTCAACGCCGCCGGTTCAGCCTCGGCGCCCATGTTGTAGCGCAACTCGATCACCTGCCGCTCGCGCTCAGTCAGTCCCAGATCGATCGCCGTGCGCAGCGCTTCGCGGTCCCATTCTTCGATCTCCGGCGGCTCGTCGTGGCTCGGCAAGCCGGCCATGAGGTCCTCAAGCTCGTATGAGCTCTCCGAATCCCCGCGCCCCATCGGCGCGGTCGCGCCCAGCGCTTTGCGGATGATCTCGATTTTGGCGGGTGAAAGTTTAAGCTGCTTGCCGATTTCGTCCGGCGTCGCGTCGCGCCCCAGTTTCTGAGCCAGCATCGACGCCGTTTTTTTCCAGCGCCCCAGTTCTTCGAACATGTACGCCGGCACGCGCACCGCCTTCACCTTATTAATGAGCGCCCGCCGGATCGTCTGCTTGATCCACCACGTCGCGTATGTCGAAAACTTGCAGCCCTCGTCCGGCGAAAAGCGCGTCACCGCTTTAAGCAAGCCGAGGTTGCCTTCCTCGATCAAATCCAGCAGCGACATCCCCCGATCGTTGTAATTTTTCGCGATGCTCACGACCAGCCGCAGGTTGCAACGGATCATGTCGTGCCGAGCCTCTTCGTCGCCCGTGGCAATGCGCCGAGCCAGGTCCTTCTCCTCGTCGGGAGTCAGCAGCGGATACCGGCTGATCTCGGAAAGATACAGCTCAACTTCTGCGTCGATGGCGGCCATGCAAAACACTATAGCGGCCGCAACACGACAGGCAAGCAAACGCGAGCCTGTACCGCCGGCGTCCCGCCGACACATCGCGCGAAGCTCGACTCCGCCGTTTTCCCCGAAGGGGAAGCAGATGGTAGCCGGGGGTTGAGGGCGCTTGCGCCCGATACCCCCGGTCACCGCGCCAAGTCAACTCCGCATCCCGGCAGGGGTGCCAGAGGGCATTTGTGTTCATATTCTCGATTTCTTCCTCTTCCGCGCGGGTTCGCGCAGGACGCGGCCAATCTCGCGTCTGATCCACCACGTTGCATAATCCGCGAAACGCCGTCCCTTTTTTGGCGAATAGCGTTTGGCGGCCTTCATCAATCCAACGTTTCCTTCCTCGACCAAATCGAGCGAAGTCAATCCGCTTCCTGCATAATGCGTCGCAAGTTCCGCAACGAGCCGCAGATGAAGCGCGATCAACTGTTTTCGCGCGGACTCGTCGCCGTTTGCGCTGCGCCGCGCCAATTGCCGCTCCTCGCGCGCGCTGAGAGAAATCGCGGGAATTGTCGATAAATATAAGTTGAATTCGTCTTCGCCCATGCGTTCGCCTCTTCGCACTCCGCGCCACTCGCAAACGTTACCGATTCCGTTCCCGCCAGTCACTAAGAAAAAAATACGCATCCCCGCAACTTCTTGCCCCACTTGCCTCTTTCTTTCTTGACAGCGTTTGCCGTGATGATAAGAAAGAGCCACGATTCAGCCATAACCATAGCGCACGCAACCATTGGGGAGGGGACTTCCGCGGCGTCACATTCGTGACGCACGGAAGGGCTGGCAACGCGCGTTTCTTGGAGGTCGAACATCGGTGACTAAGAACGACATGGTGATCAAAATCGCTCAGGACACGAATATTGAGCAGCAGAAGGTCAAGCAGATCGTCCAAATGACGCTGGACGGCATCATTGAAATTTTGGCCACGGAAAAACGCTATGAATTGCGCAACTTCGGCGTCTTTGAAGTGCGGATGCGCAAAGCCCGCAAGGCCCGCAACCCGCGCACGGGCACGGAAGTGATGGTGCCGGCCAAAGCCGTCGTCACCTTCAAAGCCGGTAAAATCATGGAAGAAAAAGTCGAAAAAACCAACAGCGCCACGCCCGAACCGGCAGCGCCCGCCGCCGCGCCAAAAGCGTAACGCCTTTTTTTCACGCAAAGGCGCATAGGCGCAAAGAACAGAAAGTCGCCGGAAAACGCCTGCGACCACGCGCGCGCCGTTTATAGGCCCTATAAGCCCTATCGGCCTCATTGGCCTATAGAATTTTTTTGAATTTATCTAAGAATTCAAGAATCCAAGCGGGCGCGATGCGAGTCTAACCGAATGGGCAGCCAGGACAGCGATGAAGACCTCGTTGCATTGGCGTCCCAGGGACGGATGGACGCATTCGAGACGCTTTTTTCTCGCCACCAGGACCGCGTCTTCAACCTCCTTGTACGCATGTGCGGGTCTGAAGAAGATGCCGAAGACCTCGCACAAAAAACATTCGTGAACGCCTGGCAGGCGCTGGGTTCGTTTCGCAAAGGCAGCCGCTTTTACACGTGGCTGTACAGAATCGCGCTCAACGCCGCATTCACGCACGAACGCGACCGGGCGCGAAAACGGCGCCACGAAGCCGGAAGTTTGGACGCGACAGTTGCGGGAGGAGCGGGAAAAGAAGGTGAAAGCCGCGAGACATTTGGGACCAGCCTGCGCGACCCGCGCAGTTCCGATCCCTTGGCGGAGTTGATGAACAAGGAACGCGACGCTCAGATTCAGGACGCGCTGGCGAAAATCGACGCGGATTACAGGGTCATTTTGGTCTTGCGGGACATCGACGACTTGGATTACGAAGCCATTGCGGACACATTGTCCATCACCCACGCCGCCGTAAAATCCAGATTGCACCGCGCCCGCAAGGAATTGGCACGAATGTTGAGGGATTTCGAGTAGGACCCATCAGGCCCATTAGCCCCATAAGGCCTATTCGGGTTAGAACACACAGGCAGTGACCTATGCAAACATGCACATCTATCTCCGAAGACCTAAGCGCCTACCTCGACGGCGAACTGCCGCCGCAGGAACGCGCCAGCGTCGAAGCGCACCTCAACGCTTGCGCCGCCTGCAAAGCGGAATACGAATCGCTCGTGAACGCGCACGCCGCGATGGCCTCCCTGAAAAAAATGAAAGCCCCGCAGTCGTTGCGCGAAAAAGTAAACGCCGAACTCGCCGCCCAACCGCCGCGCATCAACGAACTCAGCCGCCATCGCCGCGCGCGCCTTTCGTGGGCCATGCTCGCGACAGGCCTTGCCGCAACAGTCCTGGTCGCCCTGCTCGGAATCCATTACTTCTACACGCCGGCAAGCAACCTCGCCGACAATCGCGAAATAAAGGACGGCACAACGCTCGCGAAAAACTCACCCAGCGAAGCGCAAGAGTCCACCAAGTCCACAACGTCCACTGAGTCCACCCCGTCCGCTCCGGCCGACGTCGCGTCGCGCCGCTTGCGCAAGCGCCTCGAAGAAAAATCCATTGAAAACCGCGACGCCGCCAACGAATCCAAATTGGAAGAATTACAGAAACCCGGCGAAGCCGCCAATGCCAACGGCGCCAACCGCGCGCTCGACAAAGGCGTGCGGATGCAAGCCGAAGAATCAGCCTCCGCGCAGCCCTCGCCCGCCCGCCGCGGCGGCGCCGACAAAACTGGGGCCGGCGAAACCGAAGCGCGCCGCGATGCCGAGTTGGCCAAAGCCACCGACGCCAAGCAGCTCGATGATCAAAAAGTTTTGGAACAACGCCAGTTCCCAGTCCCTCACTCAGGATTCAAAACCGAGCAGCAGCAAACGCAGAACACGCCCGCCGCGCCCAAGGCTCCCGCGGCCCTGAGAGAAAAAATCGCACCCGACGGCGCCCCCAAAACCGAAGGACTGGCCGGCGCCCGCGCCGAACCGCTCGCCCCGACAAAACCCGCCGAAGCCGCAAAGACCGACGCGCTGAAGCCCGCAGAAAAAGATAAAGACCGCGCCGCGAAATTTGGCCAGGCGCTCAAGGACAATAAGAGCAAAAAAGAGGAAGCGCCCGCCAAGGACGAGCCGGCGGCGCCATTCGATGCGAAAAAAGAAGCGCTCGCGGAAGCAACAAGAAAACTGGACGCGCAACCAAATCCAAAGCAGCCCGCGCCCGAAATCAAACCCGCAACCGACCCCGCCAAAGGCGCCGAACTCGATTTCGCCGAACGCGCCAAAAAATCCTCCGCACTGCCCACGGTCGGACAAGGACTCGGTGCCGGTGGTGGAAATGGCGCAGCGCCTAAGCCGCTTGGCCGCGCCGACACCGTGATCACGCTCCACACGCGCGACACCGAAGCCACGCTCGCCAAACTCAAATCGCTCGCCGAAGCGCGCCAAGCCTCACTCGCGCCGGCTCCCGCTCAGCCCGTTGACGCCGCCGCAGACAAACCCACAGCCACAACCACAGCCGCCGCCAAGCTCGCGATTCTTGCCCAAACCGAGTACGTGCTCACCGTCAGCGCCGACCAAGCCGCCGCCTTGCGTCAGGACTTGGATGCTCTACAAGAAAAAGAAACCCGCGACACCGAAAGAGTAGCCCAAAAACCCGCCAACGCCACCGTCGCCGCGCCCCCAGCAAAGAAAATCGACAATGCCGAGAAAGCCGACAACGCCCCCGTCACCCTCCGCGTGATCATCGAAGCCGATTTGAAAAAATAATTGTGGGATTGTGGTGCCGGCTTCCAGCCTGCACAGCCAGAAAAATCGCGCAGCGTTTTTTCCCCGCCGTTTCTGACTCCTGACCCCTGACCCCTGCCCTACTCCGGCCTCTCCCACGGCTTCCGATACGGCCGCCGCAAAAGTCCATTCGCCTCCTCGTCGCCTACAATTCTCTTCGTCTTCGGATCGTACGACAACGACCGCCCCAGTTTCATCGCCATGTTCGCCAGAATGCAGCTCGCCGTCGAAATATGCCCCTGCTCGATGTCCGCGATCGGCAGCGTGCGCTTGTCCACCGCGTTCAAAAAATCAAGCATGTGCAGGCGCGTCGCCGGCGCCGCGTTGACTTCGTTGTCCTTCTCCGTCACGTCTTCCGGAAACTGTTCGCGCTCGTAGACGCAATCGAAATGAATCGGCTTGGCCTTGTTGTCTTCCGGAATGAAATCCGCGCGCATCGTGCTGGCTTTGAGCGTCCCTTTCTCTCCATAAATAAACACCGCCCACGGATAATCCGGATCGGGCGGCGTGCCCCACGTCCGGTGTTCCCACACCGCATCGAAATCGTCGTATTGAAACGTGGCCCACTGCGTGTCGCTGATGTTCGACTTCCCATCCTTCTGCACAAAAATCCCGCCGTGCGACGACACGCGCTTCGGCCAGCCCAGTCCCAGCATCCAGCGCGCCGTGTCGAGCATGTGCACGCACATGTCCCCGACGATCCCATTGCCGTATTCCATGAACGTGCGCCACCAGCGCTTGTGCGGAATCCCGTCGTACGGCCGCAGCGGCGCCGGCCCCGTCCACAGCTCGTAATCCAGAAAATCCGGCACCGCCTGCACCGGCGGGTTGCCGTTCGCGCGCATGTGAAAATAGCAGCACAAATCCACGTGCGCGATTTTGCCCAGCATCCCCGAATCGATGATCTCTTTTTTCGCGCGGATCAAATGCGGCGTGCTTTTGCGCTGCGTCCCGACCTGCACGATCTTGTTGTGCTTGCGCGCCGCCGCGACCATCGCCTCCCCCTCCGCGATGTCCACGCTGATCGGCTTCTGACAGTACACGTCCGCGCCGGATTCAACCGCCGCGATCATCTGCAACGCATGCCAATGGTCCGGCGTCCCGATCAGCACCAAATCCAAATCCTTCTGCTTGAGCATCTCGCGGTAATCGGTGTACGTGCGCGGCGTCTTCTTCGATTTCTGCCGCGTCGCAATCAAATCCGCCGCGTCTTTGAGCATGTTCTTATCGACATCGCACAGCGACACGACATCCACCGGCGAAACCTGAATCAGCCGGCACAAGTCGCTCTTCCCATACCACCCCGTCCCAATCAGCCCCACGCGCCGCACCTTATCGTCGGCGAAGGCAACATTATTGATGCAGGACGCAGCCAGCGCGGCAGTGGCGCCGGTAATGAATGTGCGGCGATTGATCGTCATTTTTTTATCCTCGTATCAAAATGAAATTTGAAAAATTTGCGATGCGCTCGCTCGGCCCCGAATTTTGCATTTGGAATTTTGAATTGTTACTTCGGCTCCGCGTTCCAAACCTTAATGTCATCGAAAAATCCCGACTTCCCGCCGACGCCCACTTCAATCTTCGATTTCGTCGGGTGCCCGATCCCCGCCGACTTCAAATACCCCGCCGGCTTCCCGTCGATCGTCACGCGCATTTCCTCTCCGACAGTCTCGACCACCAGCGTGTACCACTTGCCCGCCTCGAGCGGCGCCGTGAACGGAAATTTCGCGCTTTTTCCGGCAAGCATCTTCGCGACTTCGGCCTTTTTTTCCGGGTCTTTCTTGAGCGCGTTGATCGCCTCGTTCTGGCTGCCGTCGCGTTCGTCCAAAATCGTCACGCCGTCGAGCCGCACTTGCGCGCGGCAGAGATGCCCGTAATGGCTGCCCGTGTATTGGCGGTCGTCGAATTCAACATCCATCATCGTCGCGCCGTCAAATTTGATTTTGACTTCGACCACGCTGTCCTTGGTCGGAAGTTCAAGCCCATGCACCGCCGCGTGCGCCGTCACCGCCGGCTTCCCGTCCGCCGCCGGAACATTCTTATCGCGCGTCTGCGTCCCTTTCAGCGTCCCATTTTCAAACGTGAACGTATCCACCACTTTGTGCCAGAGCTTGTTCGGCTCCTTGCTCTCAAAATCGTCCGAGAAGAGCAGTTCTTTTTTCTTCGCAATCGAATCAGCGGGAACAGTCGAAACATCAGCGGCAAAAACGGATGCGGCGAAAAAAACGAAAGTGGCAACGATGCAGCGCGGCATGAGGGGGCTCCGATGAGTTGAGTGCCCATCAGTGTCGCGATTTTTTCAAAACTTGTCAAGCGGCAGTACGACGGCTCTCCGAGCATTCCCCTCTCCCTCCGGGAGAGGGCCGACGAGCGTACTCGCTCGCGGGGTGAGGGGAAGCGCGGGAATTCTAGTCGAGTCCGGAATTCCCCTCACCCCGCGCATGAGTACATGCTTCGACCCTCTCCCGGAGGGAGAGGGCAACTGCAAGCCCGGCGTCACGCGTCAGCATCCGATTCTACATCAACCCCAGTTGTTTGTTCATGCTCAGCAAATCGAAGAAATTCCAGCCCTCGGCGATTTGGCCGTTTTTGAGGTGAGCGAGGACCATGCCTTCGAAGCTGACTGGGCGATTCGTTGCCGGAACGCCGAGGTGGTCGCCGCTGTGCGTTCCGGAGACCTGGCAGCGCGCGGCGAGACGGTCGCCTTGGACGACGCATTCGACAACCGTGAATTTCATGTTCGGAAATGCGCCGCGGAATTTGCGCCAGAAGGGTTTGAATTCAGCCGGTCCGCGGATGTCCTTGCCATCGGGCATGCCGTGGTAAACGGCCGTCGGCGCCATCAAGCGGTCGATCGTAGCTTCTTTGCCTTGATTCCAAACTTCCTCGAACCAGGTGTGGATGATGGTGTTGTTGCCCGACATGGAGGATCCCTCCTTTACAAATGAATCCGTTGGTCGATGCCACACATTGGGCCTATTTGAAAAATGTCCTTACACTAAACCCGTTTGCTCGTCCAACAAGTCGCGCAATTTTTGCAGGCCGCCGAAGACAAGTCCAAAGACCGTCAACCCGCCGGCGGGGATGCGATACAAATCGCGGCGCCAGTGCGCGGCGTAGGGCCAGTCGAGATAAAACGTGCCGATGGCGCGGTTGAGCGCTTTGCGGTCGAGCGCCGGACCGGCGCGCAGTTGCAGCAGGAGATTGCCGCTGGCGATCAGATTTTTGATGCGCGGCTGGCCGCTGTATTTGGCGATGAGGTGATCCAGCAGCGCTTCAGTCAGGCGGCTCAATCCATGCGCGGCCTTGTAAACGTCCTCGGCGGCGAAACCGGTTGTGCCGGGATCGAACGCTTGCAGCGACTGCATCAGTTTCAAACCGCGTTCAGGTTCGCGCAAAAAATCGTCGAGCCGGTTCTGCTCGCTGCCGAGCAGGGCCAGTTGGGCGAGAATCTCAGCGTTAGCCTGTTGATTTTCCACTCAGCACTCAGGACTCAGCACTTCCGTTTAGATCATCCGCCCGTATTTCCGCAAAATCCATTCCGCCGTGATCATCAGCGAGAAGATCAGCAGCACCGCCCAATTGTCCCACAGATCGAAGGTGCTTTCGCGCGGGATGCTCCCCGAGACGGGGCGAATCTTGGGCGGGATCTCGTTGAGCGTTTCGATGCTGTGGTATTCGCCGCCGTCGCCGCCGGCTTTCGCGACGCCTTTAAGCAGGTCCTCATCGAGGCGCGGGTTTTCGAATTCCAACTGCGGCTTTTCCACTTTGAAAGTGACTTCGGACTGGTGCGCATCGGGCTGCGACGGGTCGGTCATCCAAATCGTGTAATCGCCCTGCGCTTCGGGAATGTAATCGCCTTCGTAGACGCCCGGCCGGTCGTGCATCGCTTTGAGATCGAACGTGAAATTCTCGCCGTTCGGTTTTTTGCCGTGAACTTGCACGCGCGGGTCGATGAGTTCCTTCAAGTTCTCGTCCTTGACCGTCGCCGTGACGCCAACTTTGTCGCCAATGGCGGAAAGCGAGCGGTCCGTGCTCATCAGGAAGCGCTTCTGCCCGCCGAGCCGCTTGGCCTGGCTCAAATGGCGAATGGCCTGATTGTAAAAACGATAATGATATTTGTCGCCGACGCCGCGCCGCCAGCGCCAGAGGCTGTCCACGCCGATGAACATGGTCTTGCCGCTGCCGTAGGGCATTTCGACGATCAGCGGCATCTTTGCGCCGGTTTCGTCCTTGTCCGTCGGGTGCGTCGCGAGCACTTTGGCGAGGTCCTTCTTTTTCTTGACCGGATAATACCAGTACATTTTGGGGAGATTTTCCCAGATCTCGCGGTTGGCGTGTTCGTCGGGATCGAGATGCATCCACGCTTCCTTGTAGCCGTCGGGCGTCGGCTCAATCGAAAATTGCTCCTGAAATCCGCCTTCGGGCGTGGCATACGCCGAGCGCTGCGGGATCACGGGCAAAATTTCAAACCACGGGGCTTGCGTGTATTCGGCGGGAGCGTAGCGTTCGCCGGCGATCATCATGAAACCGCCGCCTTCACGAATGAATTCCTGCAAAAGTTTGGCCTGATCGGCGGTGAAAATCGTCGGGCTGACGTCGCCGAAAATAATCACGTCGTAGTCGCTGATTTCTTTTTTGTTGATCGGAAATTGTTCGAGCGGCGTTTTGCCTTCGGTGCCGTCCCATTGGAAAGTGTTGTCGGACGTCGCGAGCAGCACGTCGCATTCGGTGGTGTGATCGCGGCGCAGCGCGGTTTTCAAATAGCGGTATTCCCAACGCGGCAAGTCTTGTCCTTCAACGAACAGCACTTTTACTTTCTTATCGACGACCTGGAAGTTGTACGTGGCTTTGTTGTTGTCCGTGCGCAATTCGCCTTGCTGTTCGGGAATCTGGACCACGTAGGTGTATTTGCCGGGCTTGGATTCCTTGAAATGCAGCGGCACCGGCGTCTTTTCGCCGGGCTTGCCGAGCTTCGCTTCTTCGGAGGCGATGACTTTGTCGCCGTCTTTCATGTCCACTTTGATCGAGGTGATTCCCGTGTAGCCGCGGTAGCGAACCCAGGCGACGACTTCGGACGGATCGTCGGGCAGGATTACGTCGGGGCCTTCGACGGTCACTTCGAAATCTTTCGGTTCGGACGGATCGCCGATGCCGACGGTGAAGATCGGAATGTTGCGCGTCTTGTAAACCTGCGCGGCTTGCAGCGCGTCTTCGCCCGCGTTCTGGCGGCCGTCGGTGATGATCACGATCCCGGCAAGCGGCTGGCCGCGGACTTCCTTGAGCGCGGAACGCATGGAATCCCCGATGCGCGTTTCGGCGCCGCGCATATTGCTTGACGTCAAATGCATCGGATCGAGCGGCGTGCCGTCGTCGCGGTTGCCGGAGATGCTGCGCGCAAAGCCGAAGAATTTGACGTCGTGATCTTTCTTGAGCGTGTCGAGAAACGGCGTGCCGCGCGGATTTTCCATTGCAGCGCTGACGACGTTGAGGCGCGTGAGCAATTTGAACTGCCCGGGCGCAAGCTTGTCGGCCTGAACGGTGAGCGGTTTGCCGTCGTCGCCTTTGAGCGTGAGCGTCGCGCCGGCCATCGCGTCCTGCAGTTTTTTGCGAAGCGGTTCCTGCGCGTCGGCGAACGGCAAATCCATGGAGTAACTGTCGTCCACCAGCACGATCACCGACGAGCGGCGCGTTTCAATTTGAGTCGCGACCAAAATCGGTTCGGCGAGAATCAACAACGCAATCGCGATCAGACCCGCACGCATGACGCCAAGGAAAGCGCGCAACCGCGGCGAGGCAGTGTCTCGCCCATCCTTGCGGTAGACCCAAATCGCGAAAAGAACCACGCCGATGCCGAGGATCAGCACCAGCCACGGCTCCACGTTCTGGTTGAACGTGAGGCTGAGCTTGGCGCCGGGATCGATCTCGCGGCCGAGGATCTTGGAGAGCAGTTCGCGCACAGTTAGTCTCGAAGCCTTTTGGGGAATTCCAGCGCCTGCCACGAATCGACATGCATGACCCGATTAATTAATGATTTCAACGTGCGAGGCGACGCGATTGAATTAATTTTATCACGCTCCAACTTTGTGGGCGGACCCAAGCGCCGCTTTCCAATGGACAGGAGAATCTCTCGTGCCATTTTGACTTCCCCGTTTACAACAATCGCTTGATACGTCACCGATTGCTCCATTCCGGTACGATGTTCGGGCAATTTCAACTTCATAGTAACTCCCTCCACGATGCTGCGCGAAGTACGCGTTTGACAAGTGCTTCCAGCGCCGAACGCGATTCGATCGACTTAATTCGTTCGAGATCCTTCTTTGATGGACGCCCGAGTTTTTCCGTGCCAAGTTCGACCAGGATTTTTCGTGCTTCCTCGACAAGGCCTTCTTCTCTTCCCTTCTCCACAATCGCCCGGTACGTCACTGATTCTTCCATGCCGGTCACTCCTTTCAGCACGCGCTTTACAAATGACTGATCATAACGAAGTCCCATCAAAACGTCGATAGCCGTCCAGATTTCGGATTTGGTTCTTTCCGGCGCCTTGGCGTTTAGGTACGCTTCCGCCTTTCTCACCAATTCCTTTACGCCGCGCTTGTCGGTCTTCGAAATAAAGGCCAGCGGCAGCACGCCCATACCGCAACCAAAAACTCTTCCGGGGGACGCTCCCACACCCGTACAATTTCGAATTTGAATTGCAAATACTCTGTTCCTTCCCCGCGCTTGTAGCACACATTTCCTGTCAGGCTGCTCCGGTCCGCCTCTGGCTGCAACAGCACCAAAATGCTGCGTACCGGCACATTCAGAGACTTCGTACCCAGCACACTGTACC
>DATGGK010000217.1:0-8546 GCA_035308565.1 Planctomycetota bacterium | reverse complement strand
ATTGCGTGATGACGAACGATGCGCCGATTGTGCCGATCAACATGCGCGCGATGAAGAATGTCGTGAAATTGTTGGCGAAGCCGACCGCCATGACCGCGACGCCGCCGAAAAGCAGCAGGCCCGTGTGCGATCTGCGCGGCCCGAAACGGTCGCAACAAAAGCCCATCAGCAGCCGCGCGAGAATGGTGATGCCGACCGAGGCGATGAATGTGCTGTACATCTGATCCTTGGTCAAATCCAAATCTTTGCGGATGTCGGCGGTCAGCGGCGCGACGGCGAACCAGCCGATGAACGAGACGAAAAAGGCGAGCCACGCCATGTGAAAGGCGCGCATCTGCGGCATCGTGAAATTGAACAATTTAATGCGTGTGGCTTTCTCGGTGGATTGCATTTTCTCTCCGCGCAGACGGGTATGTCCGCGCGCCTCAATTGCACAAAATATGCCACGCTCGCCGCTTTCAGAATTCCTTTGACAATTGCGCGCGCGATTTGTCAGAGTGATTTTTTTCAAACAAAGCGCTGCTTCAAAGCCAGCAAATCAACCGGTGGAACAGTTGTTTTTGGATTCAGCGCGCAAAATCCAGCAGCGAACTGGATTGCAACGCGCAGGGACGCGCCGTTCCAAATTGAACATGCAGCGCCACTCAGAGCAGTGAAATGATCAATACCATGCATAATCCGCGCCAATTTCAGCGCCCGCCTACGCTGTGCGCGTGGCACGTTCATTGCTCCCTGTTCGTCCGAGCGTCTGAACGAAAAAAGGGACCGATGATCAAACCGAACCGCAAAAAACTGGTGGTAATTGGCAACGGCATGGCCGGCGCGCGTGCCGTCGAAGAGATTCTGAAGCGCGCGCCGAACATGTTCGACATTTCGATGTTCGGCGCCGAACCCTACGGAAATTACAACCGCATCCTCTTAAGCAACGTGCTGAACAAGAGCCAGGCGGCGACCGAGATTTTCATCAACTCACTTGATTGGTACGAACAGAATCGCATCACGCTTCACGCCGGCGTCAAAGTCACGCGCATCGATCGCGAAAACCAGAACGTGATTGGCGTGCCCATGCGCAAAGACGGCTTGCCCTACGCGCTGGGCGATGAGGGCCTTGCGTCGGCGGCTGAGATCGAAGAGTTCTACGATTACGTGATTATCGCCACGGGATCGCGCCCGTTCATCCCGCCGATGGACGGCTTCGGCAAGCCCGGCACCTTCGCCTTCAGAACGCTCGACGACTGCGCGCGCATCGCCAATTACGCGCAGGATTGCAAACGCGCGGCGGTGATCGGCGGCGGCCTGCTGGGCCTCGAAGCCGCGCGCGGGTTGCTCACGCACGGCGTCGAAGTCACAGTCGTCGAAGCAGCGCCGCAGTTGATGATCGCACAACTCGATCCTGAATCCGGCGCGATGCTCAAGAGCACCATGGAAGCGATGGGCGTGAAGGTGCTGCTGGAGAAGATCACGACGAAGATTTGTACCGCCGGCGTCCCGCCGGCCAGTTCCAGTTCAGAATCGAGCCGGCGGGACGCCGGCGGTACAGGTGCGATCGCCCATCTCGAATTCAAGGACGGCTCGACGCTCGAAACGGATATGGTCGTGGTCAGCGCCGGCATTCGCCCCATCGCTGAAGTCGGCACTGCGTCGAACCTCACCGTGGAAAAAGCGATCGTTACCGACGACCAGATGCGCACCAACGATCCGGCTATTTTTGCGTTGGGCGAATGCGTGCAGCACCGCGGCAAAATCTACGGGCTGGTCGATCCAATCTGGGAGCAGGCCAACGTGCTTGCGGACGTGATCACGGGTTGGAATCCGAAAGCGGAGTACAAAGGATCGAAGCTTGGCACGAAACTGAAAGTGATGGGCGTCGAACTTGCCTCGATGGGCGAAACGAAACCCGCGTCGCCGAGCGACGAAGTGGTTGTCTACCGCGAGCCGAAGCGCGGCATTTACAAGAAGCTGATCATCCGCGACGAAACCATCGCCGGCGCGATTCTGCTGGGCGACACCGAAGGTTCGCACGAACTGCTGCAGATGTTTACCACTGGCGCGAAAGTGCCGGAGCGGCGCCACGAGATGCTCTTCGGCGGCGCGCCTGAAGAAGTCTCGTCGGTGAAGATCGTCAGCATGCCGGACAGCGTTCAGATTTGTAATTGCAACGGCGTCACCAAAGGCCAGATCGTCGCGGCGATTCGCAGCGGCTGCATCAACGTCGCCAAGATTGGAAGCTGTACCAAGGCGGGCAGCGGCTGCGGTTCGTGCAAGGGCATGATCGGGCAGTTGCTTGAAATCTACGGCGACGCCGAGGCGAAATCCGATCCCAGCGAACATTTTTACGTGCCCGGCGTGCCGTACGAAAAAGCGCAGCTTGTCGCCGAGATCAAACGCCGCGGTTTGAAATCGGTCAGCGCCGTCTTTCGCGAACTGGCCGGCGGCGTTGAAGACCCCGGTAGCAAAGTCGGCCTCGCCTCGCTGCTCAAAACGCTCTGGCCGAACGAATACGACGACGAACGCGACGCGCGTTTCATCAACGACCGCGTGCACGCCAACATTCAGAAAGACGGCACGTTCTCCGTCGTGCCGCGCATTTACGGCGGCGTGACCACGCCCGCCGAACTGCAGCGCATCGCCGACGCGGCAGTCAAATTCAACGTGCCGATGGTTAAATTCACCGGCGGGCAGCGCATCGACTTGCTCGGCGTGAAAAAAGACGATCTCCCAAAAATCTGGCAGGATTTGGGCATGCCCAGCGGCCACGCTTACACGAAAGCGTTCCGCACCTGCAAGAGTTGCGTCGGCACCGATTTTTGCCGCTACGGGCTCGGCGATTCGATCAAGCTCGCGCAGGAAATCGAGCGGCGTTTTCAAGGCGTCGAATCGCCGCACAAAATGAAACTCGCCACCGCAGGCTGTCCGCGCAATTGCTCCGAAGCGTACGTGAAGGATTTGAGCGCCGTTGCGATTGAAGGCGGCAAATGGGAAGTGTACATCGGCGGCGCCGCTGGTTCGCAAGTGCGCAAAGGCGACATCCTCTGCGTCGTCGAAACGCACGACGACGTGCTCAAATACATGGGCCGCTTCATGCAGTATTACCGCGAGCACGGCCGCTACCTCGAACGCACGTACCATTTCGTCGAGCGCATTGGCATCGACACGCTGCGACAGATCATCGTTGAAGACAGCCTTGGAATCGCCGCGCATCTCGACGCAGAAATTCAAAAAGCCGTGGACGCGTACGTGGATCCGTGGAAGGAAGCCGACGTGCCGGCGTACCCGGCGCAGTTCAGCGGCCCGGAATTGGCCGCCGTTTTGGAGGTCGCCGAAAACAATGGATAACGCCGTAACAGTAGAACGGAGCTCCTGCTCCGTTCAAGCCATACCGGAACGGAGCGGGAGCTCCGTTCCACAAAACGCTCCGCCGACGTTCGACCTGCCCGGCGCGATGGTCGCGAACCTGGGAAGCGTGGAGAGCATTGCCAAAGGGCAGGGCCGCTGTTTCATCGTCAACGAACGCGAGATCGCCGTCTTTCGCCAGCGCGACGGGCGCTTGTTCGCCACCCAAAACCGCTGCCCGCACCGGCAAGGCCCGCTGAGCGAAGGCATCATCGGCAACGGCAAAGTCGTCTGTCCGCTGCACGCCCACAAATTCGACATGTGTTCAGGCGAAGGCGAGAACCACGAATGCATCGAGACGTTTGCGGTGCGCGAAGTGTGGGGCAACATCATTTTGAATCTGATGCCCGTGGAAAAACCACGCGCGGCGGCGATTGCGTGAGGAACAGACTATTTGTCATTTGGCATTTGTCATTGTTTTGAAAATCGCGGCGCTTGCATTAAATGACAAATCACAAATGACAAATTCCAAATGCCAAATAGGCTGTTCTGTATGGAAGCGCCGCTTGCCCGCAAAACCATCGCCGTCCCCGAAACGCGCGATCTTGAGGCGTTCGCCGCGCAGCTTGAAGCGCTCGGCGCGACGGTGATTCGCTGCCCGCTCGTCGGAATTCTTGACGCGCACGATGCCGGCCCGATCGAATGCTGGCTGCGCGAATTAATCGACGGCACCTTTCACGACGTCATTTTCCTGACGGGCGAGGGCCTGCGGCGCTTGATGGGATTCGCGCAGCGCGCCGGCATCGCCGATCCAGTGCGCGAGGCGCTCGCCAAAGCCCGCAAAATCACGCGCGGTCCCAAGCCCGCGAAAGCGCTCAGCGAACTGGGCCTGCGCCCCGATTTGGCCGCGAGCATGCCGACGACGCCGGGCGTGATCGAGACGCTGCGCCCGCTCGATCTTAGCGGCCGCCACGTCGGCGTGCAGCTTTACGGCGAGGATCCGAACGAGCTGCTAATCGATTTCCTGCTCGACGCCGGCGCGCACCCCGAACCGGTCTCGCCGTACATCTACGCTCCCGCCGCGCACGACGAGAGCGTGAAGAGCCTGCTCGCTGAAATGGCCGCCGGCCGCGTGGACGTGCTGGCGTTCACCAGCGCCCCGCAAGTGCGCCGCCTCGCGGAGATCGTCGAGAAATTTAACTTGCAGGAATTGACCGCGCAAGCCTTCGCGAAGACAAAAATCGCCGCGGTCGGGCCTGTGGTGATGGAGGAATTGGCGAAACACGGATGGCGTGCAGCGATTGCGCCGAAGACGTCGTTTATTTGGAAGCAGTTGGTGAAGGAGATTGTGGAGGGGATGGGCAAAGTACAGTAAGCTTTGCGCATGGTGTGCGTTCTCCTGCCGGCATTCTACGCCGGCCTGATTTATGCGGCGTACCGCTGCCTGCGCTGGTGGATTCGGCGGCGCTTTCGCGTGCATCTTTCCACGCTGGTTGTGCTCACGATTTTGACGGGCGCCTTGGTCGGGCTGAATGTTCGTCCGATTCGCAATGCGACGCAGATTGGCTTGCCGTTCATGCCGACCGATCCGGAGGAAGACGGCTGGGCCGACATGGCGGAATTCGAAGAGCAGGGCATACGGGAAGAACAGCGCGCCGAATTGTTCAAGCGCTACTACGGCTTTCCGATTCTGCTGCACAATCCAATGTACGACGACAAGGATGACGATCCGGTGGGAGCGATGGAGATCATTTTTTTATTGCCAATTAATCTGGCGCTGATGTTCGGCATGGTGACGCTGGCGGCGTTCTTGCTAGAACGAAAGTCCTCTGCGCAGCGCGATAACACAACCCTGACGCCGTAATGACAATTTCCTTTCGCGGCTTGACGATCTTCATTCAGGCGCAATGATTTATCCAAGCCGAGTTTCCAAAGGATCACCATGAATTTCAAGCGCGTGTGCGGGCTGCTGCTGGGTGTCGTGGCATTGAATCGCTTTGCGGCGGAGAGTTTGGTTTACAAAACGCCGCGAGGCGTGGAGTTTGAAATCAGCGCGGACGGGCTGTCGGCGATTCGAGTGGGTGAGCGGGTGCTGGCGCGCGGCGGGTGGGCGGCGTTCAATGCGGAACAATGGTTTCTGAAAAGTCCGGGGCCGGTAAAGGTGGGCAAAACGGTCGAAAAGCGGTTTGAAAAAATTGACGAGACGCATGCGCGCGTCACACACACGGGCGGGGACTTGGCGTGCGTGTACGATTATTCGTTTGCAGGCGAAGACGTGACGATCAGCGCGCGCGTCGAAAACCGGCACGAAACCGCCGCGATGGACGTGACTGGATTTTCGGGCTTGGAATTCACGTTCACCAAGCCTCCGCAAGGCGTGATGAACGAACAGCACATTACGTATTTTCAGGCGCACGGAATCCGGTTGTGCCACCCCAGCGAGTATTCGCCGATCGGCGGAAGTTACGCGCAGGACGGCGTGGCGGGCGTGGGCGTGTCGCCGTGGCGCACGGGGCTGATGCGCACGCTGATTTTATGGGACTACACGGATTGGAACCAAGGCCAGCGCGAAAAACGGCCGTCACGCAAGCTGATTTATTTCGCGGCCAGTCCGATTCCGGCGCGCGGCGCGCAGACTTTCGATCTGCGGCTGCGCGCGAGTCCGGATTGCGACTGGCATCATCTGCTCGAACCGTACCGCGAACATTTCACCGCGACGTTCGGGCCGGTGCAGTACAAAGCCGATCCGCGCTGGATCGCCACGGATTATCTCAACGAAAGCAAAGCGGCGATTAAAGCGGATAATCCGTACGGATTCCACGCGGATTTTCGGCGCATCGACACGGTGCTGGGCATGGCCAAGTTCTGCGACCTGGTGGTGACGGCGGTGCGCGGCAGCAACGGGCAGGGAATTATCCTGTGGGGCCAGGGCGGCGAGGACCCGCGCGGCGGAATGTACCGGCCGGATTTCGACGTGCTGCCGCCGGAAGTCGAAGCGCAGTGGGGCATGCTCACGCAGCGGCTGCATGGTTCGAAAACCAAGCTGGGCGTGTGCACGCGCCCCGGCGAAATCGCGCTGAAACGCGATTGGGAGCACGACCAGATCGTGCCGATCTGCGCGGACGACCCGGCGCATCGCGCGATGCTGTGGGCGCGCTACGAAAAAATGATCGAGCGCGGCTGCACGCTGTTTTATCTGGACAGCTTCGGCAGTTCGTTCGAAGACGTGAAGCTGATGCGCTTCCTGCGCGAGAAGATGGGGCCGGAGGTGCTCACCTTCTGCGAACACCAGTGCGACGCGATCATGCCCTTCAGCGGCGGGTATTCGGAGGCGACGCTGAACGCGGAGGTGACGCCGCTGCATTACAGGCTGTGGTCGGGGCTGGATCGTTGGGAAATCTACAGTTGGCTGGCGCCCGGCAGCCAGATGACGGCGCGGCTGTACGAGAAGAAAGGCGAGCCGCCGGCGGATATGGAAACGCCGGAGCATTGGATGCTCACGCACCACATCACGCCGCTGCTGCCGGTGAACGATTTCGAGCGGGCGCCCGCGCTGGCGGCGCTGCAGATGCAGATGCTGCCGAATAAAGCGCAGATGAAGGCGTGGGAGGAGGAGATGGCGAAGGCGAAGAGGGATCACGAGAAACTGCTTGAAGAACTGCGCTTGAAAGCGGAGCGGCAAAAGAAAGAGGAGGAACGGGAAAAGGCGAAAGCGGAAAAGGGGCTATGAGGCGCGGCGTGCCAAATCGGACTTGCGAATCGGACTTGCCGATGAGTGCCACGGATTTGCGGCCGTTTGCAAATCCGTGCCGCTGGCAACCCGTTGCGCGCAGCACGGATTTGAATGAGTGCATTCAAATCCGTGGCACCCGTTAGAAGCCTTTTTTCTTGCGCTTGTTGACAATGGGATCGGGTTCGCCGACGACGGTCATCACAATCAGGTATTTGCCTTTGTTGCGTTCCTTGCCGTACAGGATCACTTCTTTGCCATTGACCGCTTTGAGTTTGTCGCGCACGTCGTCGCTGTCGGGCTTGACCAGGTACGTGGTCTTCTCGGTTTTGAAGAGGCCCACAATCGCGGGTTTTTCCTCGTCGGACGTTTGCGCGGTAAAGATGCCCTTGAAGTTGAGGCCTTTCAGCGGCGACGGAGTTTCGCCCGGCAGCGCATCGGCGGCCTTCTGTTCGTCGGCCGCCTCGGAGGCTTCGTTGGCGGTGTCTTCGGCGCGCAAGGCGGGCAGTGCGAATAGAACGGCGGCGATGAACAAAAAAGTGGCGCTGGCGGGCAATTTCATTTTGTATTCTCCAAGGTGAATGGAGCGGGAGCTCCGTTCTACTTTATTCCGAGATGTCTTTGAACATCAGGATCCGCGGCGTGATCGTGTACGTAATCGAGATGTCGTCGAAGACGGGCGTGTCGAGCATGTATTGGCTATTTGGGTCCACGGTGCCGCCGCCGAAACTGGGATCGATCGGGTAACGGAAGCGGACGACATAGTGAAGATCCTGCGGCAGGACAGGCTTGACATCTTGCTTGAAACGGTTCATCACGTTGGAGTCGATGAAGGTGGAGGTTTGAGTCCATTGCCCGGGCGTTTTTTCGTATTCGCCGGGAATGGGCGCGGTGCCGCTGAGCAGTTCGATTTCGATCCCCCTTGTCGCGTGCGCGGGAACGCCCATCTGCTGATAGTCCAGAAGCGTGGGGCGGTAGACGCCATATTTGTCGGCGATCTTGTCTTCGGTGTTGGGATCGAGCAGGCCGGCATTGTATTCGAGGTAATTGAACGGCCCCCCATTGGGATTGAGGTAGGGGAAGCTTTCGTGCATGAAGCGCGGCGTGAAACAGTTCCACGCGAGGCGAATGGGGCGAAGCGGTTGGACGCTTGATTTAGGCGCGTTGAAGCCGCGCAGGGACTGCAGCATCGACTGCGAGGTGAAGAACGGGCACTGCCCTTTGTCGGTCGGATCTTTGGGCAGGTAATAGCGGCTTGTCGCCATGACTCTGGAAATCAGGTCAGGGGTCCACATGGTCTTGGCGAGTTTGTATTCGTCAACCACGGCCATGGTGCCGTCAATCGGCGTGTAACGGTAGAGCCACATGGTGGGCGATTTGTTGAGATTGTTGGCGCCGAAGACGGGCGCGGCGGCCCCGCCGCCACCGCCATCGGCCCAATCCCACTGGGCCTGCTGATTGTACGCGACACCCGGGTCGGGAA
>DATGGK010000216.1:0-42959 GCA_035308565.1 Planctomycetota bacterium | reverse complement strand
CGGGTACCCCCAGCTTTCGTGGCTTGACGGGCGGTGTGTACAAGGCTCAGGAACATATTCACCGGGGCGTGGCTGATCCCCGATTACTAGCGATTCCGGCTTCATGGGGGCGAATTGCAGCCTCCCAATCCGAACTGGGGCGAGTTTTAAGCGATTTGCTCCGCCTCGCGGCCTCGCTTCGCGCTGTACTCGCCATTGTAGCACGTTTGCCGCCCCGGACGTAAGGGCCATGATGACTTGACGTCATCCCCACCTTCCTCCGGTTTAACACCGGCAGTCTCGTTAGAGTTCCCAGCTTGACCTGATGGCAACTAACGACAGGGGTTTCGCTCGTTAAGGGACTTAACCCGACATCTCACGACACGAGCTGACGACAGCCATGCAACACCTATATGCGTTCCGCCCGTGAGGGAGTCCTCCTACTTTCATAGGAATAATTCGCACATTTCGAGCCCGGGTAAGGTTCTTCGCGTTGCATCGAATTAAGCAACATGCTCCACCGCTTGTGTGAGCCCCCGTCAATTCCTTTGAGTTTCAGCCTTGCGACCATACTCCCCAGGCGGGATACTTAACGCTTTTGCTCCGTCAAAAAGACCCTTGCAGGTCCTTCTGAGTAGTATCCATCGTTTAGGGCGTGGACTACCAGGGTATCTAATCCTGTTTGCTCCCCACGCTTTCGCGCCTCAGTGTCAGGAATCAGCCAGAATGCCGCCTTCGCCGCCGGCCTTCCCCCAGATATCTGCGCATTTCACCGCTACACCTGGAGTTCCGCATTCCCCTCTGATCCTCAAGCCACGCAGTATAACATGCAATTCCCCGGGTAAGCCGAGGGATTTCACACGTTACTTACGCAACCACCTACGCGCCCTTTAAGCCCAGTGACACCGAACAACGTTCGCCCCTCACGTATTACCGCCGCTGCTGGCACGTGATTAGCGGGGGCTTCTTTACGATCCTTGCTCAACATACTCACTTGTTAGGTAAGTATGACTTGTTAAATCGCGAAAGCGGTTTACAACCCATAGGGCCTTCATCCCGCACGCGGCGTCGCTCGGTCAGACTTTCGTCCATTGCCGAATATTCCGAACTGCAGCCACCCGTAGGTGTCCGGCCAGTGTCTCAGTGCCGATGTGCCCGATCAGCCTCTCAGCCCGGGTACCCGTCGCAGCCTTGGTGGGCCATTACCCCGCCAACTAGCTGGTAGGAAGCAGACCGATCCTCAAGCGCTAGGTCCGAAGATCCCCAGCCTTTGACCTCTGTGCGTTTCCACACTGTGGTCTTATCGGGAATTAGCGTCCCTTTCGGAACGTTATGCCCATCTCGAGGGTACGTTATCTACCCATTCCTCACCCTTCCGCCACTTTACAACACGTCTTGCGACGTGCTTCTCGTGCGACTTGCATGCCTCAACCACGCCGCCAACGTTCGTTCTGAGCCAGGATCAAACCCTTCAATTGATGTAATCTCTTAAAGTCTTGATCTTGAGCTGAACAACGTTAGTTCTTGTTGTTTCGCTCGTTGTCACTTATGTTTTTGGTCACAACACTAACCCCTTCCACGAGTTAAACGTCTCACGACGCCTCCCCCGCTTCTGGAATTGGTGATGGTTTCCCACACACACAACATTTCTTGAGTGTGCTAACTGTCTATGTATTTGTCAAAGAGCCGTACCACCATCCCAAGCGTCCCTCGTCGTTTCACAACGGCGATTCGCCACTTGGCATGGCAAACTGTTATATTAATTGACCGTTAAGAGTCAATCGAAGACGACAAAAAACCACACGTTCACCATTCCACGCACTGTCGCAACTGTGCCAAGCGACATCCCGCGAAATGCTGAACGCCTGAGGTCTTTCCCCGCAAATTCTGTTTTAACTTATCGAGCCGCTCGCTGTGACGCGCGCCTCATACAGGGCGCGCCTTTCACTGCATCTGTTCTTTTCGATCTCTCGAAAAGCGCTCACGATTTTCATCGGAGTCCGAAATCTGGTCTGCGACTAAACATCAGTCGCTTGTAGGGCGGGCCTCACTTCTTTCCCGCCATTGAGCGAACTCGGGTTCGACAGTCTTTGCGTCGTCTTCTCTCTTCTTTTGTCAAAGCGCCCACGCGATCGACCGACAACGTCAACCGCGTGACAGGGAGACTTATACACTATCGCCCAAACGCTGTCAATGCAATTTGATGAAAAGATTTAAGATTTGTGAGTTTTATTAATCCCATTCTCACAAGCGCATAAATGCAAAGCCATTGCGAATCCAATGTTTTTGCTAAAAAGCACGTCCATATCATCCATTTTGTCCATTTAGCCCATCGCGTCCACAGAATCCTTCGCGTCGTTTCGCTCTGATTCCTGACTCCCGACCTGACCTCCTGACCCCTGATTCCTGACTCCTGACCCCTGATTCCTGCCGTTACTCCGGTATCTCCGGCTCCACCAACTTCGCCAGCAACTCCAACGACTCCTGCCATCCCAAGTAACACGCCTCTGTCGGAATCATCGCCGGAATCCCCTCCTGCACCGCCGTCAATTCCGTCCCGCAAAACACCTTCTTGAACGTGATTGTCGTCACCATTTCTCCCGGCAAATTCGGATCGTCGAACGTGTCCGTGTGCCGTATCTTCTCGTTCGGCACCAGCTCCAAGAACTTCCCGCCAAACGAATGGCTCTTCCCCGACGAGAAATTCGTGAACGACATCTTGTACGTCCCGCCCACGCGCGCGTCCAAATGCTGCACCGATCCCGTAAACCCATGCGGCGGCAGCCATTTGACCATCGCCTCCGCATTCAAAAAAGCCTTGTACACCCGCTCTGGCGGCGCCTTCAACACCCGATGCAGTCGAACCGTATTCGTAGCCATGGATTCCTCCGTATTTTCGATTTCAATTCCGCGCCTATTTCTTCGTTGGCTCTTCAGATTTTGTAATTATCTCTTTAATTCGCTTGTTTTTCGTGGTGCCTTTCAAAGTCAATAGCTTTTGCTTCACTCCCTCCGAGATTGGCTTGATATTAACAAGCAATATCGCTGCATTCAATTGAATGTCCTCACGCGTGTCGTCAAGCAGCGCGGCAAGTTTCGGAACAATAGGCAATTCAAAATCGGTCAATTTTTCGAGCGCATTGTACGCTGACTCGCGCACTCTTGGATCCTCATCCTTCAATAGATCCGCCATTGTATTTAAATTCTTACGCAACGCCTCTAGGTCTGAAGCGGTTGTCTCTGCATAAACGGAAATCGCTTCGGTCGCGGCGTATCGAACAGACGGATTTTTGTCATTCAGGGCATCTGCCGCCAATAAAATATTCTCCTCCTCGCCGCGCGCACTCACACCCAGCGCGACCAAGATAAATTTCCTCCATTCATCTTTGGGGTGATTTTGATAGAGTTCTCGTAGCTGGGCCTTCAGTTCTTCCGTTCCAATCATTCCAAGTGTATACGCGGCCCGCAATGCCAGCGATTCATCCTTGGACTGAAGCGTCTCGATCAGTTGCGGTACGGCGCGGTCGCCTAGATTGGCCAGCGCCCCCATCGCTTTGTTCTTGATGACGCCATCTTCGCCCAACTTTTTAATGAGGTCACTTACCGACTCATCTTGTGCGGCGCCGCACGCCGAGAACACGAGGGCAATCGCCGTAATCAAAGTTCTTGCCGTTGTTCCCATTGTCGCCTCTCCTCAAAACAGTTGTCCAAAACGATTTTTGCCAACATTGACCCCTCATATCAAATTCCACATTCCTGATCTCTCAGCGCCTTCCTCTGCGCCTCCGCGCCTCCGCGTGAGAAAATTCAAACGACCAAATGCCCAACATCCGTCCGAATCTTCCCCGGATCGTTATTCCACGCCGCATCCCAATGCCCATAAATCTCCCAGCACACCCCCGCCCGCTTCAAGCCCTGAGCTGCGCACCATTTCAAAATCGCGTCGTGCGCCTGCCCCAGCAACTGATACGGCCCGTAATGCACCGTCACCACCGCGCGCCCCGCCGGCAAGCTCGAACAGATCACGCGCTGATTCCCCACAAACGGCGCCGTCACTTCCACGCCCACTTCCACCGGCCCGTCGCCGTCCGCATACAGCGCCACATGCCGCCCCGGCTTGGGCAACCCCGCCGTCTTCGCAAACGTCCACACTTCGCCGCAACAAGCCTGCACAAACTTCCCAAAATTCGCCGGCCGCACAGCGCTGCGAATGACAGCGGTGTGGATGAGCGGCACTTGAATTAATTCAACGTTGTAGGACATGCGGCCCCTGTTGTGGTGCAGGCTTCCAGCCTGCATATCCGTTATTCATCGCAATCCGGATACTGTGGCGGCGAATCGCCCTTCTTCTCAATCACAGCCGGATACTGCTGCTCCTGCTCGACCGGACCGATGCTTTTCACCTTCAATTCATGCATCCACTTGTCGCCGAAATCAAAAAGATACTCAAATGTATCGCCGATTTTAAGTCCCAACGAATCCAATCGAGTCTTCGAGGCATCGAACAGTTCCTCGTCAATGCCAAATTGGCCAGGATCCTCCAGCATGTGCGGCGATGTAAATTCCTTCGGCGGCGGATCTTTCCTGCCGACCCGCTGTTTCGGAAAATAGAAACTGTAAAGATGCTCGTCGTACCGGTCAAACGCTGCATAGATGATTTCGTGCAAATCGTCCAGCGTGTGATCGCCCAACAGCGCAACGACGCGCGAAATCGACTTGGCGTACTTCAGCTTCACGACGAATCGAATTTCCGTTTTCAAATCTCTCGCTCTCCTGAAAACCGGCATCGTGAAACCTACAACAGCGCACGAGCAATTCAATCGCGAAAAAAGAAGCATGCGCGCGGCCATACTCCGCGGCGCCCTCCCCTTGCCACAGCACAACTTTCCTGCAAGAATCCCCCCGCCATTCCCGTCCCACAACTAAACCATGACCACCCCCACCCCGCCCCGTTCTCGTTTTCGCGATTGTTGCGTCTTTTGGTTCCCGGTAAAGTTTTGCGCATTCGCAATGAGCCGCATTATCGCGGCACGAAACCCAAAGGAGGTGCGTGATGCGTAGCTTAAGTCTGTTCGTCGTGGCAGCGGTTCTCGCATTCGCGTTAAAATCGTTCGCGGAGGAACCCCCTCCGGCGCAGGAGGCGGCGGCGCGTGCGGCTTCCTTGACGCCGTCGAATACGAAGTTCAACAGCGCGGTGACGAAGAAGCCGCAGGTTCTCGCGCCCGCCGGCGAGGCACTGACCGCCGACGGCACGGGCAAGTCCATCTGGGCGAAAATCAAAGGCACAGACATCGACAGCGGTTCAGCATCGAACGGCATGGTGTTGACCGCCGATGGCGCGGGCAAAGCGGCGTTTATGGGTGGCGCAGGCAGTTCGATTGCGACCAACATCATCGGCAACGTGACCGGCAACGTAACGGGCAACGTGACGGGTAACGTCAGCGGGTCCGCGGCGACATTCACGGGCAATCTCGCGGGCGACGTGACGGGCACGCAGTCGGCGACGGTCGTCTCCACGGTCGGCACCTCCACCGCCGCAAACGTCCACGCCGCCGAGCTTCTCGCCAACGCGGCCACCAGCGCGAACACAGCGAGCACCATTGTTAAGCGCGACGCGAACGGCAGTTTCGTCGCGGGAACCATTACGGCGAACCTGACCGGTAACGTTACTGGCAACGTGAGCGGCTCGGCTGCGTCGTTCACGGGGAACGTTGCGGGCGACGTGACGGGGACGCAAGGCGCGACGGTGGTTGCGACGGTTGGAGGTGCGACGGCGGCGAATGTTGCCAAGGCTGCGACGGTCGCGGTCGCGCCGCCGGGAATGGTGTTGATTCCGGCGGGGACGTACACGATGGGGAACGCGATTGCGGCGGATACCGACATCACGGACGCGGCGCAAGTGAGCGTGACGGTTTCGGCGATTTACATGGACGTGAACCTGGTGAGCTACAGCCAATGGCGCTCGGTTTACCTTTGGGCCACGGCGCAGTCGACCCCGTATTCGTTTGTAAATGCGGGAGCGGGTAAGGCAGCGAATCATCCAGTGCAGACGGTGGATTGGTATGACTGTGTGAAGTGGTGTAATGCGCGTTCAGAGCAAGCGGGGAAGACGCCCGTCTATTACACGGACGCGGGGTTCACGACGGTGTATCGGACCGGGGAGCCGACGACCGTGTATGCAAACTTTGCAAACAAAGGGTATCGGCTGCCGACGGAAGCGGAGTGGGAGAAGGCGGCCCGGGGTGGTCTGAGCGGGCAACGCTTTCCCTGGGGCAATACCATCGACGAGAATTTGGCGAACTACTTTGCAACTGCGGGTAACCCCGCTTACGATTTGGGACCGAGCGGTTACAACTCAATTGGAAATACAGGGGCACAACCGTATACAACACCGGGGGGAACGTTTGCGTCGAATGGGTATGGACTGAATGACATGGCGGGAAATGTGTTTCAGTGGTGTTGGGATTGGTATGGGACGCCGTATGCCGGAGGCACCGATCCGCGCGGTCCAACGTCTGGAATCCTCCGTGTGGTTCGCGGGGGCTATTGGAGCTACGCCCCTTCGAATTGCCGGTCGGCGGTACGCGGCAACGACATCCCGACGAACCCATACAACTTCATCGGGTTCCGCGCCGTTCTACCCCCAGGCTAGCCAGAGCACCGGCCGCCCTATTTCCTCATTTGATCGTTTCCAGCCGCTTCTTCGCTTCCGCCGCCCACGCCGTCTCGCCGTATTTATCGACGATCTTATTGAGGTATTCCTTGGCTCCCGCGGGATTGCCGTTGGTGATGTAGGCGTCGGCGAGCGAAAGCCAGCTTTTGCATTGTTTTTCGGCAGTGACGACGCTGGCGGCGGCCGCTTTGGCGGCGGCGTCGCGCGCTTTGGCGGCGATTTCGGCGGCGTACTGTTTGAGCGCCTCGGCGACTTTTTGCTCGAACTCAGGCCCGCGCATGCCGCCGTCCTGGATCAACTTACCGTCGGGACCGAACAGGAATCCATGCGGAATTCCGGTGACATTCGCGCCCTTCAAATTGCCGTTCAGGGTGGTTTCGAATTCGGCGTTCCGGGCTTTTGTGAGCGTGCTGATTTCAGCGGCCGTCGAACCCTGGCATTCCAGCCCAATGATTTCAAAACCCTCGCCGGCGTGCTTCTTGTAGGCAGCCGCCCAGTTGGGCAGCTCGGCGAGGCAGTACCCGCAGTGGGTTCCCCAGTACACGACGAAAACAACCTTGCCCTTGAGGTCCTTAGGCGCCAGCTTCGGACCGGTGACATGCGTTCCGATCGAGAGGTCGTTAAGGGTCATGGCGAAGACGGGAGCGCAAAGAGAAACGAGTGCCAGCATGAGGGAACGCATCGTCTTGTCTCCGAAGATTCACGCAATAATGAATATCGTGCCAGCCGTAATACCTTCACGTTCCGAGGCCGTCAATCCAATTTTCGAGCCGCCAAAGCACAGGGGGCGCATGACAGATTGGGCGCGCATGGCATTAAACGCCAACGGCGTTGAACGGCGGCGTCTTGCTTCGCAAGACAAAGAGCCTGTTCGCGCTATCATGAAGCCTTCATCGCGACCGCAAAGTTTAGAAACCATGAAACTCCGCTTCCGCTTCTCCCTGCGCACGCTGCTGCTCGCCGTTCTGCTGATCGGCAGCGGGGCGACGTTGTGGTGGAATTGGGGGCCGTGGACGGTGGCGTTTAAAATTACTGAACCGGGTCCGTTCGAGTGCATCAAATTCTCAGACGATGGTAGTCTTTTGGCCGTGATCTACGTAAAGGACGCATCCTATCAGGGCGAAAATGTGCTCGATGTTCGCGAAACCGCAACCGGTAAATCTAAGTTCTCGTTCGCTGTTGCGAATACCTATAAACAATTGGAATTTCGAGACAGCATTATCATTCTACCTAGGGCTGCACAGGATCCGTTTGGCGAATTCGATTCGTCGCGACACTTGCCAATTCTAGTGGAAATAGCGACGGGCAAACGGCTCAATTTCGATTACGCCGGCCTAACGAATATTTCGCCGTTCCCCGCCGAGTTTGGGACGCAATACGCTCTGTTCCATCGTAATGATCTGAAAAACCTCGTCACGGAAGACTTGCTTGTGAAGCTGCCGGACTTCGCGCCCGTGCGTAAGCTCGATCGATCCGTGTACGCGTACCTAACAGCCGATGATCGTCTTTTGGTCCAAACCGAACATCAGGGCGATATCTTTGATTTACGCACAGGAACCACTATGAAATTCAAATTCGACGAATTGATTGCCGACTATCCTTTTTGCGGTTCAAAGGGGGTCATACAAAATACAACGACGCAGGTTGGCTCCGGCGGTTTGAACTACTATTACATATTCGATGCCCAATCGGGCAAGTGTGTACTCAAAGTCGCGGGTTCGATCACGGGGCACAACGACGATGGCAGTTCGATTCTGGTTTCGGACGGCAGCAATTCTCTAAAGCTCTACTCCCCGTTCATATGTGACACGCCGTTGGTTGTCCCTCCAGATGCTCATTTCTTGCCTGGAAACGATTTCTTGATCGATGATTTAAGCGGCACCGTCATCGATGTAAAACACCATAAGCGGGCATGGCACCGCGACGCTATTCTTGATCAGACCGAAAACGACAGCATTGTGAAAGTAGACCTTACAAAAGACGGGCTGTCGCCAATCGAATTTGCAAGCGCTGAGACGGGCGAATTCCTGAATATTCATCCCTTTGGAAATGCCCCGTTCAGCGCAACGTTCGCAAAGAATGCTTATCTCTTCGTCGCATCAAGATTTGATCCAAGCGCTCAAACCGTTGATCCCTTCGCTTGGCACGGCGAAGGCGAAATTGCGCCGATGACGAAGTTCGTCTTCCGCCTCCGCCGCCCGTGGCAATGGTACGGCCCCGCCTACCTCCCCGAATTCTGGCTTACCACAATCCTCGCCCTCGCGCTATCATGGAGCCTCTACCGTGATCGCAAAACCCTGAAACCCAAAACCGTGAAACCTTGACGCCATGGCCAACACTTTCACCCTCACCGTCCCCGACCCCGCCGCTTCCTTCCAAGCCGCGCGCGATGCCCTCAAGCAGCACGGGGGATCGCTCATCGGCGACGAAAAATCCGGTGCCTTCACCGGCCAGACGCCGATGGGCGCCGTCGAAGGCAATTACTCCGCCGCCGGCAACACCGTCACGATCACCATCACCAAAAAACCGTTCATGGTCCCCCTGTCGATGATCCAAACGCAAATCAAAAAAGCTTTCGCCGCACAGTGAAATGACAAATGCCAAATGACAAATCTCAAATGACAACTATGCTCTTTTTCCAATGCCGATCATCTCCGTCAAAAACCTGGTGAAAGAATACAAGACCTACGACCGCCGCGAGGGCCTCAGCGGCGCGTTTCTGGATTTGTTTCACCGCGAGTACAAAATCCTGCGCGCGGTGGACGACATTTCGTTCGACATCGAACGCGGCGAGATGGTCGGGTACATCGGCGCGAACGGCGCGGGAAAATCGACAACCATCAAGATGCTTTGCGGCGTGTTGTATCCGACGTCCGGCTCAATCGTGGTGGACGGACGCGTGCCGGTCAACGACCGCGAAGCGCATGTGCGCAACATCGGCGCGGTCTTCGGGCAGCGCTCGCAGCTTTGGTGGGATTTGGCCGCGGGCGAATCGCTGCGATTGCTGGGGCGCATTTACGGCGTGCCGAAGCCCGAATTCGACGCGCGCATGGCGGAATTCGAAGAGGTTTTGAAGCTCAAGGATTTCCTGAAGACGCCCGCGCGAAAATTGTCGCTCGGCCAGAAAATGCGCTGCGAATTGGCGGCGTCGCTGATTCACAATCCGAAGATCGTGTTCCTCGACGAGCCGACGATCGGGCTGGATGTGGCGGTGAAGCAGTCGATCCGCGAATTCGTCAAACGCATCAACCGCGAACGCGGTGTCACCGTGATCCTGACCACGCACGACCTGCGCGACATCGAAGAACTCTGCTCGCGCGTGTTCATCATCGATCACGGCAAGCAGGTTTTCGACGGCACGCTCGACGCGCTGCGCGCGAAGGCCGTCGATTCGGCGCAACTGACGTTCGAACTCGCGCACGAATTGGCGAAAGATTGGTCGCCCAACGGCCTGCCGCAAATTGGCGTGGAATGGAAAGCGAAAGGCGCGGCCCTGACGGCGATTTTGAGCCACACGGCGCCGCCGAGGACGGACGTGATCCGCGCGGTACTCGATAAATACGGGCACGATGTCGAGGACATTGAGATTACGGAGCCGGGGATCGAGCGGATTGTCAGTAAAATCTACAATGGCTAATGGAAGTGGATTTACTGGGGAGTAGAAACATGCTGGTTTCGCGTCAAATCGAATTCAAAGCGGAACGTGATACGCCCATGCACGAATTGGCGGATCGTGCGATGCGCACGTTTCCGGAATACGGCACCGCGGAGAATCCGGTGCTGTTCATGTTTCAAAGCTTTAACACGATGTTGAAAAGACTTCTAAAACAGCAGCCGCCGCTTCAAAGTTTTGCGCGTAGGGGGCATTATGTTAACTTGGCGACGAACTTCGGCCCAGGCTGGTACGAAGGGCATCAGACACCTCCAATTGGCCATGTGGATAACGAAACACTTTTGGAGATTTTCAAGGGCATTCCGAAGCCGCTTTTTCTTCACTCAGCCGCGCTCGTGTTCCCAAACATAAAATGTCTTGAAATGCGCGCCGAACCGCGGCGAACTGGTTGGGACTCGGCGGCGGTTTTTGCCTGGGAGCCGCACGTTCATGTGATCTGGGAAAAGGGCATTCCATACAATCTGATTGCCGGTTCACCGCTCGATCCGCCAAAGGATGAAACGGAATGGCTTCCTCCAATTCCTGATACGGCCATGGAGCGTCTGGCGGCGCTTGGCAAAATTCACGCTGTTCGAGTGAACGTACGCGCCACCGACAGCGAGCGAAGCGCCGATGAAAAGGCGAAGGCGGCTCGAGAGTCCATTCTTCGCGAATACGAAGGAAATCCTCTCAGCGGTTCGGACGTCACCCGACTGCCACACACCATCAACTCCAGTGCCGATATCGTTTCAGTTATTATGGCGAGATATACGTCAGGTGGGACAAAAACAAAAATCAGCAAAAGCGAAGTGCGCGCCATTTTCGAGCGCATCGGTTTCAAGCCAAAGGGCAGCAACAGCTTTGTCAAGGTGACCAAGCGCAAAAATTTGCTGAGTCTTGAATTTGACTACGGCAAATATCACGCGGATTTTCAAGCGTCGCTGGGCATTCAAGGCGCAATATGGTTCACCCCGATCAGCCTGGATGTTCGTTCCGCGTCCGGCGCTTTGACGCACACTTCCTTCGGCCCCGCAATCGACAGTTGCGACACGCACGCAAAGTTGCTCCTGAATTGCGCGGCGCTCGTAAGCGCGGTCGAGCAGACCGTGGTTCCAAAGGTGGAGGCGCTGATGGATCCCGCGCCGGCATGGTTTGCCAATGAGCGTGTGCTGGAAGCAAAGAAGTATCCGGCCCGGCGGTTTGGGCCCGGGTAAGGCTTTAGTTTGCCTGCCAGCCGGATTCCAAGAAAAAGGCGAAGGCCATGTTCTCAAGAATTTTAAGAGAATTCCGCCAGAGGATTCGCGACGCGGATTACATCGTCACGATCCACGCCGACGAGGAAATGGATGAAGATGGGTTGACTATCTTCGATGTTGAAGAAATAATCCTGTGCGGCCGGATCGCCGCGCGTCAAAAGGACCGCGAAACCGGCGAGTGGAAATACCTGATTCGCGGCGAAACGATTTCGGGCGAAGAGGCGATTGTAGTCGCCAAACGAAGCGTCACCGGCAAACTGGTCATCGTCACGGTATACGTTGAACATGTCGAGTAAAAACAAAAACACGAGAGAGCTTGTCTGCCAAAACTGCGGGAGGACGGGCGCACGCCTGCGCAATGTTACGCGCAATTACGGCAAGGGCGGCAACTTGCTCATTGTGGAAAACGTGCCCGTCGTCACATGCCCCCATTGCGGCGAAAGCTACATGACGGCGGCGACAGCGCGCGAGATCGCACGCATCAAGTCGCACCGGAGTTCACTGGCGATTCGACGAAAAGTGTCGGTAGCGGCTTATGTTTGAGCGCACGCGGGTGCTCCGCCCGTCCTTTGGCCTCGCGCACAAATTCTCGCTGATGCGCGAATTCGCGGTGTCGAGTTTCCACATCATGCTCGCGCATCGCGTGCGCTACGTCGTTGGCGTGCTCAATTACATGACGTACGTCGCGGTCAATTATTATCTGTGGGAAGCGCTCTACGCGGGCGTGCCCGCCGGCGAAACGCGCGCGGGTTACACGCTCCACGATATGCGCACCTACGTCAGCGTCGGCTGGATCATGCGCAGCGCTTATTTTTCGAATGCCGATAACATCCTCGCCGCGCGCATCAACAAAGGTGAAATCAACTCAGACTTGCTGCGGCCCGTCTCGCTCTTCCTGCAATTCTACGGCGCGGCGCTGGGCGAAGCGGCGTTCCGCGCGATCTTCATGGCGCTGCCGGTGCTGCTGCTGGCGCTGTGCGTCTTCGATATCGCCCCGCCGGCCAATGCGCTCGCCGCGCTCGGCTATCTCTACAGCACGTTTCTCGCGTTCCACATTTTCTTCGCGATCAATTTCCTCACCGGGCTCATTGCCGCTTGGACCGAAAAAATCCAAGGCTTCCTCTGGGCGAAATTCATGCTCCTCCAATTCCTCTCCGGCCTGCTCTTGCCGCTGCAGTTTCTACCGTACTGGATGCAGATTGCGTTCCGCATCCTGCCGTTTCAAGGCATGTCCTATACGCCCATGATCATCTACCTCGGCCGCGCGCGCGGAATGGACATGGCGCTGGAGCTTGCGTTTCAAACGGCGTGGACGATTGCGCTGCTGTTTCTGTGTTCGCTGATGTGGTGGCGCGTGCGGAAGCGGCTGGAGACGCTGGGAGGGTGAATTCAAAATTCAATGCACTTGAATGTTTGCACAAATGACAAATCCCAAATGACAAACGCCAATTGACAAATAAGCTGTTCCCATGCCCCGCCTCCTCCACCACCTCCGCATCGCCCTCCACTACTGCGCGCAAGCACTGAAGATGAACATGGAGTACCGCCTCGACTTCCTCGTCGAGTGCCTCGCCGCGCTGGCCATGCAGTACACCAGCCTGCTCACCCTCCAACTCATGTTCCGCCAATTTCATTCCATGCAAGATGCCACACGACATTGGAACGACTACGAAGTCTTCTTCATCTTCGGCTTCTCGCTGATCCCGATGGGCCTCTTCAGCGCTTCCGCGATGAGCTTCTATCAATTCTCCGACAAATACCTCGTCGGCGGCGAAATGGACCGCCTGCTGATGCGCCCGCTTTCGTCGCTCTTTCAATTGTTGCTCGAAGGCATCGCGTTCGATTTCCTGCCCGATTTGGGCTTGGGGATCGCAGTCATGATTTACGCTTGGCCGCATCTCGGCACGGCCTGGACGCCGCTCGTTTGTTTGCAGATGATGTGGAGCATCATCGGCGCATGGGGCGTGCTCACTGGCATTTTTCTCGCGCTGATCTCGCTCTCGTTTTGGTCGCAGGACCGCCTCAGCATCCTCCCGCCCGTCTACAACCTGCTAAACTTTGCCAAGTTCCCCATCACTATTTACAAGCCCATTGTGCGCGTGCTGCTGACGTGGATCATCCCCTTCGGCTTCGCCGCGTTCTATCCCGCCTCCGGTTTTTTGCAGAACACTGAAGCCTTCCGCTATTTCAGCATGTTGGCGCCCGCGGCCGGCGCCCTGTGCATGTTGATCGGTATCACCACTTGGCGCCAAGGCATCCGCCAATACTCCGGCGCGGGAACGTAAACGAAGTGCTGAGTGCTGAGTGCTGAGTCCTGAGCCCTGAGTCCTGAGTCCTGAGTAAGACTGCGCGAAGCGCAGTCGCCGCCGTTCCTCAGCACTCAGCACTTTTCCCTCCACATGTCGTATTCTTAACGCCGATAAATGACAATTGAGTGTTGACAGGAGCGCTTTTTTACGGGAACATACGCGCGGTTTGCCCGATATTCTTCGGAGGTGGTTTGATGCGCAATTGGATGCAGGTTCTGAGTTTGGCGACGATTGTATTAGTGGGCGCCGCAAGCGCCCGCGAGACTCCTTATTACAAGAGCGTCTCCGATATCGAAGTCGAAACCGCGGTGAAGGGCTGCACTTACAACAAAGGTCCCAGCAAGTGGTTCGAGTCTTCTTCTTCGAATTCTTCGAAATGCTGCGAATGCCAAACCTGCCAAACGTGCGCAACAAACGCGGCTCCGACAACATCCGCCAGCGCGCCGGCGCCCGTGACGACGACCGCATCCGCCGATGGCCGCCGCATTAAATACATCCTCGACGGCAAGCCGGTCTATGAAGACGAAGGCCGCCACGGTCCCGACGGCCCGGAAGGCTGCGCAATGCCCGCGCCTGGCGAAAAGCTCGAAGCTCAAAAGACCAAAGCCGCGCCAGTCTCCGACGACGACGTAGTCGCCGCGATCAATCGCCTCGGCACATCCGGCTGGCGCGATGCACAAGCTCTGCTCATCTCCGCGGGCAAAGCCGCCGTTCCGCATCTGATCGACGCATTGAGCCGCAGCGACGACGCGTACAACCTTGAGGGGCACACCAAAGCCGACCTCGGCCGCGCCTCGCGCACGTTCACGATCGGCGAAGTCTGTGCCGAATTGCTCGCCAACATCGTTGAAAATCATTCCAGTTACAACGGCGAAGTTCCAGCGCTCAGCCAAGCCGCGTGGCGCGATTGGTGGAACAAGAACGGCGCCAGCGTGACCTTCGCCAACTGAGTTGTTTGTAGTCCCGCCTTTAGGCGGAAGGCGTTGCTTCCACAACGCCTGTCGCAAAGTCGAACGTCCTGCCGCCTAACGGCGGGACTACGAACGCAGGAATCCTGGTGCCATCGTGCGGACCGAATCGACAACCCGTTCACCCAAACGCTGCGCACCGCTCGCGGCGTTTTTTGTTGCGCTCGCGCTTCTCGCGATGAACGCGCGTTCCGCTGAGACGCCCGCTGTCTTTTCGCCCGCGACACCGGAAGCCCCCGCCGCCGAAACCGTTTCAATTCCCACCGAGAAACAGCCGTCCGTCAAAAGCTCCGCCGATACAAACAAAGCGCCCGTGCTCGAGGCCGGCGGCGAAACAGCCGCCATCCAATTGCCGCCCGTTAAATCAGAATCGCACCTCTACAAAGATCTCAGCGGCCTCGTCGATGGCCAATTCGACATCGCCGAAATTATTCTCGCGCTGGGGGAAGAAGACGACTTTACGCTCGGCACGCCCGCCGCCGAAACGTTGGAGCGCCTCGGTGCGATGGCAAAGCGCGCCAAAGAACAGTTGCCGGACAACCCCGACGTGACCGATTATTACGACGCGCTCTATGACATCGTGCTCGGCCGAAAACCGCTGGACTCCAACCACGAGGAAAAAGCCGAAGACTTCGACCTCAGCCGCGCCGTGTTTCAGCACCACGGCAATTGCCTGGCAATGGGCATCGCCGCGCTCGCCGTCGCGCGCCGCATGAACGCGCCCATCAATGGCACGCAAGTCCCGGGGCATTTTTTCCTGCGCGGAACGGCGGTGCTGAAAGGCAAAGGCCATGAGCAGCCGGTCAACTTCGACGTGACCCGCCCCACGCCCGAAAACTGGGGCAAACTCGACGACGACTTTTATCGCAAGTGGCGCAAGTTCGATTCGAAAGCGGAAGCCAGCGGCGAGTACCTTCGCCCCATGACCGACCGGCAAGTCGTCTCGGCGTTCCTCTCCTCGCGCGCGGGATTTCTGGCGCGCGAAAAGAACTACGACGCCGCGCTCCACGACGCGCAGCGCGCGCTCGCCCTCAACCCGCGCAACATCTACGCGCTCATTAATCAAGGTTACGCGCGCGAAAACCTCAAGCAGCTTGAAGAAGCCGAGAACGATTACAAAGCCGCGCTCGAAATCGACTCGCAATGCGTGCGCGCGCTGAACAATCTGGCGTTCGTCAAAATTCGCGACCGCCGTTCTTCGATCTACGACCTCAAGCGTGCCGAAAAATACATCGAACAGGCCCTGAAGATCGACCCCGATCAAGCCTATCTTTTCGCGACCAAAGGCGAAGTCTGCGCCGCGCGCGGCGATTACCGCGAAGCGACCCGCTGCCTGCAGACGGCACTGAGCCTCTCGCCCAAAAACAGCGCCTACCGCGAACGCTTCATGGCTCTGCGCGAACACCTCAAGCGCGAATCCGACGGCGATCCGATGGACAAGCGCAGTTCCACCGTCCCCAAGCGCGACAAGCTCGGCGAAAACAGGTAGCGTTCAAACCCAACAGCTCCCGCCTCACTCCGCGCAATTAAAAAGGGCCTATAGGGCCAATGGGCTAAAGAGCAATGCGCGCGGTTTACGCTACGCCCGCCTTCGGGTATAATCGCGGCATAATGAGAAATTTTGCTCTTTGGCGCGCGCTTAAACTCATTCTGCCTCATCGCGGGATGCTGGTTCTTTATATGTGCACGGCGCTGGGGCTGGCCATCTGCGGTAGCGCGCCTCTGATTCTGGCGAACACATTCATCACGCATATTCAATCGGTGGGAGGGAAGAAGCCCGCGGCCGCGGCGCCGGCTCCCGCACCCGCACCGGTGCTGGTTCCGGAAGATGACAGCGACGATCCAGATGGGACGCCGGCCGAGAATGCCAAAGACCCCAAAGCCGCGGCGAAAAGCAAAGTTGGATTCAAAGCGTATATCAGTTCGAAAGTTGGCGGTTTCTTCACGCGCATCAAAGAGTCGCTTCAAGCGCGCTTCGGGACCGGCCGCCAATACATGGTCGTGCTGTGCCTGCTGATTATTTTCTTCTGGTTTTTGAAAGCGTTGTTCGATTATTGGAACACGTTTCTGGGTTCGTGGCTGGCGCAGAAACTGCGCACGGAAGCGATCGAACGCGTCATGGCCAAATTGCTTTCCCTGGACATGCCCTTCTTCGATCATCGGCAGACGGGCGACCTGGTCACGCGCATGGTTTCCGACGGCGAGAACCTGCGCAAGACGGTCAAAATCTTTTTGGATTTCGCGCAGCAGCCATTCCTGATCGTCGCGCTGATGTGTGTCGCGATTTATTACGACTACCAATTGTTTTTTGTCGGCGCGATGGGCGTGCCGCTGATCATGCTGTTCGTGCGCTGGATCGTGCGGCGAATCGTGCAGCAATCCAAACGTTATCAGGAAAAAACAGCCGACATCGCGCAGGCGATGCTGCAAAATTTGAGCGGCATCAAAGTGATTCACGCTTATGGCGCGGAGGAATTGGAAGCGCGCGGATTCCGCGGGCTTACGGCGAGTTTATTTAGGACGGGCATGCGCCGAGCGCGGCTGCGGGCGATGCAACGGCCGCTCACCTCGTTTTTGATGGGCATCGGCGGCGTCGCCGTGCTGGGCTGGGGCGGGATTCGCGTGATGGAGCATCCCAGCCCGCACCGGCTCGCGGATTTCATCGTCTTTCTCGGCGCGCTGGGAATGCTCTACGATCCGGTTACCGCGGTGATGCAGACGATTGGCGAAATTGCGGAGTACCTTCCCAACGCCGAACGCATCTTCCAAATCCTCGACGTCAAACCGACCATCGCCGACGCGCCCGGCGCGCGGCCCTGTCCGCGTCTGGAAAGGGAAATTGCGTTTGAAAAGCTGAGCTTCGATTATGGCCAAGTAGAACGGAGCTCCGGCTCGGTTCCCCGCGCGCATGTCCTCACGGATTTCAATCTGGCGCTCAAACCCGGCGAAAAGCTCGGCATCGTCGGGCGCACCGGCGTCGGAAAATCGACGCTGCTGTCACTGCTGCTGCGCTTTTACGATCCGACCGCGGGGCGCATCAGCATCGATGGCGTGGATATCCGTTCAGTCACGCTGGCGAGTTTGCGCGCGCAGATGGCGCTGGTGACGCAACAGGCGTTTTTGTTCAACGCGACCGTGGCGGAGAACATTCGTTATGGAAAACCGGATGCCAGCGACGAGGAAGTCATCGCCGCGGCGAAAACGGCGATGGTTCACGACGAGATTATGCAAAAGCCGCTCGGCTACAAAGAACTCTGCGGCGAACGCGGCGGCGAACTTTTTTCCGGCGGCCAGAAGCAGCGCATCACCATCGCGCGCGCGCTGCTGCGCAACGCGCCGATCCTGCTGCTCGACGAGGCCACCAGTTCGCTCGACACGCTCAAAGAGCGCTCGCTGCAGGAGGCCTTCGACAAACTCGAAGCCAACCGCACCTGCCTGATCGTGGCGCACCGCCTCAGCACGCTCGAAAACGTGGACCGGATTCTGGTCTTTGGCGACGAAGGCTGCGTGGAAGCGATCGGCACACACGCGGAGTTGATGAAGGACTCGCCGACGTACGAAAAGATGTGGAACGCGCAGAATGGAGTGAGTGAAGCGAGCGTGAGAGTGTGAGAGTGTGAGAGTGTGAGAGTGTGAGAGTGTGAGAGCAGTCTCGTACCTCTCGCACTCTCATACTGAAACGACGGAGTAACCGATGCCCGTGCCGGAGAATTCTTTTTTGCAGGACGGCTACTCGACGTGGGAATTTCTCCGCGCGGAGGCGTCACAGCTTTGGACCGGCGTGACCCACGCGAATCTGGGCATGATACTCGCGATCGGAACTCTCGCGCTGTGGACGCTGGCGGGCTGGGCCGTGACGCTGGGGCGAATGGCCTTGCGCCTGCGGAATTTATTTCGAAAGAAAAGGCCCCCGAAAGAACCGAACCCGTGGGTCAAACGCATCGGCGTGGCGCTTGCGTTTTTGGTGCCGGGCGGATTGGTCGGCACGGCGGCGGTGGCGCTGGTGATGGGCAAGGAGAATTGGCGGCGCGACGCGGTGTTGATCGTGGGCGCGGCGATGATTCCCGGCGCGGCGTTGTGGTGGCTGAACACGGCTGATTTTCAGTATCCGGTTTTGCACGAGAGCCTGATTTTGCAATGCACGCTCGCGGTGACTTTTGGCGTGCTTCATCTGTGGGCGGCGATTAAACTGATGCGTGAAACGCTGGGCGAGCCGGTCGAAAAAGTGCGCTGGTGGCCGCCGCTGGGACTTTGGCTGCAAACGTGCGTGCTGGCGACGGGGCTGGGATTGCTGCTTTAGTTTCGCGGAGATTCGGGCAAATGCGCGATTACTTATAGGGCCCATAGGGCTTATAGGGCCTATGGGGCCTATACGGCCTTTAGAAATTTGAAAAGCAAACCCATGCCCACCGCACTTATTCTCGGCTCGTCTGGCACACTCGGCAGCGCCATCGCCGCCGAATTGCACGCGCGCGGCTACACGCTTGGCCTGCATTACAATTCGCGCAAAGAGCCGTGCGAAACGTTGCTGCAGCGCGCGCCGGATGCGGCGCTTTTTCAGGCGAATTTCAACGACCCTGCCGCGGCCGCGCAGTTGGCCGCGGCTGTCACGCAGCGCTTTCAGCGCCTCGACGCGCTCGTGTGGGCCTGCGGCATCGTGAAAGATTCGCCGCTCGTTTCGCAGCCGGAATCCGGGCTGCGCGAGGTTGTGATCACAAATCTGCGCGGCTTTTTTCTGGTGTTGAAGGCGTTCTCGCGCCTGTTCATCAAACAAAAATCCGGCTCCGTGCTGGCGTTGTCGTCGCACGCGGCGCTGGCCGGCCGCGCGGGCGGGACGGCTTACGCGATGGCGCACAGCGGCCTGATCTCGCTGGTGAAATCCGCGGCGCGCGAGTGGGGTCCGCTGGGCGTCCGCGTCAACGCGGTGCTGCCGCCGTTCGTGGCCGGATCAGGCATGGGCCGCGCCGCCTCGCCGGAATTCATCGAATCCGCGAAGCACAAGCGCGTCTTAAAAACGGAATGCGATGCGCCCGCTTCTTTCGCAAAATTCGCCACAGGGGTGCTTGAAAATCCGCTGATTTCAGGCCAAATTCTCAGCGCCGATTCGCGCATCGCGTAAGGTGAAAGATATATTTTAATAGGCCTTATTAGGGCGAATAGGCCCTATATGTGACATCGATGACTGAGGAGTTCCGCGCGCCGCGATGCCTATCGTCAGACAATTTCCCGCCGCCATTACCGGCGTCGGCCTGCACTGCCGCCGCGAAGCGCCGTCGCACGGAAGCACGCGGTTTTTTATCCACGCCAGCGACGCCGCGCTGAATCTCGGTGAAGGCGAAAGGAAGCAGCCGCGTTCGCTGCAATTCGCGCTCAGCGCCGCGCGTTTTGCATTCGGCCGTGAATTCGTGCAGGCGGGCCGCCCGCACCACAACGATTGCGGCGCGGTTATCGTGATCTCGAAGGGCCTCATCGAAAGCCTCGAAGCTGGCGTCGAGGCTCTTTGTGGTGCCGGCGGCTCGCCTGATTGTGGTGTGGGCGGCCCGCCTGCACCGCCAATTTCATCCTGTGGTTCCGACGCCGCCGCGTCCGCGGTCGCGCGCGCGTTGCGCCTCAACGGCCCTGCCGCCGCGGCCGTCGCCGCCTGCGCCAGCGGGCTGGCCAGCATCAAGCTTGGCATGGATTGGCTGCGCGACGGCGCATGCACCGCCGTGCTGGCCGGCGCCGCGGAAAGTTCGCGCTCCGAATTGATTCTGCGCAGCTTCGAACGTCTCGGCGTGATCAGCGCGCAGCGCCGCACGCGGCCGTTCGATGTCCAGCGCGACGGTTTCGTCGTCGGCGAAGGTGCGGCGGTCTTTCGTCTCGAAGAATGGGAACGCGCTGAATTCAACGCGGAACGCGGCACCGGGCCGCGCGTGCTTGGCCGCATCTTAAGTGTCGCGCTCGGCGCTGATGCGCAGCATCTCACCACGCCCGAACTCAGCGGCGCGACACTCGCGCACGTGATTGGCTTGGCGCTCGAACGCGCGGGCCTTGAGCCGCCTCAAATCGGCTGGGTTCATGCGCACGGCACGGCCACGGCGTACAACGATCCGGTCGAAATCGCCGCGCTGCGGCGCGCCTTCGAAAATAAAGTTCCGCCGGTTACCGCTACTAAAGGCGTCACCGGCCATCTGCTCGGCGCGTCGGGTCCCGTTGCGTTGGCGCTCGCGCTCGAGTGGTTGCGCGAGGGGACCATTCCGCCGATCGCGGGCCTGGAAGATCCCGCGCCGGAATTCGAGGGCATCGACTTTGTTCAAAACACGCCGCGCCGATCCTCGGCCACGCATGCGCTGGTGTTGAATCACGGATTCGGGGGGCATATTGCCGCAGCCGTTTGTAGCCCCGCCTTTACGCGGCTGGATGCGCGGTGACGATTCGCGCTTTCGCCTAAAGGCGGAACGACAAACGGCGAAATCCTTGAATTTCCCGCCGTTTCCACGATATTACGCGCTCACATTTTTCGTTCCCGGAGGCCGATGACCGAGCCTGTTGTCCCAGCCGCCGCACGCGATCTGCATGCGTGCGAGATGCCGTGCCCGCGCGCGCTGCCGCGCGTGCAGGGTTACGATTTGCTGCTGCTGGGTGCAATTCTGGCTGCGTTGCTCTACGGGATCGGCGATTACGGGCTTTACGAACCGCACGAAGCTCATTTCGCCGGCGTGGGCCGCGAGATGGTGCTGCGACACGACTGGGTTACGCCGCACCTCAATGGCGCGCCGTACCTCAACAAGCCGCCGCTTTTTTACTGGCTGATCGCGCTGAGCTACAAAGCGTTCGGGATCACGGAATGGGCCGCGCGATTGCCACTGGCGTTGATGGGCTGGCTGGGCGTGGTGCTGGCGTGGCAGTGGGCGCGCGAATTGTGGGGCGCGCGCGCGGGCCGCGCGGCGGCGGGAATGCTGGCCGTCTCCGCGGGCTGGTATCTTTTTTCGCACCAACTGCTCATCGATGAAATGCTCTGCGTGCTGCTGCTGGCCGCGCTTTATTTTTTATGGAAAGGCGTGACGCAGCGGGAATGCGCCGCGCCGTGGGTTTGTTTTTATGTCACGCTGGCGTTGGCGATTCTTTCGAAAGGCCTCGTCGGATTGGCTGTGCCCGCGGCGGTGCTGTTTTTCTTCGTGATTTTAAAGAAAGACGGCGCGATATTGCGCGCGTCACGGCCGTTGATGGGGCTGCTGATTATTGCGGTCATAGTCGTGCCGTGGCTAATCCTGATGGAGACGCGCAATCCGGGTTTCCTGCATTACGTGCTCGTCAACGAACATTGGAACCGCATCTTCGACAAACGCTGGCCTCCCGATTACCACGCCTCGCAAACATCATGGCCTATTTTTCTGCTGCTCACGCTGGTGTGGCTGGCGCCGTGGAGCTTTTTTTTGCCGCAAGTGTTCGCCTTTAGCGCAAAACACGCCTCGCGCTGGTCGGGCGTTGATCGCAGCGCGGCGGACGCGGTGTCGATTCTGGGCCTTGGCGCGCTGCTGCCGACGCTGCTTTTTCTCCCCGTTCCCTCGCGTCTCATCTATTACAGCCTGCCCACGCTGCCGCCATTTGCGGTGCTCGCCGCCGGCTGGTGGGTGGTGATGAGCGGCACGGATTACCGGCGCGGACGCAAACTCGCGGCGCTGCTGTTGCTGCTCTTCGGCATCGCTGTCGCTGTCGTGCCATTTTTTCTAAAAGACTTTCTAATCAAACAGCCCGACCTTGCTGCCGCGCCGCAAACGCTCGATTATATTCCCGGATTCGCGGTGGCTATTGGCGCGGGAATGTGCTGCTGCGGAATCATGTTGCTGGCAGGCAAAACCGGCGCGGCGCTGCTGGCGCTGTGCGTGCCGATTGGCATCGGCGAAGCGTACAACACACAAGGCTTCGCCGCGTTTGACCGCGTGCGCTCCTCACGGCGCATGGTGGAGGACTTGCTTAAGAACAAAAAAGTGCCGCCCGATTGCATCTGGATTTCGGAAGGTTCGCTCGAACTTGGCGCCGCCGCCGGCACGGCGTTTTATCTGGGTACCGACAACGATGAGCGGGCGCGCTTCGTGTACGTGGTGAACTCGGACAACCCCAACCGCCGCCCGCCCAATTTTCCGGGCGGCAAGCCGGAATATTTGATTGACGAAGCGGAACTAAACAGGACGTGGAGTTCGCCCAAGCCGGTCTTGTACGTGACGGATTTTTTGCGCCACGCGAAGAAAACCGACGACCCGATTGCGCTGCCGCCCGATCCGCGGCATCGGATTGAGGTGGAGGACGCAGGTCACCGACAGGTTTGGGCGAATGAGGCGGCGTGGGTAAAAATGGGACGGCCGTAGGAGTTCCGGAGCCGCGCACGTAAGTAAGCGGGCTGAAATTTGATGGGTGGCCCAGCCCAACGGGCTGGGTGCCGAAGGCACAAGAAGCCTCTCCTGAATTTCACGCAAAACTGAAATGCGTGAGGTTCAGGAGAAGCTTCTTGTCGCTACGGGACCCACCCCGTTGGGGTGGGCCATCCACTACTTGGAATTTGGCACGGCGTCTGCACAGTTTGTGTTTCGTGGGCTTTGACCTAGGTCGTGTGTCCGATATTCCGGCACACATGTGGGAGATTTCGACAATGTCTACGCGCTTGCTCTTCACGCTGGTGTTGGTTTCGATGTTGACCGCGTTTTCGGGTATCCGTGCCGCTGATGGCGACACGCCCACTCCGCCTCGGCGCCAGGGCGGAAACAATCAGGCGCAAACGATTCTCGATCATGCCGACGAACTTGGCCTGACCGCTGAACAAAAAACCAAGCTCGAAGAATTCAAGAAGGGCCCGATGAGCGTGCTGACCGACGACCAGAAGACCAAAGCGCGCGCGTTTCTTCCGCAGCGCCCGGGCGCCGGCAACCGCAATCGCCCGAACGCCGCCGACGCGAAGCCCTCGACAGATGAAAAGAAACCTGCTGACGCGAAGCCGGATGAAAAGAAGCCCGACGAGAAGAAACCCGACGAAGCCAAGTAGCAAAGTTTCAACAAAATGGTGTACACTGTATTTGTCCTATGGGACCGATCCGTCCCATAGGACCTATTCTTAAAGGAGCCATCCACATGACCATTCGCCGTATTTCCGCATTGATCGCGATTTTGGCGCTTGCTCTTGTCGCGCGCGCCGCCGACAAACCCGCTGGCCCGCCCGCCGGTCCGCTTCAACAGATTCTTGAGCACGCCAAAGAACTGGGCCTCACCGACGATCAAAAGACCAAGATCGAAGCGCTGATCAAAGAAAACGGCGCTGCCGGTCCCGGCGCGTTTCGCGAAAAGCTGCGCGAACATCCGGAACTGCTCAAGGAGATGAAGGAAGCGCGCGATTCCGGCGACGAAACCAAAATTAAGGAAGTCCGCGCCAAGATCGCCGAGAAGCTGGGCATGAAAGACGCCGGCGGGCCGGCCGCGGCCGCCGACGGCAAGCGCGGTGAAATTATCGGCAAACTGGCGCAGATTCTCACGCCCGACCAGATGCAGAAGCTGAAAGAGTTCCGCCAGGAACGCATGGCCAACGGCGCCGGCGCGGGGCGCGGCAACAAAAACGACAATTCCAACAGTAATAGCAACAGCAACAACAAGCCGGACACGTCCAAGGGCGCGCCGAGCGTGTTTGACAACTAACCACCCCTCACCCCCGGCCCCTCTCCCCCAAGGGGAGAGGGGAGAACGGCGGGGCTTCGCTTCGCGAAGTCGCGCGCGATTTTTTTGTATGCTTCACGTACAATCGCGCCAATGTCCGCAACTCAATCCCTCCGCACCTTTCGCGTCGCCGCGTGGCTGGTGATTGCGCTCGCTTGCGCCTGGGAATTCAAAGTCACGCTCAAAAACGCCTGGGCGTCGCCGAAAGATCCCGCGGCATCCAAAGAAAGAATCTCCGATTTTGCCGCGTATTATTCGGCCGGCACGCTCGCGCTGCGCGGGCAGGACATCTACGATTCGTCCATCCTCGGCAACGGCCGCCGCCCCTACATTTACCCGCCCACGTTCGCGATTTTTCCAATGATGCCCCTGGCGCTGCTGCCGCAGAACGCTGCGCTGATCGTCTTCGTGCTGATTAATTACGCGCTGCTTTTTGGCCTATGCTGGCTGCTGCGCGATGCGTTGTGGCGGTTGAGCGGGGCAGCGCCAAACGGCGGCAAGAGTGCCGCCGCTCCGGCTTGGCGGCAATTTTTGCTGGAGCCGGCCATCGGCGTCATGCTCGCCGTGATCGTTTGTTTTCGATTCTTTGACGACAACAACCGCCAGGTGAATTCCAACCTGTACGTCGCCTTTGCGCTGGTGCTGGCGATGTGGTGGATGCTGCGCCGCAAAGCGAGATTCGATTTTGCGGCGGGGCTTTCGATTGCGCTCGCGACCGCGATCAAAGTCACGCCGGGTCTTTTTGGTTTGTATCTGCTTTGGTCCTGGCGCCCGTGGGCGATGCTGGGCGGCGCGGTGGGATTGGTTGTGTTTCTGGTGCTAGTTCCGTCCGCACGCTACGGCTTTACGGACGGCATTGGCTTGCTCAAAAAATATGAGAACCACGTCGTTGCCGCCGAAACCGGCGAAAACGCCGAGAACGATCCCATCGGCGTTCCCGGCGGGCACGAAAAAAAGCAGCTTGAAGGCGGCATCTCCCTGCGCGGCACGCTCATGCGTTACCTTACGCCATTGAAAATGACGCTTCAATACAGCAAAGACGAAGTACGCGACACGTACATTAATATCCTGAACCTTGACAGCGGAACCGCGCGAAAGATCGCGCACGGTTTGGAATTTCTGTTTCTGGCGCTGACGATCGCGCTCACCGTTCGCGCCTACGCACGGCACGATCCCGGCGCGGTTGCGCTGAGTTGGGGATTGGTCACGATGACCATGCTGCTGATCGCGCCGCTCACGCGCAAAGCCCATCTGTGCGCCGCGATGCTGCCGATTGCGGCGATGATCGCGCTGATGCAGCAAGGCCGCATCCGCGGTTGGGCGCGCAGGCTTTGCATCGCCGCGCTGGTCTATACCTGTCTCGAAGGCGCCATTTTCTCCGTGGAATTCATCGGCAAATGGAACGCCGACCGCATTCAGCTCGCGGGTGGACTCTGGTACTTGCTGGGGCTTTACGCCGCGAATGCGTGCGCGCTTGTTTCCATCAGGGCATCAGTGACGCAGTGCCATTGAATAGCGACAGTCCAGCACAGTCACCATTTAAAACGCACTTATTAGCCAAATAAAACTACATTCGGCTCATGCATCATCGCTTCTCGTTCCAGCGGATACATCGGCCTCCGAATATTTTTGAACGGCAGCCGCTCAATCGCCTGATCCACTGCACCGGGACTGAGCGCGAGCAGTGCGCGCGGAGCGTGGCGCTTCAAATCCGGTTCCAGATAGCCGATTTTGATCACGACGATTTTGTACGCGAGCGGGTCGCAGCCGAGTTTGCGCATGTCGGCAGCGTGATGATACGGCCGGCGCTTGTGCGAAAGAATCACGGCGACGTTGCCGATTTGAATTGCGGCCTGGCGATCCGCCGTCGTGTCGAGCGTCAGGACTTTGGCTCGGACGCGCAGCGGCTCGTTCATGCTCGGCGCGAGCGTGGCGCCCAGAGAAAGTTCGAGTTCAGTGCCAACTCCGCCCGCGATGCAAGCGTCCGTCGCGGGAGCGTCGGCGAGGCCCGCGACGAGCGCGGGGCCGGCGTTGAGTTCAATTAATCTGCGCAGAAAAAGCGGGCTGTCGCCGACACCGCCTGCTGTCGGATTGTCGCCGGAATCGCTGATGAAGACGCAGGGTTCAGGCGCGGACATTGCGATGCGAATGCATTCGTCAATCGAGCCGGTCTGCACTCCAAAATCGAATTGCGCGTGTACGGCTCGGAAATATTCGGCGACGCGACTTGCTTCGCGCGCTGTTGTTTCGCGGTCGGTGCCGGTAACCACGACGCTTGCGCCCGTGCGCGGTTCATCGGCCCATGCATAGCCGATGAAAATCGACGCATCGAGCACGCCCGGCGCCGGATCGCTTTTTGCAAGTTCGGCGTAAAGCGATTGGCCGGGTTCCCACTCGGTGCTCGTCTTCTCGCCGGGCAGCGCAACGGGAAGCGAAACCCAAGCGCGGTGCGGACGCAGCTTTTTTTTGAGACAATGGATCAACATGCGCATCGCTTTTTCGCGCGTGGCTTCGACATCGACGTGCGGCGCCGTGCGGTAGGCGGCGAGCATGTTCAAATTTTCGAGTTGTTTGGCGGAAAGATTTCCATGCAGATCGTAGCTCACGGAAATCAGGCAATCCGGCCCGACGACTTTGCGCGCGGATTCGATCCAGTCGCCTTCGGCATCGAAGCGGTTGAGCACGTTCATCGCGCCGTGTAATTCAAGATAAAGCCCGTCGATCCGCTCGGTGGCATGCGCAGCGGCGAGCCGTTCGATGAACTCCCCTTTGAATGCGTCGTACGCGGCGGGATCGACGGGGCCGCCGGGAATCGAGCGCGCAAAGAAAGTCGGGACGAATTCAATTTGATGCTGCGAAATCGTTTGAAGAAATGGATAGCGCGCGAGAAGTTCGGCGCCGCGAAGTTGGACGTGAAACTCGTCGCGGCGAACCGGAAGGGGCGAGAACGTGCAGCTTTCGATGGCTATTCCGCCAATGGCAATGCGCATGAGATTCCTTCTTTCGTGGGAGTTGTTTTTTATCACAAACGTGCGAAAGTGCGAGAATCATCGCTCGCCGTTCAGACATTGAATTGAGGCGCACATGCCCTTGCTTGAAATCGCCGTCACGTCGCTAGAGGATGCGTTGCGCGCCGAGGAGGGCGGCGCTGACAGCGTCGAAGTTTCGCGCGACCTGAGCGTCGGCGGGCTGACGCCGGGCATGGAATTGGTGCAATCGATTCGCGCGAAGCTGAAGATCAAAGTGAATGTGCTGCTCCGTCCGCATGCGCGAAATTTTGAGTACTCCAATTCGGAGCTAATTGCGCTCGCCAAGACACTTGCCGCGGCCATCCACGTCAAAGCGGACGGCGTAGTGTTCGGCGCGCGCGACGAGCGTGGAATGTTGAACCTTGGCGCAATCCAGGCGGTGATGATGGCGGCTCGTTCAATTCCGCTTACGGTGCATCGTGCGATCGATGAGAGCGTTTATCCCGAAGACGCGCTGGTGGATTTGGCGGAGATGGGCATCGCTCGCGTGCTGACCGCCGGCCCGGCGCGAACAGCATTCGAGGGCCGCAAGCGATTGGCGAAGTGGGTGGAGAAATTCGGATCGAAAATCAGCTTCGTGGCGTCTGGCGGATTGACGATGGAACAGATTCCGACGATGCTGAGCGAAGTGAAAGCGCACGAATATCATTTCGGATCGGCGGCGCGGACGGACGGCGTCGTGGATGTGGCGAAAGTTCGGGAGTTGCGCGCGGCAATCGGACGTTAAAGAGCAGCGGGTCACCTTGACCACAACTCTCCGTTGCGTTAAAAAAACCGCATGAGCACCGCACTTGCCGAACCGCCCGTTGCCGTCGAAGAAGACGTCCTCCACTTCATCGCCCCCGGCTGCACCGAAGCGCCTGAAACCATCTTCAAACGTAATCTTGAACGTCGCGCCTTGAAGTACACAACCGAACGGCGCGAAATCCTCAAAGCCGTCCTCTCGACCCACGAACATTTCGACGCCGACTGGCTCTTCATGGAAATGCGCAAAGTCGGCGCGAAAGCCTCGAAGGCCACCATCTATCGCAGCCTCGTGCTGCTCTGCGAAGTCGGCATTCTCCGCGAAGTCTTCCACGGCCCGCACGGCGCGTACTTCGAACACGTCTACGGCCACCAGCATCACGAGCACATGATCTGCCTGAAATGCGGGAAGGTCATCGAGTTCATGTCGAAAAAGCTCGAGCAGCTACAGGAAGACGCCTGCCGCGCGATGGGTTTCCATTCGGTGCGGCACCATCTTCAAGTCTTCGGCTACTGCAGTGATTGCCACCCTTGCCGAGCGTCTTTTCCGCCGCTGCCTGAGCGGAAAGATTGAACGCTTTCACGCAAAGGCGCAAAGTTCGCAAAGAAATTTAATATATCAAAAATATCTCATCTAATTCTTCTTTGCGCCAACTTTGCGCCTTTGCGTGAGCTGTTTGCCGTGAATCCGCTTCAGCCTCTCCATGCATTCAGACGACACTTATTCATAGAGAAATTTCCAAATTTGAACTCCGTGGGGGAGGTGCATCGTGGAGAGCGGCGCTTACGCAAACAAGAAGGTGACCGTCATGGGCCTCGGCCTCTTCGGAGGCGGCGTAGGCGCCGCTCGCTACTTCGCCGAGAACGGCGCGATCGTTACGGTCACCGACAAGCGCGGCGAAAATGATTTGAAGCCCTCTATCGACGCGCTCAAGAATCTTCCGATTCGCTACGAACTTGGCCGACATCTCGAAGACAATTTCCGCGGCGCGGACATCGTCGTCGTTAATCCCGGCGTGCCGATGGACAACCCGCTCGTCGCAATGGCGCGCGGCGCGGGCGCGCAGATCGAATACGCAATGAATCTCCTTTTTAAACTCACCGCCAAAAATCGAAAAATCGGCGTCACCGGCTCGAATGGAAAATCCACTACGGCCGCGCTGCTCGGCGAAATGGTCCGCGTCATGGACAGCCGCGCGCTGATGGGTGGCAACATCGGCAAATGCCTCCTGAGCGAAACAAAGGCGTTGAAGCCCGATGTTCCGATGGTGCTCGAACTTTCCTCGTTCATGCTCGAAGGCCTCAGCGAGTTGGCGGCCAGCCCGAATGTAGCCATCGTTACAAATCTTTCCCCGAACCACCTCGACCGCCACGGCACCATGCTTGCGTATGCCGAAGCCAAGCTCAACATCATCAAGCACCAGACGCCCAGCGATTGGGCAGTGCTCAATTACGATGACCCCGCGCTCAGCGGCTGGGAGTCGCAGACGCGCGCGCGTGTGATCCGCTTCAGCGTCAGAGAGGAACTCGACGGCAACGCCGCGTTCCTCGCCGGCGACAAGCTTGTCATCCGCATCAACGGCGTCGAAGAAGTCGTCGGCCTGCGCAAAGCCCTGCGCCTCCCCGGCTCGCACAATGTTGCCAACGCGCTCGCCGCGTCTGCCGGAGCGATTGCATTCGGCGTCAAGCCGTGGCAAGTCGCCGAAGCGCTGGCGACGTTCAACGGGCTGCCGCATCGCCTTGAAGTCGTTGCGCGCAACGAAAAGAAAGTCACTTATTACAACGACTCCATCGCGACCACTCCCGAATCCGCCATCTGCGCGCTCGCATCGTTCGATGGCCCGATCACGCTCATTGCCGGCGGCTCCGACAAAGGTTCGGCCTTCGACGAGCTGGCCATCTCCATCGTCCGCAAAGCGAGGCGACTGATTCTGCTTGGAGTGACCGCGCCCAAAATAGAAGAGGCCGTCAAGCGCGCTGCGCATCAGTTCAACCGCAGCCCCGAAATCCTGCACGCCAAAGACCTCGAACACGCCGCCGCGCTGGCTTCGACAAACACGCTGCCCAACGAAGTCGTGCTGCTCTCGCCCGCATGCGCGAGCTACGACATGTTCCGCAACTTCCAGGAACGCGGCGAATTGTTCCGCGTGCTCGCGAAGAAAATGGCGGCGAAGGCGTAGTTCCGATATGGATTTTGTATATGCGGACTCGCACGTGCGTGGTAATCTCCTATCGGAATAGCGAGGAGTACAAGCCATGACCACAGTCACCCACGAAAAGATAAACGAGTGGCAGGAATTGCCTGCGAATTTCTCATCGCCGCAAACGGAGGGACGCGTGTACGCCATCGCTTTCGACATGGACATTGATCTGTTGCGTCAACATTACGGCGACCCGTACAATAACGCATATCTTGAAATCCGCCGTGTGCTGCAGAAACACGGTTTCTCCTGGCAGCAACGCAGCGTGTATTTCGGCGGCGAAAAAATCAACGCCGTCACCTGCGTGCCCGCCTCGCAAGATCTCGCGCGCACGCTGCCGTGGTTTTCAAAATCGGTCCGCGACATCCGCATGCTGCGCATCGAAGAACTCAACGGCCTCATGCCGGCAGTTCAGGCCGCAAAGAAGTGAGGGGGCATGAGCGACATCTTCATCACCGAAAATTTCCTGCTTCAAAGCAACGCCGCCGTGGAACTGTACCATGAGCACGCGAAGAACTGCGCGATCATCGACTACCACTGCCATCTCCCTCCACTTGAAATCGCCGTCGATCATCGCTTCGCGAACCTCACTCAAATCTGGCTCGCTGGCGATCACTACAAATGGCGAGCGATGCGCGCCGATGGCATCAACGAACGCTACATCACCGGCGCGGCGTCGGATTGGGAAAAATTTCAGAAGTGGGCGGAGGTCGTTCCGCATACGCTGCGCAACCCGCTGTATCACTGGACGCATTTGGAATTGAAACGGCCGTTTGGAATCAGCGACCGCCTGCTGAATCCAGAAACCGCGGCGGGGATTTGGGAAGAATGCAACGCGAAGCTGGCGCGCCCTGAATTTTCGTGCCGCGGCATCATGAAGCAGATGAATGTCGTGCTCGTTTGCACGACCGACGACCCGGCGGACAGCTTGGAACACCATCGCGCAATCGTGGCGGACACTTCATTTGGAATCAAAGTGCTGCCCGCATTCCGCCCCGATAAGGGCATGGCCGTCGAAAATCCCTCGGCGTTCAACGCGTGGGTGGACAAGCTCGCCGCAGCCAGCGACGTGGACATCGTCGATTTCAAATCGTACATGGACGCGCTGCGCGAGCGGCACGATTATTTTCACGCCTGCGGCGGGCGGCTTTCCGATCATGGAGTGGAAACGATTTTCGCGGAGGATTGCACCGAGAGCGAAGCGCGCGCGATTTTCGCAAAAGTCCGCGGCGGCGCGCAACTGGACGGCGCCGAGATTTTGAAATTCAAATCCGCGATGCTTTACGAATTCGGGATCATGGACCACGCGCGCAATTGGACGCAGCAGTATCACATCGGCGCGCTGCGCGGCGCCAATTCGCGCTTGTTGAAAGCACTCGGTCCGGACACGGGCTTTGATTCGATCGGCGATTGGCCGATTGCGCAGCCAATGGCGAAATTCTTCAACCGGCTCGACAGCGAAAACAAACTGGCGCGCACAATCATTTACAACAACAACCCGCGCGACAACGCTGTTTACGCCGCAATGATCGGCAATTTCCAGGACGGATCGTTCGCCGGCAAAATGCAGTTTGGCAGCAGTTGGTGGCATTTGGATCAGCTCGACGGCATGACCCGGCAGATTGAAGATCTGTCGAACATGGGCCTGCTCAGCCGCTTCGTGGGGATGCTCACCGATTCGCGCTCGTTTCTTTCCTACACGCGCCACGAGTATTTCCGGCGCATGCTCTGCAACATTCTCGGCGGCGAAATCGAACGCGGCCTGCTTCCGCGCGACATGAAACTCATCGGCGGAACGGTGCGCGACATTTGTTACAACAATGCGGCGAAATATTTTGGATTTGAGCAATGAGCCGGTGGGACAGACATTCTTGTCTGCCTGCATCGACAGACAGGAATGTCTAGCCCGCCAAAATGCGCCCGCATTACTTTCCGTTGCCTGTGCTGTCTTGTTTCGCGGTGTAACTGAAGGTGTACGTGCCGCCATAACCGGCGCCGTTCACGAACATCACAATTGGAATGCTCACGGAGGCGTTTTTCACCGTTGTGTTCGTCGCGCCAAACGCCACAAGAATATCCTGCAAATCGACTCGCGATGCCGTGTAGCGAAGTGTGCCGCTGCGCGTGTTCAACGTGAATTTCCCGAAATTCACGTCGCCGGATGCTTTTCCCTTGAGCAATGAGGCCGTATCGAATTGCTGCCCGCCTATAAAAATCGCAACGTCGGCGTCCGACAGGGCAAATTGCAATGCCGATTGCGTCATCGTCACGTCGATGGAATCGTTAAACGACTTGAAGTTCAGCGCGAATTTGTGTTTTGGCAGCGACGCGGCGCTGAACGTCGGCGCGATGGAGATATTTACGCTGCCCAGCGTCGAAGCGCCGAGCGCGTCGGAAATAGTCACGTTTACCGTGTAATCTCCAGCCACTTGATACGTGTGCGCGGGCGCGCTGCCGCTGTCCGTGGAACCGTCACCGAAATCCCAAGCGTAAGTCAACGGGCTGTTTTGCGGATCGCTCGCGGTGACGGTGAAGCTCACCAGATCGCCGGTTGACGGAGAGTCTGGCGTGAACGACGGTCCGGAAGTAATGATCGGCGCGATCGTGCCGGTAGTGTTGGTCACAGTGATTTTTGTCGTGTAGTACCACAGGTTGTCCGACTCGCTGCTTTCGGCCACCTCGCCGAATGCATCGATCGACCAGATCAGCCAGTAACTTCCCGCGGCAATGTTAGGGCACGTGCCGCTGAATTGCGCAACGACAGTCGAGCCGGCGGCCAAGCTGGTGATCGGCGCGTCGCCGACGAATGGATCGGTCGTATCGTAATTGGTGTCGGTGGAAAGGCGGTACCGGACGGTGAATTTGCCCGCGCTGGCGACGCCGTTATTGATCACGCCGGTGCTGACGGTGATTGGACCTCCCGCGGCGACGGTGAGCGGCGCGACGATGGGCGTATTCGGATCGTACGTCAGATTCGGCTGGCCCGCGCCGGCGGTCACAGTGATCTGCCCGGTGCGATACCAGATGTTGTCCGTCTCGTTGCTTTCCGCCACTTCGCCGAATGGGTCGATCGAAAAGATCACGTAATATTGCCCGGGCGGAACGTTGGGGCAATTCGCCGTGACGGTCGCCGTCGCTTTCGCGTTCGCGCCGAGGCTTGAAATGGCGGCGTCGCCGATCAGCGCATCGTCGGTCGGAGAGTACGTCGTGTCCGTCGAAAGGCGATAGCGCACGGAGAACGCGCCGGCGGAGACCGTGCCGTTGTTGATGACTTTGCAACTCACGGTCATCGACGAACCGACTGCAATAGTGGCGGGCGCGGTGATGGTGGTGGTTTGATCGAGCGTCAAATTTGGAAGACTGCTGCTGGCGGCGGTGACGGTGATTTGAGTGGTGCGGAAAAAGGTGTTGTCGTTTTCGTTGCTCTCGGCGACTTCGCCCAGCGCGTCGATGAACCAGATCAAATTGTAGTTGCCCGGCGTGACGTTGGGGCAGGGGCCGGTGAAACTGGCGGTGGCCGTGCCGTTGGCGGCGAGGCCCGTGATTTGCGCGTCGCCGAGCAGAGGGTCGGTTGTATCGAAGGTCGTGTCCGTCGAGAGGCGATAGCGCACCGTGAACGGGCCGGCGGCGCCGGTGCCGTTGTTAATCACGCTGCTGGTGACCGTCATCGTCTGACCCACGGCGACTGTCGTCGGCGCGGTGTTCGCCACGTCGCTGTTGTTCGTCAAATTGGGAGTTCCGCCGCCGCCGCCGCCGGTCGCGCTCAAGGTTTGAATCAACGCCGCTAAATTCGGCACGCCCAATCCGGTGCACAGATCGTATCCGGCGCCGGCGTTGTACACGCCGTTGTTGCCGTTGCTGCCTGTAGTGATGTCGCGAAAATTAGACGTGCCCAGCAGCGGATAAAGCTTCGGCCCAAGCGCGCCGACCGGAGCAAGGCCCGCCGCCGCGCGCGACTGATTGATCAGCGCGCAGAAGCCCGCCCACGTTGGAGCGCTCCAACTTGTGCCGCCGTATTGCTGCTGCACGCCGTTAAGCACCACCAGCGACCCAGTGTCGGGGTCTCCCGCCGAGGCGACGTCGGGCACGCAGCGCGCATTGCCCGACGGCAGCCCGTTTCCAACTTGATATGCGGGCCGATTGAATTGAATGCTCGTCCCGCCGCCGCCGTCGAACCACGCGCTCTCGCTGTTGACGGTGCCGTTTGACGTGAGGAACAAACTCGTGCCGCCAACACAGGTGACACTGGGATCCGAGCCGGGCGTTTCGATTTGCACAGGGCCGCTGTGATCATGGCCGGCCTGGCTGGGGCTGGAACCACCGTCGCCGGATGAGACGAAGACGGAAACGCCGCCCGCGGCCAAACTCGCGAAATACTGCGCGTCCGTGTTCATCTGGCTCGCCGACGCAAACGTTTCGCCGAGGCCGAGGCTGATCGAAACCTGGCGCAGACCCGGTTGCGACGCGAGGTCGTTCAAGATCTGCTGGTAAGCCTGATCGAGATGAACGAACGAAAGATCGGTCGTGGCATAGACGCGGACCTTCGCGGCGGATGCAATGCCGCTCGACCATTCCACGTCAAGAGATTCCTCGCCTTCGACCGCCGGAAGCGTGCCGCTGACGACCTGGATGAAGGACATGTTGTTCAGCGATTGGTTGACGCCAGCGGCGGTCCAGAACGCAGTCAGATCAGAGTTTTTGGGAAACGTGTCGATCACGATTCCGATGGTTTGGCCGGATCCATTCTGTGTCACGCCCGTGCCGCCATACGCTTTAATGATTTCGCTCGGCAAAAACGGCGGATGATTCGAAGTGTTGGTCGAGGGTTGCGAATGGCGATGCAGTTGGATGTGAGGCTGCAGACCATTAATACCCAACACGGCAGGAGCGAGGCTTGACGGCAGGCTCGGCGCGGTGACGGCGGACGTGTACGTTTTGCCGCTGACAGTGACGTTGGACAAAGTCACTTGAAGGCTGTGCTGGATTTGGGCGTGGGTGCCTTTGGCGAAAATGGCGAGGCGGTTGGGATCGGTTTTGACGATGGTGAAGCCTTCTCCGGTGAGCCAGTTGAGTTGCGCTTGGTAGTCGGCGGCGAGCGGGTAATATTTCGATGCCATTTCGTCGGGCGAGATGAGTTCGCCGGCATGGACGCGGGCTTGAAGTGCGGGCAGGTCGCGCATCTTCAGGGAGAGCATGAATTCCATTGGCGCGGCGGCATCGACGGCCGCTGCGGCGGTTCCGGCGACGGCGCGGATGCCGACGGGGATTTCTTTGATGCTGTCCGAAAAAACCGTGCGATCTTCAGCGCACGCAAGGAATGTGAATAACGAGAATAAACTGACCGCCAGAATTTGCCGCGAACTTTTGGGAACGCGCGTCATACCGAGACCTCCTCCACGTTTTTAGTCGATGCCTGTGCGATAAGGGGAGCCGTATAAAGCACAGACTGCACGAATTGCTCCAGTCCTTCGATAGAGAGTGACGAACTGGTGGTTTGTGAATGACGGGGGAAAATGGATTGAACGCAACATTTGTCATTTGTCATTTGTTACTTCTAGTAGTGCTGAAAATTAGGGGAATAATTGCGAATGAGTCTTGACTTCGGTGGCGATAGGTGGTAACCTTAATTAGGTTAAGTTACAGAATTTAGATTAGGCTAACTACGTTGCATAGAGGAGAGAACGCACATGTGCAACTTTTGCATGAAAGAGGGTCGGTTTGCGGTCTGGACACAATGTGCAACTTTTTCACGGAATCCTTATGTGGCTAAATGAATGAACGCTTAATGGAGGTTCCTAACAATGAATACGATCCACATCTTTGTCGCCGCTCCACGGTGCCGGCCTGATTTTCGGGTTATAATTGCGTTTCTTTGGGGTGATAATGAAAATGTTGATACTGACGGGGATTCTTTCAATCCAGCAAGTCGCGATTGGACGGAGCTTTACATCGCAAATCGTAACAACGGAGAGATTGTGGATATTAATCCTTCGCAAAAATCGCCTTTGATTCTTGACGTTCAGTCGGATAAAGTGTACCTAGCCGCACGCGTGGCGTATTTCCTCGCCGTTTCAATGGGAAGTAAAATACTTATGCCGCCAGATAAGGATTTTCGATCTTTGGATATCCTGATTCCATTGCTGGGCAATTTTGACTTGGACGCGGCGCTCAAGAGAGCAGGAAGCAGTCCTTTTTTGAACTCTAGTTTAGAGAACCCGTATCCCAGTCATCGCTAGTCGGTGGCCGCATGAACGTTATCGGAGAACGACCGTGGAATGGCTAGAGCCCTGAAAGTTGAACTGCAACGAACGATGTGCAACTTTTGCACGGGGTTTCTCACGCAAAGGCGCAAAGGCGCGGAGAAGACGCAAAGGAGATGGGTGAAGGGTTTGCGCTTTGTGCAGTTTTTGCACGGAATTTGAATCTGATCCGTCTCCAAAAAGAACGATGTGCAACTTTTGCACGAGAGTTGGAGGAGCGGGAAGTCAGGGCGGCTTGAAAGGGGCCCTATCAACATAACGTGCAACTTTTGCACGGAATTGATGGGGCAGGGGACTGCCTTCGCGCAGCGAAGGGCCACAATGACTTTCGCGGAGCGAAAGGCGACAACGTGCAACTTTTGCAAAGAGAACGGGACGGATTTGGTTCGTGAGGCGTGCAGGCAAGACGCCTGCACCACGGGCATTTTATTTCGGCGCGATCACGATGACGCCCAAATCCACGCGCCATTGCGCGTTGGTTTTGGCGACGAGGCTATCGAGCAGGCTGCGCAGGGTGTGCCGGCCGGGCGGGAGGAGTTCCGCGTCGGCGCTGGTGAGTTCGAAATTCGCGGCGCCGTTGGGGCCGTCTTCGAGCAGAATGTTGACTTTGCCCTGCTTGCGCAGCGCGGAGAGGAGTTTGCCGCCGGTGAGGCCCTGACCGTTCCAATCGAGTTCGGCGTCGAGCGTTTTATCAAGTTCTGTGCGCCACGCGGCGGGTTCGGGCGGTTTTTTTGTTTTGCGCCAGTCAGCGAGCATTGTCAGCAGGCGGCGCATTGTGGCCGCGGGGCCTTGGGCGAGCAGGCGTCCGCGGAAGACGCGCAGGCGCCCTGGGTCCAATTGGGGAAAGAAAGCGAGGTGTGATTCAAATGCAGTGAGCAGTTGCTTGCGCGCGGCGGCGTCGGTTTCGGCGTTGAACTCGGCGGGGGATTTGTAGAGGAATGAAACGTCCGCAGCGCAGACGGGATCGGTGGCAGAGAACTGGCTCGTGCGCAATTGAAGCACGAGCTGATTTTCGGAATTGATGTCGAACGCTAAGGCGGCGGCGTCGTTCGCGTTGGTGAATTTCGCGCGGCGTTCGCACCAGCGCAGCACGAGTCCGAGCGGCACGGCTTGTTGTGAAAAATTCAGACTGAGCGTGGCCATTTCAGAACGGGCGTGGCGATTCACGATCGCCTCGCCCACGGCAGACTGGAAGAGCACGTTCCATTTTTTCAACGCGGCAGCCACGGTGCTGATGTTGTCGCTTGAGACCTGGATGGTGGCCGGCGTGTTGAGGCGTTCGAGCAGCAGGATGTCGGCGGCGCCGTTGCTGGCGGGCCAGACGCTGTCGGGAAATTTTGGATTGAGCAGCGCGACCAGCCGCGCGGCGCGCAGCAGCGCGTCATCGTTACCGATGACTAAAAGCGCATTCGATCCAGAGTGAATTTCCGTTTCGGCGGAGGCGAAGAAAGGCGACAATTCCTTTTCGGCGCGCGCGGCTTCGTCGCGGTTGAAATCGAGGCTGGACCAATCGAACGTGTAGCGTTCGCGCGACAGGCGCTGAATCGTGTCCGGCGACGCGATCAGGATTTGATCGCCGCGCGGAATCATGCGCGCCTGGCAGGTCATGGCGAGCGTTTGCAGCAGATCGCCAAGCGTCTGTTTGGGCGCTCTCCGATTATTGAATTCGAGAAAGTCGAATACATTTTCATTCGACGGGAATGTATATTCCGTGTTCACAGACGAGGCGTCAAACTCGGCCTTTATGTTGTTCTTCTGACAAACGGAGCGCAGTGTCAGTGCCGGCGATATTTCCTTTTTTTCGTTGCGCTGCCATTCGACACGCGAATCGACGGCTTTGGCAAGCGCATCATTCAAGGCCGGGTCGGTCGGGAAATAGCCGTCGAAGTTGAGCAGGATTGTGCGCCGCAGGCTTTTGGCGCCTGCGGCGATGTCGTGGTTGGGGTCGTTGTAATAATCGCGCGCGATCGGCAGGACGGCCGGGCCTTTGTTGGTGAGGTTGTTTTGCGCGCGGTTGCGCACGTCAAAATTTTCGTCGCCGAGTTCTTTGAACCAGCCGCGGACGAGTTTTTCGTCGTCGGGCGAAAGCGTGGCTGCGCGCAAACTTTGGGCCGGATCGGGAGGAAGCTCTTCGGCGCGCACAAAAAATGCCGCCAATGCAAGCACCATGAACATATAAAGGTATTGTTTTAGCGACCGCACAAGCATTCAACTCCGCTTCGCAACCATGAACTTCGGATGCGCGAATCTTTTGCATCTTCAATCTTCTTGCGTTGTATACTATACGGCCATGTCCGGCAAACGTTGCAGGAAATTGTGATGCAGGCTTCCAGCCAGCCTCGCCCTAAAGCATTCAAAATAATCGGAGCGGAATTATGGATAGTTGCGCCGCGTGCGGATGCGAGATTGTCAACGAGCAAACTGCCGCGGGCACGGCAGTGCGGCATTTGGAGAAAACGTATTGTGCGGAATGTGCTGCGATGATCGTGCCTCCGGAAATGCTGGAGAAACTTTCCAAGCCGGTGACGCAGACGGCCACCGCAGTGATCTCGAGCGGCGGTGTCATGGGCGGCGACGACATTCTAGCCGAAGCGCCGCCGGAAGAACCGCCCGCCGTTGCGCCCGCGCCCAAGCGCGACACGGCGGTGGTGCGGGGCGCGCGCCGGCCTTCGACGCGCGCGACCGGACGTGCGCCATCCAGTCGGCGCATGGGCACGACCGCGATGCCGCGAAATGTGCCGGGCGCGGGAACTCAAGACCGCTTCGATTCCGCACGCGAGGCGCGCGCGCGCAAACGCAGAGCGGATTCGACGGGGTTGTATATTGGAATTGGCGTGGGCGCGGTGGCGCTGGTGCTGATTGCGATTTTTGTGTTCTCGCAAAAGCAGAAGCCTCCGAAAACGAACAAGCCGCCGGTGGTGGCCGCGGAGGAAGATAAGACGCCATCGGGCGTGTATGCGAAGCAGGCGGAGGATCTGGTAGCCAAGCGCGATTTTACAGGCGCGGCGCGGATGTACAGCAAGGCTGCGGAACGCGCTGAAAAGGAAGGGAACAAAACGCAGGCGCAGGCGTACATCATGCAGATCAAGAATCTGGAACAGAATGCGACGCTGAGCACGACGGGGAATAAATGAGAAGCGCGTTTTAGGACATCCACGGGCTGAAAGTCCGTGTTACTTTTCGCTCTTCAACTTCGCGTTGGCTTTTTCTTCTTCTTCGCGAATGGCTTTGAGTTCCTCCGCCTTTTCCTTTTTCAATTCTTCATCGGAGGGCGGCGAATAATACGGGCTGCCCGGGTCCGCATGTTTCGGATTGGTGCGAGGCACGTTCCGGTAGAGGAAATAGCCGCCGATGAGGCCGAGGATTAGCAGAGCCAGCACGATGAGTTTGCCGCTGGTGCCGGGGACTTGGGAGGGTTGTTTGCGGTCGGACACGGCGATGATTCCAAAACAAGCACTACGGTAGTTGGCCGAATCGTTTTTTGCAATCAAAACCGCAAGTGGCACTTGACTGGCGGTGTGCGCTGTTCAATAATCGCTCAACGGTCAGGGCGGGTAGTTCCCGCTCTGACCGTTTTTCTTTTTTGGGCGCTTTGGGACGGTAAACGAACCGCGACCGCAAGGGAGCGGCCATAACCGCTCCCTTGCGGTCGCGGCTCGCCAATACGGCGTTGGAGGTTTTGTGCCGGCAACAGTGATTGTAGGTGTGCAGTGGGGCGATGAAGGCAAAGCGAAGGTGCTCGATGCGCTGGCGGCGGAGACGGATATTGTCGTGCGCTATCAAGGCGGCTCGAACGCCGGGCACACGGTGGTGGTGGGACAGGAGCGCTATGCGTTTCATCTGGTGCCGTCGGGCATTTTGCACGACCGGAAAGTCTGCGTCATCGCCAACGGCTGCGTGGTTGAACCCGAAGCGTTGATCAAGGAAATTGACGCGCTGGCCGTGCGCGGCGTAAAAATCTCCGGCGAGAACCTGCTGCTGTCCGATCGCGCGCATCTGGTCATGCCATACCACCGCGTCGTCGATCAGCTTTCGGAGAAGCACAAAGAGGATTGCGGACAGACGAAGATCGGCACGACAGGACGGGGGATTGGACCGTGCTACGTGGACAAAGTCGCGCGCACCGGATTGCGCGTCGTCGATCTGCTGCGTCCGAGCTATTTTGTCGAGCGCGTGAAGAATCGGCTGGCGGAGCTTAACCCGCTGATCGTTCACGTGTACGGCGGCGAGGCGCTGGATGCGAACAAAGTTGCCGACGAAGTGCTGGCGTTTGCGCCGCGGATGAAGCCATTCATCGCGGACACCGCCGCGTACATCAATGACTCGCTGGCGCACGGCAAACGTTTGCTGTTGGAAGGAGCGCAAGGTTCGCTGCTGGATGTCGATCACGGCACGTATCCGTACGTGACCAGTTCCAACGCGACGGCGGGCGGAGCGAGCACCGGCAGCGGCATTTCGCCGCGCAAAATCACGCTGGCGATTGGCGTGGTGAAAGCGTACACGACACGCGTTGGATCTGGCCCGTTTCCGACAGAGTTGACCGATGCGACGGGCGAGGCCTTGCAGACGCGCGGCGCCGAATTTGGCACCACGACCGGTCGCAAGCGGCGCTGCGGCTGGTTCGACGCGGTGGGCGTGCGCTATGCGGTGGATGTGTCGGGGATCGACGCGCTCGCGCTCACAAAACTGGACGTGCTCACCGGCGAGAAAGAGTTGAAGATTTGCGTCGGCTATTCAATCGACGGCGTGAAGACCGATCGTTTCCCAGCCGATGCCGAAAAGATCGCGCGCGCGCAGCCGGTCTACGAATCGCACCCGGGATGGAGCGAAGCGTTGGACGATCTTCGCTCGTTCGAAAAACTGCCGGCGAATGCCCAAAGTTACGTGAAGCGGCTGGAGAAATTGGCCGGCGCGCCGATCCGCTATGTGGGAGTGGGACGCGCGCGGGATGCGATGATTGAGCGGAAGTGAAAAAGGCAGGAGATAGGAAATAGGAGTCAGGAGTTAGGAACAAACAAAACGGCCCTCCGAATTCGGAGGGCCGTTTGATTTCCGTGAAGTTCTCGCTTCACCGCTACAGCGACTGATATTTCAACGACGCGTACAGCAGCATTGAGACGCGCTCCGACAGCCGGCTGATGGCTGCGTCCGGTTTGCCGGCGGTGGCTTCGGCGAGCGTGTTGAGCGCTTTGTCAAAATCATCATGGGCGGATTTCAGCAATTCGTTGCGCGCGGGGCCACGTTCCATTTTGTCGTCGGTGGCCTTCTTGAACGTCGCCACCCCCTGTTCGATGATCTTCCCTGCTTCGCGCACGCGCGGGTTGGTGTGAGCCGAGAGGAAACTCACGTCCAGCCCCATCTCCGATTGATCCTGAGTCACGGTGCTGGCCGCGGCGGCTTCGCTCAGCGGCTTCACCTCGCCGGCTTTCGGATCGGGAATCGATGCGACAGGCGGAGGCAGTGCGCCTGCGTCGGCCGTGGCGCCGCCGCCGTTGTTGTTCGCATTGTCCGCGACGGCGCCGCTGGCGTCAGCGGCGGCCATGGCCGCAACGAGATCCTTCTCAAAACCCGCGACGTAATCGGTGTCTTTGACTTCGTGGCGAATGCCGTTGAGCATGGTCTGGCGGTCGCGCGACGCGGCAGGAAGTTTCAAGGCCGCAGCGGCGATTTTGAGCCATACTTCCTTCACTTTGGCAACGGACGCCTGCGCCTTTTCAGCGGCGGGTCCTTTGAATTTGGCGATTTGCGAATACTCCAGATACGCCTCACGCAACTTGACGTTCTTGAAGAACAGATCGCCGCGGCTTTGATGGCTGGTGAAGAAGCGGTCGATGGTCGCAAGCGTGCTTTTCCATTGCGCCACGGTAGCTTGTATCGGTGCGACAGTATCGGGGATGGATTGGCCGACAATAGGGTTGCCGTATACGTCAAGCCATATAATCCCGGGCACGGCTTTCGGACCTACGATTTTCACGAGCGCGAGGGCGTCCGTGTTGTCGCTGTAGATTTTGACCGCCACCATACTGCCGTTGCTGAGCTGAATCGCTTGCGGCCACGTCGCAATTTTTTCCTGAGCTTTGATGTCTTCGGCATTGCCGGTTCGCGCGACGACTAGCATGATCGGAAGCGATCCAGTGAAGGCTTTGCTTGTGGCGTCGCCGATGGATGTGTACCACTTGAAATTTTCGTTGTTGTTGCGGTTGTTGC
>DATGGK010000215.1:0-84085 GCA_035308565.1 Planctomycetota bacterium | reverse complement strand
GTTTTGAAGAATTTGGCGATTTCGGCGACTAGCGGCTTGTAGCCGCCGAATCCGCTGATCGGCGCGATGCCTTTGCTGCCGTAGACCATCGCGCCGTAATCCTGCTTTCCGGCGAGGATGCCGCGGAATTGGCCGACGCGGCCGTCTTTCCAGACACCGACCACGATTTCATAATCTTTGGTCTTCACGCGGGTGACGCTTTCGCAGCCGGGTCCCATGATCGTAAAGAGTTCTTCGACGCCGTGGATCCCGTACCAAAATAAATCGGGATGATGCGGTTCGTAACTGAAATGGCCGTACGCGTCGCAGCCGAGCACGTCGCCGATTTTCGGATCGGATTTTGCGCCGGCGACGCCGGGTTCGAAGCGCAGTGAGGAGCTTGAGAAGATTGGCACGTTCATTTCTTTTGCAATGCGGAAAATTTCAATCGCATCGGCGAGCGTGCCGGCGACTGGCTTGTCGATGAAAACGGGCTTCTTCGCTTTCAGGACCGGCAAGACTTGCTGCAAATGCGGGCGGCCATCGACGCTTTCGAGCAGGACCACGTCCACTTTCGTCAGCAGCGTGTCAATGGAATCGACGATCTCGACGTTCATTTTCTTAAGGCCTTCGGTGAAGCCGGCAACGCGGTCTTTGCTGGAGGGGATGTCGTCGCTGCCGCCGGGAAATCCGGCGACGACTTTGATGCCGCCAATGTCGCCGGGCAAATCGGTTGCCGCGTTCAGCTCCTTTGTGAACGCGGTGACGTGCGACGTATCGAGGCCAATGATGCCGGCTTTAAGGATTTCGCCGGCGAAGGCGATGGAGGCGGTGAAAAGCGAGAGTGTGATCACGCATTTTTTTAGCATGGGCGGTTTCCTGGGGTTGTTATGGATAAACCGCGGAATGGGATTTGTGTCCGTAGAACGGAGCTCCGCTCCGTTCCATTTTTGGTGCGGGGAAGGAAGCGGAGCTCCGTTCTACTTGGTTCGGGTTTCGAATGCAGGGGCTGCTTGAACGGAGCGGAGCTCCGTTCTACTTTGTCACATCGACATGATTTTTTGGGAATTTCGGCAGATTTCTGGAATCAGCCTGAGTGGAAATATCGCAGGGTGCGTGATGCCAATTGATTATAAGAACAGCCGAAGATGGCACAATGCGTGCGTGCAAAAAGGGCGTCTGAGCGACGCGTTGGCTGGAACGGAGCGGAGCTCCGTTCTACGGCGGGACTAGAACATGAACAAAAGCTCCGAATCGTCGTTCCTGTTGCGGATGTTCGCGGACCCGTTTCAATCGCGGGCCTGGCAGCCCACAATGGATGTGTATCGGACGCGAACCGGCTGGCTGCTCAAATTCGAATTGGCCGGCGTGCGCCTGGACGATGTGAAGTTGGAGTTGTCGCAGCGGACCGTGAAATTGTCGGGGGCGCGGCGCGATTTGGTGTGCGGCGAGTCCTGCGTGCATCACGCGATGGAGATTGCGTACAGTCATTTTGAACGAAGCGTCGAGTTGCCATGCGATCTGACGAAAGCCCGCATCAGTTCGCAAATTTCAGAGGGCATGTTGTTGGTCGAGATCGTGACATCATGAGCAACGAAAAGAAAAATACATCCGGACCGCCCGCCATTTCCGCGGCACCGGCTTCCAGCCGGCCGGCCGCAACCAGCGGGCGGATGCTGCCGGTCCTGCCCATCAAGTCGATGGTGCTTTATCCGCATTTGCTAATGCCGCTGGCGGTCGGGCGGCCCATGTCGGTCGCCGCGGCGATGGCGGCGGCTGCGACCGAAGACAAGCAGATTGTGATCGTGACGCAACGCGATCCATCGGTTGAAGAGCCGAAGGCAGCGGATTTGTACACGATCGGCACAACCGCGATCATTCGCAAGATGTCGAAGGCGGACACGGGCATCAGCCTGGTTGTCAGCGGTGTCGAACGTGTTGCGGTTTCGGACGTGCAGATGGTGGACGGTGCGTTTCGAGCGCATTGCGTGATCCTGCCGTTGCCGGCCGACGACGGCGAGGAGATCGAGGCGTTGCAACAGTCCGTGCTTGAACTGGGCCAGCGCGTGTTGAATCTCGCGCAGCCGCAGGCGCAGACGAACATCGAAGAAGCATTCTCGCAAAATCCAGACCCGCTGTGGCTGGCGTTTTTGATGGGCTCGATTGTTGGGCTGGACACGGCCAAGCAACAGGCGCTGCTGGAGTGCAACACGCGCCTGGCTGCGCTGAAGCTCGTTCACGAATCGCTGCAGCATCAAATTCATGTGCTGGAATTGCGCCAGAAAATCGCGAAGAGCGCGGAAGGCGAAATGACGAAGGAGCAGCGCAATTATTATCTGCGCCAGCAGCTCCGCGCGATTCAGGAGGAATTGGGCGAAAAGAATCCGGAGAAGGCGGAATTGGACGAGCTGCGCAAAAAGCTCGGCGAAACGAAACTTCCCGAAGAAGCGAAGAAGGAAGCCGAGCGGCAGTTGCAGAACCTCGAGCGCATGCCAGCCGCCGCGCCGGATTATCAGATGACGCGCAGCCATTTGGAGCTGCTGCTGGATTTGCCGTGGGACAAATCGACACAGGACGCGATCGATTTGGTGAAGGCGCATCAGATTCTCGATGAAGATCATTACGACCTGGTCGATGTGAAAGAGCGCATCCTCGAATATTTGGCGGTGATGAAACTCAGCCCCGGTTCGCACGGGCCGATTTTGTGCTTTGTCGGTCCGCCGGGCGTGGGCAAGACATCGCTGGGGCAGTCGATTGCGCGCGCGGTCGGCCGCAAATTTGAGCGCATGAGTCTCGGCGGCATGCACGACGAAGCGGAATTGCGCGGGCATCGCCGCACGTACATCGGTTCGATGCCGGGGCGCATGATTCAAGCGCTGCGGCGCGCGGGCGTGAACAATCCCGTGCTGATGCTGGACGAAGTCGATAAGATCGGCCACGATTTCCGCGGCGATCCGGCGGCGGCGCTGCTGGAGATTCTCGATCCGGCGCAGAATTCGACCTTCCGCGACAATTACCTCGATCTGCCGTTCGATTTGTCGAAAGTGTTTTTCATCACCACGGCCAATGCGCTGGACACGATCCCGCGCCCGCTGCTGGACCGCATGGAAATCATCCGCTTGTCGGGTTACACGCAGGAAGAGAAGATCGCGATTGCGCGGCGCTATTTGATTCCGCGGCAGTTGAAGGCGGCGGGATTGACTGACGCGCAGCTTGTGCTTCCGGACGAAATTCTCGCGCCGACGATTTCGCGTTACACGCGCGAAGCGGGCGTGCGCGAACTGGAACGGATGATTGCGAAGATCATGCGCAAAATCGCGCGGCGCGTCGCCGAAGGTGAAACGAAGCAAATCACGGTGCGCCCAGACGATCTGTCGGAGTTGCTCGGCATCGAACGCTTCCAGCCGGAACGTGCGCGCAAGCTGTCGCCTCCGGGCGTGGCGACGGGTTTGGCGTGGACTGAAACCGGCGGCGAAGTGCTTTACATCGAAGCGGCGCTGCTGCCCAACAGCAAAGAAATGCGGCTCACCGGTTCGCTGGGCGATGTGATGAAAGAATCGGCGACCACGGCCCAGAGTTACATCTGGTCGCACGCGCACGAATTGGGGATCGATCCCGCGCGCTTCCGCGATTGCGGCGTCCACATTCACGTGCCGTCGGGCGCCGTGCCGAAGGACGGACCATCCGCCGGCGTGGCGATGGCCACGGCGCTGACGTCGCTTTACCTGCAAGTGCCCGTGGCGCACGACACGGCGATGACCGGCGAGATCACACTGAGCGGGCTGGTGCTGCCGGTGGGCGGGATTAAAGAAAAAGTGCTGGCCGCGCACCGCGCGGGGATTCGCAAGATTGTTTTGCCGAAAGACAATCAGAAAGATTTGCGCGAATTGCCGGAGAATACGCGGCGCGAAATCTCGTTTACATTCGCGGAACGGCTTGAAGATGTGCTGGCGGCGACGCTGCCGAGCGTGAAGCCGGCGATGGCCGCGGCATAATTGTAGAACGGGCCTCCGAGCCCGTTCAGTTTTACGCCTCGAACGGGACGGGCTCGGAGGCCCGTCCTACTTACGGCAAATCCTTCGCCGCCTCATCGTTCTTCCCTGGCTCCGGATTTTCAAGCGCGGATTCCGGCTCACCTTTCGGCAGCCAATCGCGCGGGTCGCTGCCGGGGCGCATCGTCAATTCCGCGGTATCTTCGTCGATCGTTGCATTCGCCAGCATAATTGGCAGATCGCTGCAATCGAACATGCGCCCGCAGTTTGGGCAGATCGCTTTGCAGTGATGCTCCTGCAAAATCGTTTGGCAGATTTCACAGATGTAAACGAGATTCGGCGCGGGCATGGGCTCAATTCAGAACCGTGCAGGCGGGACGCCTGCACCACGGGGCCAATGGTACTACGCTCGCATCGGAATTGGCAAAGGACAAATCAGCGAATCGCTCTTAAAATGGAGTCGTCCATCAGAGACGGAAGGGAGACGAACGATTCGATGAAGCTGCATTTAAGTTTGTCCACACTTTGCATGCTGGCGTCCGCGGGGATGCGCGCTGGCGACGAACCCGTCACGCCGCCGCCGGCAAAGCAGGATCCGACAGTTGCTGAGCGCGGCTACTTCGAAAAATACCCGCAGGCGTGGAACACGTTTCACAAGACGTTTGTGGAGCGCGCAAAGAAAGGCGGCGTCGATCTGCTTTTCCTTGGCGATTCGCTTACGCAAGGCTGGGGCGATGCTGCGCAGAAGGATTTGTGGAAGAAATATTTCGAGCCGTTCAAGCCGGCCAATTTTGGAATCGGCGGCGACCGCACGCAGCAGATTCTGTGGCGCATCGGCAACGGCGAGCTCGAAGGTATTTCTCCGAAAGTGGTGGTGCTCATGATTGGGGTCAACAATTTTTGGTCGAACGATTCCGCTGAAAAAGTCGCCGAGGGCACGAAAAAAATTGTCGAACTGTTGCGGCAGAAATTGCCAAACGCGAAGATTCTTCTCTTAGGAATTTTGCCCGCTCAACAAAATGCGTCCGGCGGATTGCGCGCAAAAATCAAAAGCATCAACGCGATCACCGCGAAGTTGGATGATGGGAAGAACGTTCGCTTTCTCGATATGGGTCCGAAGTTCGTTGACGCAAGCGGGAACATCGCGCCTGAAAAGGAATTCTTTCAGGCGGACTTCTTGCATTTGACGACGAAGGGCTATGAATTGTGGGCGGAGACGATGAAGCCGCTGCTGGATGAGATGATGAAATGAAGCTGTACCGCCGGCGTCCCGCCGGCACGAGCGCGCTTAGCGCGCCGAGAGAAATGAACTGATGCCGAATTCAAACTCCGACCGCGCCTTAACGCTGCTCATCGTCGAAGACGATCAGGCCATGCGCCAGATGTGCATCTCGTTATTTGAGCGCGAAGGCTTTGCCGCGGAGGGCGCATCCAGTGTCGCGGAGGCATTCGAGCGCGTGGCGAATCCGCGCGAGCGTACGCCGGTGAGCCTGGTGTTGAGCGACGTGAAGCTTGGGCGCGACGGCGCGGAGAGCGGCATCGAATTGCTGCGCAAAATCAAATTGCTCAAGCCGGAATTGCCGGTGCTGTTGATGACCGGCTACGCGACGGTGCATGACGCTGTCGAAGCGATGAAACTGGGCGCGGTCGATTATGTCACCAAGCCGTTTGAGCGCACGGAGCTCATTAATAAAGTGGCGGCGCAGTTGAAAGTGCGGGCGCTGGAGAGCGAAGTCAAAGTTCTGCGCGAGGCGCTCGACGACAAATTCGGGATTAAAGGATTGGTCGGCGCCAGTCCCGCCATGCGCGCCGTCTGCGAGCGCATCGAAGCCGCGGGACGCTCGATGGCCACGGTGCTGGTCACCGGCGAAAGCGGCACGGGGAAGGAACTTGTTGCGCGCGCGATTCATCACAAAAGCGCGAGGCAGGAGAAGCCGTTTGTGCCGGTCAATTGCGCGGCGCTGCCGGAGAATCTGATCGAATCGGAATTGTTTGGCCACGAATCCGGCTCGTTCACGGGCGCGACGAAAGAAGGCATTGGGCTTTTTCGCGCCGCGCACAACGGCACGATTTTTCTGGATGAAGTCGCCGACATGCCCAAGGACGTGCAGGCAAAATTGCTGCGCGTTCTGCAGGATAAGCGCGTGCGGCCCGTCGGTTCGACGAAAGAAATCCCGGTGGACGTGCGCGTGATTGCGGCGACGAATTTGAACGTCGAGCGCTCGCGCGGGAGCGCGCTGCGCGACGATGTGTACTTCCGGCTTTCCGTGATCCGCATCGACCTGCCGCCGCTGCGCGAACGCACCGGCGATCTGCCGCTGTTGATTCAGCATTTTTTGTCGAAGCACGCCAAAAACGCCGGCCGCCGCGTGCGCCGCGTCGCGCCCGAGGCAATGGACGCGCTGATGTCCTATGCGTGGCCGGGCAACGTGCGCGAATTGGAGAGCGCGATCGAAAGCGCGTACGCGCTGGGGCGGACGGAAGAGCTGCGGCTTGAAGATTTGCCGCAGCAGATTGTGGCGGGGCGCGCGCAAGCGGCGGATGTTGCCGCCGATGCTGAAATTCCCGCGAGCGCGGCGCAGCCGGTTGCGAGCGCGGAATCTGTGCTTCCGCCGCAAGCGAACATTCCCATCGCTGCGGCATCGCCGGCGTATGCGGCGGCTTCGAGTTCGGGAATTTACAAACTCGACGAGTTGGAGAAAGACGCGCTCGTGCGCGCGCTGCACGCGGCGCATGGGAACAAGAGCAAAGCGGCGGATTTGCTGGGCGTGTCGCGCAAGCGGCTTTATCGGATGCTGCATGATTATGGGTTTGAGAAGGAAGCGGAGGAGTGAGCAATGACAACGTTGACCGACAACAATGAACTGCTCCGAACTCCCTGTGCAAATTGGCAGACGCGCCAAGCCATCGTATTGGATTGGCACGACGGTCCGATTGAAGGTGTGTGCGCGTTGGCGAAACCGAAGTTCGAGTTTTTCTTTGAACTTTATTCGGACAAACACAATTCGCGGGGGCTGGACGACAGGCTTTATGTGATCAGCCAAATTAAGGACGGTTCCGTGAACCGGATTTTGCGCGCGCTCAAAGCGCTGGGCGAACCCACGAGTCCCGTGTGGGCGCCCGTGTGGAAATTCGCAAAGGAAGCGGATCGCGTCAAGGCCGAGCGGGTCATTGAATCGGTGCTGAATGCCAAGCGCGGCACCGGCGTGATTGTGCGCACACAAGATATGAAAGAGTTCAACGATTGTCTGAATATCGCTCGCGACACAAAACGATTCTTGAGCTGGTTCGAATACAAAGGCCCCTCGGTTGAACGTGAATTCGCAGGTACGCATTGAGTTTCGTTCACTCCTTCCCCAATAAATTCCTCACCAAAAAATTCATCCGCCGCATCGACCCATACGGCGTCTCCGCCGAGCCGTGATTGGCGCCGGCGACGACGACATAATCGAATTCCTTATTGGCTTTTTCGAGCGCGGCGACGACTTGCATCGTTGAAGCGGGATCGACGTTGCTGTCGAGTTCGCCGACCATCAGCATCAGTTTTCCTTTGAGCAGATGCGCGTTGACGGCGTTCGAATTCTCTTCGTAGGATTTGTCCACGGGCCAGCCCATCCACTGCTCATTCCACCAGATTTTGTCCATGCGGTTGTCGTGGCAGCCGCAGTCGGCGACGGCGACCTTGTAAAAATCGTTGTGCCACAAGAGCGCGGCCATGGCGTTTTGGCCGCCCGCCGATCCGCCGTAGATGCCGACGCGCGTTAAATCCAGTGCGGGAAATTTCGCGGCGGCGGCTTTGATCCAGGCGACACGGTCGTCGAATCCGGCGTCGCGCAGATTTTTGAAGCAGACGTCGTGGAATTTCTTCGAGCGGCCGGACGTGCCCATGCCGTCGCATTGGACCACGATCATGCCGCGATTGGCGAGCGTCTGCATGGTGCCGTAATTTCTGCGGAAATTCTTCGGCGTGAAAAAGCCCTGTGGGCCGGCGTAGATGTTTTCGACGATTGGGTATTTCTTCGCGGGATCGAAATCGCGCGGAAAAATAATCATGCCGAAAATGTCCGTGACGCCGTCGCGGCCTTTCGAGGCGAAGCGTTCGGGCCAGCGCCCGCCGCGCGCGGCGAGCGCTTCACTGGCGTCGGCCTCTTCAAGTTTGCAGCAGAGCGCGCCGGTGTCGCTGCGGCGCAGTTCGTTCACGGGCGCCATGTCGATGCGCGAATAGGTGTCGATGAAATAGGGCTTGCCGGGCGACCAATCCGTCGAATGCGTGCCGTCGCCTTCGGTGAGAATCGTGAGGCCGGTGCCGTCGAAATTCACGCGGCAGAAATGCGTATAGTAGGGGTCCTGGCCCGGGCGAATCCCGCCGGCGGTGAACCAGATTTGGCGCGCGGCTTCATCGACTTGCGTGACGTTTTGCACGACCCACTCGCCTTTGGTGATTTGAGTTTTCACGGCGCCGGTTTGGGCGTCGTAACGCCAGAGATGATTCCAGCCGTCGCGCTCGCTCATCCAGATGATTTCTTTGTCGCCGATCCAGCGGCAAAAATATTTTCCGGAGTAGCAGATGAAAGTTTTGCTGGTTTCATCGACGATCGCTTTGGGCTCGCCATTGCCATCGACAGCGACGATGCGCAGCGCTTGATGGCCGCGCTGATTGTAGAGGAACGTGACGCGCGAGGAATCGGCCATCCAGCGCACGCTGTCGATGCTCCAGGGATTTGCGAACAAATCTTCTTTAATCGCCACGTGTTTTTTGGCGGCGATGTCGAACAACTGCGGGCGCGGGTGCGCGATGCGATCGCCGGGCTTGAGGTAATCGAGCGTTTTGAGTTTGGGCTGGACTTGATCTTTCGGCGACGATTCCACTTCGTAAATTTTGTGTTCCTGCGCGGGTTCGGTGCGCATGGCGAGAAATTTTGTGGAATCGGGCGACCACCAGATTTGGTTTTGCGCATAACTGTCGCTGACTTTGCCGTCGTCGCCGAGAATTAATTCTTCGTTCGTCTTGGTGTTGCGGACGACCAATTTGAAATCGCGCACGAAGGCGGACCATTTGCCGTCGGGCGAATCGCCGCCGGCGCGCGAACGGGTGCCACTGCGGGCTTGCCCCGAAGTGTCGCGGTCGCGTGCCTCACTGCGGGACAAGCCCGCAGTGGCACCCTCGCCGACGATCGCGGTGGACGGATCGCGCGTGGCTTCGAAGACGCCCTGGGTGACGTTGTTCTTATCCGTGACGAGCCAGACGTGGCCGTCGTAGGTGGTGGATTCCCACGATTCGCCGGGCTTGACTTCGGCGTAATGCTTGCGCTCGCCAGCGGTGTCGAGCCAGTAGATGTCGATGGCGCCTTTGGTGTGGTTGAGGAACGTGAGCGTCGTCGGATCGCCTGTTCGCCGCGAGGGGCGCGGGCGGTTGCTGGACGGCAGCGACGCATTCTGAACCGCTTCGATTTTATCGGGCGTGGCTTCGTATGATTTCAGATTCAAGCGCCATGCTTTGTCTTTTGTCTGCAAAACGACGGCGCTCAAATCGTCGTCGAAACGCAGGCTTTCGACGCTGGCTTTTCCAATCGCGGCGGCGGCGCGACCGGCGTCAAACGCGGCTGCGCGCGTGCCCTTTTCCGCATCGACAAGAATGAATTCGCGCTTCCCGCCGGGAAGATCGTTGCGGTACCAGAAGCGCTGGCCGCCGGCGAACCAATGGGCGTCGATGCGGTCGCGGTAGACGCGGGCGTCCTGGGCTGCGAAAACGGGGATGGAGCAGGCTGCGGCGAGCAATAGAGAGCCGATGCGAAGAATGCTCATGGAGGGCACCTCAATTAATGGTGGTTCATTTAACACAACGGGCGACGCGCGGAAAGCAAGAATGAGTTCCCCGAAGCGCCTCCCCACTCCCCACTTCCTACTCTCTACTCCCTACTCCCTACTCCCTACTCCCTACTCCCTACTCCCTACTCCCTACTCCCCACTCCCTACTCCCTACTCCCCACTATTCCCCACTTCTCCTCACCCGCTCCGCCTCAAATATCTCATCAATCCCCCGAACCGTCCTCCACTCCGCCCTCAATTCCTCAAACGTCCACTCCTTAAAAACCCGATTCACCAACTTCTCCCCCAATTTCCCCATCAAATACGGCGCATCAATTTTGCATTTTGCATTTTGAATTTTGCATTCGTTCAGTTCCGACAGCCGAATCGCCTCCTCAATAAAAGTAATCTCCATCTGCTGCGGCGTCATCCCAAACTTCGCCTTGCACGCCCGATACATCCGCTGATAAGAAGAAAACCCATACCCCTGCGCCCAGGAATTGCGGCAAAACACCGGCGCCTTCCTCGACTCCCGCAGCGCCTTCCAAACCGCCCAAGTTTCTTCCCTATGAAACTCAAGCTTCTCCTCATCACTTGTCAAATTTGCACACTGTGCCTCTTTCACTGTCTCTTTACCCGTTTGTCTACTAAGTCCACCATCCAATCCACATTGCTGTTCATTTTGCATTCTGCATTTTGCATTTTGAATTAAAAACTCCCGCGCCTCCGCCCTCATCCTCTTCACCGCCGACTCCACCCGCACAAAATCCACAAGCCCTCGCAAATTCAGCCCCGTCAATTCCACCGAAAACCGCGACAGCGCCGATTGCGCAATCCCAAAAATCTCGCACACATTAATAATCGGATCCCAATATACCGTCCGCTCCTCCTCAAACTCCGTTCCCTGATCGCGCTCCTGAAGCATCAATCCCGCCCGAATCTGATTCTTCACCGCCTCAATCAGATGCCGTATCCGCCGCCGCCGCTCCGGCAACTCATATTCCGCATTCTTGTCCCACCCCGAAACCCACTGCCACATCGGCGGCTTCCCATAGGTATGCTCCCTCAAATAGCTCAAAAGCATCCGCCGCTGAGCGTGACTCTTCGGCAGCATCTGAGCCGTATACTTCGCCTCCACATAAACCTTGGCATCCTCAATCGAACACCCCGCCTCCTGCGAAAAATCGTACGCCGCCTGATCCTGCCACTCCATCATCTCATACCGCCGCCGCTCGATCTCCGAAGAAAACGTCGGCTCAAACCGCTTCGGAGCGCCGGCATCCTGCCGGCCCGACTCGCGCAGCGAGCCGCCGTTGCCCTCTCCCCCCGGGAGAGGGCCGAGACGAAGCGAAGCGGAGTCCGGGGTGAGGGGTCGCGCACCACCCACACCACCCGCATTCCCACCGTCCATCCCGTCCACCTTGTCCATGCCGTCCATAAATCACCCCACAAAAATCCCCACGCGTGCCAAAGCGCGCAGCGCTCGCCGCATGTGCAACCATCCTCGATTTTGCTCGGATTGAAGGGACGCCAATAAAGCGTGCCGGGCACCCAATAGGTTTTCGTGGAACACCCTTCCTACAACACCGATTCCCTAAAAGTCAACACGTTTTTTGAAAAATATTTTCCTGTACCGCCGCCCGCTTCGCGAAGCGAACGCCGTCGTTTCCACAGAGGGGAAGGCGATTCCGGTGCAATTCTGGTTTACTTGCGTTGGCGATTCGGTAAATTCCCAAGTATGAGCAACCCGTTCCTCGAGTCGCTTCCGCTCACCGACGGCAAGCCGACCATCGCCATCAGTACGCTGACCGTCGAGCGCAAACTGCGCGACAGCCAGTTCGCTGAGATTTTTCTGGCGCATCACGACGGCCTCGACATCCCTGTGCTGCTGCGCGTGATCAAACCCGGCGTCGCCGAACAGATCGATTCGCGCATTGTCGATGATTTGCACCGTTCGATCCGCGAGTACGCGAAGATTCGCCACACGAATCTCACAGCCGTTTACGACGTGGGGTTTTACAAAGGGCAGCGATACAACGTGATCGAATTCAGCAGCGGCGTGCCGCTCAACGAACGGCTTAAAGAACGCCCGCTTTCGGAATGCGACGCGTTGAAGATTCTCAATCCGATCGCCGACGGCCTTTTCGCGCTCTGGCGCGCGGATTACATTCATCGCGGCGTGAGTCCGGCGCGGATTCTGGTGGACAGCGAAGGCGTTCCAAAGCTCGACGTGGTCAACCTGCCGCGCATCGCGCTCGATCCGGCGCTGATCGAAGCGCACGCTCCTTATATGGCGGGATTCTGGCCGCCGGAAGAACTCAAGCAATCGCGCAACATCGACGAGCGATCGGACATGTTCAGCTTCGGCGCGACGCTCTTCTGCGCCGTGACGGGGCAGTCGCCATTCGGGAAAGGCTCGCGGACCGAATTGATCGCGCGCACGCTGACAGAGACGCCGCGCGATCCGCGGGAACTCAAACCCGATCTCGCGCCGGATTTTTGTGCGTTCATCATGCGCTGCCTCCAAGCGGACCCGGCCAAGCGCTTCGAGTGCACGTGCGAGTTCATCGAAGAACTCAACGCGCTCAAGAATAACATTCAGATTCAACCCACGCTGCGCCCCAGCAGTTTCGGTCCGCTGACCATGTCCGATACGACGGTGGCGCCCGCCGTGGACGCGCGCCCGCTGGCCGTCGGCGATTCGGTGGGGCAATGCAAACTCGAATACCTCGTTGGCGCAGGCGCGTTTGGCGTGGTGTTCAAAGCGCGGCACCAGTTGCTCGACATTCCCATCGCGGTCAAAGTGCTGCCGATCGATCTGGCCAGCAAAAATCCCGATTACGTCGCGCTGTTTCTGCGCGAAGCCCGCACGGCGATTCGCATCCGTCACAAGCATGTGATCGGCCTGTACGAAGCCGGGCAGCAACACGGCCAATACTATCTGACCATGGAATTCGCGCCGAACGGGAGCGTGCTGCAGTTGATCGAAAAATCCGGCGGCAAACTTCCGCCGGACCGCGTGATCAGAATCATCCGCGAGACGGCGCTGGGATTGGGCGCGGCGGAGGAAATCAAAATCGTCCACCGCGATATCAAGCCGGCGAATCTGATGTTCGGCGCCGAACACGAAATCAAGATTGCGGATTTGGGTCTGGCTAAGCGCCTGCCCGTGGCAAACCCCATCAGCGGCCAGGTCGATCTGTCGATCCGCAACGAGCAGCTCACCATGCTGCGCGGCGAGAATTCGATTCAAGGCACGCCTGCGTACATGGCGCCCGAAATGGCGACGTCGCCGGACAAAATCGACATCCGCGCCGATTTGTATTCACTGGGCATCACCGCGTATCACATGCTCACGGGTTCGGTGCCCTTCGATTCGCCGAATCAATTGCAGATCATGGTCAAACACGTGACGCAAGTGGCGGTTCCACCGCGCGAATTGAATTCAGCCATACCGGTTGAGTTGGAGAAGATTGTGATGAAGTTGTTGGAGAAGGATCCGGGGAAGCGGTTTCAGAGGCCGGGGGAGTTGGTGGCGGCGCTGGGATAGAGGCACGACAGCCATCGACACAACCAAGGAAGTGAACAGCGAATCGCACGATCCTTCACGAATGGATTGAAGAAAAGCAAGCTGGGCTACACATGGCGGTGGCCATAGCGCGTTAAGTTTTCCGCGGTTAAAACTCCTCCGGCGCCTTGGGCGGTTTTACCGCGCCGGATTTAGGCGTAGCCGCGGGCGGCGCATCGATCGCGGGCGGCGGAGTCAATGCGGGCGCGTCGCGCCAAATCAAAATCTTCTCGCGCGTCGTGCCGGGCGCCGAAGTTGCCGCCGCGGGCTTGTCGGTCGCAGCCGCGCCTGGAGCTTGCGCGGCGCGCAGCCGCTTGGCGATCATGGGGTCGCGCAATTGCTGAATGATCTTGCCGTCCTTGGACTGGAGTTCGACGATGTCGTTTTTGTCGTCGATGATTTTCGCGTTGCCGTCTTTCATGGCCGGCGCCAAATCAGGGCGCGCCGCGCGCGCAACGGCTTCGGCATCCTGAAGATTGACCGCATCGCCGGCAATTCGCGTCACGCGTGTCTGGCCGTTGGCCGTGATTGCCGCGACGTTGTCCTCCGCATTCCAGCGAATGACGTTGCCGTCGGGCGTGATTCGTTGGCGGGCGAGCGCATAGCCATTCACAACAGGATTCTGTTCGACGTTGGAGACTTTCTTCTCAAGCTGCGCGAGTTCATCGTTGCGCGCCTGCACGCTTGATTTCAGCGCCGCGGTTTCGCTTTGATTATCAGCGACTTGCTTCTCAAGCGTCGAGAGGCGCTCTTGAAGTGTCGCGACTCCGGAGGCCCTTTCGCGCGCGGCGTTCAATTCCTGCGTGACGGAATTCAAGCGCACCGATTGAACGATCGAAACCAGAATGGCGAGAATGGCGACGGCTGCAAGAATGTGCTTTTTCATTTGAAATTCCTCCGATGCGATGCGCTGACCGTTCGCCGAACGGCTCGCGCCGATGCGCGAGCGCGAGAACTCATTCGATTTCGCCGCCGATTTTAATCAAAACTCCCGGCGCGTACCATCGTCTTTGGGCAACTTCGGCGGCTTCACCGCGGGAGTGGGCGCGACCGGCGGGGTTTCGGGCGCGGGCGCGATTCGTGCGGGCGGCAGAATTGGCTTTGGCAAATAGGCAGGCGGTTCGACCGCCGGGGGTTTCAACATGGCGTCGCCGCCGAAGAAGAGTTCCTTGAGTGTCTGCGCGACGCTGTCGCCATAGTTGTGCAACGGCGCGGGCGCCCCCGCGGCAGGCGGCAGCGCCTTTGGAGCCGCGTTGGCAGTTCCGGGCAGCGGCGTCGCAATCACGTCACCGGTTGCGTCCACTCTGTAAAACATATCGCCGGCGATTGTCGCGGCCTGCGGCGGCGTAACGGGCGCCGTTCCAACGCCGGGCATTGCTTTCTCGGCGATCCTGGCGATGCGGTCGTCTTTGAACTGCTGCAAAACGCGGCCGTCGGCGGATTGATATTGAACGGTGCCATCGCCGAGAATCTTCACGACGGCATCCTTTGTTGGAGGCGGCGCCTTCGGATAGGTTTGCCGAATTGCCTGTTCCACCGCCGTGTACGGCGCATCTTTATCTGCCGCAATCACCACCGGCGCTCCGCCGATTCCAGCCCCGCCCCGGATGATCATTCTCGGCGGCCCGCCTGCGGTTCCTTCCGTCGGCATCGCGTACGCGAAAACGCCGCTCGACGGCGGCTGCTGTTCGAGCGTCGTCACTTTCTTTTCAATCTGCGCCAGATCGTTGTTGCGCGACTGCACGCTCGATTTTAGCGCGGCTGAATCCGCGACGTTTTGCGCGAGTTTATTTTCGAGCGTGTCGAGGCGGTCCTGCACGCCGTCGAGCGCCGCGGCCTTTTGCTTCGCCTCGCTCAATTCCTGCGACAGCGTATTAATGCGCACCGCTTGAAATGTCGAAAGTCCGAACGCAAGCACTGCCGCCGCGCCCACTACGTATTTGGTCATGATTGCCACTCCTGTCCCTTTGGCCACGCCCGCCAAGAGCGGTGCGGCCGGATGATTCAACAGCGCTTGCCACGCGGCAAGCTGCCCAATGCTGAGAGAAGTCGATGCGCTTGCCGCCGCCGCACTGCTCGCCGATTGTCCGATTAGTGCAGCCGCCAGCGCGCCGGCGCCGACTGCCGCAGTGCCGCACGCCAGTCGCGTGCGCAGCCGCTGCACGCCGCGTTCGACGCGTTTGCGCGCGGCTTTTTCGGAACATTCCAGCGCGGCGCTCAATTCGGGGTACGTCATCTCGCCGTAAAAATGCAGACACACGGCGCTGCGCAGCAAATCGGGGAGGCCCGCCACTTCGTCGCGCACGCGCGCCATCTGTTCGGCCGTCAGCAGCGAGTCACTTGCATTTTCCGCTGCTCCGCGCATTCGTTTTTCAAGCTGAGCCTGTTCTTCGTTCTGATTGCGCCGGTTTGTGCAGCGCAACATACTCACCGCGGTCCGGTATGCAATGCACATAACCCATCCCCGCGCCGCCGCATCAGCCTCGCCGGCGTTGGCCGGCGGCCTGAAATTGCGCGCGTGCGCCCGTATCTGCAAAAGCGTCTCCTGGCACACATCCTCGCACAGCGACCGGTCGCCGGTGATGCGCTGAGCCACTCGCAGAATCCCCACGCCATGGTTGTGCAGAATCGCGCTCCACGCCTGGCTGTCCCGCTGCAGCGCCAGCCGGCGCAAGGCCTCGGCGGTGGACATTGGCCCCGGCGCCAGCACCGGCATGCACCCGCCCGCGCCGTCCTGCGGCGCATGATCGTTTATGCTCATGGACATTGCTGCGACTCCTGCATTCGCGTTCATTATAGAATGGCGCAAGGGAGACGAATTGCGACAACAATTCTTCGCGGGAAATTGTTCTCGTGGTGCAGGCGTCCCGCCTGCACGTTCGTGATCCCGACTTTTGTCCTGACCGTCCGATTTCTTCACGCAAAGGCGCGGAGGCGCAAAGGAAGGCGCAAAGAAGGAAGGGTGAGGGGAAGGCAGCGCGCGGACGATTTATTTGGCGAGAGCTGGATTTTGGCTTCCATTTCTCGGCGTTGGCGGCATAAATAAACCCGGCTTAATTACCCGTGGGGGAGTTTCAAAATGCTGAACAAGATTCAATCGCTGTTGGGCGCGCAGGAAAGCCTGCTGGCGCATGTCTGCAAAACAATTTCGAAAGAACGTCTGCATTTGCCGGGGCCGGACTTCATCGACCGCATCTACGCGCACACCGACCGCAGCTCGATTACGCTGCGCAATTTGGCGGCGATGTTTTCGCACGGGCGGCTGGCGAACACGGGCTACCTCAGCATACTTCCCGTCGATCAAGGCATCGAGCATTCGGCGGGGGCCAGCTTCGCGCCGAATCCGGATTATTTCGATCCGGCGAACATCGTCGAACTGGCGATCGAAGGCGGCTGCAACGCCGTGGCCAGCACCTTCGGCGTGCTCGGCGCGGTATCGCGTAAATACGCGCACAAGATTCCGTTCATTTTGAAACTCAATCACAACGAATTTTTGAGCTACCCCAACAGCTACGATCAAATCATGTTCGCGAACGTCCATGACGCGTTCAACATGGGCTGCGTCGCGGTGGGCGCGACGATTTATTTTGGATCGGAAGAATCGAAGCGGCAGATTCAGGAGGTGAGCGCGGCGTTTTCGAAAGCTCATGAGCTTGGGTTGGCGACGATTTTGTGGTGCTACTTGCGCAACGCTGCGTTCAAAAAAGACGGCGTCGATTATTCGCTTGCCGCCGATTTGACGGGGCAGGGGAATCATTTGGGCGTGACGATTGAGGCGGACATCATCAAACAGAAATTGCCCGAGAACAACGGCGGCTACATGGCGCTGAATTTCGGCAAGACGCACAAAAAAGTCTACAACGAATTGACGACTGCCAATCCAATCGATCTGACGCGCTATCAAGTCGCGAATTGCTACATGGGGCGCGCGGGGTTGATCAATTCGGGCGGCGCGTCGGGCGAACACGATTTGCAGGACGCGGCGGTCACGGCTGTTGTCAACAAACGTGCCGGCGGTACGGGATTGATTTCGGGGCGCAAAGCATTTCAGAAACCGCGCAAAGACGGGATCGAATTGTTGAACACGGTCCAGGACGTGTATCTGTGCAAGGAAATCACGGTGGCGTAATGGAAACGTGCAGGCGGAACGCCCGCGCTACGGAGTTTGAGAATGATTGAGGACACGATTGCAAGCATCGAGGAGCGCCTGCGCCGCGCGGAAGGAATGAGCGCCGGGCAGCGCGCGGAAATGCAGGCGCTTTTCGGCAAATTGAAGAACGAACTGGCGGCGCTGTCGAAGACCGACGCCGATCAGGCGCGCAGCATCGCGGGTTACGTCGATCTCTCGACGCATGAATTGACGCGCAGCGAAAAGCAGCCGCAGCTTTTTCACCACGCGCTGGAAGGACTGTCGTCGTCGGTCGCGGGATTGGAAGCGCAACATCCGCGGCTGACGGAGTTGGTGAATTCGCTGAGCGTGCTGCTGTCCAATACGGGGATTTAATGATTCTCATGCAGAGGCGCAAAGGCGTAGCGCGGCCGAAAGGCCGCAACCAACGGATTGAACAACGAATCTCACGAATCTTCACGAAGGAAATCGTCATCGTGCGTTCGCGATCTGTTGTCTTCAGCCCCAACGGGGCGAACTTTTAAAGCCCAGGCCGCAGCGAAGCGATGGCCTGGGTCCGTGATGGGTAACGCCCCAAAGCCCCAACGGGGCGAACTAAATTTTATCGGCGCTTGCCACCGCTAGTTCGCCCCGTTGGGGCTTGTGGCGCGAAGGTGGCCGTGACCCAGGGCTGCGCTGCGCTCCGCCCTGGGCTTTAAAAGTTCGCGCCGTTGGCGCTAACTGCGGCGCTCGCTTGCGCTCGCAAAATCTTTGCGCGCGACGAAGATTTGAAATGTTAGCAGTGCAAAGAAGAACGTGTGCCGGCGGCAAATTGGTTGAGATTCAAGGCAGTTCCAGATGCGGCACTGCCAACAAAGTTAGCGGCTGTTTGTGTTACCCTTCTTCTGTTCTTTGCGCCTCCGCGCCTTTGCGTGAGAAATTGAAATGTCCAGCGGTCCTGAATTCTTTGAACGGCTCAACGCTCGTGCCGGTATTGTCGCGCTGCTCGATGCGCTGAAATGGAATGAGCAGGGTCTCGTCACTGTCATCTCGCAGGATGCGGCGACACTCGAAGTGCTCGGCGTCGCGTTTGCTGATCGCGCCGCGCTGCAAAAAACGCTTGAGACGGGCCTGATGCATTACTATTCGCGCTCGCGCAAAAAGCTCTGGCTCAAAGGCGAAGAGTCCGGTCACACGCAGCATCTTGTCGAACTGCGCACTGATTGCGACGGCGACGCATTGCTGGCGAAGGTGCGCCAGATCAAAGGCAACTGCCATCTCGGTTTCAAATCCTGTTTTGCGTATGTGATCGAGAAGAATGCAAACGGCGAGTGGACAGCGCGCGAGGCGGGAGAACGGGTGTTTGATCCGAAGAACGTGTACGGCAAAAAGTCCTGAGTGCTGAGTGCGCTCCGTAGAAATCTTCGCAAGATTGCACTCTTTTACCCCGGAGGGGTTCAAGATCGTAGCCGGGGGTTGAGGGCGTACTCGCCCGATACCCCCGGGTAAGGGCGCCCTTAATGTTCCTCGACCCCGGAGGGGTCGCAGATGGTTTCTACAGAGCATGCCGGGTCCTGAGTGCTGAGCAACGGCGACGAAGCGCTTCGCGCTTCAGCACTCAGGACTCATTTCGGTTCTGCGCCTGAAATCAATACGCCATTTCGATACAGCGTAATTTTTGGCGATTCGGCGTAATCGCTCTTTCCGGCGTCGAAGGAATAATCATCGGCTTGATTGAACGCGGTCCAATCGTTCTTGGCGGAGCGCGATTGGATTTCGATATCCGTGCCTTTGGCCAGCGTCCCCGCTGCTTCAGTAAAACCGATTTCAAGATAATAGTCGGCGTTTGCGCGCGGTTTGGGAAGCTTTGTGAATGTGCCTTTCACGTTCGCACTGCCCACCGGCGAATAATCGCACCAATGCGTGAGCGGTTTTTCGCCGTCGATCGTGAACCAATAGCGGATCGTCAATTCGCTCAGAGGCACCGCCACGGCCCCCGTATTGACGAGCTTGAAATGCGGCTTGATTTGATTGCCCGACGCGTTCGTCTCCACGCATTTGTAGAGCACCTTGATGGCGCCGGCCGCAATCGGCGCGGTGGGGCTTGGATTCGCCGGCCTTGGCGGATCGGACTTAGCTGAATCGTTTTTGGGGTGCGTTTTCGTGGCGTCAGGTTTGGACGCGTCGGAAACCCGTCCTACGATCGGCGCGCCGTCGCCCTTTGGCGGGGTGTCTCCATAAACGAGCTTGCCGTCTTCGTACACGGGAATGTTCGCGGTCTTGCGGTGCTCGCTGCTGTTCAAATCGGCGAACGACCAATCGTTTGAATTGTCCCATTCGGGCTTGTTCGTGTTCTGCGGCAGCGACAGGCGGAACTGCGTCTCCTTTTTATAATGCTGCTGCCCGCCCGGATAGATCAACGTGCCATCGAAAAAAAGTTCCACGAAATAAATGTGCTTTGCCGCATTCCACGCGGTCAGGCCGGAGACTCCGGAACCTTGCGTGTAGGCGGTCGTGACTGTGACATCGTTGAGTGTGTGCCCGGCGGCAAAAACTTCGCTTAGATCGACGAAGTAACGAAACGAGAGCTTGTGGCCTACGCGCGCCGGCCAGGCGCTGCGGTTGTTGAGCAGCGCGCTGATTTCGATGTAGCGCGGGCCGCTCGAATTGACTTTCGCTTGCACAAAGAATTCGTCGTCGCGTTTTTCCTTCGGCGGAAAATCTTTTAGCGGCGTGCCGTCGAATTCGCGCACCATCCGCGCCAGCGCGCCGGTGAAGCCCGCGTTGTAATCGGTGGCCACTTCGTTCTTCGTGAAATCGCCGCGGTTGTCGGCGTAAGCGTCGTTTGAATCCGGCCCGCCGACGAGCGCGCCGTACAAAACATGTCGGCTCTCCACCGGTTCCTGCAAATTGTCGAGCCACGATCCGTGCGCGGTGCGGTGATGCGGATTGCGCGGCGGATTGTTGCCGAAGCCGATCAGGAAACTGCGCTGCGCTGGATTCTGGCCGAGCATGTAGTCGATCTGCCGCACGGCGAAATCGTGGTAGCGAGCTTTGTGCATGGGATCGGTCGTGAAATCGCCATAGAGAAAAGCGAGAAACGCCGTGTTCGCCGCGTAGCGCAGCGAGCCCCATTGGTCCAGCCACGCCAATCCGCCGGGCGTGTATTTGACGTGCTCGCCGTGATAACCCACGCTCCAAAAATCCAGCCAGCGCTCCGCGTCGTCTCTGTATTGTTGCTTGTTGGTCAACTTCGCCAATAATACGTAGCAGCCGTACGATTTGTCGTCCCAACTGAGCGTCCATTTGTACGATTTCAATTTTGTCTGCGGCTGAACGTTCAACTGCTCGTAATCGCTTTCCGCTTTTTCGAGATAGGCGGCTTCGCGCGTGGCCAGAAAAAGCCACGCCGCGCCCCAGACCAGTTCGTCCTGAAAGCCGCTAACTGAATTGTAGAACCCGCGCGCGTCTTGAATCGCGTCGCAATATTTTCCGCGATACTTGTCGGCAAAGTCGTAAAGCTGCCGCGCATGGCCGAGCAGCTTTGCCGCGTACGCGGGATCGGTCGGCTTGAAAGCCACCGAGGCGGCGGCCAAGGCGGCGGCGGTTTCGCCGGCGAGTTCGCTGCCAGGATGGTCCTTGTCGATCTTGTACGACGGCCGCGCCATCTGCATCACTTCCGCCGGCCCCCACCAGGCGTGGTCCGCGCCGCCGTTGCCAACCTGCCCGTAAAATTCATTCGGCGACGTGTGGCATTTCAAAAAATAATCGGTGGCCCATTTGATGTTCTCCAGAATGAACGGAAGCTGCCCCGTCTTTTCGTATGCGTCTCGGTACTCGATCACGCTCCACGCCAGCAGCGTCACGCTCGACGCCATCGGCAATCCAAATTTGACGTGATCGCCCGCGTCGTACCATCCGCCGGTAAGATCGACGCCGTGATCGCTGCCGTCTTTCAAGCCGGACGGTCCGCGCCACTCGACACGGTTGTTCGCGGGCAGCGGCCCGGAGCGCTGGCATTCGTAGAAGTAGATCGATTTCTGCAGCGCTTCGGCGTAATTGAACGCGGGTTCGCCGGCGCGCAGAAGCGCAAGCGATAGAATCGTAATTGCCCAAATCGAATTTCGACGCATGACAAAGTCCGGTGATGTGTGTACGAATATGCCAGACGAAGTTCAATTAATACTCATAACGGAATCCGTTGTCCAAGGGAAAGGCGGAGTCAGGCCTTCAATCGTTCGCAGCAATCCGGAGCTTCCTCGTGAAATTCCAATACAGCCTGCGCACGCTGATCATCGCCTGCTTCGTCGCCGGAATTGTGCTGTATTTTGCCGTGGGCTCTTATTTGGACAAGTCCCTGGCGAAAGAGATGTGGATGCGCGATAAATTGATCGAAGGCAGAGTGAATGAACTCTGCCACTCAAAGAGAGAGGAAGGCGTTAGGAGCCAGCCTAAGGTGGTGCTTTATAGCACTTCAGGCGGAGCAAGTTATTCGTCGTCCGAAGGATTCAATTTTTTCGTTAGGTTCGAACGATCTGGGCTGGTTGGTCGGAACAGCGGCGACGAATTCGAACAAGATGGCACGCTTATCTACTCCATGCGCATCAGATGTGGCCGAAACGCCGTCGCCATCAATCCCATCGAATTCGACTACGACGACGCGATTGAGAATGACACTCTGCTCGCCGCCCTCAAGATTCTTTGCGACGAACACCATTGGCCCTACGTCACCCGCAAAGTCGATCACATCGAAAATGACAAATCACAAATGACAACTGCCAAATGACAAATGGTCCGTTACACGGGGACCAGTTCCATCCCATTCACCTCCGCCGCATCCGCCTCCGTATACCGCTTCAAATGGATCGCCCGATACGCCTCCTTCACCGGCGTCTCCGCCAGCGCCCCTTTCATCGCATCGAATCGCACAAAAAAAGCGTTCGGCCCCAAATCGGCGCAGCCGACCAGCACGTAGCCTTTTCGCTTCGCCAATTTCGTCAGCGCTGCCAGCGACGCGCCAAAATACAGCCGCGGTTTTCCTTTCCCCACACAGAAATCCGCTTGGTACGGAATCGTCACCGCGCGCTCCGGCCCGAATGCCGCGTTGTATTCCGCGACGACCAAGCGCGGCTTGAAATCCGCGAGCGCCTCCCAAATCCAATAATCGTTCCCGTCGATGTCCAGCGAAAACACATCCGCTTGCAAATTCGCGTTCGTCTCTTTCAGCAGCGCCGCCACGTTTTCCTTCGTCACAAACGCCTGCTTCACCGTCACGTTTGGAAAGCAGGCGTAATTGCGTCTCGCCAGCGCCGCGTCGTCGGGATTGCCTTCGATCAGCACGCCGCCCCAGCCAAAATTGAGGGTCAAATTCGCCGTGTTGCACTCCAGCCCGTTTTGAATGCCGATCTCCACAAATGTCCGATTCGTGACACCGATCTCGCGCAGAATATGCAGAATGTGCCCGTCCTCGCCCTGCATCGAATGGACGCTCAACCCCGTCGCCGCAAATCCGGGCGCAAGAATGCCGCTGTCCTTGAACGCCTCGCGCTGCAGCAATCGCAGAATCATCTGCTGATTGCGCTCGATGCGGTTGAGGCGCTTCTCGAACGCCTTCTCCGCTTTCGCGCCGCCGAAAAGTTTTTGAAGAAACGAACGTTTTTTCATGCGGAAATGTGTTTCGTAGAACGGAGCTCCGCTCCGTTCAATTTTGCGTAGAACGGAGCTCCGCTCCGTTCAATTTTGCGTAGAACGGAGCTCCCGCTCCGTTCAATTTTGCGTAGAACGGAGCTCCCGCTCCGTTCAATTCACTTAGCTTTCACCAGCGAAATCATGGCATACAGGCGCATGAACGCTTTGATGTCCATGCTGAACAGTTCTTCGAGTTTTGGAATCGACGCCGACAATCCCGCCTTCTCCAGCGCCTCGGCCGATTCCATCTCGCGCTTCAATGGCGTCAGCAATCCGGCCTTGTCCAACTTCTCGATCGAGTCCCACGCGGAAAGCGCCTCACCGACGTGATGCAAAAACGATTGCTTGTCCAACTCCTCCGCTTTTTCCGGCGACAACGATTTCTCCCACAACGACGGCTTGTCGTGCAGCGACAAAATCAATTCCGCCTGCGCCAGCCGCGCCCATGCCGCCGCATCGTCGGGACTCAAAAATGCCGCCTCGCGCGACACGCGCCGCGCGTGATGCAGCTTCAACAATTCCACGCTGACATCCGGCGCGCGTTCCGGATTGGTCGCCATCCCAATCAGCGCGTCGGCCAGCCCGACTTTGAAATCGACGTTGTCCGGCGCGACCAGAGTCAGATGATGAAACTCGTCGCTGGCTTGCCCGAAATGTTTTTGAGCCAGCAGAATCCGCCCGGCGATTCCCAGCGGTTCGCGCTTGTCGCGTTCCGCAAGCGTCTCGGCAATGCCGGCCAGCTCCATTGCCTTCGCCGGCTGGTTGCGCTCTTGAACCAGCTCCGCCGCCTGCGCGATCAGCCGCGCGGCTTTCGGTTCGCTCTGAAACCCCGGCGTGCTCCGCTGCAACGCGTCCAGCATCAGCAGCGCGTCGTTGCCCCGCCCGTGCGACCGCAAAATCTTCACCGCCAATTCCACGCATTCGTACGACGATTTCTTCGCAGCCGTGAGTTCCTGCGAGAGATCCTGCAATAGCGTCATCGCCTTGTCGATCTCGCCCTTTTCGCTCAATTCGCGCGCCCGCGCCATCGCCTCCGGCTCTTTCTCAACCTCTTTGACCACGGTGGGATTCTCGCGTTCCGCTCTGGCGATTTCGATTTTGTCGTCGTTGAGCCAGTGATGCCGCGGCGCAAGTTTGTCGGCCAGAATCCGATTCTCCTTCGCCGTCGGCGTGTATTCGCACGCGCTGCGCCAATGCGCGCGCCCCGCCGCGCTCAAGTCCAGCGCCTGCTCGACCGAACTGCGGTAGCCGCTCAGCATTCCCTCCAAATCGGAAACGTATTCGGGATCGGGTTCGAACTGCGTGCTGCGCAAAAGCTGCTTCGTAAAATACAGCGCCTTGGGCGCCGAAAATTCCAGCAGCATGTTGTCGTCGGTGTGCAGCACCGGCGCGTGCTCGCGCCGGCTTAAAATCCAGCGCAATTCCCAATCCGTGCTCATGAAGCACGCCAGAAATTCCTCTTCCGTATCGAAGTCGATCTTCTTCAGCATCGGCAGCACTTTCGCCTGCCGCATTCGTTCGTGCAGCGTGTCAAACGGCAGATGCACCGGCCCGTCGGAGCCGATCAGCAAAAAATCCAGTTTGTTTACGCACCACAATTGAATGTGCGGAAAAACGTCGCCGAATGTTTTGACAATGTTGAAAAAATCGTCCTCCTCCAGCGAGTAGCAATGAATCCACTGGCACATGATGCCCTTCGGATTAAGCCGCTCGCGGCAGAGTTGAAACGATTCGCGCGTGAACAGATTCCCCACGCCCGCCAGCCACGGATTCGACGGCTCGCTGGCGATCACGTCGTATTTTTTGCTCGTCAGCAGCAGGTGATTGCGCCCGTCGTTCACGATCAAATTCAGCTTCGGCGTGTCCAGCCAATACGATCCCTTTTTCTCCGGCCGTTCCGAATACTTCAAGCCCGTGTACTCCGCAAACCAATAGGACGCCTCCACCACTTCCGGCGACATCTCGACGACATCCACGCTCTCGACCGAATCCGGCGCCAGCGCCGCGGCGGCGCTTGCGCCGGAGCCGAGCCCAATCACGAGCACGTTCTTTGGCCCGCTTTCATGCATGATCAGCGGCACCAGCGCAAGACCCAATTGCGTGCTCATGTCGTGATGGCTGGACGCGTCAGGCTTGCCGCCGACGCTCAACGAACGTTCCACGTGGTCGTCGTCGATGATTTCTTCCGGCGAACTATCCGCTTGCGCGGATTTCTTTGGCGGAAGAATGTCTTTTACAGCCACCGTGGCAGAACTGCCCTCGTTGTAATAGAGCAATTTTTCATCCGCATTCACCGCAAACGCCATCGCCCAGTTGCCGGCCCGCACGGCCTTGTTGATCCTGTCGTTGCGCTTCAAATACATCCCGCTGCTCATCGTCAGCGGATCCCAGCCCGGCGCAAACGTTAGCACGCCCAACACTGTTGCCGCCGCGAGAATCACAATCATGAATTCACTGCGCGGCGTTTTGTCATGCCCCGATTTCGACATGAAATAAAGCACCAGCCCCGGCGCCGCGTACAGCACCGCCATCAACTTCAGCGTCCCCGCGATTTGAAGCCACGGCAGCAGCACCAGCCCGCCCAAAAAACTTCCGAGGATCGAACCGACCGTGTTCACTGCGTAAATCGTGCCGACCGTGCGCCCCGGCGCGCCTTCGGTCCGCGCCGCCACTTGCATCGTCAGCGGCATCGTCGCGCCCATCAAAAATGTCGGCCCGACAATCAGCAACCCAATGCCCAGCGCTTGCAGCGCCAGCAGTGTGTTCCAGCCGCGGTCGCTGCCCCAGATCGTGAGCAGATAAAAAAACTGCGGGCCGTGCCCGAGTATCGCCGTCAGCGCCATGCAGCCCAGCCCGATCGCCAGCAACAATTTTCCCAGCAGCGCCAGCGGGTCGTGCGTCTTTGCCGCCGCGCGCGATCCCCACACGCCTCCGATGCTCAATCCAAAAATGAACACCGCGACGATCAGACTGAACGCATACGTCGAACTGCCGGTCGCCAGACTGATCGCGCGCGTCCAGCCAATCTGCGTCGCCATCGCCGCGAAGCCGGTGATGCCGAACGTCAGGATCGCCAGCTTCAACGCCAGCGCCGAAACCGGCGCCTGTTGTGGTGCAGGCGGCTCGCCTGCATCCCGTACCGCAGGCTTCCAGCCTGCATTTTGTGGTGCAGGCGGCCCGCCTGCATTTTGTTGTGGTGCAGGCGGCCCGCCTGCATTGGTTTTCATTTCCGCCGAATTCTCCTTCATCCCAAAAATCACCGCCAGCGTCCCCAGAATCAAATTCGCACCCACCGCAATGTAATTCGAATTCGCTTTTCCCAGCATCGGCAGCAGCACGAATCCCGTCAACGCCGCGCCCAGCACCGCGCCGAATGTATTCACCGCGTAGAGCGCGCCGACGGTCCGTCCAAGAAACGCCTTCGACCTCACCAGAAATTGCGACAGCACCGGCAGCGTCGCGCCCATGAACGTCGTCGGAATCAGCAGCAGAAAAAACGAAATCGCAAAGCGCGCGACGCTCAAACTCGTCCCGCCGCCATTCTCGCCGTACAGCGAGCGGTAAAACGGAATGATCGGACTGTTCGCGCCAAATGCCCACGGCAAAAACGCGCAGTAAATTCCAATCGCCAATTCCAAAAATCCATAGACCATCATGGGCCGCTTCAAGCGGTGGCACACGCGCCCGCCGACATAACTGCCCAGCGCCAATCCGGCCATGAACGCCGTCAGCACCGCCGACATGCTCTGCACCGTGTTGCCAAAAAGCAGCCCCAGATGGCGGCACCACAGCACTTCGTAAATCAGCCCGCAGATGCCCGAAAACAAAAACAGCACCCATACCACGGCCCGCTGCGTGCTTATCCGCGGAACCGCGCGCGCTCGCGCGGCGACCGTTGAGACTTGTTCCATTCGTTCCTCGCCACTTGTGGTGCAGGCTTCCAGCCTGCATAGCCAAACCACGCAGGCTGGAAGCCTGCACCACACTTTCATTCGTTACGCTTTAATATCGGTCCGGCTCAAGCGCCGCTGTAAGGCCAACAATTCATTTTTATCCGCCGGCAGCCACGCCGAACCCAGTTCGCGCGTCCACCATTCCTGAGCCTGCGCGAATGGCACGGCCTCAATCGCGTTCATAAACGCGCCGAACTCCGCCGTCAGCGCGCGGCGCTGTTCAGGATTTGCTTGCGCAATAAATTTGTCCAGCGCCCCCGCCGGCGAGCCGCTGTCGTCGATGTAATCCTGATGCAGATACCCGCCCACAAACGCCGAAAGCTGCGGGTAATCCTTGCGAGAAAATGGTTTCATTTTCATCACACTCAAGCGCCAGACACTTTGAAACCTTGAAACCTTGAATCTCGAATCTCGAATCTCGAACCTCGAATCTCGAATCCCGAAACTTGAATCTTGAATCTTGAATCTTGAATCTTGAATCTTGAACCCTTGAACCTTGAATCTTGAATCTTGAACCGTTCACTCTTCCGGATACGTCGTGAGCACAAAAAATCCGCCGCGCCCGTCCTTCTCCAGCACAACCTTGGCGCGATGCACCGGCTTGGATTGCGTCGAATTGCGATGCACGGTTCGACCGATCGGATGCGCCGGGTCGCCGTTGTAATCCAGCGTCATCCGCGTGTTGTCCGTTCCGCGCAGCCAGCTTTGCACGCGCTCCCGATTCTCCGCCAGCGCGATGCCCACGCAGCGTTCCGCCGTTTCCTTGTCGCTGTACGTCGAGGCGCTGCTGATGCGCTCCTCTGCGAGGCGCTCGATCAACTGCTGATCCGTGCGGCCCACGTGCTTCTTCAGCGTATGTCCGTGCCCTTCGTCTTTTTCAAGATCGTAAAGCGAAGCATTGGCGGAACGGGAAGAACTTTCGGTGTCGTGCGAATTGCCGCGCGCGGAATCGTTTCGCGGAGGCGCATTCCGCGTTTCATTGGTATCAGTCGGAAACGCCGGCACATTCGGGCCACCGTTGCCGTTGGCATTCGGCCCAACCGGCACCGTACCGCCGTATTGAAAATACAGATAGGCCGCGACCGCGGCGATAAATCCGGCGACCGCCTTGAGCGCGTTGTTCTTGTCCATGCCACGAATGCTACTTCACGCGCGTTTCGCACGCAACCGCCGCGCCCGCTCGACTTCCTCCCAATGCCGCCGAGCCTGGTCGGAGTCGAGCGACGCGTACGTCAGGGACCTCACCATTAATGGAGCGACCGCGCGCGGCCGTTCGCGCGCGCCGAGGCACACAAACGTCACGTACGCGCTGAACATCTCCGTCTCCGCTGCGGCGCCGAGCAAAAATACCTGCGTAAAAACTGTCAGCGACGTGCGCCCCGCATGGACCGGCAGCGAGCGAAAACGCAGCAGCGAACCCTGCTTCACCGGCTTGTTGAAGACAACGCGGTCGATCGCCACCGTAACCAGATTCGCTTCCGGCTTCAGCAGCGACATGGCGGAAATGTAGGCCTGTTCGTCAAGCCATTCGAGCAAGCGTCCGCCGAATAGGTAGCCGTGGTGGTTGAGGTGTTCGGGGCGGACGAGCAGAGTCGATTCGCTGGGTTTCACGCTCGTTGACGCTCCCGTTCGCGTTGCCGTTCAACGCGCTTTTCGCTTGCCGTTCAACGCCAACGGCGTTGAGTAACAAAGCCCAGGGTTGGCGCGTACTCGCGCCTACCCTGGGACACAAAACGCTCAACGCCTTCAACTCCGAAGGAGTTGCGTCCATGAACTTGCAATTTACTTCCGCCCCGCAATCCGTTCCAGCACCTGCCGCAAATCCGCGCGCGACGCCACCGAAATCAATTCGCAATTCTCCGCAAGCAACACAATCTCGCCGCCGGCGTCGAGGCTTTTCAACAGCGCGACTTCTTCGTTGAGTTTATCCAGCACTTCGGTGGATGGATTTTCAGCCTTCGCGCGAATTTTGTCGGGATCGATGCCGACAGCTTTGAGCGGCACGTCCCAATACGAACTGCCGCGTTTCTTGCCCCACTCGATGAAATACGCGTTGAGCTTCAATGGATAATCCAGCCGCGCGGCCATCGCGCGCGCGGCCTCTTCGACTTCGGCGACGCCGTTCTTCGCGGCCAATTTTCCTTCGTCATTCAAATACAAAATATCGTGCAGCACCAGATTCAATCCCGCGCACTCGCGCGATTTTGCGCAGTCGAGCGCCGTTTCAAGCGCTTCCTGTCCGTTCTTGCTGAAACGTGAGACAAACAAATCCGCGCGCCCTTTGATGCGCGGCCGTGCCAGGATGCGATTCGACCCGACGCCAAATTGGTCTTCGCGCAGCAGCAGCCATTTTGTTTCGACGCCTTTGTCGTCCTGAATGGAAATGTCGCGCGCCACGCGGCCGACCGTGCCTTTGTAGCCGTCCTCCGTCTTCGCAATCGGGTCAATCAGATACGCCGGCAAGCGCGTCACTTTCGCCTGCTCGGCCAAGCGCTTCCCTTCCGGCGTGGCGATGTCCACCAATTTGTAATCCAGCCCCGGCAAATCGCCAATCAGCGCTTCGAGAATCGTGTCGCGGTTCGACGACAGCGCGTCGTTGTCCACGAGCACCGTTGCCGGAACTTTCACTGCAACTTTCGTCGTGTCGCAATGCGCGCCCGGCTTGCCGGCGTCGATGCATTTCGCGACGAAGCCGCGCTTGCGGCACTGAGCGTCGAAGAAACACAGTGGCGCATCTTTGCACGCCGCCGGCTTCGGCTCATCCAATTGCCCGCACAGCGCGCCAAGCAAATGCAAGCGGTCGATGTCGCCGTCGAACAAACGGTTGCCAATCACAATCGACGGCGTCGCATGCACGCGGCGCCGTTCCGAAAGCTCAAAATCCGCGCGCAGCAGTGCATCCGCCTCGCCGTCTTCGAGGTCGCTGGCGATGCGCGTTTTCAGAATATGAAGCGCATCCGCGCCGGCCTGCCACGGGTCGCGATGCGCCGCGCGCCATTCAAACCACTCCCAGATTCTCTCCGGATAATATTTCCACAGCAGCGCCTGCACGCGCGCCTCATTCAATTCTTCGTCGCCGTGCAGCGACGTGAGTTTGTCGCCGCTCTTCTCCACCACCCAATGCGGTGTGATCGTGACGCGCCCTTCGAGCTCTTTCGTCAGTTTCTGAAGTTCCGGCCGCGCCAATTTGCAACCGGGGCAATCCGGCATCATCCAATATTCGAGCGCAATGGTCTTCTTGCCTTTTTTCTTGAGCGCGTCGAGATGCGGCGCAAGCAACGCGGCGATTTCGGGATCGTCGGGAATGGATTTGTCGAGCGGTTCGAGATGGACGCGGAAGTCGTAACGGCCAGTTTTTTCTTTTAATGGGAAGACCTCGACCACGACGAGATTGTGCGCCTGATAATCAAAATTCACGACGCGACCGGATTTCCAGCTTGTGCGTTGCGTCGTTTTGCGGCTGGCAACGAAAATGATGTCCGGCCCGATTGCTTTAAGGGCCTCTTCAGAGTTTTCTTCGCCGAGTCGAGATAAATGAATGTCGATGAATGTTTTGGCAAAATCCGCCGCGCGATGCCAGGCATGCGGGGGCGCTGGCGCATTTTTTCCGAAGATCTCGACGCCCTCTTCGCTCCATCCATAAATAACGATGGGCGTATCGGCAACTTTTGTGGACAGCGCGTTGGATGTCGCAACGGGACTGGGCGCGTCCGCTGCAGCTTTGATGAATTTCGCTTCTGTCGGCCCCATCGCCATCGCGTCGTACTTCATCAACTTCATCGCTTCACTCATTAAATGAGTGCGCAGTTTATCCCGCTCGGCATCCCCATCCGAATCCTCATCATAAATCCCGCCCGCCGCCCAGCCGCCGCCATCCAAAAGAATCACCGGCCCGCGCTCGCGGTAGCGTTTGATCAGCGTCGCGCGCCGCGCCACCCCGCCCAGCGGCTGCAGCGGGCAATCGCACGGCAGCAGCGCCGCGTGCGCTTCCGCGGTATAGAGAATCGTGAAAAGCGGCTTGGTTTCCGGTTCGGCGGCGACAGTTTTGAAATTGAAGAATGACAAATAACAAATGACAACTGCCAAATGACAAATAAGTCCCCGCACGCAATCAACAGTCTGGCGCGTGTTTCCTATCTCCTGTCTCCTATCTCCTATCTCCTGCCGTCTCATTATTTATTTCTCTGCTTCAATTCAGTAAAAATATCTTCGAGCAGCGACTGGTACGCGTGCACCGATTTCGTCGCGCGCGAAATGCCGTCGATCTGCTCCAGATTCGCCTTGGGCGTCTTGCCTTTGAACTGCTCGATGAATTTCTTCGTCTCGGCGTCGGGCAGCGGCGTGCCGATGCGTTCGATTTCGCGCACCGGCCGCACTTCCATAATCGCGAGTTTGTCGTCGAGCGCCGCGAGGAATTGCGTCCCGCTGCAAATCGGACAGCCGATCGGGTCGTAAGCGTCGGCGATCCAGCCGGCCGGTTTGCCATTCTTCGTAACGCGATAAAAGTTGATCAGCGCGCCGGTTTGAGCGTTGTCGGCCGCGGCCGTCGCGTCCTCTCCAAATATCTCCTTCGCGAATTTTGGGACGTCGGTGACGATGCGGTCTTTGTGGCTTTCGTCTTTTTTGCTGACTTTAATCAGGCGCGTCATCATCCCGCTGAAAAATGCTTCAATGTCGCGTTTCTCGCCTTTGTCGATCAGAAAGTGCGGGCCGAAGAACAGCGTGATTTCACCGGGGTTTTTGATGTCGAATTCCTTCTCCAAATTCTTCAGGCGCTTGGCGTGTTTCTTTTCGTCGATGGAGAGGTATTCCGCGGGAATGTTTGGCGCAACGCTCTTCATCACGCCTTCGACGAATTTTCGGGTCTCGGCTGCGCGCGGATCGGCGTTTGAAAAAAAGAACTCGACGTGCGGCGTGTCCGGCGGATCGTCGGCGGCGGCCACGATGCCCGCCGGCGCGAGCGCTCCAGTCAGAATCAAAACCCATTTCGCAGCGAACTTGCGCACGATCGACATTGAACTTTGAACCTTGAATGGTGAATTCTATTTTAAAACGCCCTGCGCGCGCAAAATCTCGCGCGCTTTCGTCTCGTCCTTCTTGATCTGCTCGACCAGCGCCTGCACGTCCGGAAAGCGCCGCTCGTCGCGCAGCTTTTCGATGAACTGCACTTCCATCTTCTTATCGTACAAGTCGCCGTCAAAATCAAACAAATGCGTCTCGACCAGCAGATCGGGTTTCGCGCCCGGTTCGGGCTGTACGACGGTGGGACGATATCCCACGTTGCTGACCGAACCGTACGCGCGATTGTTGAGCAGTGCTATCGTCGCATATACACCAAACGGCGGGCGGAATTCGCGCCCCAAATCCAGATTCGCCGTGTGATAACCCAGCCGCCGCCCGCGCCCGTCGCCCCGGACGACCGTGCCGTAGACCGAGACGCGCCGTCCCAGCATCGCTTCGGCGTCGCGCAGCCGCCCGTCGCCGATGGCTTCTCGGATTTTCGTGCTCGATATCGCGCCCCCATCCGCGCAAAGCACCGGCCCCTGACAGCGCGCATCAAAGCCGAGTTCTTGCGCGATCGTCGTTAGCCCCGGCGAATTGTGGCTGATCCGGTCGCAGCCAAAACGCGAATCGAAACCCATCATCAACCCGCGCGCGTGCAGTCGTGCCACGAAAAAGTGTTTCGCAAAATCGCGCGCCGACAACTGCGATATCTCCGGCGTGAAATCAAGCACCCATGCGAAATCCAATCCGAGCCGTTCGAAAAGCACCAGCCGGTGTTCCAGCGTCGTGACCAAATCCGGCGAGCGGCCTTCGAGCGTCTTGCGCGGATGATCGCGAAACGTGATCGCGCCCGTCGGCGCGTTAGCTTCCTTGCCCCACGCAACCAGCGCGCTCAATACATTCTGATGCCCGCGATGCACGCCATCGAAGGTGCCAATCGCCAGAACGGCGCCGCGCTCCGACGGCTGCGTTTCGTTTCCGAAATACGTTCGCATGGAGGCATTATGGCGACAATGAGCCGCACGTCAAACGGACAGGGGTGGCGAAAAGCGCTGGTTGCGGTTCCCCTCTCCCACCGGGAGAGGGCCGACGAGCGTACTCGCTCGCGGTGTGAGCGCTGGCTGCGGTTCCCCTCTCCCACCGGGAGAGGGCCGACGGGCGTACTCGCCCGCGGGGTGAGGGGTGGCCTGCGAATCAAAGACAAGCTTCCAATTTCCCAACTTGCGCCAGGCGCTGAAATACTTCGACCGTTTCGCGCAGCCCTTGTTCCAAGTGAATGCGCAACAACCCGGGATAATCACGCCGCAACACGGCGTCGTCCAAGCGCTGCGTTACCGGGATATCGCCGCCTTTGGCGGAGATGAACTGGCTGGAGCCGGGCAGCACGCGCTCAAGCGTCTTGAGGAAGCCTGCGGTGTCGGTAACGTCGCCGCCAACCGAGTACACGCGCGCATCCTCCGCCACATTTTTCGAACAGCGCACGAACATGTCCGCGACTTCGCGCGCGTGAATGTAAGCAGTGAGGCCAGTAAACGGGATTTCGAACTTGCGCTTCAAAATCGCCGCGGCAATCGCTCGCGTTGGGAAACTGGTCATGCCAAAATCGCGCCCGGGACCGTACACCGTCAGTGGGCGCAGGCCCACGCTGGGCAATTTGTCGGTGAGCCAATAGGCTTTCGCGCAATACTCATTGCAGAGTTTGTACGCGCCATAGTGGCTCGTCGGTTTCGGCGCGGCATCGTTGGCCACCACGCCTTCCGGGTATTCAGCGTCGGGACCCAGGACGGCGGCGCTGCTGGCGTAGACGACGCGGGGGAAACCCCTCACCCCCGGCCTCTCTTCCCCAAGGGGCGAGAAGTGAACAGCCTCAACCTTCGCCGCTTCAAAAATATTGAGTGTGCCGATCACGTTGACTTTGGCGCCCAGCACCGGATTCTCGCGGCACGACGGCACTTGCAGGCCGGCCAGATGAATGATCGCATCCGGACGGATTTCGCGCACCGCGGCGACGACATCCTGCGTCTCTTCAATCTTGACCGATCGAAATTGGATGCGCGCGATCTCTTCGGGCGAGAGGATCATCTCCCAGCGCTTGGTGATTCGTTGCAAATCGAAAACAGTGACGGTCTGGCCTTCGGCGAGCAGTTGTTTGACCATCCACGTGCCGAGAAAGCCGCAGCCGCCGGTGACGAGCGTGTGCATGGGAAAGTCCTGAGTATAGAGTCGTCCTGCGTCCCGTGTAAACCTACCGCAACGATGCATGCTTGTCGCGGTGCAATTGCGATCAACGTTTTTTCGCGGAAAATTTGCGTTGATTTCGGAGAAGCCGGTGTGTATTCTTCGTGCGCTTTTGCGTTAATTTTTGGGAAGATACTTAATCCTTCGGGATACTGAGTATCCTAAGAGCGACAAACGGAAGCTTGTCCACGGCGACTCGTGTGGGGTTGCCGGTCGATCGGTCATGAGATTCAAGGAGAAAAGAAAAATCATGAAGCGCACTATGATGGTTGCGGTGTTGGGTGTGGTTCTGGTCGCGTTTGTGGCGCAGCCGATTTTGGCGAAAAAGGAATTCCTGGAAGAATTCAAGAAGGCCTACCCGGACGCGAAGCCGCTTCAGAAATGCACGACCTGTCATACGCCGGCCGGCAATGAAAAGCCCGGCAAGAAGAATCTCAATCTGTACGGCAAGGAATTGCAGGGTTCGGACGAAGCCAAACCGGCGATGGGCAAGGACAAAAAGCCTTCCGCCGACGACCTCAAAGCGGTCGCCGCCGGCATCAAGGCCATCGGTTCGAAAATGAGCAATGGAAATGGAAAAACGAACGACGTTAACATCAAAGCCGGCGTGAATCCGGGCGTGAAGTAATTGAATTTGGCCTGAAAATCAATTCAATCCCGATTTCAAACAGGCGTTTGAAATCGGGATTTTTTTTATTTCTACGACGGAACTCGCACGCTACTCCGAAAACAATTCCTTCCAGTTCCTTGCTTTCGGCAAATGTTTGGCAAGCCGCGCCAACCGATCCAAGGAAGTTTCTCGGTTAAGCTTTGCAAGAATCCGCGCATCAGGTTTCCCAAACTGCAGCGTACCCAAGTCCAGCAGAATGCGCTTGGCGCCCCGCGCCTCGCCTCGCGCCTCGCCCCGCGCCTCGCCCCGCGCTTCACCCCGCGCCTCGCCCCGCGCCTCGCCCCGCGCCTCGCCCTTCTTAATCGTCGCTTGATACGTCTTCGACGCTTCCAGAATCTCGTCCAACATGCCCAGTCCTCCCATGAACTTTCGCAAAAACTTGTCGCTGTGCCGCAATCCGCCGAGAAAATATGCCGCGGAAAGCAACTTGTGCTTTTCCGCGGGCGCCAACTGCTCCGCAATTCGCTTGCGCATCGTTTCGACGATGGCTCTGAACTTTTTCCCAGGCAACTTCGTCAGCGCAACCAAGGGTAGCATCCACACACTGCCGCTCAAAACCGCCTCGGGCGCCAACTCCCACAATCGTATCACTGTGTACCGAAATTCCAGATATTTCCGGCTGCTCACATGGCGCTCGAGTTTGGCGCTCATCGCCGGCCCATCCGCTTCCGGGCGCATCAACACAATAATGCTGTGCACGGGCAAGCCGTGCTTGTCGCTGAGCAGCACCGAGTATTTCAAACTTCTCGCCGGCAGCAGCGCTTCGTAGTTCGCTTGGAATTCGAATTGCGCCAGCGATTCAACCGGCCCATAAACGCGCATCACTTTGTCGGCATCAGCCGCAACCGTCGAAAGCTCCGCGTCGATGATTTCAACGCGCTCGGCTTTGATCCGCGCCAGGCGCACCCAACCGCCCGGGTCGCGATCGAAAATCACTTTCGACGTTGCATCATATCTTTTCGCCATGTCAGTTCATTTCCGAGCCTTCGGATCCAGCGCGTCCCGCAATCCGTCCCCAAGCAGGTTAAACGAGAGCACCGTCAACACGATCGCCATGCCCGGAAACACGGCCATCCACCAGTTCAGCTCGAAATATTGCTGCGAATCGGAGAGCATACCACCCCAGCTTGGAAACGGTTCCTGAATCCCCAGCCCCAGAAATGAAAGCCCTGCTTCGCCCAAAATATTTCCCCCAATCGCCAATGTCGCCAGCACAATAATCGGCGAAAGACAATTGGGCAGGATGTGCCGGAACATGATCCGCGTGTTGCTGCCGCCCAAAGCTCGCGCGGCTGTGACGTAATCCAGAGTTTTGACTGTAAGCACCTGAGCGCGGACGACACGCGCAATGCCCGTCCACCCCACCATGCCCAGCGCAATGAACAGCGTCCAGAACGACGGGTTCGTGATCAGCGCGCCCGGATTGGCGAGCGGCGTGGGTTTGTAGAGCACGGTGATCGCAATCGCCAGCAGCAGCGTCGGAAAAGATGCGATCGTGTCCGTGAGGCGCATCAACACCGCGTCGGTCGCCCCGCCGAAATAGCCCGACGACAGACCGAGCGTCACGCCGATCAGCAGCGACAACACCGTGGCGCTTATCCCGATCAACAGCGACACGCGCGCGCCGTACATCACGCGCGACAACATGTCGCGCCCCAGAAAATCCGTGCCCAGCACGTGCGCCGCGCTCGGTCCCTGTCTCACGTGCGCGCGAAATTGCTGGTCGTAGGGATACGGCGCCAGCCAGTTCGCGCTGATCGCGCACAGCAGCATGAACAGCAGCAGCCCCAGCGCCACCATCGAGCGCGAGTCTTTCCACAGCCGCGACCACGCCGACGGCGCGCGCGACGGCACGATTTCCGGCTCCGTCGAAACCGGCAAGGGTTGCGGCAGCATCACCGCCTGTTCATTCGCCATGTCGAATCCTGGGATCGAGGAATGCGTAAAGCACGTCAATGACAATGTTGGCCACGACGAGAATTAATGCAAACACCACGCAGCAGCCCATCACCACCGGCAGATCGCGTTGGAAAATGGCGTCCTTTATCACGCTGCCAATCCCCGGGATGTTGAATACCGTCTCGGTCAGCACCGCGCCCGAAAGCAAACCGGCAAAATCGTTGCCGATCACCGTCACCACAGGGATCAGCGCGTTCGGAAAGGCGTGGCCCAAAAGCACCCGCCAGTTGCCGCGCCCCTTCGCCCGCGCGCTGCGGATATACTCCTGGCTCATCGTTTCCAACATGCAGTTGCGCGTCAGCCGCGAGACCGACGCGGTGCTTAATAGTCCCAGCGTCAGGCACGGCAGCACTAAATGTTTCAGACTTCCCGGCTCGTAGCCGCCAATTGGAAACCAACCCAGTTTGACTGAAAAAACCAGCATCAACAACATGCCGAGAAAAAATGCCGGAAATGAAATTCCGATTGTGGCAAAGACCGATGACGAATAGTCGATCCATGAATTTGGGCGCCACGCCGAGAATACGCCGAATGCCACGCCCAGCGTCGCCGCCAGAAAAATTGCGCCCAGCGTCAAGCGCAGCGTCACGACAATGGACTCCGCAATCATCTCGCTGACGGATTTTCCTTCTTTCACCACCGATAGGCCCAAGTCGCCGTGCAGCAAATTGTTCATGTGGTTCAGGAAGCGCTCATGCAGCGGCTTGTTCAGCCCCAGGTGTTCTTCGATGCGTTTGCGTATCGCGGGATCCGCGTGCGGACCCATCATCTGGCGCACGGGACTGCCGCTGAGATCGCTCAACAAAAACGCAATCAGCGCCACGCCGATGAGCACGGGAATCGTCTGAAGAGTGCGCCGAAAAATGTACGTGCCCATAGCGGCTCCGCGATCCTTACTTTTCCAGCAGTTCCATTTTCTTCAATTTCACAATCAGCCGCCGGCTGGCCGCATGTTTATCCCCGCCCGGTGGAATCGGCACGCCTTCCTGCGGCGGTGCGCCTTCCTTCTTTTCGTAAACAGGAAGATCAAACGCCTCCGTCAGTACGCCGCCCACCGCCACGGCCTTTTCAATGAATCCGTCAGGCCACGCCGAAAGCCCGCCGATGTAAATCACCCCGTCCGACGTAAGCAGCACTGGACCCGCCGGGCCAAATTTGGCCATGCTCGCCACGCCGCTGATTGACACTCCCTGGCCGATCTTCTCATCCAGCGCAGTGGCTTTCTCGTCTGCCGCCGTCGTCGCCACATACACGTCCCGGAACTCGACCATCGGGAATTCCGTTCCAGTGTCCAGCATCGTCTTGTTCTCGCGAATACCCTTGACCTCCTTGCGAATCAACACCTCGTTGAGCGGATGGTAAGTGCAGACCCACGGCATCTCGTCGAGAATAATGTCCTCCGCCTTTTCGTACAGTTTCGTGCGCTCGCCAAAATCCGTGACGTGGCGCGCTTCTTCGGTCAAGCGGTCCACTTCAGGATTCGAATAAAACGTCGTATTGCCCTCGGAACCCCATTGCTTGCTATTGAAGAGCACGTACAGGAAATTGTCAGGGTCCGGATAGTCAGCCACCCAGCCGAGCAGAAACATGGGTGCCGGTTCGTTTTCGGTCTCCTCCAAAAAGCGATTCCACTCGCGGAACTGCAATTGAACGGGGAACCCAGCGCTTTTCAAATCCTGTTGAATCGCCTGCGAAATGACCTTCGTGTCCGGATCGTTGCGGCAGAGCATCGTGACCGGCGGCAATCCTTCGCCGTTGGGATAGCCGGCTTGCTTCATCAATTCGCTGGCCTTGGCCAAATCTTTCTTCATCGGCGGGCGGCTTTCTTTGCAGCCTGGCAGGCCCGGCGGCAGAACTCCGATCGCCGGCACCGCGCGGCCTTCGAGCACATTCTTGCACAAATTTTCGCGATCGATCGCAAAGCTCATCGCCTGCCGAAGCAGTTTGTTCGTGCCGTAGGGTGAAAGATCAGCTTTGTTTTTCCATTTTCCAGACGGCATCCCGAAGCCGATGTAGTTGGTGCGGACATTCTGATACTTGATCCAATTCTCAGGGCCGACATCCGCTTCAGCTTCCTTCACATGGCCCTGTGGAATCGTGGCGGCGTCCAATTGCCCGGCCATAAAAAGCTTCAAATGAAGGTTGTGCTCCTTATAAATCAAAAACTTGATCGCCTCCATCTTCGGCTTTCCGCCGAAATATTGATCGAAGCGCCGCAGCACCAATTGCCGGTTCGCGTACCAATCTTCCTTCGCCAGTTTGAACGGCCCCGTTCCCACCGGCACGCGCGAAAGATGATTCACGGGGTCTTCCGCGGCCTCTTTGGGAACGACCGCGCAACTGACCGTGCACAGATGCTGCTCAAACGGACCGAACGGATTTGCTAATTCGATTTGCACCGTGTAATCGTCGAGCGCGCGAATGCCCAGATTCGGGTCGTCGTGCATGAGCCGGTCGCCGTTGGCCTTCACGTATTCAGGCGCGCCTTTCACGAACGGCTCCAGCAAATCCGCGCGTTTGCTCAACGGGCTGAGCAGCCGCTTGAGGCTATAGACCACATCCGCAGCTTTCATCTCACGGCCGTTGTGAAACAGCACGCCTTTGCGCAACTTGAACGTATACAGCTTTCCGTCGGGCGTAATCGTGTGCGATTCGGCGAGATCGTCGCCCGGCTTGAGTTCGCCTTTCTCGTTGAGCTTGAGGCGTAGCAGGCGGTTGTAAATTTTTTCGGAGACGCCGTCCGAAACGGTGTCCACGACCGAAATGGGATCGAGCGTTTGCGGCTCCGTATCAACCGCCAGCCGCAATTCGCGCCCGGGCACGCGCGCCAGAAGTTTCCCGCCCGAACCGCGCACTGTCTCATCACCGCTATCTTCGCCCGATTCGCCTCCCGCGTTCCGTCCCGACAGCGCCAGCGCCATGAACGCCACGAAGCAAACCGTCACTGCGGCCAACATCCCGTACAAGCGATTCACAATTGCGCTCCTGAAAAGTTTCCCTCACTTTACCGAATTCCCGCATCGGATGCCAGCAAAGTACGTTCGTAGTCCCGCCTTTAGGCGGAATCGGCCATTCCGCCGCGGCACTGACTGCCGCCTAAAGGCGGGACTACAAACAAAAGCCCGTGTTACTTGTCGCGTTTCATGGTAAAATTCAGAACGCAAATCATTGGCCGCTTGCTTTCGCGCGCGGCTCTGGAAAGGAACGCCGAATGTCCGATGTTTCCGTGCAAGAATCCACCGAAGTCCGCCCCGACGCGGTGCGCCGTGTGGCTATTGTCGGCGAAATACCGTTCGCCGGCCGGGCGCTGGCCGGCGCGCTGACCGCCTCGGGCGCGGTGGCGCGCGTGCTGTGCCCCGATTCCGCGGTCGAAGCGGCGCTTAAAGCGCTTCCGAATTCGCACAACGTTGAGCTCGTCGAAGGAGACCTCGGCTCGCCCGGTGCAGTTTCCTCGGTGCTGAAAGATGTCTACGGCGTTTGTTTCCTATCGCCCATTTCGATGAACGGGCGTATCTATCGCGCCAAGGAACACATCGACGATGTGAAAGCGGTCGTGCAGGCCGCGGAATTGAACGCGCTGCGCAAAGTCGTTTACCACTCGGCCATCGGCGCAAGCGTCGGCGCGAATTCGCGCGCATTGCAGGACGCAGCGGCGGCGGAGGAACTGGTTTCAAAGTCGCGCTGCGAAGATTTTCGCGTGCGCACCGGACCGTTGATGGGCCGCGGCGACGGTTTTCTCACCGAAATCGTGCAACGCGCAAAAAGTGCGGCGCCTTTTATGACGGTGATGGGATACGGCGCGACGATTGTCCAGCCGCTTGCCGCTGAAGATTTCGGGCGCGCGCTGGCGCACATTTTTACCGCGACTTCGGATGCGCCCGCCAATGGCCTGTACGCTTTGGTCGGGCCGGAAACGCACACCCTGCTTGAACTGACCGATTCGGCGCTGGAGATTCTCGACCGAAAGAAGCTCAAGTTTCACGCGCCGCTGACGTGCCTGAAACTCGCCTCTGCTGTCGGCGGCAATGCAAAATTTTCCGAGCGCGTAAATCTGCTTTTCGACGCGTTCGCCGTCGAGCAGAGCGATGTGGCAAAATTAATGGGAGCGGATATCAGGCTTAAAACGCCAAGCGAAATACAGCGCGAGTTGGTGGCGGGATAATTTGTGGTGCAGGCGGCCCGCCTGCACGCATTTCACGCTTTACGCGCAACAGGCCTTAACGACGGCCAGATGTTGAGGCAACCGAATCGGTTCACGATAGCGAGCCGGGTATTTCACCACTCCGCAGCGAAGGCAGGAAAATGTCAAATCCTTCACTTCGTGCCGAGTGGTGCATTGGCAGCCGGTGCAATAACGGTTCTCGAAAGGGTGACGCTGTCTCATGGGAGTAATCCTCCAAACCACTGTCGTCAATTGTCCTTACTGCTTCGAACCCCCTCCACACTTGTCCAACGAGCGAATCGTTTGCCAAAGCGGTATGCAAGAATCGAGATGCTGGGAATTTGATGAGTGTACTCTATAAATATCGTCCGAAAAAATAAAAATCATTGGAAAAAATGATTATTTGGCTTGTTTTCTAGTTAAAAAAATCGTCACCGCATGACAATCCATGGCCGTTTCGACCGGCAAGGACTGCTCAAAAATGGGCAGCACGTGCGATTTTGGCCATTGGAGTCAGGCGTCAGGACTGACCCCTGACTCCTGACCCCCTGACCCTGACCCCTGATTCCTGATTTCGTCCATTCAAAAAAATTTGACTCCCGCTAACATGGCCGCAAGTGGGGGGAGCAGTGCATGGCTGTCAGTTCAGAGCGTGTGGCCGGGGTGTCGTCGAATCAGACCTATCGGCAAGCCGCTCAACGGGTGCTTCGCGCCAGTCTGAGCGAAGTCATGCACTGGCTGCCGCGCGCGGTGCTGGAAGGCGGCGGCAAAGACGACGAAGTCGTCCATCGCCTGCGCGTGGCTTCGCGCCGGGCGGTCCAAGCCGTGCGCGTCTTCTCCGATTTGATCGGTGAACGCAAGGCCGAACGTTTGCGGCAGCAGTTGCGCGAGATTCGCAAAGCCGCGGACGACGCGCGCAATTACGACGTGCTGCTGGCTCAATTCGAATCGTCTGGCAACGGCACCGCCGATTCCATCCGCGCAAAAATTGCCGAACGCATCCGCGCGGGCCGCCGCGATGTCCAAAGGCCGATGGCCGCGGTTTATCAGCACCTGACGAAAGCGCATTTCAATCAGGAGATTCGCGAAGTGTTGAGCCATTTGGGCGCGAAGCAGAAGTTGCTGGCCGAACGCCTTTTTGGCGCGCACGCGCCGCTGCGCCTCAGCCCCGTGGTGAAAAAATTCTTCAAAGCCGCGCGCGGAAAAATCTCCGACGACGGCGAGCTTCACCGTTTGCGCATCGAAGCCAAAAAGCTGCGCTACACCATCGAAATCGTGGCCTCCGCTTTCGGCCCGGATTTCTCCGACAAGCTCTATCGCAAACTCTGCGAGTATCAGGACGTCATGGGTGCCATCCGCGATCACACCATGGCCCGCGACCTCTTCCAAACTCTGCTCAACGAAACCGCCGATCCTGTCGAACACGCCTACATCGAAGGCATGCTCTTCAGCGAAGATCGCGCGCGCACCGACCTGATCAAATCGTTTGAAGCGTTGTGGACGCGCAAAGCCATCGCGCGCTTGGAACGGCAATTTGAGTTGTACTGCGGGGGCAGTAGATAGGAGTTAGGAGATAGCAGATAGGAGATTCGAGCGCGAAGCGCCTCGTCCGCTGTTCTACTATCTCCTGTCTCCTAACTCCTATCTCCTACTCAATAATCACCCCGCGCCGCCGGCTCAAATCGATCACCGCGTCGCGAAGCCTTTCGTACACGGGCCGAGGATTGGGGATGTCTTCGATCAGCAATTCCGGTTCGTTGGCGTCGCCGGCGTACACCTCGATTGTGCCGACGTTGAACATGCGCTCCAGGATCGACTGCTTCATGTCCACGTGTTTGACGCGCCCTAAATCCAGCGTATCCACTTTCTTTTCGAAAATCCCGAATTCGCGCTCGATCAGCCGATAGGTGATTTTGTAGCGATGCGAACGAACCAGCAGCATGACGTAGAAAGCCATGATCGCGCCGGCGGCGATCAACGCCATTCCGCCGTAAACTCCGACTTTGGGCAACAGAGTTCCATCTGCATGTTTCCACGACCCAAAAATCAACGCCGCCAAGCCGCACAGCACAATCAACCCGGCGCCAATGAAGCTTTTCGCGCCCATCCAGTTGGACACGGAGCCTTGAAAGATCGGCGGCGCATCCGCGGCCGGCCCTGGCGGAAGCGGCGCGGCACCAGTCGTTAGGGGTGAGGGGTTGGGCGGCGGATCGTTTTGAGGTGGAGGCGGGGGTGGAGGCGTGTTTTCAGCCATGGCGCGCGGCAAGCTCCTCAATGTGGGAAAATTCGCGCGCGATTGTAAACCAAAGCGTGAAAAGCGGAAAGTTCTTTCACGCAAAGGCGCGAAGATTCGCAAAGTTCGCAAAGAATCTCCTTTCTCATCTCTTTGCGGGCTTTGCGTGCCTCTCCTTTGCGCCAAAGCGTGAAAGCAACGGCTTTGCGCAAGAAAAATTCCCAACATGGATTATGCTCAAGTCATGGATGCTCCTGCTCCCACTTCCGCCATCGAGCTCGCCCCCGGCGTGAGCATCGCCCCGGACGAATTGCGCTTTCATTTCGCGCGATCCGGCGGCCCGGGCGGCCAGAATGTCAACAAAGTCAACACCAAAGCTGAACTGCGCATCCGCCCCGCGGCGCTGGCCGGACTTTCAGGCGCCGCGCTGCACCGGCTTCAAATTGCGCACGTTAACCGCTTCACCACCGACGGCGATTTGCTGATTGTCGCGGATGCCGAACGCTCGCAGTTTGCCAACCGCGAAGCCTGCCTCGACAAACTGCGCGCGTTTGTGAAAATCGCGCTGATCGAACCCAAAATCCGGCGCAAAACGCGCCCCACAAAATCCAGCCGCGAGCGGCGTCTTGATTCGAAAAAAGCGCACAGCCGCATCAAGGCGCAACGCCGCAGCAACGATTACTAATTCCGCGGAGAAACAGATGGCTCAGATCATTGCAATCACTCAATTGGACCAGTGGCAGGAAATCTGGGCGCGAGCCTCCGCGCAGGACGCGCCGCCAGCCCTGGTGTTCAAACGCAGCCCGATTTGCCCGACCAGCCACGCCGCGGAATCCATCTTCAACGATTTTATAAAACACCTTCCCAAGCAAAGCACGCTGGCCGTTTACTCCGTCGATGTAATCGGCGCGCGCCCCGCTTCGCAGCGCATCGCCGCCGACACGAAAGTGCGCCACGAATCGCCCCAAGCGCTGTTGATCGAAGGCGGGCGCGTCATCTGGCACGCCAGCCACGGAGATATCGATCACTCCTCGCTTCAGGAGCATGTATCCAGCTTATGACCGAAACGGCGCGAACCATTTTAATTACCGGCGCGGGAAGCGGGTTGGGGCGGGGCCTCGCGCGCTGTCTGTGCGCCGCTGGGCACCGCCTAATTCTGGCGGACCTGAACGACGACGGACTTCGTGAAACCAGCGCATTGATGAGTGTCGGATCGCGCGCGACGACGCACGTTTTGGATGTGACTTCTTCTTCGCAAATTCGCGCATTCACCCAAAGCGCCGCCGCGGAGCACATCGGCGTGCTGATCAACAACGCCGGCTTGCAGCACGTCAGTCCGGTCGAATCATTTCCGGAAGAACGCTGGGATGTACTCCTTGACGTCATGCTCAAAGGCCCGTTTCTGCTGAGTCAGGCTCTTCTTCCGCGCATGAAAGCAAATGGCTTCGGCCGCATCGTCAACATCGGCTCGATACATTCGCTGATCGCGTCGCCATATAAATCGGCGTATACCGCCGCCAAGCACGGCCTGCTGGGCCTGGCCAAGACCATCGCGCTCGAATGCGCGGGCGCCGACATCACCGTCAACACCATCTGCCCCGCCTACGTCCGCACGCCGCTGGTGGACGCCCAAATCGCCGCGCAAGCCCAAGCGCACGGCGTTTCCGAACAAGAAGTCGTCGATAAGATTATGCTCGAGCCGATGCCGAAGAAAGCGTTTATCACCATCGATGAAATCGCGGCCGCGGTTGAATTCTTGATCGGCCACGGCGCGCGCAACATCACCGGACAGACGCTTGTCATCGACGGCGGTTGGACGGCGCGCTAGCGCAAAGCCGTTCCCCTCTCCCATGGGGAGAGGGCCGACGGCGGTACTCCGCCGCGGGGTGAGGGGAACGCGCCGCGACTCAGCGCAGTGATTAAAAAAGCAACATTCATTCGAGGAAAGCCGTACTTGCTTTCCCGCGTTGCGCGCTATAGTGAATCTTTCGCCCTTCAAAACTTTGAATTTGGACTGCAATGACGAAGACCCAACAGGCACTCAAGGAAAAGCGCATCCTGATCGTCGATCCGCTCGGCGAGTGCCTGCCGCTTGCCAAAAAATTGGTCTCCGAAAATTACGAAAAAACGATTCTCGCCCGCAGTTTTGAAGACCTCCTGCGCATCCTCACCAACGCCCGCAAGGACCGCGAACCGCTTGACCTGCTTGTGCTCAGTTTGAAACTGCCCGAATGCACCGCCCTCGACGGCATGAAATCGCTGCGCAAAATTTACGACGGGCCGCTGATGCTGCTGGCCGAAAGCGCCGATCAGCGCGACATTCAAATGCCGCAGACCGCCGCCGACGATTGCTTCGTCCAATCGCTGAGCCCTGAATTGTTCGTGTTGAAAGTCGAACGCCTGCTGATTCGCCGAATCCTGCGCGACCAGATGGGCGTCTCAACCTACCGCAGCGAATCGCTGTTCCTGAACATCCTCGCCGTGATGGCTAAAGTGCTCGAAGCCAAAGATCCCAACACGCGTTTCCATTCCGAAAAAGTTTCCATGCTCGCTTCCAACATTGCGCGCGAAATGGGTTTTTCCGAAGAAGAAGTCAAACGCGTCAGCATCGCCGGCATTCTGCACGACATTGGAAAAATGGGCATCTCCGAAGCGATTCTGAAAAAGGCCGGCCCGCTGACGCTGGAGGAACGCGAGATTGTCGAGCGCCACCCCTCGGACGCCGCGCAGATGCTGGGTTCGCTGGAAATGCTCAAAGGCGCCGTCAGCTACATCAAGCATCATCACGAACATTTCGATGGCAGCGGCTATCCCGATCAACTTGCCGGCGAAAGCATTCCCCTCGGCGCGCGCATCATCCACGTCGCCGAAGCGTTCGATTCGATGGTGACGCAGCGCTCGTACAGTCCCGCGCTCTCGCCCGAAGAAGCCATGGCCGAACTTCAGCAGCTTTCCGGGGTGCAATTCGATCCTAATGTCGTGGACGTGCTGGACCAGATTCTGTCGAAAACCGGCTTGCTGCTCCCCTCGGCCGATATGCCAGCAAAGAGCCTGCCGCAATTGCTGGAAGAACTCGGCGAGTGAGTCGTTCTCCCCTCTCCCCTTGGGGGAGAGGGGCCGGGGGTGAGGGGTCGGCAGCACTTTCGATCTTGCTTTTAGAACAGTTTTCTCAGGACTCGGCACTCAGGACTCAGCACCCATGCCCGACAAACGCCCCGACGAACTTCGCCCCATCTCCATCCAATGCGGCTTCATGCCTTACGCCGAAGGCTCCGCGCTGGTCTCGTGCGGCAACACGAAAGTGATCTGCACGGCCTCGGTCGAAGAAACCGTCCCGCCCTTTCTCGTCGGCAAAGGCCAGGGCTGGCTCACCGCCGAATACGGCATGTTGCCCCGCAGCACCCACACGCGCAAACCGCGCGACGCCGCGAAGGGCAAGCAGGACGGCCGCACCGTCGAAATTCAGCGCCTCATCGGCCGCGCGTTGCGCCCGACGCTCGATTTGAAAAAAGTCGGTGAGCGCACCATCCTCGTCGATTGCGACGTGCTCCAGGCCGACGGCGGCACGCGCACGGCCTCGATCACCGGCGCGATGGTCGCGCTCGCGCTGGCCATCGAGAAGCTCACGAAGCAAGGCAAGCTCACCGAAAATCCGCTCGGCCCGTACGTCGCCGCGGTCAGCGTCGGCATCGTCAACGGCGTGCCGACACTCGACCTTTGTTACAAAGAAGACGTAGCCGCCGAAGTCGATTGCAACGTGGCGATGACCGAAACCGGCCGCTTCATCGAAATCCAAGGCACCGCCGAACACGGCCCATTTGCGCGCGGGGAATTCGATACGTTGTTGAGCTTGGCAGAAAAAGGAATACGCGAATTGATTGCGTTGCAAAAGCGGGCGCTGGGGCGCGCGTAGACTTGTGGTGCAGGCTTCCAACCTGTAAAGAAAATGAACAAACGCATCTTAGTCGTCGGCACGAATAACAAACACAAAGCCGAAGAAATCGCGCCGATCCTGACCGCATCGGGCTTGAACCTCGAACTTCGCCCCGCGTCGGCCTACGGCAACTTCGATCCCATCGAAGACGGCGCGACGCTTGACGCCAACGCGATTATCAAAGCGCAAGCTGCGCTGAAGGTCAGCGGCGAATGGTCTATCGCCGACGACACCGGCCTGTTCGTCGATGCGCTCAACGGCCGCCCCGGCATTTACGCCGCGCGCTACGCGGGACTCGGCTGCACCTTCGCCGACAACATCAGCAAACTGCTGCGCGAACTCGAAGGCATCCCGCTCTCCCAGCGCGGCGCGCAATTTTCCTGCGTGATCGCGCTCTGCCGGCCCGGCTGCGAACCGACTCTGTTTCGCGGCGATTGCCGCGGCCACATCTCGCTCAGCCCCAACGGCACCGGCGGCTTCGGCTACGATCCGATTTTCGTGATCGATGGCCTCAACAAAAGTTTCGCGCAATTGACGCTCGATGAAAAAAACAATTTCAGTCATCGTGCTATCGCGGTAAAATCTCTCAGAGATGCGCTCACGAAGTTGCTTGACTGAAGCATGGCGCAGCGCCATTTGCCGTTAATTGTGAATTTTGCATTTTGCATTTTGAATTGAGTTGCCATGCGCATCGTTTCACTTCTCCCCAGCGCCACCGAAATCGTCTACGCCCTCGGCTTGCAAGACGAGCTCGTCGGCGTTACACACGAATGCGACTATCCGTCCGACGCGCTCAAAAAGCCGCGCGTCGTCGAAAGTGTTTTTCCCAACGATTGCAAAGACATGACGCCCGGCGAAGTCAACGCGTCGATCGGCGAGGCCATCCGTTCCGGCGCGCCCGTCTACCGCTTCAAACCCGGCGCGCTCGAAACCGCCAAGCCCGACGTCATTCTCGCGCAGGGCCTTTGCGATGTCTGCGCGGTGCCCTATCGCCTGGTGATCGAAGAAATCCGAAAATTCCGCGGCAATCCGCAGATCATGTCGCTCGACCCGCGCGATCTCACTGGCATCCTCACCGACATCCGCCGCGTCGGCGAATTGTGCGGGCGCATCGACGAAGCCGGCGCGGTCGTGGACAAACTCGAAGAACGCGTCGGAGAAGTCGCCGGCGCCACTCGCGAAATTCCAGCCGCGAAACGCCCGCGCGTCGTGATCGTCGAATGGACCGACCCGATCTACGCCGCCGGCCATTGGGGCCCGGAGATGGTGGAACTTGCCGGCGGCACCGACGTGCTCGGCATCGCCGGAGAACCCTCGCGCGCCGTCGAATGGAACGCCGTCGTCGAAGCCAAGCCCGACGTGATCATCGTCGGCCCATGCGGCTACGACCTGCCGCGCGCCAAAGCCGAACTTCCGCGCCTTCAAGCGCGCCCCGGCTGGAACGACTTGCCCGCCGTGAAAAACAAGCGCGTCTATTTCATGGACGCCAACGCCACGCTCTCGCGCCCCGGCCCGCGCATGGTCGATGGCCTCGAAGATTTCGCGCAGATGATCCAGCCGGATTTGTTTCCGTGTCTGGTGGAGGCGCGGCGGTGGAGCGAGTCAACATAACTCTTGGAATATTGATTTGTTAGCGGTATAATTCGGGACATGATGGATTCAGCTACTTTACTGAGTAACTTTGTCGTGATCGATAGCGCTGCTGCCCCGGCTGGCGCTCTGAAGAAGTGTTACGATCTCGTCTTTCAAGTCTTTGGTTTGAAATTCAATTCGGTGCAATCCGTCGATCGTTATCTCGATGGAGACTGGCGTGACCTACGCATAACGCTTGAACAAAATGGCCGAGTTGCGATGGCAATTTTGAATCATGATGGAACTTGGCTGCTATGGAAGGACGATTTGCAATCGCGGCAGTCCACAATTTACCGGAATCGCGATGACATCATGCGCGAAGGTTTTCGCGTGGACCAGGCAGGAATCGTGACACCGCGACGATTCACCCGCTCGGGGCGCCTCGTCCTGACGGAAGAGGAGGCATCGAAGAACGATCTCGGACCCTCCGATCCTGATTTATAAATGATGCCTGATAAATACGAGATTTATGAAGCACACGTACGATTCGGGAAGGCTACATATCCCCGGCCTTGTGTCGTCATTGACGTGATAGGGACGGAGTGCTGTGTAATCCCAATTTCGAGCGCGATGGAATTGTATTTGGGGCCGCCCATGCATTTCCGAATCGAGCCGACAGATCCGGATTTTGCCGAAACAGGCCTAAAAAAAGAATGTTATGTTTCATCGCATCCCATTCAATACATCGGATTCGACAAATTAATTCGCCGCCGCGGCCGGTTTAAGGGCGATCTGCTGAAGCGATTCGATAAGTGGATCTAAAATAACGTTCAGGAATTTCATGAGCACCGAACTCACCCGCAACTTTTCCATCATCGCCCACATCGACCACGGCAAGTCCACCCTTGCCGACCGCCTGCTGCTCAAATGCGGCGCGATCACCGAGCGCGAGTTTCACAACCAGATGCTCGACGACATGGACCTCGAGCGCGAGCGCGGCATCACGATCAAAGCCAGCGCCGTGTGCATCGACTACAAGCGGCCATCGGACGGCAAGACGTACTCGCTCAACCTGATCGACACGCCCGGCCACGTCGATTTCAATTACGAAGTCTCGCGCAGTTTGGCCGCCTGCGAAGGCGCGCTGCTGCTGGTGGACGCCACGCAAGGCGTCGAAGCGCAAACGGTCGCGAACGCGCTGCTCGCGTTTGAACACAAGCTCGACATCGTGCCGATTCTCAACAAGATCGATCTGGCATCGGCGCAAATCGACCAGAGCGCCGCGGAAGTCGAGCAGGTGCTCGGCATTCAGCAGGAGCGCTGCATCCTCGCCAGCGGCAAGATGGGCATCGGCGTCGATGAAATCCTCGAAGCGATCGTCACGAACATCAAGCCGCCGCAGGGCACGGACGGCGCGCCGCTGCGCGCGCTGATCTTCGATTGCAAATACGACGACTACCGCGGCGTGATCACCTACGTGCGCATCGTCGATGGCAAGATGAAAAAAGGCGACCGCATCCGCATGCATCATTCCGGGCGCACGTATGAAATCGCCGAAATCGGCCGCTTCCGCCCAAAACCCGAACCGTGCGATTTGCTCTCCGCCGGCGACGTGGGTTACATGACTGCCACGCTCAAAGACATTCACGACGTCAAAATCGGCGACACGATTGAATCGGCGCTCACCGCGAAAGGCACCATTGAACCGCTGCCCGGCTACAAAGAACCCAAGCCGATGGTCTTCTGCGGACTGTTTCCCGCGAACCAAGGCTCGTTCGAAGTCTTGAAACGCTCGCTTGAAAAACTCTCGCTCAACGACAGCGCCTTCGTCTACCAGGCCGAAAACTCCGACGCGCTGGGCTTCGGCTATCGCTGCGGGTTCCTCGGCCTGCTGCACATGGACATCGTCCAGGAGCGCCTCGAGCGCGAATTCGGCATTGAGCTGGTCCAAACCGCTCCGAACGTGACGTACGAAATCGAATTCAACGACGGCACCACGCAGACGCTCACGTCGCCGAGCAAAGTGCCCGACGGGTCCACTTTCAAGGCGCTCAAAGAACCGATTGCCAACGTGCAGATGATCGTGCCCGTCGAATTCATCGGCGTGGCAATCAAGCTTGCCGAAGACCGCCGCGGAAAATTTATCAAACAGGAATTCATCGGCGACAAGCGCGTGATCATCGTCTACGAAATGCCGCTCGCCGAAATTGTCTTCGACTTTTACGACAAATTGAAATCCGCGACGAAGGGCTATGGCACGCTCGACTACCATTTCATCCGCTACCAGGAAGCGCGCCTGGCGAAAGTGGACATTCTCGTGCACGGCACGCCGGTCGATGCGCTCTCGATGATCTGCCACCGCGACGACGCCGAACGCCGCGCGCGCCGAACGCTGATCAAACTGCGCAAGCAAATCCCCAAGCACTTGTTCGTGATCGCGCTGCAAGCCGCCATCGGCGGAAAAATCATCGCCCGCGAAAGCATCTCCGCGACCGCCAAGGACGTGACCAGCAAATGCTACGGCGGCGACATCACCCGCAAACGCAAGCTGCTCGAAAAGCAAAAGGAAGGCAAAAAGAAAATGCGCTCACGCAACATCGGCAGCGTCGAAGTCCCGCAGGATGCGTTTTTGGCGGTGTTGGATTCGAGCGACGACGACGAATAGCCGGTTTCACGCGAAGACGCAAAAATGGGCGCAAAGAGCGCAAAGCAATAATTTTCAGCGTAGCTGCAATATTGCGCGCTGTAAATTTTCGCGCGCTGATTTCTCAAATTGTTCGAAGAATTCCTGCGTCGAATAAATTCGCTCGCGCTTCAAGAATCCGCGCAGCACGGTCGCGCGCCCTTCGCGATATTTGTCCTCTGGAACCCATGTGTATTCGCGGCGAATTGCTTCATCATATTCATTGAATTCCGCTTCGCCTCGCCCAAGAATCGATAAGTCTATGTCTACAATCAGGCGCGCATCCGGTTCGCTTGGCGTTTCGTTGTGTCGCGTTGCGAGAATGAGTCTCTCGACATATTCAATCGCTTCCGCAGCCGCTCCTCCTCGCCGCAAAAACTCCGCCGCCATCTGCGCGCTGCGCGATTCATTGTCCTTCGCATGAGAATCATATATCGCGTCGTGAATCCAAAGCGCAAACTCGGTCTCGTCCGGACGAACGAATTTCGCGCGCACTTTATCAAATTGCGTCAGGCAATCGGCGATGTGCCTGGCATTGTGATACGTGCGTGCCGGTTCAGCATAAGCGCGCTGCAAAATTTCGAATGTCGCGCGTCCGTCCAACGCCGGCGCCAATCGTCCGCACAAATCAACAAATCGCCCTTCGCTCAACATCGCCGAATTCCCTCGCACCGCCGCGCCCCATTATATAATGCCCCCATGCCCTCGCCCCACCTCATTCTCGCCCCCGAATCCCTCGCCCTCACCGCGCTCGCCGCCGTGTTCAGCGGATTCATCCTCAGCAACGATCCTGAAAAATGGCATTGGCGCGGCTATTTCTGGACCGTCGTCGCCGTCAACGCGCTCTTCTCCGTCTTCGGCCCGTGGGGATTTTTGTTCGGCGTCTTCGGCGTGCTGCTTGCGCCATACGTCTATTTCCGCACCTTCGGAAAACGCCAATTCTCACTGCGCGATTTGATGCTGTACGTGCTCCTGCTGGCGTCCATGTGCACGCAGATTGCCTCCAGCGTTCATCGCTGAAAACGGTTGTGGTAGTCGGGCAGCTCGTCGAGAAATTGCGCGCAGACGCCTTCGATGTACACGACATTTCCTCTCACTTCGCGAATCCACACCAACGGAAAGCCGATCGTGGCGGACAACGCGACGGACGACATTGCGATGATGGCAAAGATCGCAGGGACGAAACTGTCGGTCCAATAAGCCACCGCGAACAAAGCGCAAGCGCCGCACGCGAGCATCATCGTATTCAGAATTCCCGTGTTTCGCGCGTGGACTACGTGCGGGCAATACGGCATCTCGAATACAGTCGCCTGCGCGCTCAATAAAAATACAACGACGGCCAGTCCAAGGCCCACCGGAAAACAGAGAAACATCAAAATCAAAACCAGAAAAATCGATGGATGATTCGACGACATCGACTGCCGCACGAACAGCGTCGTCGGCTGATTCGTCTTCAAACAGCGTTGCGGAAACACCGCGCCTCTTTCCGCAATGAGCAAGTTGCCCGCGCGCCACAAATGCGGCCTCGGCGCGGACGGTTCAGTAGACTTCGGGAAGCTCACTCAAAAACTCCGGGCAGACGCCCTTGAGAAAGATGCAGTCCTTGACGATTTTTTTCACACGCAGGTAGCTTCCATATAGGTATAGATTCACCATGCCGGTCAGCACGCCGAGCGCTCCGAGCGCAATGAAAAGGATCAGAATTTCAGGCACGCCTTCCATCAATTTTGCTAGCGCAAAGAAAGCGCACGAGCCGGCCACGACGGTGACTCCGCTCAACGTTCCGCGCCGGTAGGCGGTAAGCACGTATGACGAAAGCGGTATGCTGACGTTCATGCGTTTTTGCGTGAAATACAGCACAATCAAGACGATCAAGCCCACTGCGCCGCCAAACACGCAAAGCAGCAGCATAAGCAGCACAAACAACGGTGATTGGTTTGCAGTGAATTGGCACAGGACGAATCTTTCGACGGGCAAATTGGTTTTCACGCAGCGCGCGGGAAGTACGGCGTCTTTGTGCTTGACCAGCAGATCGCCCTGGCGCCACAATCCCGCGCGTGACATGGGACCGGTTGCGCCATCGGGCATGTAGCCGTTCATCGCGCCGCACAGATGGCAATAGTTGCTCAATCCCTCCATAAAAGCGCCGCAATGGGCGCAGCAATCGTCGTCGAATTGATCCTCAATGCGAAGCACTGCACGGTCCTCGATTCTCTGGTAGGATTCTACCGAGGCGACAGGCGCCCGTCACGGAATAGCCGTTGAATTTTCGCCGCGTTTGGCTCTACTTGCGCTGAACGGAGCGGGAACTCCGTTCCACTCACGCCATCGAGGACCGCGACAGTGAGCAATCCCGCAGAAACGCCCGCCGCCGAAAAGCGCTCGCTGATTGGCCGCGCGGTCATTCCTGTCCAATTCGGCGAGCAGGTCATCGTCAGCATTCTTTACAACCACGATGCCAATCCCGTGCATCATCGCCCCGATCACGCGCTGCTGTGGATGCTCGGCCTGCTCTCGGCGCAGGGAGTCGCGGGCGGCGAAGGCGCGCTCGCCAACGCCGGCGCCGAGGAGCGCACGTACACGCTCGGCACGCGCCTGCTCGCACACAAAGACGTCGTCGTCATGCCCGGCGTCGCGCTCGCCTCGATCTGCTACGAACGTTTCGTCGAGCCGGCGGAATTGACCGTGAGCCTTTCGACGTCGTTCACTTACCCGCTGCTCGTGCCGACGACGGGCGCCGTCGAAGTCACCGTGGACGCCTACGAAATTCCCGATCCCGCCGCGCTGCCCGGTTGCCGCAGAATTCAAATCGAAGCCTTCGGCCCCAGTGTAACCGGCGCGCCGGCCCGTTTGATGAAACTCGACGCGACCGTTTTTCGCGCCGGCACGTCGCGCGACGACGCCTTTCAAAGCGTGGTGAAAAGCGAATTCGAAGAACTCTCAAAACTCGCGCACAAACTTCCCGGCATGCCCGAACTGATGCATCCCTCGTCGATCAGCCAGGAAGATCGCCGCCGCTACAACCGCATCGTCGAGCCGGGCAGCGAAATCAAAGCGCGTCCGATCACCGAAGCCGCGTGGCAGTGCAAAATCCCGCGCGTGCTCACCGAAGTCATCGATCATTTGCGCCACAACGAACCGTACCAGAAGGAAGTGCGCAGCTTCTATTCCGGACGCGCCGACGAAGCCGTGCGCCTCGAATCGATTCAGCGCTACGTCGAGAAGGAATGCAAATACAACTGGCTGCGCGACGACCAAACCGCCGCGCGCATCGAGAAACTCGCCGGCTTGCAGCAGCACTTGTACGCCCGGCAGGTCACCGTCTTCGACCCGCGCCATTTCCGCGACGGCTCCGAAGCGACGACGGCCGGCACGCAGATTCTCATGGATTTGCACTTAAGCGAAATTCGCCTGCGCCGCGGGATGCACCGCTTCTACACCTGCGGCCGTTTGAAAAACGGCGACGCCGTGTTGATGGGCGAATCCACCGTAATGGCGCAGCCGCTCGTCACAAAAGAACTCGCGAATTTCCTCTGCGAAATCAATCACGCATTCGACACGTTGAAATTATTGGAGTACCGGCATTGAGCGCGAGACGCGCTGAATGTGGAATGTGGAATATTGAATGTTGAAGGTTGCTTTCCACATTCCACATTCCACATTCTAAATCTCCCTCGCCGCCTTCTGAATCCGCTCCAGCGCAATCTTTAAATCCGGCACCGGGTTCTCCGGCTTCTGCTCGTACTCCAGCGACAAGCAGCCTTGAAAATTAACTTTCTTCAGCAGCGCCAGCGTCTCCTTCACTTTCAGCACGCCGTCGCCGACGATCGTCTCGACGTCTTTTCCGTCCACGATCTTGTAGTCCTTAAAATGAATTCCGTACAAGCGGTCCTTCAGTTTTTCAATGCACTCCAGCGGGTCCTGCTTTGAACCGATGTAATGCCCAAGATCTGCCGTCGCGCCGATATTCTTGTGGCGATCCTTCACGCATTCGAGCACGTCGTCCGGCGACTTATAAATGTCCTTCATCCCGTGGTTGTGAATTCCGACACGGATGTCCGGAAATTCTTCGCAGAGTTTATCGAGCGACAGTGCCCCTTTTTTCGTGAACGTGGCGCTGATTGTCGGTACGTTCATCGCCTTCGCGAATTCAAACACCGCGCGATTGGCGCCCGGATTTTCGGCGAACGTGTACACACAAATCGCCAGCGGCGTGACGCCGGCCGCGGCCAGTTTCTCTTTGTACTCCGCGATTTTTTTCGGATCGGAAGTCACGACCAGATGCGCTTTGTTGAACTCGCTGTATTTCAAGCCGAGTTCCTTGAGCTTGGCGAGCACCTCGTCGAGCGTTTTGAAATTGCGAAACGTGTACGTGGCGATGCCGACTTTGAATGGCGCGTAAATATTTTCGTCGGCGCGCAGGCTCGCGCAGCTCAGCGCGGTGAGCGCTGCGGCCGTGGATTTTAAGAAGTGGCGGCGATTTGAATTCGGCATTTAAATTATTCCTTGAGCAACTTTCCGGCTTCACTTCACAATTTTCAAAATGCGGTCGTTCATGCTGTCGCAGATATAAATCGTCCCGCCTGCATCCACATACACGCCGTGCGGCTGATTCAACTGCGCATTTTCCGGCGGGCCGTTCAAGCCCTCGGTGCCCATTTTCCCGCTGCCGGCGACGCGCGTGATTTTGCCGTCCTTCGGCGAATATCGCCGCACCACATGGTTGTCGCTGTCGGCGATCAGCACGCTGCCGTCGTGATCGGCAAAGATGTGCTTCGGTCCGGCGAACTCCGCTTTGAGCGCGTCGCCGCCATCGCCGCTAAAACCCTTCTTGCCGGTGCCGGCGACGGTTTTGATTTTCCCGCTCGCATCGACTACGCGCAGCGCGTTGCCGCTGCGTTCCAAGATGTACACGTTTCCGTTCGCGTCCGCGGCCACCGCGCGCGGATCGACCAGCGGCGCCGTCGCCGCATCCGCGCCATTCTTCGGCACGCCTTTCTGCCCGTTGCCAGCGAACGTCGTGACGACGCCCGATTTCATGTCCACGACGCGCACGCGCCGATTATCCAGATCGAGCAGATACATGCGCTCGCCTTTCGCATCGAACGAAATGCAATAGATGTTGCCGAACTCAGCTTTCACCGCCGGACCGCCGTCGCCGCTGAAACCTTTTTTTCCTGTTCCCGCGACCGTCGTAATGATCCCTGTTGTCAGATCGATTTTTCGCACGCATGAATTTCCGGTGTCGGCGACGTACAGATTTCCATCGGGGCCGACGATGAGGTGGTGCATCCAATTCATTTCGGATTTGAGCGCGGGGCCGCCATCGCCCGAGTACGCCTTCGCGCCGGTGCCGGCAATAGTGGTGATGATCCCCTTCGGATCGATCTTGCGCACGCAGTTGCCCGAAAACTCCGGCGTGTACAGATTGCCGGCTTTGTCGATGCTCGCCGCAAACGGATGATTTATTTTCGCGCCAATCGCCGGTCCGCCGTCGGGTCCGTTGCCGCCGCCGGCGACAAGCACCAGCGTTTCCGCGCGAAGCGTGAATGCAAAAATCGCGCACGCAACGAAGATCACTTGCCGATGCCTCATATTGGCCCCATCTGCCCCATTGGACCTATCAAAAAACGCGCCAACGATCAATATGGCTACACCGCTCCGAATTTCAGTGCGCAGCGCCGACCGATGGCGCCGCGGGGTCCTCGACGCGCGGGAGATAAATCTTAAACGCCGTGCCCTTTCCGATCTCGCTGAACACGTCGATGCAGCCGCCCGCTTGTTTGACGATGCCGTAGACCGCCGAAAGCCCAAGCCCCGCGCCTTTGCCGTGCTCCTTCGTCGTGAAAAATGGCTCGAAAATAAACGGCATCACCGGATCGGCGATGCCGCAGCCCGTGTCGCTGATCGAGAGCACTGCGTACGCGCCAGGCTTCACACCGGAATGCGTGCGGCAATAATTTTCGTCGAGCGCCGCGCGCGATGTTTCGAAACGCAGCGTGCCGCCCGCAGGCATCGCGTCGCCGGCGTTTTCGACAAGGATCATCACAATCTGCTCGATCTGTTCCGGGTTGGCTTTGACGCGCGCGCCGGATGAGTCCAGCTTCATTTCGATGGTTATGTTCTCGCGCAGCATGCGCCGCAGCATTGCCTCCATTCCGGCCACGATGTAATAAAGGTCCAGCACTTTCGCATCGACCGATTGCCGACGGCTGAACGCGAGCAACAATTTGGTCAGCGCCGCCGCCTTTTTACCGGTCTCATTAATAAGCGTCAGCGGCCGGCTCATCGCGTCGCCCGGCTTCAAGCTGTCCAGCGTGCCCTGCGAATGTTTGAGAATCAGCGCGATCATGTTGTTGAAATCGCTGGCCACGCTGCCCGCGAATTTGCCGATCGCGTCGAGCTTTTGCGAATGGCGCAATTGCTCTTCGAGCCGCTTGCGTTCGCTGGTGTCGAAGACGATCGAGCGGCTCATCACGTAGCGACCCTGCGCATCGCGGATCAGCGACGAGTTCAACAGCACCGGCATGATCGAGCCGTCTTTGCGAACGATGTTGTATTCCACGTCGCGCACCGATCCGCTCGCTTTGAACGCTTCGAAAGCATCCTCGTAAACTTTGCGGCTGTTCGGCGCGACGAGGTCCCTGAATCTTTTCACGCCGACGATTTCTTCGCGCTTGTAGCCAAGCCAAGAAAGCTCGGTGTTGTTGATGCGCACGAAAATGCCGTCACTGTCGAGCGAGTGATAACCGCACGGCGCATTCTCGTAGAGATCGCTGACCTCGGCTTCCGCTTTGCGCCGCGCCCGCCGGCTTTCGGCCTCGCGCAATTCGCGCTCGATCGCCGGCACCAGCCGCGGCATCGCGCCTTTTGGAATGAAATCGTGCGCGCCCGCTTTGAGCGCCGCGACTGCGCGCTCCTCGCCCACCGCGCCCGACATGATGATGAAAGGCAGATCGATGCCGCGGTCCTGCACAAGCTTCAACGCCGCCGGCGCGCTGAACTGCGGCAGCGCGTAATCCGAGATGACGATGTCCCACGCCTCTTTATTGAGCGCAGCGTTCATCGTTTCCGGTATCTCAACGCGAAGCGACTCCGGTGCGTAATCGTTACGCCGCAGTTCGCGCAGCAGCAGGTAATGGTCGTCTTCCGAATCTTCAACGACCAGGACGCGAATCGGTTTGCTCATAGGGCGATCCTCAGAGGGCAGGGGTCAGGAGTCAGGGGTTAGGAGTCAGATTCGTCATTCAGTAAAAACGACGAAGGGTCTTGGATCATCAATCCCAGCATCTTGCCAACTTCTTGACATTTTGACACCAAGTCACGATGTCCCCTTCAGTGATGTAGCCGCAATCACGTGCGAAATCGAGCGTAGTGTCGGTTTCGCTGTTTTCGCCATCGCAATCGGTCAGCTTGCTCACAAAATGCAAGTGATAACGTCGTCTCGCCCATGCTTCGCGAAGGTTCATGGGAACAGATCTCGACGATCGACGTATTTGTCCTGTGAGCGCAAAACGTTCTTCATTTGGAAAACGCTTGCTGGCTTGAAAAATATCCATCGCGAGATCGTACGCCTTGCGATAAACAATAAGTTCCTTCGCAGATCTAACTGGCATATATATTTCTCCGTGATTCCTGATTCCTGATTCCTGACTCCTGACTCCTGATTCCTGATTCCTGACTCCTGCCGTTACGGCGGCGGCGTTTCATTCAGCGCCAGCCAGTATATTCCCAGTTGCCTCACAGCTTCCGTGAATTTCGTAAAATCGACAGGCTTGCGAATGTAACTGTTCGCGCCGAGACTATAGCTCGCGAGCAAGTCGCTGTCTTCCTTCGATGTCGTCAACACGACGACGGGAATCAGGCGCGTGCGTTCGTTGGCGCGGATTTGCTTCAGCACCTCCAAACCATCCAATTTCGGGAGCTTCAAATCGAGCAGGATCACCGCGGGCACGAGCGTTTGATCGCGCTGCGCGTGAGTTCCGGCGGCGAAGAGCCAGTCCAGCGCCTCGACGCCGTCGCGCACGACGATCACGTCGTTGACCACGTTGTTTTTCTTCAGCGCGCGAAGCGCAAGTTGCTCGTCGTCCGGATTGTCTTCGACCAGCAGAATTATTTTTGTGCGCATACAACCTCCAATCGCTACGCCTTGTGTTTCGATGAAACCGCTTTCATTCCCGCGCGCGAGCCGACCGACCAAAGGCCCGAACGCACCTCTGAAATAAACTCCGGCAGCGTAAAATAAAAGCTGGCTCCTTTACCCGCTGCCGCTTCGGCCCAGATTCTTCCCTCGTGCCGGTCGATGATGCGATGCACCGTCGCCAGGCCGATGCCGCTGCCCGGAAATTCGCTGGCTTTGTGCAGGCGCTGAAACGCGCCAAAAAGTTTGTTCACGTACGCCATGTCAAAACCAACGCCGTCGTCGCGCACAAAAAACGTGCGCGCGCCGTTGCGCTCCTCGGCGCCGAATTCGATCCGCGCTTTCGGCTGTTTGCTTGTGTATTTCCACGCGTTGCCCAGCAGATTTTCGAGGACGATGCGCATCAGCGGCGCGTCGGCTTCGGCGCTTAGATTCGGCGCGATCACGAAGGTAACGTTGCGCGTCGAGTCGCTGCGCTGAAGCTCTTCCGAAACCGTTTTGGCCAGCGCGCCCAAATTCACTTTGTCAAAACGCAATTCGTGGCGCGTCACGCGCGACAGTTCCAGCAAGTCGTCGATCAATTCGCCCATGCGCTGGGCGGCCGTGCAGACGCGCTCCAGATATTGCTTGCCCTCATCTGGCAGCAGGTGCGCGAAATCTTCGCGCAATGCCTGCGTGAATCCATCGATGGCTCTCAGCGGCGCGCGCAAATCGTGCGAAACCGAATAGCTGAACGCCTCCAATTCCTTGTTCTTGCGCTCAAGATCGGCCAGCAACACCGCGCGCGTCTCGGCCAGTTCGTGCGCGGCGCGCGCTTCGGCGGCTTCGACTTCCTTGCTCAGCAGTTGCTCGCGGATGCGCCGGTTTTCGTCTTCGAATTGTTTGCGCCGAAGCTGTGCGCGCAGGCGCGCTTTCAGCACTTCAAAATCGCCGGACTTCGTGATGTAATCGTCCGCGCCCGCGTTGATCCCGGCGATCATGGCCTGGCTCTCGTCCATCGACGTCAGCATCACCAGCGGAATGTCGCGCAACGATTTTTCGCCTTTGATGCGGCGGCACGTTTCCTCGCCAGACAGCCCAGGCATGATTAAATCCATGAGAATGCAATCGACCGGCTGAGCGGCGAGCAACTGCAAACTCTCTTCGCCCGAATGCGCCAGAATCGGCTCATAACCTTCGCTGCGTAATTCGTCGGCGAGCTGGTGCAGGTAGGTCATGCTGTCATCGACGGCGAGAATTCGTTTCGGCCCCAAATGAGCGCTGACGTTCGCCTGTGCGGTTTGCGTTCCCGCGGAACGCAACGCGGCGCTCAAGCGCGCGAGAATAATCGTCGGATCGGATTCCTTGCGCACGTACGCATCCGCGCCCGCGTCGTACGCTTGCAGTTCGCTATTGCGGTCCTCAACCGCCGTAAGCAGGATGCAGGGCGTGCGGCGCAGCGCTTCATCAAGCTTCAAGCGGCGGATCACCGTCGGGCCGTCGATGCCCGGCATCATGTTGTCCACAATAATCGCGCCGGGCCGCAGATCGACGGCGAGACGCAAGCCTTCTTCTCCGGTCTCCGCGGCGGCGACGTCGTAACCGGCATCGGCAAGCATCGCTTTGAGTTCCTCGCGATACGTCTTGCTGTCGTCGATCACCAATATGGTTGTGCGCGCGCTTCGCGTCTCCGCTGAAGGCGGCGTGTGGCTTCGCACCAACTCGCGCGCGCGCGAAATCACGTAGCTGCTTTCGTAAGGCTTGCCGATGTAATCGTCCGCGCCAATTTTCAAACCGCGGATGCGGTCCTGCACTTCCGCGGCCGTCGAAAGCAGCATCACCGGCGTTTGCGCCGTCGCGGGATTGCCTCGAATTTCTTTGAGGAAATCGATCCCGTCGCCATCGGGCAAATTCACATCGAGGACGATCAGCGCGAACGTTTGCGCTTTCATCGCGTCGCGCGCGGATGCGAGATCGGCGCAAAGCACGTGCGAAAATCCGGCCGCGTCGAATGCTTCACCCAGGTCCATGCGCACGGTGAGGCTGTCGTCAACGATCAGAATCGAAGCGGACATCGATTTCCCCGATACTCGACAATCGTTACAAGTTACAGGTTAAAGGTTACAAGTTTTCTGAGACCGCGATGTCAATGAAACCTGTAACTTTTAACCTGTAACCTTTAACGTTTTTCCGCCAACTTCATTAACATCGGCGCAAACTCATCGATCCTCAACACCCGTTCCGCGCCGCCTATCTCGATGGACTCGCGCGGCATGCCCCACACTACCGATGTCGATTCATCCTGCGCGAACGTGGCTCCGCCGGCGTTGCGAATCGCAAGCATTCCCGCCGCGCCGTCGCGGCCCATGCCGGTGAGTAAACATGCAGCGCACTGTTTTCCCGCACTCTGCGCCAGCGATTCGAAAAGCACATCCACCGACGGGCGGCACGAATGGCGTTCAGCGGATTTTGTCAGACACAGCCGGTTGCCTTTCAAAATCAAGTGCACGTCCGGCGGCGCCATGATCACGCGTCCTTCGCCCGGCGCGGGCAGCGCTTCGCCATCCTTTGCATACGCCACGCGCAATGGCGATTGGCTGTCGAGCCATTCGGCGAAACTGGCGGCAAACGGTTCGCCTATGTGCATGACCAGCAAAATCGGCAGCGGAAAATTCGCCGGCAGCCCATGCAGAATTTCCAGCACCGCCGCCGGCCCGCCCGTGGAAGCGCCGATGGCAATCAGCCGAATGTCGCCCGCTGCGCGCGCGCGCGATAGTTGAGCGCTGCTTCCGCTAAGCGCACCCGCATTCATCCCCTCTCCCTCCGGGAGAGGGCCGACGGGCGTACCCGCCCGCGGGGTGAGGGGAAGCCGCGCGCCGCTCGGCGAGGACCCGCGCAATCGCGCGCGCGGGTGCGTGATAACTTTGATGCGCGAGACCATGCGCACCGCGGAGATGAACGATTGGTTCCACACTTCTTCCGGCCCGTCGCCGCGCGGTTTATCGAGTACATCGACGGCACCGGCAGCCAGCGCCTCGTACGTGCGAAACAATTCGCCGCGGTTGGTCGATGCCGAGACAATCAAAATCGGCGTCGGGCAATAGGCCATGATGTATTCCGTCGCGGCCAGCCCTGTCATTACCGGCATCATCATGTCCAGCGTGATGACATCGGGGCGAAGCGTCGTACACAACTCAATGCCGCGCTTGCCGTCCTCTGCTTCGCCGACGACTTCAAATTCGGCGTGCGATTCCAGCACTTCCACAATACGCTTGCGGACAGTGAGGGAGTCTTCAACGACGAGGACACGAATTCTTTTCATTGCACATTCCACATTCCACATTCCACATTCCACATTCATCGTTTATCGTTGCATTAAATCCCCAATCGTCTGCAACAAATTCTTTTGATCGAATTCGCCTTTCACAATGTACGCGCTCGCGCCCGCCTTCTTTCCGCGCGCCAAATCTTCGGGCGCGTTGCGCGAGGTCACGAGGATCGCGGGAATCTTGCTCAGGACCGGATCGGCCCGCGTGCGCGTGACGAATTCGAATCCGTCCATTCCGGGCATTTCCACGTCCACAATGAACAGGCCGAATACTCTTTCGCGCGCTCTCTCCAGGCCTTCCTCAGCGGAGCAAGCCAGTTCCACCTCGTAACCCGCGGACGCGAGGATGCTGTGCTCCAACATACGCGTGGTCAGCGAATCGTCGATGACCAGCACGGGCTTGCGTTCGACGACGTTCGCAGCGCGGTCCTGCACGGTGCCGGCGCGCGCGGCTTCGACGAGGCCGCGTGGATCGAGAAGCAATTGCGGGACGCCTTCCGAATCGAGAAAAACTCCGGCCACAAGCGGCGCGGCGCCCGCATCCAGCGGCAGCGGACGCACGACAATGCTGCTGGTCCCGCACACGCGGCTTACACCGATCGCAACGACATGCGGCGCCGATTCAACGAGCAGGGCGATACTGTGCGGCGAGCGCGCTTTCGCTTCGTAGGACGGGCCTCCGGGCCCGTCCTGCTTCGGCAGAGAAAATCGGACGGGCTCGGAGGCCCGTCCTGCGGAAATTCCCATTGCGCCAGCGAGCGGCAGAAATGGAATTACCTCGCCTTGATGCGCGATCGAAAGCCCATCGGCGCTGCGCGCGATGTCGCCCTCGCTCAGGCGCAGCGTTTCGCGCACCGCGTCGAGCGGCACGGAAACCGTCGTGCCGCCGGCCTCGACGGTCAGCGCCGCGAGCGACGCGAGCGAAATGGGCACGCACAATTCGACGCGCGTGCCGCGGCCGGGCCGGCTGCTCATCGCAACCGTGCCTTTCAATCCGGCGATGGTCGCGCGGACCACGTCGTGCCCCACGCCGCGCCCGGCGAGTTCGGTGACGTTGAGCATCGTGGTGATTCCGCCGCGCAGAATCAATTGCGTTGCGCGCTCCGTGTCGAGCGCGTCGATTTCGCCGGGCGAAAGCAGTTTGCGCGCACGCGCCGCCGCGCGCACGGCTTCGACGTCCACGCCGCTGCCGTCGTCGTTGCAAATGAACGCAACGCGATTGCCGCGCCGTTCGACGTCGAGTGTTATGCTCCCTTCGCGCGGCTTATTTTTTTCAGCGCGCGCGGATTCGCTTTCGATCCCGTGCGCCACCGCGTTGCGGACGACGTGCAGCAGCGCGTCGCGCAGCGCGGCAAGCACGTGCGCGTCGAGGCGCGTCTCGCCGCCGCTGGCTTGAAAGCGCACGTCCTTCTGCTGCGATGCCGCCGCGTCGCGCACCGCCCGTTCAAGCTGCCCGAAGATGCTCGACGCCGGCATCAGGCGGAGTTCGTTGGAGTGGCCGCGCACCTGTGACAATTCTACGCGCGCCTGGTCGGCGCTTGCGGAGAATTCGCGGCGCAACAGTTTGAGCTGGTCGCGAAGCTGTTCGGCGAGCACGCCGAGTTTGACCGGCGCATGATAGCCCGAATCGAGCTCGCGCGCAGCCGATTGGTGATGCGAGGCGAGCTGCTCGGCCAGAGTCTCCGCGAGTTCGTTGGCGCGTTCAACGTTATTGATTTGCCCGCGCAGCGCACTGATTTGAAGCTCGACCCGCGCGATGCCTTCCAGCAGCGAGTCCATGTCTTTGATTTCGACGCGGACGGTGTCGAAACGTTCGTCCGTCGCGCGGCGCAATAAAGGAGGGATGGCCGCGGGAGCAGCGGGCCGCGTTGACGCTGGCGCGTCGCTGCTGCGGCGATTTGGCGCCAAATCCATGGCACCCGCTTCAGATGCCGGCTCGGCGGTCAGTGCATTCAATTTCACGCCGATGGTGTCGAGCAGCGCGAGCATTTGGCCGATCGCGTCGCGCGGAACTTGCTGGCCGCCTTCGCGGAATGGCGCGAGCACCTCTTCGATTTTGTGCGCCAGTTCGCCGATCTCCGGCTGCCTGACCACGCGCGAAGCGCCTTTGAGCGTGTGGGCGTAACGCAGCACTTTGCCGGCGAGTTCCTTGCTCGCCGCGCCCTTCTCCAGCTCGAGCACGCCTTTGCTCAGCGAATCGAGCAGTTCGCGCGCTTCGATGCGGAAATATTTGTACGGGTCTTTCGCCATGCGATCTGTAGAACGGAGCTCCGCTCCGTTCCGCCTTCACGAGAAATCTTGAACGGAGCGGAGCTCCGTTCTACAAACAACGTTCAACTTGCTTTTCGCACCAACTTGTTCAAATCCGCGGAAAGCGTCGTCAGCGTCGAAGCAGTCTGAAGCGTTTGCCGCGCGCACGTCTCGCTTTCTTTTGTAGCCTGGGCTACATTGGAGATGGCGACGTTGACCTGTTCGACGGCGGTGGTCTGCTGCTTGGTGCTGAGCTCGATTTCGCGCGCGGCTTCGGTGGTGGTGCCGACGAGCCCCGCGATTTGTTTGAGGCCCGCGGCAACTTCGTTGAACTGCCGCGCGCCGGCATCGACGGTTTTCGAACCGCTTTCCGTCGCCATTACAGTTGTGTTGACGGCGGCGCGGATTTCGTCGATCAGGCCGCGGATTTCCTTGCTCGACGAGCCCACGCGGTCGGCGAGTTTGCGGATTTCGTCGGCAACGACGGAGAAGCGCTTCCCGCTTTCCCCGGCGCCGGCGGCTTCAATGGTCGCGTTGATCGAGAGGATGTTGGTCTGTTCGGCGAGTTCGTCGATAATCTCTAGAATCGCGCCGATCTGCTGCGATTTTTTGCCGAGGTCCAGCATGTGCGTGACGATCTGATCGACTTGGCGCCGAATCGCCGCGGAAGTATCCAGCGAGCGCTGCACGGTCTGGTCGCCGCCGCGCGCCGCCGCGCTGGTTTCCTGCGCGATCTGCGCCACGCGCTGCGCGCTCTCGGCAATCTGGCGCGACGTGGCGAGCAGCTCGCTGATCGTCGTCGAAATCTCGTTCATCGACGTGGCCTGTTCTTTTGCGCCAGTGGCTTGTTGATTCGCGGCGGCCTGCAATTCGGTCGAGGAACTGGTGATGTGCTGCACGGCGCCGCCGATTTGCGCCGTGAGGCTGCGTGTGAGGACAAGGCCGATGATGATCGCTGCGACAAGAGCCGCGATGGCGACGAGAATGACTATTAATTCCCAGTTGCCGACTTCCTTATTCGATGCGGTCGTGGTGTCCTCCATCTGTTTGTGCTGGTAGGCGACATAGGCCGTTACGGCCTCATCAAGTTTCTTACGCGTTTCGGTGACGTCCTTTTCAAGCGCGATGTTTGCCGCCATAGCGCTGGCATCAGACGAATGTTTCGCAAGCAATTGGTCAGCGGAACTGAAATACTCGTCCAGCGCTTTTTTCAAATTTCTGACAGTGGTCATTTCAGCCGGATCTTTCGTTTTCTCCGCGCTTTCGGTCAGTCCTTTCAATTTTTCTTCCGCCGCGTCCCGGTTCACGGCGCCAGGCTTGGACGATTTATTCTGCGCGCCGTCGAGAAGCGCGGCACGTCCATCGCTCAATTCGCGCTCAGCGGCAAGGAACAGCCATTCCGCATTCTCCGCGTCCGGGTCATGAACGTCGATGACCTGATCCTTGCTGGCCGCGACGGTTTTGATCGCATAGTACGCGATCCCGCTGCTCAGCGCGCTCAGCGCGATGACCACAAAGAAACCTGCGAAAAGCTTTTGCCCGAAGGTCCATGTTTGTCCCATATCTTAGCGCTCCTTTTCGAGAGGAAGATTACCCTTGGCGCGAACCGATCGAATCACGCGCACGACGGACGGAATATCGACGATATGCCGCACCGCGCCGGAGGCGCGCACGACTTCGTGCGAATGATTGCGGCTCTCCGCGCCATCAACGGAGCTCAGGTCAGACGGCCCGGCTTGAAAGCAATGTTCGAACTGCGCGAAGGCCAAACCGAGCGGTTGGCTTCCGCCGCAGACTGCGACCCAGCGCGCGGCCCGTTCCGGGCGCGCATAACCGAGCAACTCGGCCAGATCGAAAATCGGCAACAGCGCCCCGCGCAGGCCCATGATTCCCAGCAGCGCCGGCGTGGCGCAGGGCACCGGCACGATGGCTGAGGATTTCGAAAGTCCCGCGATTTCGCGCGCGCGCAGCGCGAATGGATCGCCGCCGACACGAATGGCCAGCAGCGTGTCGCGCTCGACGATAGTGTGCGCCGCGGGACGCGCGAACGCGTCATCAAAGGCGCGGCGGAATTCAGCGGCGCGGCTAACCGATTCTACTTCCGGCATCGCAACTCCCCTTCCAGTAGGCCTTATAAGCCCTATAGGGCATATAGGGCCTATGGGACCTATTTGGCCACTATGACTACGCTTCCCCCAACGTTCTCAATTCCGCGTTGCACAATTCGATCAGTGCTTCGCGGCTGAAACCGCCGCCGAAGAGCAGAATCCGCGAGGCGTCTTCGCAGCGCAGCAGCGTGCGCGCGGTGTCGAGTTCGCGGCGCGCGGTGCCGGCGTCGTGTGCGCGGCGCGCGAGCAAGCCCAGATGTAGATGCGGCATGGCGAAGGCGCCGTTTAAGTACGCGGCGGCCTGGTTATGTTCCTTCGCGCCGGACGCATCGCCGGCATGTTCGCGGCAGAGCGCCGCGAGATAATGCGCGCCCGCGTTCAACTCATCTTTGGCCAGCAGTTGATCGCAGACGTGCTGCGCGTCGGCGAGTTTGCCCGCATGGGTGAGCAGCACCGCGCGCAGCAATTGAACGTCGGCGTCGGCCTGCGAGTGCGCGGGCAATTTGTTGAGCACGTCGATCGCGTCGGCGTAGCGTTCCGCGCGCAGCAATTCCAGTGCGATGTTTGTCTCCGGGCCAATGTTTGCACGCGGCGGCGGCGCGGCGCCCGTAGAACGGAGCTCCCGCTCCGTTCCGCTTTGGTCGGGCGCAATCGCTTTCGAATCGCGCTTCGCGAGCGCCGCAATGCGCTCCGACGCCTGCTGAATCGCTCCGATCCACGACGTATCGCCCGCCAGCAGCGGGGTGAACGCCAGCGGCGCAGCCGTCTCGCCTGCGCGGGTCAAATCGAATGTACTTTCTTCCCAATTGCTTTTCTCTGCGCTCTCCGCGCTTTCTGTGGTTGATTTCAAACGGCTTTCGATCGTTTCTTTGCGCTGATAATAGAAGGTGTCGTGCGTGTGCCGCAGATGAAAGTCATTCGAAATGCCGCGCAGCGTTTCCGCGTGGCCCAAAAAGAGGTAGCCGCCGGGGACCAGCGCACGCGCGATGCGGGCGATAACGGCCTGCGTCACGTCGTTGGGAAAATACATCGTGACATTGCGGCAGAAGACCACGTCGAGCGAATGCGGGCGCCAGAACATCGCATCGTCGTGAATCAGGTTGCGCTCGTCGAACGTAACCATCTTGCGCACGGATTCGTTGAGCACGAAGTCGTTGCCGTCGCGTGAAAAATAGCGCTCGCGAATCGCATCGTCGGTGCCGCGCAACGACCACTCGCTGTAGTGCGCGCGGCGCGCTTTTTCGATCACCGCCGGATTCAGATCGATGCCGGCGATTTCAGCGCTCCATCCGTCGGGCAGGCGCTCGCGGATTGCAATCGCCAGCGAATACGCTTCTTCGCCCGACGCGCATCCGGCAGAAAGGACGCGGAGCGTTTTGAACGGCGAGACTGGAGACTGGAGATTCGCGTGCGCGCTCCGTTCTTCCAGTCTCCAGTCTCTAGTCTCCAGCCTCGCCTCCAACGCGCGGAATTGTTCCTGATTGCGGAAGAAAAACGTTTCGTTGACCGTCAGCGCCTGCGCCAGAGCATTCAATTCGTCGCGGCTGCATGTCGGCAAGTTCAGGCGCTCAAGGTACTCGTGTGATCGCGCGCCAAGGGCGGCAGGAGTGCCGCCCCTCCATGCGGTGAGACGCGCACGCAACACATCTTCGAGAAACTCGAGTTTCGAATCGTCAAAGCGCAGCCCGAAGCGCCGGCACACGGCCGCGCGAAAGCGCTCCACGTCGGCTCGTGACAGTGTCGGATTCACGCGCGGCGCTCCTTTTCGATCGAGTTCCACGTCTGGTCATCGATCAGACGCGATGCTTTCAGGAGCAATAGCACGCGCATGTCCAGCGTGCCGATGGCGTCGATGGTCTCGGAATGTCCGGCATTCAACAGCGGCGGAAGCGACTCCCACGCGGCGCCGCTGAGTTGGCCAACGCGCTCGATCGCTTCGACACTCAGCGCAAAAATGCGCGAGGCGTCATTGGTGCGGATGGTGATGAAGCGCCGGCCGCTCAATGTAAGGCGCGTCTCCGGCGCGCCGTGCGATGCGTCCCCGCTTACTGGCGGGCGCGGCTCGACGAGTTGCGCCAGATCCACGACTGGCAGGGGCGTTCCGCGAATCGTCGAGAGTCCCAGCACCGACGGCGGCATGGCCGGAAACGGCTCGATCGGCAGCGGGCGCATGACTTCGAACACATTCGCCAGCGGCAGCGCGCACAGCCGGCCGGCGGCGCGCGCAAGCAGACAAGGCCCGTTTCGCTCGGCGCTCTCACTTGTTGACTCAGACGATGCGCTGAGAGCCGAAGTTTGGGCGGACGCCGTTGATCTCTCCATTGGTCAGCCTTTTCAGCCGATAACTCATTCACAGAGATTACATGGCAACGTCTGCGTCGGGCGGGACAACTTTTGTTCGATTATTAAAGTGTCGCAATAAGGACTTGTGACAACATATTATCGTCACCTAACGCTGGCGCAACCGGTAAAAAAAGGTTCAATGGTTTGCAAAAAAGATCTTTCCATGCAATATTGAGCCTGGCCTCCGCAGTTAGAATGTTTGAGGGTTTCAACATTTCGGGGAAGCTCCGATGAGACCCAAGGCACTGCTTGCCGAATCTCGCGCCCCCCGCTGGCGCCGCTACGTTGCCGCCATCTGGACGACAGCGGTGCTGTTGGGCGCGACACTGCTTCTTTTTTTTCATTACCGCGCGCTTGAAAAACCGGAACTGGCGACCTTTACACTGATCGCCGGCTTCCTCGTGACGGCGCTGGCCTGCGGCTTGATTTTTCTGGTTTCTTTACTCTCTGAGCGCAACCGCACTGCGGCAGCGCTGCGCGAAAGCCGCGAACAACTTTCGCGCGTCGTGGATGGCAGCAACGACGGCTTCTGGGACTGGCATGTCCCCAGCGGCGTAACGCACCGCAACGAGCGCTGGGCCGAAATGCTCGGCTATAGTCCCGACGAGATCAAGAATACGCATCAGCAGTGGGAAACGCTGGTTCATACCGAGGATATGAAAGCGGCCGAGCGGCTGCTTGAGGAGCATGTGGCGGGGCGCGCGCCGGTTTACGAAGCGGAGTTGCGCCTGCGCGACAAATCCGGCCAATGGCATTGGGTGCTGACGCGCGGCAAAGTGGCCTCATGGGTCGCGCCCGGCAAACCCGAATGGATCACCGGCACCAACGTGGACATCCACACGCACCGGCGCACGGAGCAATTATTGTCGCTCCAATATTCAGCCACGGATATTCTTTCGCGCGCCGAAACCCTGGAAGACGCGGGCGCGCAGGTCCTGCGCGTCTTGTGCGAAAATCTCGATTGCAAAGCGGGCGCGCTTTTTCTTGCATCGCCGGACCATGCGAAGCTCGAAACGGTTTGCGCTCATGGCACACCGCCGCATGCTAACGCTCGCGCATCCGGGTTGGCCGCGCGCGCGTGGGCCAGCGGCGCACTGGAATGGTCCATCGAATCCGGTTTTGCCTTCCCCCTGCGCTCCGGCCAGAAAACCATCGGCGCGGTCGAACTTACGGGCAGCAACATTTCAAAGCCCGATGCCGCGCTGCACGGAACGCTGTGCAAAATCGCCGATCAAATCGCGCTCTTTCTTCAGCACAAGCTCGCCGAAGGCACGCTGCGCGAACGCGAAGCGTTGCTGCGTTCGCTCGGCGACAATCTTCCAGAAGGCGCAATCTACCAAATCGTGCTCGACGCCGCGACGCTCAAGCGCAGCGTCAATTACATCAGCGAAGGCATCGAGAAACTCACCGGCGTCAGCGGCGAGCGCATGCGCGCCGACTCCGATCTGTTCTACCGCTTCGAACCCGACGATCTTGCCGCGTTCAAAAAACTCGCCGACGAATCCGCGCGCACGCTGACTGTCTTCGACGCTGAGGCGCGCTACCGGCTTGAAAACGGCGGCACGCGCTGGCTGCATTACCGCTCCGCCCCGCGGCGGCTGGCCAATGGCAACACTGTGTGGGACGGCATCGTCTCGGACGTGAGTTCGCGCAAAGCCTCGGAAGAACGCGTCAAGCGCTACGAATCGATCGTCAATTCGATCGCCGACTTGATCTGCATGGTCAACCGCGATTTCGTTTATCACGCGATCAACGATGCCTGGTGCAACGCACTGCAGAAGCCACGCCAATCCATGATCGGGAGCACCATGAGCGACGTGCTCGGCGACAAAATTTTCAGCGAGCACATCAAGCCGCACATCGAACGCTGCTTCGAAGGGCGCCCCGAATTCTACCAGATGTGGATGGACCTCGGCGTGCATGGCCGGCGTCATTGCAGCATCGCGATTTATCCTTATTGGGGCGAGCCATCGCGGGTCACGCACGTCATCGTGGTCACGCGCGACACCACTGCCGAAAACGCCGCTGAAAGCCAGCTCATCCGCGCGATACAAGCCGCCGAGGAAGCCAACCGCTCGAAGAGCATCTTCCTCGCCAACATGAGCCACGAAATCCGCACGCCGATGAACGCGATCATCGGCATGGGCTATCTGCTCAAGCAGACGCAGCTTTCGGACAAGCAGGCCGATTACGCCACGAAGATCGATTCCTCCGCGCGCAATCTGCTGCGCATCATCAACGACATCCTCGATTTTTCGAAAGTCGAAGCGGGCAAGGTCGAGATCGAGACCGAAGAATTCAGTCTCGACGAAGTGCTTTCAAATCTGGTGCAGATGACCACCGGCCAGGCTCAGCAAAAGGGGCTCAATTTCAAGGTGCTCGTTTCGCCCGACGTGCCCGGCAGCCTGCTGGGCGATCCGCTGCGCCTCGGCCAAGTGCTGCTCAATCTCACCAGCAACGCGATCAAATTCACCGAGCGCGGCGAAGTGATCGTCGCCGTCGATCGCGCCGAATCCGACATACGCGGCGCGGTGCTGCGCTTCAGCGTAAAGGACACCGGCATCGGCTTGAGCGAACCGCAATTGAAGCGCATCTTCGAGCCATTTTCGCAAGCCGACGTGACGACCGCGCGCCGCTACGGCGGCACTGGGTTGGGGCTGGCGATTTCGAAGCGTTACGTGCAGATGATGGGCGGGCAGATCGAAGTGCAAAGCAAGCTCGGCGAAGGCTCGACCTTCAGTTTCACCGCGCGCTTCGCGCACCCGACAAAAAACAGCCGGCGCGTGCAAGCCATTCGCCTGCTGGTCTCGGGGCGTCGCGCGCTGATCGTCGATCACGACGATTCATCGCGCGCCACGCTGCAAACGATTCTGAAGCAATTGTCGTTCGCCGTCACCACGGCCGAATCGCCCGAAGGTGCGCTGCGCGAAATCAAGCAGCATCGCGACAACGAGCAGAATTTCGATCTGGTGCTCTACGACCATTCGCTTCCGGGCCTCGATTGGGCCTCGGCGGCAAAAGCGCTCCGCGAAGCGCACGCGAAATCCGCGCAGCCGGCGATGATTCTGCTCGCCGCGCCCGAGGCCGGCGGGGTCAACGCGGCGCTGGCCGCGGGCGCCGGCTTTGACAAAATGCTGATGAAGCCCGCGTCGCGTTCCGCGCTGTACGACGGCATCATGCAGGCGTTCGCCAAGAGCGCGCAGCGCAGCGCCTCCGTGCGCGCGTCCGGCGAAATTGAGAAGCCCGTCGCGGATAAAATCCTGCGCGGCAAACGCATCCTTCTGGTCGAAGACAACGAGATCAACCAGCAGGTCGCCGAAGAAATTCTGATTATGGCCGGCTGCAAAGTGCGCATCGCCGGCAATGGCGTCGAAGCGCTTTCGATCCTGCTCAACGACGCGCCCGAAATCAAATTCGACGCCGTGCTGATGGATTTGCAGATGCCCGACATGGACGGCTACAAAGTTACGCGCTGCATCCGCGCCGACAAAAGTTTCGCGAATCTTCCAATCATCGCCATGACCGCCGACGCCGTGTCGGGCGTGCGCGAAGCGTGTCTTGACGCCGGCATGGACGATTACTTGACAAAACCCATTCGCTTCGACGAACTGTACCAAACATTGGCGCGCCGAATCCGCGAAGCCGGCGGAAAAACCGCGGTCACCGAAGCAGTTGCTGAGTCCGAAAAGTCTGCGACCGCGCAAACCGCAGCGCGCGTCTCCGGCGCGCCATTGCACAGTTCCTCGCGCGTACCGCAAACTGGCGCGCCGGAGGCGCGCCCTGCTGACATTAAATCCGAGCGCATCGACGATGCGCGCCGCTCCGGCTGGACGCGCGCGGTTCAGATGCCGCAACTCGAACCGGCGCGCCCTCCGTTCGTTCCGCCCGGGCTGCCGCTCGCCGCGGCGCGCACTTCGAATCCTGGCCTTCAAGCCGTCGGCGGCGCGCCCAATCCCGCCGAACTTGACACCGACTCCGGCATCGCGCGCGTCGGCGGCAACCGCGAACTGTTCTTCCGCCTGCTCCAGCATTTCTGCACCAAATACGGCCAGATGGTCGAAGATGTGGACGGAATGCTCGCGCGCGGCGAACGAGATACCGCGCTGCGCACACTCCACACCATCAAGGGCGTCGCCGCCAACCTCGGCGTGGACGCGCTTAGCCACGAAGCCGCGCGCTGGGAAGCGGCGCTCAAGGCCAACCTTCCCGCGCCCGCGCTGGCCGAAAGCCGCGAGCGCTTCGTGCGCACCGCGCGGCAGACGCTGAAAAACATTTCGGACATGCTCTCCGGCATGCAGCGCCAGGCGCCGCTCAATCAGGCCGCGCGCAGTTCCAGCGGTACGCTGCCGCTTGGCGTCGATCAGGCCAAGCGTTCCGGCGAACATCCGGCCGTCAGCGGCGCCGGGCCGCTCGAACATCCGCAATTCGACCAGCTCGCCGCGCTGCTGCAAAACGCCGACATTGGCGCGATCAAGCTGGCGCAGTCCATCTCCGAAGAGCTGCGCGGAAAATCAGGCGCGGAGCATTTCGCGCCGGTGATCGAATTGGCGCAGCAGTTTAAATACCCCAACGCCGCGGAAGCGCTCAAGGCGCTGCGCGCGCGGTAGGATGGCTCTCCGAGCCGTTCCACTTTGCGTCGCAACGCGCAACCGTTCCTTGAATCGCCCACGCTTACGACTATCATGCGCCTATCCTTTTTGTTCGGAGAAAACCGGTTCGATGCCTGATGCACCCGCCAATGAGCCCTCCAACAGCCGCAACGGAGCGCGGCGCGTGCAAACGGAAGGCGTCTTTCGAAAATGCCCTTCCTGCAATGAATCGCTGTTTCTGAAAACGCTGCAGGATAACCTCGACGTTTGCCCCAAGGACGGTTGCGGGCACCATTTTCAAATCGGCGCGAACAAGCGCATCGAACTGACGCTCGACCCAGGCAGCTTTTGCGAATTGTTTAACGAGATCGAAGCGGAAGACCCGCTTCAATTCAAAGGCCGCCGCAGTTACCTCGAACGCATTCGCGAAGCGCAGCACAAAACCGGATTGAAAGACGCAGTGGTCTGCGGCGAGGGGCGCATCAATGGCCTCAGCGTCGTCGCCGCCGTGATGGATTTTCAATTCATCGGCGGCTCGATGGGTTCGGTGGTCGGCGAAAAAATCACGCGCGCGATCGAACGCGCCACCGAGACGCGCAAGCCCGTGCTGATCATCTGCTGCTCCGGCGGTGCGCGCATGGACGAAGGCGCATTTTCGCTGATGCAGATGGCCAAGACCTCCGCCGCGCTGCATCGCCACGATCAGTCCGGCTTGCTCTGCGTCACGCTGCTCACGCACCCCACGCTGGCGGGCGTGTCGGCGAGCTTCGCGTTTTTGGGCGACATCATCATCGCCGAGCCGAAAGCCATGATCGGCTTCACCGGCGCGCGCGTGATCGAACAGACGATTAAGAAGAAACTGCCGGAAGGTTTTCAGGAATCCGAATTCTTGCTGGAGCACGGGCAGATCGACATGGTTGTCGAGCGCAAAAATCTGCGCGACATGCTGGGAAAAATTCTGACGTTTACGACGCCCTGTCTCGCGAAAGCACCGTCCGATAGCAATGAACTGGCGGCGGTGCCAGAGCCGCGCACGTCAGTAAGCGGAATTCCCGCGGAACTGCCGGCGGCCACGGAATCTCGGCGTGCGGGTGTCAAAAGCGTATCGAAAAAGCCGCCGCTGCGCTCAAAATCGGCCGCAAAAGAGAAGGAACGGGCGAAACGCGCCGATAAATAATCGTTCAACGTTTCAGCTTCGAGGTTGCAAGCACCATGCTTATCGAACGAGTCGGACCGACCGCGATTTTCACATTGAGCAAGGAAGATTTGTCAGCGCCGGTTCCCACGCTGGCGGCATTGGAACGCGAGATCAAAGACGAATGCGCGCAGCAAATCGTCGCGGATTTGGAGATCATCGAATCGATCTACAGCTTGCAGATCGGCACGCTCGTCGCCATGCATGTGATGTGCTACGAGAATCTGGCCGTGATGAAACTGGCCAGCGTCAATAACCACGTGAAGAATCAACTGCGCTTGGTGGGTCTCGACAAGCTCATGGAAATGCATCACGGCAAGCAGGTCGCGGTCGAAAGCTTCAAATAGAAATCGTCCTCCTATCTCCTATCTCCTGAATTCGCCGCTCGAATAAAATCCACAATCAGCGCCACGCTCTTTTCTCCCGGCGCGATTTCCACGCCGCTGGCCACATCGACCCAATCCGGCTTCGCCGCGCGGATTGCGTCCGCAACATTGCGCGCGTTCAATCCACCGCTCAGTATTAATGGAACGCTGCGTTTGAAACCTTCCAAGATTTTCCAATCGAACGTCCGCCCGGTCCCGCCGTGCGCACCCGAAACTTTTGTGTCCAGCAGGACGCCGTCGCATTCGTAATCGTTGATGGCGGCAAGTTCCGATTGCGCGGCGACGTGGAACGCCTTCCACACGCGCGCGTCGCCGGCGCGCGCTTTGACGCGCCGCACGAATTCCGGTGATTCATCGCCGTGAAGCTGCAGAACGTGAAGGCCAAGTTCCTCTTTCAAGCGCAGCAGTTCGTCGAATTCGGGATTGACGAAAACTCCGGCCCATTCGACGCCCGTCATCGAACAAGCGTCGATCAGCATCCACGCGTTTTCGATTCGGCCAATGAAGCGCGAACTGGACGGCACGAAATTCAAGCCGACGGCCGCGGCCCCGGCGTTGGCCGCGGCCAGCACATGTTCGGCGCGCTTGACGCCGCAGATTTTAATGCGAGGAGACATGCCTGATATCACTCCGACGCCATCACAATTCGAAAGCCCACGTTCGCGCCGCGGTAGTTCGGCACAAGCCGGCCGCGGTTGGCCGAGCGGCAATCCGCCGGCGGATTGAGCCACGAGCCGCCGCGCAGCACGTGCGCTTTGCCGGCGCTCGGTCCAGTGGGATCAAGCTCCGGGGAATTTCGGTACCACATCTCGTTATAATAATCCTGGCACCATTCCCACACGTTGCCGTGCATGTCGTAAAGTCCGAATGCGTTGGGCTTGAATGTGCCGGCAAACGTCGTCTTTTTGCGGTTGTGGCCGACCGCACCGAATCCGTACGCGTAGGTGCCGTCGTAGTTGGCCAGATCCGTCCCAATGGTCGTTCCAAAATGAAACGGCGTGCGCGAACCCGCGCGGCATGCGTATTCCCATTGCGCCTCCGTCGGCAATTTCACCGCGTGCGGCGCGAACGGCAGCACCAATTCGCAAAATTTCGCCGCGTCAACCCACGCGACGCCTTCGACCGGCAGCGCGCCGCCTCGGAATTGGCTGGGGTTCTCTCCCGTCACTGCTTCGTACTGTTCTTGCGTGACGGCGAATTGTGCGACGTAAAACGGTTTGCCGATCGTGACGCGGTGCAGCGCTTCGTCGCGCGCGCGGCCTTGTTCGTTGTCCGGACTGCCCATCAGAAACGAACCGGCGGGCAGAAGCTTCAAAATCAGCGGCACGCCGCCCGGCAATTTCAGCACGTGTTCGCCCAGCGGCGCGGGAATCGACGCGGGCGTGGGTGTCGTTTCCGCCAGCGCGCCCTGTTTGCCGAGCACATCCGCGCTGCGAGAGGGAAGGGGAGTGCTGCGGTCGAGCGACGGGCTGGAAAACGCAGGCGGCATGCTCGCGCCGCCACGCCGCGTCAATTCGCCGCGCGCCTTCGCAAGCAGTGTGTCGGCGATCTTTCGGCTCGGATGATCGGCGTTGCTCGGATCGGCGCACAGCGGCTCAAGCAACTCCACGACCTGCTTCCAATCGTGCCGCTCACGCGCTTCCTTCGCTTCGGGAATGGCGATAAACAGCGCCTGCCGCATTTCGAAGCGTTGCGTCTCGGCACGAAATCCAGCGTCTTCGATCACCGGTGTCGTCTTTGACGCGCGCACGGGCGGTTCAACTGCGACGGCAGGCAGCGCCGCCGCCGACGGCGTCCGCCCCAGCGCCGCGCGGCATGCGCTGAGTGCTTCCAGCAGCGCGCTCGCATCGGCGTGACGGTTGTGCGGCGATTTGTCCAGGCACTGTTCGATCAGCGCGGACGTTTGCGGCGTCACATCGGTTCGCGTTTTGCGCACCGATTCCGGCTCCGAATACACCAGCCCTTTAAAAGGCTGCGTGCCGGCCAGCAATGTGTAGAGCGTTGCGCCCATCGCGAAAACATCCGCGGGCTTGCCGCAGTTCTTCAAATCGACAGCCTGCTCCGGCGCCATGTAACCGGGCGTGCCCATGCACACACCCGTGCTCGTGCGCCCCTGCTGAAGTTCATCGCTGCGCGCGAGGCCAAGGTCCGCGAGTTTCGCGTCGCCGAAGCGCAGCGATTTCAAGTCTCGGCTGCGCGGAATGAGAATGTTGCCCGGTTTCACATCGCGGTGGATGACGCCTTCGGCGTGCGCCGCGGCAAGTCCGTTGCACGCGGCGATGCAAATCTCCAGCGCTACCGCCTCCGAAATCGTCTGCGTGCTTTTGCGCGCTTGATCGAGATGGCTCTGCGCCGTCGGCCCGCGCACGAATTCCATCACAAAATAGTAGATGCCATTTTCCTGATTGACATCGAGCACGCTGACGAGATGCTGCGATTGAATCCGCGCTGCCAGCCGCGCTTCGGCGCAAAAACGCTCGATCATCTCGCTGTTCTGTTCAGCGAGATGATCGTGAAGCACTTTAACCGCGACCTCTTTCCCCAAGCGCGGATGAACGCCGTAATACACCGCGCCCATGCCCCCTTGGCTGATCTTCGCAATCAGCGGAATGCCGCCGAGCGCGGGGACCGGCTTCGCGTTGTACTCAATGCGCACGGCGCGATGCAGCCGCATGTCGGCGACCAAATCCTGCCACGGCACCGAGAGCGACGGAATCGTCGCCGCGACCACCCCCATCCCGCCCGTGTGCGCCGGACCGGCCTTGGTCGCGCCCAATTGAGGCGATGTGGACTCAGGCGTCTCGATGAAGTCGGTGGGTTCGTGAGGAGCGGGGTCAGTCATGCAAAAAACCAAGAGTGCGTTCGCAGCGCTATAGTAATTTGTTCAGGAGGGAGGGGCAACTGAGTTTGGCTCTCCACTTGCCATTCCCGCCCGCGCGATTAGCGTACTTTCTCGGAACAAATCACCTGCATTCACAAAGCAAAAAGGAGCTGCCCCGATGGATGCCAAAGAACTCGAACTGCTCTGCATCAACACCATCCGCTGCCTCGCCATCGATGCCGTGCAAAAAGCAAACTCCGGGCACCCCGGCGCTCCGATGGGCCAGGCGCCGATGGCGCATGTGCTCTGGTCGCGCCACTTGCGTCACAATCCGAAAAATCCGCATTGGCTCAACCGCGACCGCTTCATTCTCTCGCCCGGCCACGGCTGCATGCTCCTCTATAGTCTGCTGCATCTGACCGGCTACGATCTGCCGCTGAGCGAGTTGATGAACTTCCGCCAGCTTGGCAGCAAATGTCCGGGGCACAGCGAGTATGGCCACACGGTTGGCGTCGAAACCACGACGGGCCCGCTCGGACAGGGCCTCGCCAACGGCGTGGGCATGGCGATGGCTCAGAAATATCTGGCTGCGTATTTCAATCGGCCCGGCCACGAGATCATTGATTACAAAATCCTCGGTATCGTTTCGGATGGCGATTTGATGGAGGGCGTGACCAGTGAAGCGTCGTCGCTCGCGGGGCATTTGAAACTCGACAACATCATTTATCTTTACGACGACAACCACATCAGCATCGAAGGCCACACGTCCGTCGCGTTTACCGAGGACCGCGCCAAGCGCTACGAAGCGTACGGCTGGCACGTGCAGATCGTGAACGACGGCAACGACACGGAGGCAATCAACAAAGCGATTGAAATCGCAAAGGGCGTGAAGGACAAGCCGCACATCATCAATATCCGCACGATCATAGGTTACGGTTCTCCGAACAAACACGATACGCATGAGGTGCATGGCGCGCCGCTCGGTGCGGACGAAGTGAAGCTTACCAAGAAAGCGTACGGTTGGGACCCCGATAAACAGTTCTACATTCCCGCTGAAGCGCAAACAGAATTCAGCAAGCAAACAACGCGCGGCGAGAAAATGGAAGCGGAGTGGAACGCCAAATTCGCGGCGTACGAAGCGGCGTATCCGGATTTGGCGAAGCAGTTGAAAGACTGGGTCGCGAAGAAATTGCCGGACGGCTGGACCGATGCGCTGCCCAATTTCGCGGGCGAGAAATCGGTCAGCACGCGCGTGGCGCAAGCGAAGATTCTCGCGGCGATTTCGCCGAAACTGCCGATGCTCATCGGCGGCAGCGCGGATTTGGCGCCGTCCACTTCGACCTACGTCAAAGGCCTCGGCGATTTTCAAAGTCCGCTCAATCCACGCGCGGCCAGCCACGACATGGACGGCGGAAATTTTGGCGGGAAAAATCTGCATTTCGGCGTGCGCGAACACGGTATGAGCAGCGTGCTCAACGGCATCGCGCTGAGCAACTCGCTGATTCCGTATGGCGCGACATTCCTGATTTTCAGCGATTACAGCAAACCGGCGCTGCGCCTCTCCGCGTTCATGGGCGTGCAGTCGATCTTCGTTTTCACGCACGATTCGATCGGCCTCGGCGAAGACGGTCCGACGCATCAGGCCATCGAACAGCTCACGAGCCTGCGTTCGATCTACGGCATGACGGTGATTCGCCCCGCCGACGCGACGGAAACCGCGGTCGCGTGGAAATGCGCAATCGAACACCGCGACGGCCCGACGGCGTTGATTCTCACGCGCCAGAATCTGCCCGTAATCGACCGTAGCAAATATCCCGCGGCGTCGAACGTCGAGAAGGGCGGTTACATCCTCGTCGGCGACAAATCTGTTAAGCCGGATGTGATTTTGCTCGGCAGCGGATCCGAAGTTCAATTCTGCGTCGGCGCCGCGGAATTGCTGGGGAAAGACGGCATCAAAGCGCGCGTGGTATCGATGCCCTCGATGGAAATCTTCGACAAGCAGCCTGAAAGCTACCGCGCTGAAATTTTGCCGAGCGACGTGAAGGCCCGCCTCGCCGTCGAAGCCGCGCACCCGATGCCGTGGTACAAATACATCGGCACCGACGGCGGGACGCAGTGCATGGAAAGTTACGGAGCGTCGGCGCCATACGAGGCGCTGTACAAGAAATTCGGATTCACCGCGGAGAACGTGGCGGCGAAGGCGAAGGCGCTGGTGAGGAAGTAAAAGGAAAGGGTGGCCATGTCCAAGCATCCCCTCGCGCTGATCACGTTCGACATCGACGACACACTGTACGCCAGCACGGACTTTGCGCGGCTGGCGCGCGAAAATGCGCTGAAGGCCATGATCGCGACCGGACTTAACGTGTCGCTCGATCAGGCTGCCGCGGAGCTGGACGAAATCGTGGCCGAATTCACTTCCAACGACGAGAAGCAGTTCGACCGTTTGCTGGAACGCCTTCCAAAATCCTGCTCGTGCGATTTCAATGCCGCGGTGCTCGTCGCCATCGGCGTGGCCGCTTATCACGACACGATCCACGAAAGTTTCATGCCCTACGAAGATGGCGTCGAAGCCTTCAAGCGCCTGCACGCGCGCGGCTTCGCGCTGGGCGTCGCGACGCAGGGAAAAACCATAAAGCAGGCCGAGAAAATTGCGCGCCTCCGCATCCTGCCGTTCCTCCACAAGCGCGCGATTTTTTTCTCCGACCAGTTGGGCATCAGCAAATCCTCGCCCAAATTTTTTCGCCGCGCCGCCGAGATGTTCGGCGCGGACCCGCGCACCTGCATGCACATCGGCGACCGCCCCGACCGCGACATCGATCCGCCCAACACTGCCGGCTGGCTGACCGTGCTCAACCGCCGCTCGGGCCGCTACCACGCGCGACCCGGCGCCACTCCGCCCGCGCACGAAATTCAGAACTTTTGGGACTTCATCGAATTGATTGAGAAAGGTTACGAGCCGAAAGAGCCGAAATAAATGCAGTAGTAAAATGGTGCCGTCAGTCATTAGAATGTCCGGCGTCCGCGATTTCGAGCTACAGTGTTCTGTCTTCTGTTTGGGAGTCGAACCATGAGCGCAGCGCGTCTCCTCGCCGCGGTCGTCCTCGCGGCCGGAATCATGCTCAGCCCCCGCGCGGAGGAAAAGAAGAAGCCGCCCGCGCCGCAGAAGGCCACCGCCGAACAACTGCTCGACGACGCCGAAAAAGCCATCGCGTTCATTGCGAAGGAAATTCACGATTCGAAAGACAAATCGCTCGACCTCAAAAGCGTTCGCCAGCAGCCCTTCTTCTCGGCGCTCAAGAAGACGGAAGACATCACCGTAAAAATCAAATCCCAACTGAAGGACCACGATCTCAAATTTTTCAACTCCGTCAACGACTCGACGCAACTCGTCGCCGAATTGAAGAGCGCGCTGCCGCGTTCCGGCATTAAAAACGCGAAGGTCGCCGACGGCGTCAAGGTAATCTCGAACGCGCTCACGCTGCTGCGCAGAAACTACGGCCGCGAATCCGCGCACCGCCGCCAGAACACCGGCATGACCGAAAAGGAAAAGGAGCAGCTCACCGCGCTGCGCGAATCCGAAAGCAAGCTCATCGACGAACTCGACGCGCTCACCGACGAATTCAAAACCAACGCGCAGCTCACCGCCGAACTGCAACGCCTTATTTCGCAGCTCAAAAAAAGTCTCGACGCGCCGATGACCGCCCAGTCGCTCGACGCCGCGCTCGAATTGGTGGACGTGGTCGAAGGCGAATGGGAAGCTTACTCGTACTATGTGGACGCGAAGCACCGCAAAGCCTGGCAGGAGGCGCGCGACAGCGACGCGTTCCAGGACGTCGATGACCTCGCGGCCGAAGCCGAAGAGAGCGGCGACGCGCTGGATTGGCTGGCGATGGATGACAGCGTCGAACTCTCAGGCGCCGTGAATCTGAATGTCGATCTCAACGAAGACGAGCAAGCCGCGTATCTCCGCTACATTCAGGAATCGCTCAACGGAGTCGATCTCGACGAGTTTTACGCCGCAACGATGGACCCTGACGAAAGCGACGAGGCGTTTCAGGAATTCCAGGACGACGAGGAAATGCAGGCGCAGCAGCAACAGCAGCCTCAGCAGCAATGTCCATAGAGATTTATTTTTCCAGTGCCTTATCGAGATACCCACTCACTTTTTCCGCCCACATTTTCCCGTGCGCCTGCAATCCCTTCGCGTTGAAATGCACACCCGCGCGATATTCCTTGCCGAGCGCATCCGTGTCAGGCCCTTCGAACGCCACACCTTTTTCCCAGAGCGATTTTTGCGCCGCGCGGAATTCCTCGTCGGCTGCATCTTTCTCGCTGTGATACGTGGCCTGAGCCGTGAACCAGGGAATTTCCCAGCCCGCCCGCTCGCGCGATGCTTTGATTAATTTCCCCATGAATTCCGCGTACTGCGCGCCGCTGATCTGTTTGATCGCGGGATAACCGCCGCGCGCCTGCCCCGCGTCCGATTCGCCTTGATGCCAGAGAATCGCGCGGAATCCGTTCTTTCCCAGCGCGTTGACGCGCTTCATCAATCCCTCGAACAAATCGCCCGTCGATTCCCAAACGCCGTCCTCGATTTTTTTGACATGCGATTCAATCGTCGGCGGGTTGCTCATCCGCTCGCCCTTCGGCAGCCACTGCCGCACGCTGGTCGCACCTGCGCCCGTGGACACGATGCCGATCGGCACTTTATATTTTTCGTAAAGCGCATCGCCGAACGCCGGCGCAAAACTCCCGCCGCTGCTTTTGTCCTGAATTCCTGGCTGCGGATCGTTGGCAAGCTGCCACGCTTTTCCATCGAAGCTCGCGACCATGCCCGACGCAGTCGTCTGCTTTTCCGATCCGTGATTAGTCGAATTGGATTGCCCGGCGATGACGAAGACTTCGCCCACGCCGACGTGCTCAACGGACGTTTCAAAAACACTCTTTCCTTTGTTTAGAAATCGGACCTCAAACTTGTACCAGCCGCCCGCCGGCACGGTGAATTTGCTCGACATGAGCGCGCCATCAATGTCGGGATCAAAATCTTTCCAATCCGACTGCAATTCGCCATCCAATGGCTTGCCGGTGAATTTGTATTGCGCGGAATCGGCACGCACGGCAAGGTCTACGAGCGCAAAATCGACTTTTCCCTGCGTTTGCGACACGCGCTGAAAGACCTGATAGTCGCGAGGCGCCCAGAGCGCGGGTTTGCGTTCGGGTTCACCCGCAGTAAGAACCCTCGCAGAAATAAGCAGCGCTATCGTAAAGACTTTCAATGCGTCACTCCGGTTGCCGCGACAAACTTCAAGCCCATTGCCGCATTTTATGTGTCGAATCCGCCGGGCAGTCGATATTCTATCCTGCGCGGAGATTTTTTTTCAATGGCTTTGAGCGG